>CAIUQR010000073.1 GCA_903901335.1 uncultured delta proteobacterium | reverse complement strand
TGTTGACTTGAAAATCAGATATAAATTTTTCAGGATGAACTATCGATGGTAGATAGTCGTTGTAGAAGAAATTGTACCTTTTGTGGGTATCACTTTGACGAAGCATCGTTTTTTTCGTAAAAAAACGATCTGCTGACTCAGTACTATCCGGACCCGCGCCGCGTTAGATTGCCAAACGGTCAGCTTTTGCTGCCGAGGCCGATGGCTTTTGCCACCGCGAGAAGTCACCTTCCCGATTCGCCCCCAAATTGTTCAGCGTGGGACTGTTCTCCGCTGCTATCCTCTGCAACATGTGTGCAGGCCAGATAGAATCAGATTTGCCATAAGGGCCGGCTCTGGGGGGCCGATCCGTGTGTCATTAAAGACAAAGCGTCACGGTACGCTGTTATATCTTTCTATATTATTCCAACCATTTTTCGGCGTCAACCGATTTTCCTGTCCGACGATCGGCCTTTTCTGCCAATCTCCTGTTTTTTGCTCTGGCTTTGATCAACTCTTTCTAGCAGGATTCATTTTTTCGCCGAAGTTCTTCATAGCGTTGAGACTTCTCATGGGCAGCCATGTTCTTTTGGAATATTTTTTTCTGCGCCTCTGCCAGTTCATTCTTCAATCTCGGTAGTTCGTAAAAAAGATCCTCGACCTCTCTCTTCATGGCTTCACCTTTGAGCTTTTCGACAGTTGCCTTAATGACCAGGTGCTCGCTTTTTTGGATAGCTTCTTTCGAGGCCTCATCGATGGCAAAGGTGCGTCTGGCAAGTTCACCCAAAGGGAAACCGACTAAAATACCGATCAGGATAAAAGGCCATCCTTCTATGACAGCCGACCAGCCTGTTTCCACCATAGTCAATGGGAGTGAATCCGCGACTTTTCTCTCCTTGAAAAAGACCAATGCATATCCATTTTGGGGAAGAGGCGGATCGGACGGTGCCGAACGGAAAATACCCAAGGTAGGTACTACCCAGAAAGCCAGCCAGATAACGGCAGAAAAACAGATTGTGATGATAAGTCTTCTGACTATTTTCATGATGTTCATCGGAGATAAGCCTCCGTGGTTTCTTTGTCAAAATGGCCAACCTCCTGGGCGACCGTTCTTTTGGCGCCGTCATAGCGCATGCCGCTGCGCTGCAGTTCTTGCATCCGCTCCTGGGCATAGCTATGCCGGAGCCCATGGGCTCCATTGGAAAAGCCAAGCTCCCGTTTACTTGCAGCAGAAAAACTCTGGCTCCATACTCTCCCGCCGTTGATATCATATCGTTGCGTGTAGATCACTCCCCTATCCGTAACCTGCCGTGGCTCTGCAAGACGTGTTGCTTCCAGACGGGCAGAAAGATCTTTCGACAACAAGACCTCACGTACCAGACCACCTTTTCCCTCTACCGTATAACGCTCGCCCGACCTGCCTGAAAAACGATCCCCGCTCCACTCCCGATGCGTCGAGGCCTGGCGTTCACCTGCCAGTCGGAGCGTCAGCAACTCATGCGCTCTCAGGCCGGCAGAATAAGCTATCTGGGTCGCCAGACTGTTGCGCTCAGTCTGAGCCGAGGCGATCCGCTCGACTTGGGCGGGAGTATAGCTCCGGGTGGAAAGGATAGTTCCCTTCTCGCTCTTCACGACCTCAAGCTGAATTGTCAGATGCATTTGAATGGCCTGGCGGTCAAGATCAAGGGTCTTCTGAGCGACCATCGAGGCCCGGTCAGCAAGATATTGCTGGGCCTCTTTGGCTGTTACACTGCCAAGATCACCCAGATGTCGAGTCTGAAGGTATTCGGCAAACCCTTTCAGAGCCTGTTCATATCCCCGCGCCGTACCGACACTGTGGATGCGGCCGTCGTTCTGATGATCATGCCGCCCCTGTCCCAGGGAGACCTTTCGGGATACGGCATGCTCGGCCTGGGCCTTTGCTGAACGAAATCTCGGCATGTTTTCACCTCATGGTTGGATTGTCTTTTGTTCTGCCTCATTCAACTCCGGAAGCTTTTTCAGGTAGCGGTCAATGGTGCTGCGGTGGATCTTGCAGCGGTGGCTGACCCGCAGCCACTCGGCAAGATCGGCGCAGGAGGCACCAGCCTGCTTCATGGCCAGCAGTTCGACCCGGTACCGATCAAGACGGCTTTTGCGAAAGAGCTTTCTCCTTGCTTCTATGCGCCGCAAGCGGATCCGGGTGACCTCCACCCGCGCATCAAATGTCTCGTCTTCTCTACCCATAACCTCGTCCTCCTTCTCTTGTCGCGCCAGGCGCGACAATGCAGTGATTGTTTTGGTTCCGCGCTGTGTCGGCGCAGGCTGACACAGCGCGGAAATTTCAGGGCGCGGAGAGCCCGGCCGCTGTCTGCAGGGACCGCTCAGCAATGGAGGCGGTCTCAGCGACAGGGCCGGCGCCCTCAATTTCCGCCCTCGCGCGCAAGCGCGAGAATCTGTGCGCGGCTCTTCCGCACAGATTCCTTTTTCACAAGGCTGAATCATGACTGCGAGCCTGAGCTTCATCCCAGGCATTCGATTTGGCCACAAGCTCGTTCACCTCAGGTGAGACCGGGATGTTTTTTTCCCGCAGATCGGCAGTGGCCTTCTCCAGGTATCCCTTACGTGCCTCATCGGATAACGATGCCCATAAACCTTCCATGGCGGCTATTTTTTGCGCTTCATTATGGGATACCTCCTCTTCCCTTGCTTTCTTTGCTTTTAGCGGCTGTTGTCGATCACGACTCGTTTTTAGGCGTTCTTCAAAGGAGACATACCAATCAGGGACTGCCAGAGAACAACATAGAGAGTGGAGGTACCCTCCGGGATTATGCCGGTCTGCGTGGTCACGTCTCCACATCTCGGCGGCAACATCGGCAAACTGCAGAAGCAGGTCAGAACCGTGTCGCTTTTCAAGACTCTCCAGATCCCGTCTGGAGATCTTCGCAAAAGTAGTTCCCTCCAACAACGACAGCGCTTGTTCTGTTGTTGTCTTTTCTTCTCTACTCTTGTCTTGTCTGTTCTCAAGCGTGACGTCACGTGACAGTAACGTTTCGCTGTCACGTGACACCGGATCCGGTGGCGTCAGGGCGTTTATTTTCTCCCTCTCCTTAGCCCGATGCCGCTGCTGCCGGAGCCTCTCTTTTTCCCGACGTGCCTCCAGTTTGTCTTCGCTCTGATACTTCCTCCAGTTCTTGATGAAAATCGCTCCATCCTTCCTGTCGATCATGCCCAGTTTAGCAAAGGCATCGAGTCCGAGGCGGACTGTGGGCAGAGAAATCCCCGTCTGTATATTCAGCGTCTCCTCGGTATACGGGTAGTCGTCCGATACCATCAGGTAGCCACCGCGGTTGCATTTGCCAGCCTCGGTGAGCATCAGGAGCCAGAGCAGGACGAGGGCGTCTCCATCCGGCCTACCACGGATCATTTTCATTTTTCTATGGTCGAGGATATTACACATGACTTTTATCCATTCCATCGGCGTAACTCTCGGTATCCGTCCCTGAATTATTCTGGAACGAGTTGCTATCAGATATCAGTCTACGAATATCCTCGACCCGCCAGGCCGTAATGCGCGGCCCGAGTTTTATCGGTGAAGGAAAACGGCCGGATTTGACTCCGGCCCACCAGGTGCTCCTGGAGACCGGAATGATTGCAGGTGTTGGTGGGTTACTTTCAGAGTCTCCAATGATACTCCATATTCGGACAAAACCGGTTGCCGGCAAGAGGGTGTTTGCTGAATCTTCCATCGAAATATTCTCCATACAATTCTCTGATTGGCCTTCATGATGATTAGTTCCAATCAATGGATTCCGCAGGGAAAATCCGAACCATTCGGACGTCCCCGTTGCGATACGATAGGCAAGACAGATGGAAAAGTATGAGAATCCTGGCAGAGAGACAGGAAAATGCCAGTCGCAGGATTAAATCATATTATCCCGGTAGGCTATGGCCTGATTTACATATGTAAACCAAGTCCACTAACCCACGGAAACTGGCAGGATATGTTGTTTGTCCGATAGTGCATCATTGCGAGCCTATCCCTCCATGCAGGTGTTTGACTCAGCTGGTGTTTTTATCGTCTGTTGCCTGTACCCCAAAAGGGCAATTTAGTCTCCCTGACATCATTACGCAGGGAACCGGCGTGGTTCCTCAACTCTCTTCCGCAAAATCATGGGGCTTCAAGAGCGGTACAAGGTACCTGGGGAACAGAACCGCGTTGGCCATACTGTGCTCGCAACGGGTCCCTCGATTTTTAACCGGATGGTTGATAACGGAGCAACGTTACCTTCCAATCCGGAGTTCCTGTGAAGGAGCTGCTTTATCACAAAGTTTGGTTTTTGTCTGTTGTCTGCCTTTGACCTCCATCGTATCGAACGGAATAAATTATTATTGACATTATATAGCCATCTCTGGATAATGAGGCAAGGGAAAATATTTGTTAATATATGATTATATTATCAAAATGAACTATTTGTTCCTTTGTTGTAGAGCCAAAATGATGCTGTGTGAAGCTCAGTGAAGTGTAGTGAAGAATAGTTGACAGAAAAAAACTTTTTGCTTTCCTCAAAGAAAATTGTCGGGAGGGAAAAAATGAAGGCGCAGAAATTCAGGATCAAGAATAAATCCATTTCTCGAGAAGGTCGGGTAAAGATCATAGAATTGGAGTCAATCTGGGGCATCAAGATGTTGAACATCGTTCGACAGTTTGACATGGCCTATGGCAAATTCAAGGACCTCTGGAGTGAATCCGGAGGGATACCGGAAGAGGAGGCCATGGTTCTCAGAGACAATGCCCTGAATGCTATCCGGGAATTTTCAGACTTTATGAGAGATTTTAGTGAAAAGGTTGACTTTAAATATTATCCCCCGAAAGGGTTTGGAAACCAAGAACCCGAAAAGATAAAGATTGGTTCAGAAAAATGCAGAGCCAGATCATGAATCAGCAAGGGAGGAGAGAGCAGCTCTTTTTTCAGCTATTTTCCAATTTGTCCAGATAATCGGCCCAGACCTGCATCATCCGCCGTCGCTCTTCGACAAAATCAGCCCTGTTGTATGCTGCTCCCAATGGGCCTTTAACCGCATGTCCAAGCTGTCTTTCTATCGGTTCCTCATCAAAGCCGAGTTCCTGTCTGATCAAGGTTCGGGCCATTGCCCGAAAGCCATGAACGTGCAACTCTTCCTGGCTGTAGCCCATACGCCTAAGGGCATTTGTCAGTGTGGCGTCACTTATAGGCTTGTCATAGGTGCGAAGACCAGGGAACAGATATTTGCCGTCACCTGACAGGGCACGGACCTCTTCCAAGATTTTGATAACCTGATCAGCCAGTGGGACAAGGTGATAATTGTTCGGGTTGGCCTCCTTATCCTTCCTCAGTCCTTTCATTTTTTTCATGGGGACACGCCATTCTCTTTTTTCAAAATCAAACTCCGACCATTCAGCGAAACGAATTTCTCCACTACGCAGGAAAACATATGCCGTCAATTGCAGGGCGCAACGGGTGAGTGTGTAGCCGGAATATCTTGAGATGGCGCGCATCAACTCCCCAACATCTTTTGGATCGGTGATCGAGGACATATGCTTGACTGATGGTGGAGGGATGGCACCCTTTAAATCAGCACAGGGATTTCTTTCTGCCCTGCCGGTTGCAATAGCGTACCTGAAGACCTGTCCTGAGTTGGTCATCGCTCTATGAGCATTTTCCAAGTGCCCGCGTGCCTCGATCCTTCGAAGGACGGAAAGCATTTCCGGAGCGGTGATTTCTCCCACGGGTCGGTCGCCGATCCATGGATACACATGCAGTTTGAGCCTGCCCGATATGCTCTTGAGATGGGTCTCTGTCCATTGGTGTTTGAATTTCTCCAGCCACTCAAGCGCTACGAATTGAAAGGTATTGTTTTCGTCTCCGACAGACTTGCTGATTTTTCTGACTATGCCGGGGTCTTTCCCTGCTGCGAGTTCTTTTTTGGCATTTTGCGCTGCTTCCCTCGCCTTGGTGAGAGATACGCCGGGATACACGCCAAAGGCCAGGAGTTTCTGTTTTCCGGCGAAACGGTAGGCCAGTCTCCAATATTTAGAACCGTTCTTATTGATCTCAAGGAATAATCCGCCACCATCCGATATCTTTCTCGTTTTCGGTCCAGGCTTCACATTTTTCAACGAAAGCTCTGTCAGCTTATTTGTCGGTCCCCCCATGTTGGTACCTCCCGGCGATTGTTGGTATTGAAAACGATGGCAGGAGCAGGCGTAAGAGGTTGATATCTTGAAAACATCGTTTTTGTTGGTATCAGCCTTCCATGCCTGTCGATTATACCAACATTATACCAACAAAAAAGGTGGGATTCAAGCGGATATTATAGAACGTTACTGGACAATAAAAAACCCGCAATCCTTTATGGAGAGCGGGTAAATTGTATTTGATGAAACGTCTTTGGATGATGATATGGCGGAGGGCAAGGGATTCGAACCCTCAGGGGCTATTCACCCGGCAGCTTTCGAGGCTGCTGCATTACCATTATGCTAACCCTCCGGGCAGGTTGCTGGCCGGCAAAGAATAATCTAAAACGCAAAAAAATCGACTGAAAAATGCTTTTGCCGGTGTATTTATCAGTCTTGAAGGGGGTTCCTCTCAGATGAGCTTTGTTACCAGGAGGACTGCAGTGGTCAGGGCCAGAGCCACCCGGTAGTAGCCGAAGATGGCCAGGCCATGGCGATTCAGATAGGTGACCATCCACTTCACCGACAGTACGGCCGCCACAAAGGCAAAGAACACCCCGATAGCCATGGCCTGCGGATCGAAGGTCTGCATCATGATCTGACCGTGTTTGAGGGCGTCATAGCCGGTAGCCGCAGTCAGGGTGACCACACCCAGCAGGAAGCTGTATTCGACGGCGGCGGGCAGGCTCAGGCCCACCAGCATCCCGCCGACGATGGTGACCAGGCTGCGGCTGGTCCCCGGCCACATCGCGATACACTGAGCGACACCGATGATCAGGGCCATCTTCCAGCTCAGATAATCCAGCGTTCCTGCCGCCGGACGCGCTGACCGGCTGTTTCGCCGGTTCCGGCGGCTGACAACGAGAATCGCCAGACCACCGACCAGCCAGGCGACCACCACCGGCCACGGGCCGAAGAGATATTCCTTGATGATCTTATTGAATATCAGCCCGATTACCGCCGCGGGCAGAAAGCCTGCCGCCACATTGATCAGCAGTCGGAGACCGAGCGGATCTCTCCCGATCAGTCCTCTGAGCATCTGCATGACCCGGCTGAAATAGAGGCCGAGCACCGCGATGATCGCCCCTGCCTGGATACAGATGGTGTAGGCGTCGACCGCCTCCTTTTCGCGCTCCTGCTGGTTGGCCGAAAGCGACTGGTCCTCGCCGATCTTCATGATCCGTTCGGTCAGCAGCAGGTGGCCGGTCGAGCTGACCGGCAGATATTCCGTCAGCCCTTCCACGATGCCGAGGATTATGGCCTGGCTGGTGCTCATCTCCTTTTTGGCGGGAATTTTTCCTTTTTCTGGAGCTGCGTTCGCGCTCAGGGAAGAGAGGAGGCCGACAGTCAGGGCAAGGACGATTATATGTTTTTTGAAGATCATTTTAGTGTTCCGCGATTAAAAGGATGAAGCATTTCGACACGAGTTGAGATACGGCCCTCTCCATATTGCAAAATACCGACTTTATCAAGAAGAAAGATATTCGACTTCACTCCCTTATTTTCTTCCCAGCGCCCTTTCCAGGTTGGCAAGGGCGACCATATAGCCATAGAGGGCACGGTAATAATTTGTTTCGGCCTGGCTTAAAAATCTCCTGGAATCAAGGACCTCTGTTGAGGTCGTCACCTGATTCCGGTATTGCAGATCGGTGATCCGGGTATTTTCCCTGGCCTGCTGTAAACCTTCACGGGCGGTGCCGATATTATTTTCGGCCACCTGGAGATCAAGGAAGGCGCTTTTGATCTCCAGTTTAATCTGGTCTTCAACCCCTTTCATCTTTTCGATGAGGGCCAGTTTGGAGAGTTTCTGCTTCTCGATATTTGCCCCGGTCTTCCCCCATTCGAAAAAATCCCATTTGGCCGTCACCATCACGGAGGCATTATGTTCATTGGAGTAGGTGTTTGTTTCGGCACCGAAATCATTGCCGTTTTGTTCGTATTTTCCGGTGAGGGCGATCTCGGGATAATAGGGGCTTTTGGCCAGGGCGATGGCCTGATCAAAACTTTCCTGCCCCAGTCTGTAACTCGCCAGAACCGGACTGTTGTTCAGGGCCTCAGCCGTCAGGGCCTGGAGGTCGTACGTCTGCGGCTGGATCGTCTCGGTATCCTCTTGACGCCTGACTGCGTTCAGATCGATGCCGATGACGGTATAGAGTCTGGCGAGGGCGATCTGAGCGTCGGCATGGGCCCGCTCTTTTTCCTGAAGGGCGTTTGCCAGGGCCACCTTCGATTTCAGCAGATCATTCTGCGGGATAACACCATGCCGGAAAAATCCTTCAGCATCCTTTGCATGAGCGGTGAGCGCTGAAACCGTATCGGAGGCCACTTTTTCAGTCTTACCGGTGAGAAGAGAGGTGAACCAGGCCGTCTTCACCGCCTGACTGACGTCAAGCAGGGTGCGCTCTTTTTCCAGGTCCTTTATCTTTGCCGAGATGTTGGCCATCTGATACCGACTGGTAATCGCGAACCCGGTGAACAAGGGCTGAGTCAGGGTCACATCCCAGTGATGGACGTCCCGGTCGCCGACCTGCATTTGGATGCCATTGATCCTCTGGAATGGCGCGTCCTGAAGACTGCCGAAATTATAATGGGTGGATGCCTTGAAGAAAAAGTCAGCCTGGGTGCTCCGTACCTCCGCCAGGGCGCTGTTATGGGTCTGATCGGCCTCCCGGAGGGACGGGTTATTGATAAAGGCTGTCTGCAGCGCCTCGGCCAGGGTCAGTGTCTGCTCTGCTCCGGTTTCCTGGGCGGCGCCGGTGAAGGACAGAAGCAAAAACAGGATCACGGTTAAAGAAAATCGTGGCATGGTGCCTCCTGAGGTGAAAAGGTACGGTGGTTCATGAGAGTGTCTTCCTGAATCGTGATGCGGCGATAACAATAAAGGAGACGGACAGGGCCGTCTGGGCCAGGATCGCCGGCCAGAGGACCTGTATGCCGATGCTCTTCATCACTATCCCGCGCAGGATGACCAGGTACCAGCGCATCGGGTTCAGCCAGGTGGCCACCTGGACCGGCGCGGGCATGTTTGTTATCGGAAACATAAAGCCGCTGAGCATAACACAGGGCATCAGAATCATAAAGCTGGTCAGCAGGGCCTGCTGCTGGGTCTCGGCGCTGACGCTGATAATCAACGCAATCCCGATGTTTCCGGCCAGATAAATGCCGGAAAGGATGTAGAGCAGGAGCAGGCTGCCTTTGACATGGATCCCGAAGATCAGGTAGGCGACGAAGAGCATAATCGTCATCGAGATATAACCGGTGAGCATATACGGAATGGTCTTGCCGAGGATGAATTCGAGGCCGCGGATCGGGGTCACCATCACCTGTTCGATGGTGCCGATCTCTTTTTCTCTGACGATGCCGATACTGGTGAGCAGCATGCTGAAGATAAACAGCATGGTCGCAACCAGCGACGGGACATAATAATATTTGCTCTCCTGGTTGGTATTGAACCAGGCGCGGGCAACGGTCTCGACCTGGAGGGGAGAGGTGGTGAGGCCTTTGGTTTCGAGACGTTCGGTCTGCTTTTTGTCTGAAAACTCATTAATGACGATGCTGGCGTAGCCAAGGCCGATGGCGGTGGAATTACTGTCGGTGCCGTCGGTGATGAGCTGGACAGCGGCCGTGCGTTCCGAGAGGATATCCCGCTCGAAACCGAACGGGATGGTCAGCACCACCCGCACCTCTCCGTGATCCAGCAGAGGGGTGATCTCCCCGTCGGAGGTCAGGTTGGTTACGACCCGGAAATAGCGGCTGGAGGTGAAGGCAGTGATCAGCTCCCGCGAGGACGGTGTCTTGTCCATATCGAGCACAGCCGTGCGGATATTCATCACGTCGGTGGTCAGGGCAAAGGCCATGATCGTCATCTGGATGACGGGAACTCCGAAGATTGCAATGCGCATCCGGGGGTCGCGCAGCATCTGCAGAAATTCCTTGATCAGCATTCTCCGGATACGTTGCAGCATCGATTACTCCAGTTTAAATCTGAATTTCCGGTTGGCTATCGTGATCATGATCAGCGAATAGACAACGAGAAAAAGGGCATCGGCCCAGAGTATCTCCAGCCCGATGCCCTTCAGGTAGATGCCGCGAAGGATGGCTATGAAATAGCGGGCGGGTACGATATAGGTGATGATCTGCAGGGGCAGCGGCATATTTTCAATCGCAAAGACAAAACCGCTCAACAGCAGGGTCGGCAGGAAGCCTGCCATAATGGCCGCCTGGCTGGCAAGGGTCTGGGACTTCATGACGATGCTGAGCGTCAGGCCGAAGAAGAGCGCTCCTGTGAGGAATAAGGCCGCCATCGCGAATAAAAGACCGGCGTTGCCGACCACCGGCACATTGAAGATCCATTTCCCCATCGCGACGGCCATCGCCACATCGGCCATGCCGATAAAAAAGTAGGGGATAACCTTGCCGACGATCAACTCCGGGCCGCGCAGGGGGGTGCTGATCAGCTGTTCCATGGTTCCGGTCTCCCATTCCCTGGCCACGGTGACGCTGGTGAGCATGGCTGCAACCACGATCATGACCAGGGCGATGATGCCGGGGATGAGCACATTCTGGCTTCTCAGGTCGGGATTGTACCAGGAACGCTGAATGAGCTCCAGCGGCGGGATCAGCTCGCCTTTGCCTTTCACCTGCATCCTCTCCGAGCCGACATTACGGGCGTAGATCATGCCTATCGTGGTCGCGTAGCCACCGGCCAGCCGGGAGGTGTTGGCGTCGGAGCCGTCGACGATGACCTGGATCTTGACATGTTTACCGGACTGCACCTTGCCTGCGAAATCGCCGGGGATAATGATTGCAACCATGGCTTTACCCCGGTCGATGGCGAGCTGCAGGTCGCGGTAGCTGTCATGGTAGCCGATGATCGAAAAATATGGTGATCCCTGGTAAAGACTCAGGAGTTCGCGGCTCTGCGGAGTGCGGGACTGGTCCCAGATGACGGTGGGGACATTGCGCAGGTCCAGGGTCAGGGCGTAGCCGTACAACAGGATCATGATCAGCGGGATGGCAAGGGCGAGCGTCAGGCTCCGCCAGTCCCGGATGACGTGGATCGATTCCTTGCGGGCGACAGCCGCCAGACGTCTCAGGTTCACGATGCCACCTCTTCCCCGCCTGTGCCCTCGACTCCCTCGATCAGGGAGATAAAGACATCCTCCATGCTCGGTTGAATCCGTTCCAGGGAGTCGATGGGTATGGCCTGATCACCCATCATGCGAGTTATCGCGGCCATGGCCGACGGCGCATCCCCGGTGACAATATGCACTCCGGCTCCGAAGAGCGAGGCGTCCCGGACCGAAGGCAGCCGGGTCAATATGTCGATGACATCCTGGGGGGCGGGACAGCGCAGGTTGATGATCTGCTCCCGCATGAGCTGGGTCTTCAGCTCCAGAGGAGAGCCCATCGCGATCATCTTCCCGCCATAGATCAACGCGATACGGTTACAGTACTCGGCCTCTTCCATGTAGTGGGTGGTGACAAAGACGGTAATTCCCTGGTCGGCCATCGCATAGATCAGGTCCCAGAACCGCCGGCGGCTGAGCGGATCGACCCCGCTTGTCGGTTCGTCGAGAAAGATGATCGGCGGCTCGTGCAGGATCGCGCAGGCCAAAGCCAGCCGCTGTTTCCAGCCGCCGCTCAAAATCGCAGTCAGACTCTTTTTATACTCCCTGATCCCGGCCATGTCCAGGGCCCAGTCTTTCCGTCCGGCCAGCTGGTCGCCTTGCAGCCCGTAGATGCCGCCGTAGAAGTCGATGTTTTCCTCAACGGTCAGGTCCTCGTAGAGGGAAAACTTCTGGCTCATGTAGCCGATGTTCAGTTTGATCTCCTCTGCCTGGGTTCCGACATCGAACCCGGCCACGGTGCCGCCGCCCTCGCTTGGGGCCAGCAGCCCGCAGAGCATGCGGATGGTGGTGCTCTTGCCGGCGCCGTTGGGGCCGAGAAAGCCGAAGATCTGCCCTTTGGGAACCTGAAAACTGATGTCGCTTACGGCAACGAAGTCGCCGAAACGGCGGGTTATGTGGTCAACCTGCACAGCGATGGCGCTGCCGCCTTCGATCCGGTGGGCAAAGGCGGCAAGATCAGTCTCTTTCTTCGTCTGCTCAGCTGGTTGATTGTGGCTGCCAAGGACGCTCACGAAGACGTCCTCCAGGGATGGTGGAGCCTCCTGCATCTGCTCATAGGTGAGGCCTGCGTCGGCAAGCAGGGCCCGGCACTGTTCTTCTGTTGCTTTAATATCGGTACAGACCAGATGCACCGTATCGCCAAAGACATTGACAATAAAGGCCGATCGATTTTCCTGCAATAGCCGGTTGATCTTGCGGGCCTCACGGCTCCTGATGGTCAGGATCCGGCCCTGCATCAGTTTTTTGATCTCAGGCGGGGTGCCGATGGCGATGATCTTTCCATGGTCCATCAGGGCTACCCGGTCGCAGCGTTCCGCCTCGTCCAGATAGGCGGTGGTGACGAGAATTGAGACCTTTTCCTTTAAGAGTTTGTAGAGAATCCGCCAGAAATCCCTGCGGCTGACCGGGTCCACGCCGTTGGTCGGCTCGTCCAGCAGCAGGACCTTCGGGGTATGGATGAGGGCGCAGATAAGCTGGAGTTTCTGTTTCATGCCGCCCGACAGGTTCCCGCCCCGCCGCTTCCTAAATGGACGCATGTGGCTGAAGTCGAGGAGTTCGTTGATCCGTATTTCCCGGCCCTTCCGGGGGACACCGTAGAGATCGGCGTAGAAGTCGATATTTTCAATGACGGTAAGATCTTGATACAGACCGAATTTTTGACTCATATAGGCGAGATGGTCCTTTACGGACGCAGCCTGGCTGGTGACATCAAACCCGGCGATGGAGGCGGTTCCCGAGGTCGGATCCATGATCGAGGCAAGCATTCGAAGGGTCGTGGTCTTGCCAGCCCCGTCCGGACCGACCAGACCGAAGATCTCGCCCGGATGCACCTCAAAATTCAGGCCATCCACAGCCGCGAGGGTGCCGAATTTTTTTGTGAGGTTACTCGCCTGGATCGCCGATGTCGTCGTGTTCATCCGGCTCTTAGTCCTTGCTGCCGGGCTCGATACGGGCATCGGCAGGCATACCCGGCTTGAGTTGGCCGTCCGGATTTTCGACCCGGATCTTGATCCTGTAGACAAGTTTTACCCGCTCTTCAAAAGTCTGCACGGCCTTGGGCGTAAATTCAGCCTGGCTGGAGAGAAAACTGATCCTGCCGGGGTAGATCTTCCTGGGAAAGGCATCGGTGGTGACATCCGCCTTCCCGTTCAGGGCGATCCTGCCCAGATCCTTTTCCCGGACAAAGGCCCGTAACCAGGGATGGGCGGTGTCGCCGACGGTGAGCACCGGCGAGGCAGGATTCAGGTACTCGCCCGGTTCCGCTGCCTTACTGAGAACGATCCCGTTCATCGGAGAGAAGAGTTCCGTATCTTTTTCCTGTTGCCGGGCCAGGTTCAAGGTCTCGGTTGCGACCTGAACCTGGGCCCTTGCCTGATCGATAATTTCCTTGCGGGGACCGGCCTGGACCAGACTGAGCTGTTCCCTGGCGCCTTTGATCCGGGCCTGGGCCTCGGTCCTGCTGTTCCGGGCTGCAGCATACCGGGTGGTATAGAGATCATACTCCTTCCGGCTGATGCCGCCTTCGTGGAACAGGGCGGCGTACCGGTCGAAATCATCCTTGGCCTGGTTCAGCTGCACCTCTGCTGTTTTTTCGGCAGCAAGGGATCTGTCCAGTTCGGCCCTGGCGCCTTCAACCTCCTGGGTGCGGCTTCCGGCCTCAAGCTCGGCCAGACGCGCCTGCGCCTGGGCAAGCGCGGCCTCTGCCCGGGCAGTGCCTAATTTCTGATCAGCCTTTTCCAGGGTGGCGAGAAGCTGCCCCTCAGTGACGGCATCTCCTTCGTCGACAAGACGTTTTTCGAGCCGGCCGGGGATCTTGAAACTCATCTGGGCCTCGTTCACTTCGACATTACCGGAAAGAGTGATGGTCGATCCGTTTTCCCTGTCGCGAAAAGAGACATAGCCGAGAAGGCCTGCTATGAGCACAAGCAGCGGCAGGATAATTCGCAACCGTTTTTTCATGAGTTCTCCTTGAGATAGTTTGGAAGTATGACCTATGCAGAGAATATTTGAGTGGTTGATCGGGGCCTGATTTCCTTGATCCTGTTGATCCCGCCCAGCGAAAACTGCCAGACAAATTCCGCAATCCTGTCGAGATTTTCTTCCGTCGGGTTCGAGTGTTCGGTCATTTTCCGGATGACCGGGGCACCCAAGGCATAGTAGATACACTGACCGATCACACTCAATGCGCAGGGGGCGAGGATCTCGGGAGGCGGACTGTCACCGAGGAGTTCTGTGAGGATGGAAATCAGGATATCCTTGTGGGGTTTGATATATTTTTCAATAATCGGCTCAAAGGAGAGGGTGGGCTCAAGGAACTCCCGGGCGATGAGCCGCCCCGGTCCGGACAGTCCTCCCCAGCCCTCACTGCTCAGGAGCCGGTGAAACATGCCTCGGATAAAGGCCCGCAGGCGTTCTTCCGGCGGTGCTTCGGGCTCAACTCCCATGTCTGCCGGAAACCGTGAAAATCCTTTGTTGAAAAGATTTTCAAGGACGGCAGCATACAATCCTTCCTTATCGCGGAAATGATAATTGATGGAGGCGACGTTGGCGTTGGCGGCATCGGCGATCCGGCGGATTGTGGCCGCCTTGAATCCGTCTCTGCCGAAGATATCTCCTGCGGCCGCAAGGATCCTCTCCGGGGTTGTGATGGTTGTCTGCTCAAGCATGCCGCCTCCAGTAAAAACATTTGATTTAAACAGTTGAGTAAAACAAATGTTTGAACAAGTCAAGAAAGAATCTTCTGCACGGGTCTTGCACGTAGTCCCGTTTGTCGGGCTTGGGAAGACAGAATGATGGTCCGTGGTGCAAAGGGCCTGGGATATTTTTGCGTCTGCACCTGTCCCAGGAAAAATTTCTTTTCTTCTCCATGGAAGTGCCGTATATAAAGGAAAATTATTCTGGATGCCGTCTTAAAGAAGCGATCTCGCCATAGTGTCGCAATCGGGTGCGGGGGGCATGTCCGTGTCCGGCAGTTTCTGGTGAAAATGTCTGTTTTTTTTAATTCCGTTTTTCTCATTTCCGACTCCGTAAAATGACACAATCCGACTCGCGATTTTCTCTTTCTACACTCCCTTGGTTTCTCGGGCCACTGTTTTTCGGCTGTCTTTCCCTCTACCTTGGACAGGATGCAAACTGGGACCTGCGGAATTATCATTTTTACAACGCCTATTCTTTTTTGTTTCATCGTCTCGATTTCGATATGGTTCCGGCCCATCTGGCGACGTTCTATAACCCCTTTCTTTATATCCCCTTTTACGAACTGGTAACCAACCTGCCCCCGAAGATGGTCGGGTTTGCCCTCGGGGCGGTGCAGGGCCTGAATTTCCCTATCCTGATCGGCATCGCCCGGTGTACCCTGGCCCGCGATACCGTATCCTGGTGGCGGTATTACCTAGTGGCCGCAATCGGACTTCTGGGGGCGGGCAATATCTCGGAAACAGGCACTATGTTTGCAGATAATCTGACCAGTCTGCTGATCCTTTCCAGCCTCTGGCTGTTGGTGGCCAACTATCACTTCCTGACCGAACGCAAGATGTCGCACGCCTTCCGTCTTATTGGTTTCAGCGGTTTTCTGATGGGAGCGGCAGTGGGTTTGAAACAGCCGGCGGCAATTTTTGCGGTCGGCTGGTGTCTTGCCTTCCTGGTCATTCCGGTGTCGTTCCGGCGCAGGATTTTTCTGGCCTTTTTCTTTGGTGTCGGGGTGTTGGCGGGGATTGCCTCATCAGGCGGCTACTGGATGTACACCTTATGGCTCCGTTTTGCCAATCCGCTCTTCCCGTATTTCAATCAATTTTTCCATTCACCGATGGCAGCGCTTGCCGAGTATCGGGACACCCGGTTTCTCCATACCGGTCTATGGGATGTCCTGTTGTATCCTTTTTTGATCGTGACGGATCCGCATCGCACAGGAGAGGTTCCCTTCCGCGATCTGCGCTTTGCCGTTTTTTCGGTGGTGTTGATTCTGGCCATTCTGCTTCTGCTTTGGCGATTCTTTCGGTCCCGGCAGCTGTTCGAAGAAGCGGTAAAGACCGGATCCACAGGTGAGAGACTTCGGTACAGCCGGTTGTTTTTGTTATCCGGGGCCATCGTTGCCTGCGGGGTATGGCTGAAACTCTTTGCCATCTACCGGTATCTGCTGCCTCTGGAGATGCTGGCGCCGCTTGGTATTTTGCTGGTTATCAATACCTTTCCGTGGCGGCCTCTCGTCCGGGATTATGCGGCCCTTTTCTGCGCCATCCTGATCCTGGCTACCCTGCAGCCGGGGAACTGGGGACGGGTGGCCTGGGGCAAGACGTTTTTCGGGGTTGAACCTCCGCCGCTGGCTGATCCCGCCAATACCATGGTCCTGATGACCGGGACGGAGCCAATGGCCTATATGATCCCGTTTTTTCCGGAGTCGGTGCGTTTTATCAGGATCCAGAGCTATTTAACCGGGCCTGCGGATAGTCCGAACGGCTACGATAAGCGTATGCGAGATCTGGTTTGCAAACAGCGCGGACCGCTGTATGGGCTCTTCCGTTTTTCCGAGAAAGAGACAAGCGTCGAAGGCCTGGAGAGCTATGGACTGGCTATTGAGCCGGACACCTGCAAGGAGCTTCGACCCCATATAGAGGAACATGTCGGAATTCCCTATGAATTTTGCGCGTTGACGCAGACGGATACCACCAAGGGAAAAGGAAAAAAATAATGACACAGACAGACTCTCAGCAATTTGCAGAGCGCATTGCGGTTCTTGTTCCCTGTTATAATGAGGAAAAAACCATTACACAGGTGATCTCTAATTTTCGAAAGTTCCTCCCGGCGGCGGAACTGTATGTCTATGATAACAACTCCAAGGATCAAACCGCCCGTCTGGCTGCCGAGGCCGGGGCCATTGTCAGGGTGGAGAGGCGACAGGGTAAGGGCAATGTGCTGCGTCGGATGTTTTCCGATATTGAGGCGGATATCTATGTCCTGGTTGACGGAGACGACACCTATGATGCCGCAAGCGCTCCGGGGATGATCTCCAAGCTTCTTGATAATCGTCTGGACATGGTCGTCGGCACGCGGCTCACCACCTTTGACGAGACCGCCTTTCGGCCCGGACACCAATGGGGGAATAAGATTCTGACCGGTTTCGTGTCGCTGCTCTTCGGCCGTGAGATAACGGATATGCTGTCGGGCTACCGGATTTTTTCCAGAAGGTTTGTTAAATCATTTCCAGCCCTTTCCAAGGGATTTGAGACGGAAACGGAACTGACTGTGCATGCCCTGGAGCTGAGGATGCCGGTGGCCGAGGTGGTAACACCTTACGGGATGCGGCCCACCGGGTCGGAGAGCAAGCTCCGGACCTACCGCGATGGTTTCAGGATACTGAAGACCATCATCAATCTCTTCAAGGAGGAGCGGCCGCTGGTTTTTTTCAGCCTCCTCTTTGTCCTTCTCGCACTTATCTCGGTGATTCTGATGATTCCGATTTTTATAACCTATGTTGAAACGGGTCAGGTCCCACGTTTTCCGACGGCCATCCTCTCCACCGGGATCATGATCCTGGCCTTCCTCAGCCTTGCCTGCGGCTTTATTCTCGATATGGTAACCCTTGGTCGCCGCGAGTTGAAGCGGTTGCACTATCTCTCAATTCGCGCTCCGGGTCAAAATGAGCGTTAAGAATAGGGGGGCGTCGACGACACGTTGCTTGACTCCGCTATAGGCGTGTGCAACATTGTCAATGACAAAAGAATGAAAATGAAAGGAACCATGCGTTTCATATACTCTCCCGTCTAATCTTTTTCAGTTTCAGGGCCTGTTTCACTTTCCTGGATATTGTGCAGCGTATCACCACCGGGACGGTGCAGATTTGCTGTGGCTTCAGCAGCAGCATCAATAGCCTGGATACTTTGTGCTCCTCCGCTGGTGTCGGGTGCCTGGGCACCAAGAATGATTCGGACCACTGCCTTTCTATTATACTGTTTAGAGGGCGAGGCAGGCAGCAGCCGCTCGTCCGATTGGGAAATATGAATCAACCGGGCGGCCTTCAGCATGCCCAGAACTTCGGCAATGATCGGCAGGGAATAAGGCGGCAGGCTACCCGTCAGATTTTCTGCGGTGAGTGATTGACCGGTGGCAAAAGCGCGATAAACGGAATCCATGATGTCAAAGGCAGCCGCAAGTTTCAAAGAGGGGGCTGCCGTCAGCGGCACAAGTCTGTACGTCTTTATGTTCTGGAAGGCAAAGGCCACCTGGGCACCGGTTAGGAAGAACATCCAGCCCAGATAAATCCAGACCAGAAAAAGAGGCAGTGTAGCGAAGGAGCCGTAAATGGCATTGTATTTTGCCACTCCGACCTGGAGGGTTATATAGATGTTCTGCACCGTAAACCAGAGGATGGCGGCCAGGGTGGAGCCGAAGAGGGCAGGGAGGGTTTTGACCTTGGTATTGGGAAAAAAGATATACATCACGTAAAAGGTCAAAGCGATTATCAGGACAGGCACCGCCTTGAGCAGAAGCACCTGGAGCCAGGCAAAGGGAATCAGTACATTCATTTTTGAGGCCAATACCGGATTTTTGAGGAATGCGCTGGCGGCAAAGGCGACATTTATGGATATCGGCATCAGAATGAGCAGGGCCAGGTAGTCGGCGATTTTGCGCAGCAGCGGCCTTCCGGCTGTTACTTTCCAGATCGCATTCATCGCCTCCTCAATAGTACTGAGTACCATGATGACGGTCAGGAGAATTCCGATAACACCGACCGTACCCAGGGTGGCAAAATTGGTCTTATCGACATAATCGAAAAGCTTGTCGACTGCCGAACGGAGATGGCCTGTCAGGTTTTCGCCCGCAGCAGGGGCGATGGGCTCCGCCGGGGAGGTTTCGTTGAGGGAGTCTCGCGGCGTATCGCTTTTACTCTCTTCCAGGGTCTCGATATAGGTAGAGGCTGCCTTGCGCAGCTGATCCCCGCCGCCGAGCCCCTTGACGACGGCGGTGCTGATAGCCAGGATGGGGACGAGAGAGAGCAGAACGGTGTAGGTCAGGGCGCCGGAACGGAGGGAGAGAGCATTGTGCTTGAATTCCTGGACGGTGATAAAAATCAGCCGAACCAGATGGCGAACCGCTCCGTGCAGAGGAAAAGAATCGCTCATCTGTCTGTCCGCCCAGATTTTCAGCGAAGAGTGACCTGCATGCTGTTGAGCCGGGGTGATATTCATGTTATGTTCCGTAAGTCAGCTGTTGCGCAAATTAAAAATCGGACCACACTGCCAATTCATTGCCCGATGGATCAAGGAAGTGGAAACGCCGTCCGCCCGGAAAAGAAAAAATATCCCGGGTAATCGTCCCCTGACCAGTAAGAAGTCTTTCACGAGCAGCCTCGAGGTTTGTTGTGTAAATAACCGCCAGCGGGTGCTGGGAGCGATGGTCGGCATCAGCATTGATTCCGCTGCTCAAACCACTGCTCTGCGTATCGGAATAATCATCTCCCCAATCTTTATAGGTCCAACCGAATACGTTCATATAAAAGACCTTCGACAGATGGAGGTCTTCAGGGCTTTTTACCGGGAACTCTATGAAGTCAAAGGAATTTTCTCGATCTTTTATGGGCATTACTCTTTTGTAAGTCAGGGACGTAATCCGGTTTATTGTTTTTGGATGGACCAAATTTCGGCATATCCTGGAATGACTCATTAAGTGTCTGGAACGTTACGAGTTTCCACTCGTTTATTGCGTCTTTTCTGATTGAGGGTCTCTTGTAGCGAGATTATTGGATAGGTTGAGGGAAGTCAATTAAAAAATCCGTTGCAATATCCCCTTCAGCCACCAGGGTCGAAAGCATCGCCCCTTGCCCCCACGGGAATAACCGGCTCTGCCGTAGCCGGTACCGAGATCTTCATCTTTGGTCACTATCCGGATCTTATCTCGTACATCCAGAACAACCGATACGAGCAATACTGATACTAACAAGGTGTTATTTTTGATCTACAGGAGAGGGAGAGTCTCCTTGTCGGACTTTACGATTGGCGCTGCTGGAATCGGGGCGAATTACCTGCCCCGATTCAGTGTGACAGAGGTAGGACCTTCCAGAGAAGGTCGAGGGCTGTTGTTTCCTGCCCCGATTCAGGTGTCAATTCGAGAACATTTTTGTCAATGGATATCCTCCTGTTTACAACTCCTTATAGGAGTGTTGGATAAAAATCAATCAACCTTCCAAAAGTCTTCCTTTGCAGCGCCGCATTTTGGGCAGACCCAGTCTGCAGGGACCTGCTCCCATGGGGTGCCTGGTTCAACGCCGCTTTCAAAGTCTCCCTCAACAGGATCATAAATATAGCCACAGGGACATTCCCATTTCTGCATCTCAGCCTCCTTCAATAAATGGATTAGTTTAAAAAAATATTTCTACCAACAGTAATAGGAATTATTAGCGATGTCAAGCAGGCTTCTACAAATTTCACGACGACCAAAGTGAAATGTTCGGAAAAAAGAGGGCCGGATGCGTGAAATACTGATATGGAATTCCAAAACATTTTGATTTTCCCGGTCAGGTTAAGTATGCTGCCGGGTGGAAGAAAACAGGCATATAGTTGCAAAGGCAAATCTGACCATTTCCCTGTTTGAAGACACAAACTGAGGTGGTTTTCAAGTCATTTTGGAAAGCTGATAAAGGGATTTTTGTGCATTTAAAACATTCACCGATTTCCAGACAGGTTTTTGTTTACATAGTACTTTGCAGCGGGATATTTGCCTTCTGTGTTACAGCGGTTTTCAATTTCAGAATCGGCGATCCCGGGAACACGGAGCAGATACGGAAGACTTTTCCTCTCAATTTTTCCGGACCTGCCGGTAGGACGGATGTCTCCGGGACACTTGCCGTTGCCGCTGATTTGGGTCAGTTGAAACAGCAGGTCTGGAAGAAAGAGCTGGAAAATTTTCTGGTTATGTATTTCTTGGTCGGGATCTTTTCAGGTGGGATAGCTATTCTTATCCAAAATCTGGTCCAGAGACAGGAAACGGAGGCGTCTCGGCAAAAAGAAGGTGCCCTGATCAACTCAATTTACAGGGATATGAACGGGCAGACCGTGGGGCTGGTCGGCATCAGTCGAGATATTACCGGACGGAAGGCTATAGAAAGCGAGATGGAGGCTGCAAAGGAACACTTTGAAAATGCCTTCAATGCCAATCCGTTGATGATCATGGTGGTTGAGAGCCCATCTGGGCAATTCATCGATGTCAATCTCCCCTGTCTCCAGAAGACCGGGTATCGGAAGGAGGAGTTTCTGGCAGGGACAATGGCCGATCTCGGATTGTGGTGCGATGACTATCGGCACATCCTGGAGGTGGTTGAGCAGGATGGAAGTGTGGAGGAGCTTCCGGTCAGGATCAGAAAGAAGTCGGGGGGGGAGATGAGCTGCCTGCTGAGCTGCCGGAAGGTTACCTGTACGAACAGAGAATGCCTGTTGATTTTTCTCGAAGATCTCAGCAGACGGGAGATGGCTGAAAGAGCCTTACAGGTGAGTGAATGCAGATTCCGGGATTTCGCCAGCACGGCGGCGGACTGGTTTTGGGAAACGGATTCCGAGCTTTGTTTCACCTATCTCACAGGTAAGGTCGAAGAGGTCATGGGTGTGGAGATTGAAGACATTGTCGGCAGTACCTGGGAGCAGATATTTATCGGCCATGGTAATGTGGAAGACCACGATTGGCGTACAAATTTTGACAAGCTCTCCCGGCGGGAAGCCTTCTCCGGATTTGAGGTTGACTGGTTGAGACCGGATGGCAAACAGCGGCGGATTGTTCTGGGGGGAAAGCAGATTGCTGATTCTAATGGGCAGTTTGCCGGTTACCGTGGGACGGGGCGCGATATAACCCTCCGGAAGGAGGCTGAAGAGACCATTCGCCGGTCGATGAAAATGGACGCCGTAGGCCAGGTTACAGGAGGTATTGCCCATGATTTTAATAACATACTCGGAATAATCATGGGCAATCTTGATTTCATCAAGCGCTTCGGGAATACCGACGAGCTGATCCTGCGGCGGGTAGAGGCGGCCACCAAAGCGTCGGAGAGGGCAAGCAAGCTTACCCGGCAGCTGCTCGATTTTTCGCGGCGGCAGGCCCATAATTGTCAACCGACGAATATCAATAAGATAATACAGGGGATGGACAGCCTGATCACCAGATCGGTGACCCCGGAGGTCCAGGTTGTGACCGATCTGTTCCCCGATCTGTCAATGACCGATATCGATTCCGGAGATTTTGAAGATGTCCTGCTGAATCTGGTCATTAACGCCAGAGACGCTATGCCTGACGGGGGGAGGCTGCATATAACCACCGGCAATATTGTCCTGGACGAATATTACACCATAATGAACCCCGGACTGGAGCCCGGTAAGTATATCCTGTTGGCGGTAAGTGATACCGGGGTGGGGATTTCATCCGAGGTTCTTGAACACATCTTTGAACCGTTTTATACAACCAAGCCCCATGGAAAAGGAACAGGACTTGGGCTGAGCATGGTGTATGCATTTGTACAGCGATCCAAAGGCAGCGTCAGGGTCTATTCGGAGCCGGGTACCGGCACGACTGTTCATATCTATTTGCCGGGGACTGCTGAAAAAATACAAAAACCGGAAGGCCGTTCCCTGGTGATGCCGGGGCTGCCCGGTGGCGATGAGACAATCCTGATCGTCGATGACGAAGTCGACCTGTCGGCTTTGGCTGCCGATATGCTCAAGATCCTTGGGTATTCAACCTTGACTGCAAAAAACGGCAATGAGGCCATCGCCTTGCTTCTGGAGAAGGGGCGGGTCATTGATCTGATATTTACCGATGTGGTGATGCCCGGCGGGATGAACGGTTTTGAACTGGCGCAACAGGCGCTCCTGCTGAATCCTGACCAGAAGATACTTTTCACCTCCGGATATATCGAAAAGGCGGTCCCCAAGATCGGTCAATTTGCATTTACACCCCGGATACTCTTCAAACCCTATACTGAACTCGATCTGGCAATCCGTATAAGCGAAGCACTGCATGGCTGAGCGACCTCTGCTTTCCCCTTTTGCCTTCTCCCGTTGTCACTGTATGTCATAATTTTCACCAAAGATGTCATTATCTTTTCAGGACCTTGTCATCCTTGTCGGTTCAACTGATACCAAGAGAAAAATGGAGTGTCAGATTAACCGAGAATGAATGGAGACCGATATGTCCGAAGAAAAGATAAAAAAAGGATTACAAAAAAAGTTGTACGGCCTGAACGATCCGGGAACTGCCCTGATTGTCGTGTATGTTTCTATCATCTTATTTTTGTTGCTTTTTGCTGGGCTGAAATCGGCAAGGGCCGATCTCGGGAGAGCCGAGGAGAAGACGGTGGATGATGTGCGTCAAGGGGAGCTGCTGATCCCGGCGCGGGAGGAGGGTCGGTTTACCGCCGCGCCGCTTCTCTCCCAGAATGTGAAAATATTCATCAGCGGCATGACCGCAAGGACGGTGGTAAGGCAGCATTTTATCAACAAGAGTGACCAATGGATCGAGGCCGTCTATGTCTTCCCGCTGCCTGACGAAAGTGCGGTGGATCATCTGCAGATGAAGATCGGGGAACGCATTGTCGCAGGCGAGATCAAGGAAAAAGACGAGGCGAAAGCCATTTACGAAAAGGCGAAAAGCGAGGGGAAGAAGACAAGCCTTCTCTCCCAGCAACGTCCGAATATCTTCACGACCTCTGTTGCCAATATCGGGCCCGGGGAAGAGATTGAAATCGAGATTGAGTATCAGCAGGCTGTTGGATTTTCCGACCATATATTTTCTCTGCGTTTTCCAATGGTTGTTGGCCCGCGATATATTCCGGGGCACCCGTCGGCCACGGAAAACGGCACGGTTTCATTTGTCGGGGGAGGCTGGGCTGCTGATACCGACCGGGTGCCGGATGCCTCCCATATCACCCCGCCGGTAGTGGCCCCAGGAGAGAAACCTGTTAATCCCGTTGAATTATCGGTGGAACTGGCCGGAGGATTTTCCCTCTCCCGTATCGAGAGTCTGTACCATGGTGTCGATACTCAAGAGAAGGAAAAGGGCGTCTACACGATCCGGTTCAACGGTGAGGTAAAGGCGAACAGGGATTTCGTGCTGGAGTGGGAGCCTGAGAAAGAGGACACGGTTGCCGCGGCCCTTTTTTCCGAGGACAAAGGTATGGACCGCTATCTGCTGCTGATGCTGCTGCCTCCCGCTCAGACGGAGATGATCGTGTCGGTGCCGCGGGAGATGATCTTTATCCTCGACACCTCCGGTTCGATGGCCGGACCCTCGCTCATCCAGGCTAAGAATGCGTTGAGCCTGGCTATCTCTCGCCTGCAGCCCCAGGATCGTTTTAATGTGATCGAGTTCAACAGCACCACCCATGCGCTTTTTGACGCACCCCGGCCGGCTGAATCGGCGGACGTTGCTGCAGCTTTGCATTTCGTGAGCGGACTTACCGCCCAGGGGGGCACGGAGATTGCGCCCGCCTTACGTATGGCGCTTGACGGCAGAAACGATCATGACCGTGTCCGGCAGGTGGTCTTCCTCACCGACGGATCGGTTGGAAATGAAGGCGAGCTGTTTAGCCTGATCAGCGACCGTCTCGGCGATTCCCTCCTTTTCACCATCGGGATCGGCTCAGCGCCGAACTCGTACTTCATGACCCGGGCAGCTTCCATGGGCAGGGGCACCTACACCTTTATCGGTAAGGTGGAAGAGGTGAAAGAGAAGATGACGAACCTGTTTAAAAAACTTGAGCATCCGGTGGTCTCCGGCCTGGCCTTGGCTGCGGCGGACGGCAGCAGGAAAGGACTGGAGATTTATCCGGAACCGCTGCCGGATCTCTACGACGGTGAGCCGATCATGGCCTTGATCAAGGCGGATCAGAGGATTGCAGGTCTCCACCTGACCGGCATGCAGGCCGGTCAGTTCCGGCAGATTGCCATCGATACGACCCATTTTGCCGAAAGACCGGGAATCGCTGCTCTCTGGGCCCGGAAAAAGATCAGAAACGAGATGGAGTCACTGCATCTCGGCGCAGATAAGGAACAGGTGCGGAAGGCGGTTCTAGCCACGGCCCTGGAACATCACCTGGTCAGCGACTGCACGAGTCTGGTCGCCGTGGAACAGCAGGTTGCAAGGCCGGCGGAGAAGGATCTGGCCAGTGCGCATCTGAAGACCAACCTGCCGCAGGGCTGGCAGTATGACAAGGTCTTCGGCGGGACCGCGAAGACGGCGACCCCGTCGGAGCTGTTGATGATTCTGGGCGTTCTCCTGCTGCTGCTGGCATTGCTATTGGCCAAAGACCGGAAGGAACGGTAGGTATGAAGAAAAAAAAGATACTGATCGCCGTCCTGTTCCTGCTGGCGGCGGTCTTGATCGGAGATGGTTGTTGGATCAGGGGCAAGGCCGTTCTGGCACAGGTTCTGCTGCAGAGGGCCTGGCGGCAGTCGATTGCTCTCGGCAGACCGGTCAAGGCCTGGCCGTGGGCCGATACCTGGCCGGTGGCGCGCTTGCGGGTTGAGCGACTTGGCGTGGACGCTATCGTCCTGGAAGGGGAAAGCGGCGAGGTCTTAGCCTTCGGGCCGGGGCATCTGTCAGCCAGTGTCCAGCCGACAGAGGCGGGAAACTGCGTGCTGGCCGGTCATCGGGATACCAGCTTCAGCTTCCTGGCAGGTATCCGCAAAGGCGATATTGTCTCTTTGCAGGCCCGCTCCGGCAGGGAGATTCGCTATCGGATCATATCGACGGCAGTGGAGAGATATGACCAGCTGTTCCTTGAGGACGCCACTTCTCCGTGGCTGACCCTTATTACCTGTTATCCCTTAAACAGCCCTGTTCCCGGCGGGCCGCTCCGATTTGTCGTCTTTGCACGAATGATCGAAAGTCCGGCAGGGGCAGTGACAGTCTTGTGAGCTGAGTGAAAAAATAGCGGGATTACGGGGAAAGACAATTGCCGGATCAAATTTTCCGAGGTACCGTATAGGATACGGTACAGGACAGGCCTTCTGTCCTCTGCTTCCTGTTTCCTGAAAACGGTGCTTCCATGAATTTTTCCCTGATGCTTGCCTTGATTTCGTTTACTGCGACCCTGTATATAAGCCTGGAAATCATTGCAGGCCTCAGGAAAATGGGTGACCTGCACGAGGTGGCTCCAATTGCGGGCAAGGACCAGCCGATGGTCTCGATCATCGTTCCTGCCTGTAATGAAGAGAGGACGATTGAACCCGGTCTGATTTCAGTCCTGAACCAGGAGTACGAAAACCTCGAGATCATCGTCATCAACGACCGCTCCACCGATCGGACCCGCGAGGTACTGCAGCGTCTGCAGCGGGAATATCCGCGCCTGCAGGTTCATGACATCCGGGTGCTGGCCGATGGCTGGATGGGCAAGACCCATGCCCTTGATTTCGGCGCCAACAGGGCAAACGGGGAGTACCTGGTCTTTACCGACGCGGATGTCATCCTGAAAAAAAGCACCGTCGGCCGGGCGGTAGCCCGGATGCGCCGGGGCAGACTCGACCATCTGTCGCTTTTTTTTAAGAATATCACCATGGGGTGGGTACTGAACAGCATGATAATCGATGCCGGGGCCGGTCTCTTGCTGCTCTTCAAACCCTGGCTGGTGCGTGATCTGCAAAGCAGGTATTTTATGGGAGTTGGCGCCTTTAATATGGTTCGGACCCAGGCCTACCGGGACGTTGGCGGCCATCGGATGATCAGGATGCACCCCATCGATGATATCATGCTGGGCAAGATCATCAAAAGATATGGTTGCCGGCAGGAATGTCTGCTCGGGTATGATTTTGTCTCGGTACGCTGGTATGATACGGTTGGCGGCATGATAGACGGCCTGATGAAAAATGCCTTTGCGCTGATGGATTTCAGCATGGTTCAGACCTTCCTTGGGGTAGGTGCGGTTGTCGTGTTGAGCATAGTGCCCCCCTGGGGGATCCTGTTCAGCGGAGGCCTGGCCCGCCTGTTTTTTCTGGCGGCGGTCGGTCTCAGGATCCTCCTGTCTCTGCACTGCTGCAGATCGATGAAGATATCCACCTGGAATGTGGCGGGCGTGCTGATCTCACCGTACATCAACTGCTATGCGACCCTGAAGTCCGCGTATCAGACTACGAAAAACGGAGGGATAAGCTGGCGCGGCACTTCCTATTCTCTCCAGGAACTGCAGCGGACCGAGCCTGTTTTGTCGCGGATTTATGGAAAAGAATAAGATCGGATAAGCAATCCTGGTTCAGAAATCTCAGAATGGAGGATGTATGCCGGAAAAAGGAATAACGAAGATATTGATTCCGGAGCAGGAGATCCAGACGATAGTGAAATCACTTGGCCGGGAAATTACCCGGCATTACAGGAAGAACGGCGGAGAACTTCTCGTAGTGGGACTTCTGAAAGGTTCTTTCGTTTTTATGGCGGATCTGATCAGATCCATTGAATATCCGCTGATGGTCGATTTTCTTGCCGTTTCCAGTTATACTGATGCTACGGTCAGTTCCGGCGAGGTAACGATAAAAATGGATATCGGGGAATCGATTCAGGGAAAAAGTATCCTTCTGGTCGAAGACATTGTTGATACCGGGTATACCTTTCAGAAGGTGATCAGATTGCTGGAAAAGAGACAGCCCGCTTCCCTGAAGACGTGTGCGTTTCTCAGCAAACCCTCTCGAAGAGAAGTCGATGTGCCCATTGATTTTTTCGGCCGGGATATCCCGGATGAATTTGTGTGCGGATATGGTCTTGATTATGCCCAAAAATATAGAAACCTTCCCTACATCGGAGTCCTGGGTGCGGTCGGTTCAGGAAAACCGCTGAGAGTAGCGACGCATGAGTAAACCAAATGTGAGATAAAAAGGATGCCGTATGATCATATTATATGAAAAAAAACGCCCTAAAATCGGTGATGATGTTTTTATAGCTCAGGGTGCTTGTCTTATCGGTGAGGTTGTGATTGGCAACAATTCCTCGGTCTTTTTCAATTCGGTCCTGCGGGCCGATATCAACAGCATTACCATCGGAGAGAGGACAAACATTCAGGATAATTGCACCCTGCATGTGGCCAGCGATAAGCCGGTGGTTGTCGGCAATGATGTCACCGTCGGTCACAATGTTGTCATTCACGCCTGCGAGATCGGAGATAACGTGACTATTGGGATGAGTTCGACCATTATGAATGGTGCGGTGGTCGGTAAGAATTCAATTGTTGCTGCCGGGAGTCTGATCACAAGGAATAAGGTGTTTGGGGAAGGGGTGTTGATCCTTGGCAATCCGGCCAAGGTAATCAGGGAATTAACCGGGGAGGAGATTGAAGGCAATCACAAAATGGCCATCAAATATATGGGCGTAAAGGACAAGTACCTTCTTGACGAGAGGGAGTGTTTGCCCTGAAATCGGCAGTAAAAATAACGATATCGGCAGTGAAGGGATCAGGAAGAGAGAAGATCGGCAATTTCCTCCCTGGTCAGGATAGACCGGAGTGATTGCTGCCGTCGGTCAATCCTGAAGCGCCGGTCGTCTTTTTTGCGGCGATCAACACCCAGGCGGGAACGGGTCATCGACCGCAGCCAGACCTTGATCGTTTTGCGCTGTTTAGCCATTGCCAGCCGACTGTCCTGGCGTCGTTCATCCTGTGCCCGGCGGTCTTCGGTGTTGCGTCGGTCGGATGTATTTGAACGGCGTTCCATTTGCTCGAATCTGTCTCGTACTGGACCGTTCGGTTGTAGTTGAATATTTTTTGTCATTATTGTCTGCTTCGTCTAAGAGTAATCCAGGCATTAGTAATAACCGCAAAAAACGGGGATAAGTCTTCTTTAATACATTCATTTTCAAAAGCAAATTTTTTTTAATGTCTGACACGTTTTACCGGTAGAGTACAGTATCAGAATGGAAGGATGATGAACGAGCAAACCAAAGACACTTCCAGAAGGGTTCTCATCGTTGACGATGAACCGGACATGCAGGTCCTTCTGGCCAAGATCCTTGTTAAAAAAGGTGGTTACGAAGTCCGGCAGGCCGATTCCGGCGGCAGGGGACTCGATATAATTCATACCTGGCTGCCCGATGTGGTCCTCACCGATGTCAAAATGCCGGGTATGGACGGGGTGGAGTTTTTCGGGCGGCTGCAGGCAATCGACCCCGCCATGACCACGATCATCATGACGGGATATGGTACCGTGGAAATGGCTGTCCGGATGCTGAAAAACGGTGTCTACGATTTCTTCGAGAAACCCTTCGATAATGATCAGATTCTCCATGCCGTGGCCCGGGCCATGGAGCGGACGGAACTTCTGCGGGAAAAACAGAAATTTGAGGAGTTGCGGCACCAGCTCTCCGTGAGTAACGAATCCTATGGGTTTATTGGGAATTCCCCGCGATTGCTGCAGGTGCGGGACCTCCTGCAGCGACTTGCCCCCAGCAGCATGACCGTGCTCATCCGCGGTGAATCCGGGACCGGTAAGGAGCTTGCTGCCAAGGCTCTGCATGCAATGTCCAGCCGGGCCGGGCGACCGATGGTCACGGTCAACTGTCCCGCCTTGCCGGAGCATATCCTTGAGAGCGAGCTTTTCGGCTATTGTAAGGGGGCCTTCACCGGCGCCGACAGGGATAAGGAAGGCCTGTTTGTCGAGGCAAACCACTCCACCATTCTGCTGGACGAAATAGCCGACATCCCGGTCTCGATCCAGACCAAGCTGCTGCGGGTCCTGCAGGAAAAGGAGATTCAGCCACTTGGTCAGACCAAGACCTCCAAAGTGGATGTCCGGGTGGTGGCCTCAACCAATCAGGATATTGAGGCAAAAATTGCCCGGGGTGAGTTCCGTGAGGATCTCTTCTACCGTTTGAATGTGATGACCGTAACCATGCCGAGTCTCGAGGAGATCCGGACTGATATTCCTCTGCTCATCCATCATTTCTTAAAAAAATACCGCCGGGAGTATGACCGGCCGGAGCTTGAGTTTTCCGAAAAGGCCCTGCAGTTGCTGCTTCATCGTCAATGGCGGGGAAACGTGCGCGAATTGCAGAACACGATCAATCGGGCTGTCCTTCTTTGTACCGGCAAATGGATAGAGAAAAAGGATCTGATGCTCGAAGCGCAGGCGCAGACTGCAGAACCCAACAAAACAGGAAATTATTTCGAACAATTACAAGATCTTGATTATGCCGGGGCCAAAGAGGCTGTTCTGAAGAAATTCACTGAATCCTACCTTCGTTCGGCGATATGCCGGTCACAGGGAAATATCTCCGTTGCAGCAAAGAGCTGCGGCATGGAACGCCAGGCCCTGCAACGCCTTCTGCGCCGGTATCGGATTTCAGTTGCAGAATTCCGCTCTAAAAAAGAATAAACTGTCTAAATGTTCTTCAGTCGGGCCTTGCCGAGGACTGGCTTTCTTGGATTTCCTGTAATATCCCCTTTTCCCGTTGATGGATGCAGTGTAATCTGCTATCAAGCGCAACAAAAATGTTGCGCTGCTGCATTTTTGTTGCGGGGCAAGCGGCCTGCGTGCGTGTCATTGGAGGGCCCATCGCAAACATAATTTCTTTTATTTCAACATATAAGATAAAAAAGTGGTGATTTTCCTCATCACAGTCAATCTGGTATCGATTCTGCAGTATCAACAAACAGGGTTCGGCAGACAGGGGCCTGAATATATCTTTCCTTCCAGGTGGGGACGATTGATAAAGATGGTCATGCAACACATCTGTTGCACCATGGATAATAACTATGAAATCGAACGTGTATAAAATCCTTTTTTTTACGCCTCTTCTCCTCGTTGTGCTGTTCTGCCGGGAGGCCTGGGCCCTGCAGACCCATGGCGGAGTCGAGGGTGTCGTGGTCCATCAGCTCGCCCATATCCAGTACCTGGGGGCGCTGGGCTATCTTTTTTGGGATATCCGCCGAAGTTCCTTTATCGGGGTGGGCTGGCGCTACCTGCAGCGATTCTGTCTGTTGATGATGGCCTGGAACGGTATCGCCTTTATAGGCCATTTTGCCCAGATGACGCTGGGCGAGGGCGCAATTTCCACCGAGGACGGCTATCTCTCGGCCCTTCTGCTCCTGCCGGTGACCTTTGGCAAGTGGGTCTATTACATTACCGCCCTTGACCATCTGGTCTGCGTCCCGGCCCTGTTCTTCCTCTATCTGGCCATGCGCTCCTTTTATCGCTCCCTCGACAAGGACAAAAGGGGGGAAGACTGATGTCCGGTGTGTCCCTTTTTCCAGCGATTCTCCTCGATATCCTTGGCTCCGCCGCGATGTCGGTCTTCGCTCTTCTCGCCCTGCGCTATGCCCGCTTGCTCTCAAAACGACAGCCCAATAACTTCGTCTGGGGTTATCTCTATTATGTCACTTTCGCCATTGCCGCCTTCGCCATCTCCCGGGCGGTTGGCCATCTGGTCAAACAGTTTCTACTGATCGCCGGACGTGTTGATATCTGGGACACGATCTCGCCCTATTCCGGCGGGTTCAATACCTTGTTCATTATCTCGGTTGCGGCGGTGATGATTTTTTACCACAAGGGAGTCCAGGCCTATGAGGTTCTTGAGCATGAGGCGGGGAAACTGAAGACCGCCAACCGTAATCTGGGGGCGGCGGCACGGCAATTGCGCGATCTGAATCAGACCCTTGAACAGAAGGTCGAAGCACGGACCGAGGAGTTGTCCCGGTCGGAAAAAAAATTTCGCCATCTCTTCTCTGCTTCCAAGGATATGGTCTTTTTCAGCGATGCTGACAACCGGCTGGTGGATATGAATGATTCCGGTTTCGAGATGCTCGGTTACAACAGGGAAGAGACAACCGGTCTCCATTTTTCCCATCTGTTTTCCAAACCCGAAGAGGTGCAGATCTATACCGGGATGCTGGAGCGGGACGGGTATATTAAAGACATGAATCTTGTCTTTGCCAGAAAGGACGGTACGGTCATTTCGGTGCTGCTCTCGGCTACGGCGATCTTCGGGGACAGTGGTGAGATGCTGGGCTCCGAAGTCATCGCCAAGGATCTGACGAAGCTGAAGATGATGATGGAGCAGCTGGCAACCAGTGAGAAGATGGCCTCGGTCGGGCAGATGGCGGCAGGAGTTGCCCACGAGATCAACACCCCGCTGGGTATCATCCTCGGCTATTCACAGTTGATGATGGACGAGTTTGTGGAAGGGAGCGAACAGTATCAGAGCTTGCAGGTGATCGAACGGCAGACCAAGGCCAGCAGGAAAATCGTCGCCGATCTGCTCAAATTCTCCCGGCAGTCGGGCAGCACCAGAGAAGAGGTGAACATCAATGAGGTGGTGGCCGATGTGGTTGCCGTGACCGAACATACGCTGTCGCTCAGTCATATTTCTCTTCGTCTGGCTCTTGAGAAGAGCCTGCCCGTGATAACCGGGGATCCGGAAAAGCTCAGACAGGTCTTCGTCAATCTGATTAACAACGCCCAGTATGCCATGCAGGACATGGGTGGGGGTGAACTCTTTCTGCGGACTCGTCTCCAGAGTGGAAGTAGACCTGTGGCGATTGAAGTCAAAGATACCGGGCATGGCGTACCGGAAAAGAATCAGGCAAGGATCTTCGACCCCTTCTTCACAACCAAGCCGGTAGGCCAGGGTACCGGACTCGGGCTGTCCGTCTCTTATGGCATCGTCCATGAACATGGCGGCACCATCGAGGTCGAAAGTCCGGTGCAGGACTCCAGGCAGGGGATGCCTCCTGGGACTCTTTTTCGGATAGCCTTCCCGCTCGGCAATGAAGGCGGACAGTAACCGGCAGGGCGTACAGAAAATACCTTTCTATGGTACTAAAAAATAACGGAGGAAAAAATGGCGGAAATACTTGTTCTTGACGACGTTCTCGACGCAGCCGTCTTAATTGAGAAGATCCTGACTAAAAAAGGCCATTTAGTCTACACCTTCACCGATGAGGATGCGGCAATAGGGTTTGCCGGGAAAATTGCCGTGGATCTGGCCATTCTTGATATCAAACTGCAGAAAATGAGCGGGGTCGAGGTTCTTGCCCGGCTGAAACAGATCCAACCCGAGATGCATGCCATCATGCTGACGGGTTTTCCAACGGTTGAGACGGCCAGGGAGGCGATCAGCCTCGGTGCTGACGAGTATTGTGTCAAACCCATAGACCGGCGGGAGCTTGAGGATAAAGTTGAGAAGGTTCTCAAGGGGAATAACCGGAAGGGTGCTATTGCTCTATAACAGGGAGAAAATACCATGGATGTTCAAGTATTGAAGGAAGGATGTACTTACAACAAGGAGATGGAATGATGAATAACAGGTTCAGATTTTTACCCTGGCTCGGCCTGGCAGCGGTAATGTTTTTTGGAGTGCAGTGGGCGCAGGCGGCGGAGACCGGGACTGAAACAGCGGCTCCGACCGTCAGTATCGACCGGACCACGCTGGACAATGGCGGCACCATCAAGGTGACCGGCAAGGCCCCGGCGGGAAAACCGGTCTATCTTGAAATCTGGTCGACCGACCATACTGTTCGCTCGAACCGCTTTGACAGCGACAAGGACAAGGAAACAGGCAAAATTCCATACATTTTTTATATAACCAGGGACATGCCGGCCTATTACAAGATCATTGTCCCCAAAGATATGCAACAGAAGCTCGATGCAGCCAAGAAGGATGGTGGAAAATGGGCGTATTCGACCTTGCTGAAGGACCTGGGGGCAGATGTCGCCTATTCGATTCCGGCCAAGGCCAAAATTGACCATTACCAGGCCACCTTGATGGCGAGTGTGGTCGGCAGCCGGGGCACTCTGCTCCCGGCCATGGATGAAAAGGAGAGCAGGAAACGGTCGATGCAGCTGGTCAAGGCCCGTTTCCGGAGCGTCGGCAAGGTGCTTGCCGCCTCGGTGGATATCCAGCCGGATGGCTCGTATACTGCGAATATCAAGGTTGACAAAGGCCTTGCGCCGGGTAAGTATAATATCGTGGCCGTGATCGATAAGAAGGTCAAGAGCGAGCCCGCTGTTTTTGAAAATAAAATCAGTTTTCCCACCGTTTATTTGCAGAATGCCGGCACCAGTATGAATTTGATCTATCCCTTTTGTCTCTCTCTGGTGGTTTCTATCTTTGGTGTGCTCATGGGGGCTGGCGGCGGCTTCATCATGAATCCTTTGCTCCTGACCCTCTTTCCTGTGCTGCCCCATACTATAGTTGCTGGTACGGTCACCCCCACGGTGCTTTTTTCTCAGGGCAGCGGTATTTTCAACTATTCGAAGATCAATTTCATCAGTTGGAAACTTGGCATTGGAATCGGCTGTTCTATGCTGCTGGGTGCTTTTATTGGTCCGAAACTGACTGAGTTGATCACCCTTGATCAGTTCAAGTTTGCCTTCGGCTGGATTCTCCTGGTTCTGGCAGCCCTGATGCTCTGGCAGACATCTCCGGGGTACTTGGCCAAGAACAAGAAGGAACAGGCTATCTTGAAGGAATTCAAGAAACGAGCTGAAGAATCAGCCCAAGGAAAATAATTGAACATAACGAGGAGGAATCCATTATGAAAGTAGAATTTTGGGGTCAGGAATTTCAAGTAAATATGGTTGCCGGCTGCATCGGTGGCTTTATAATAGCTGTCTTGTCGTCGATGTTCGGGTTTGGTGGTGGACCGTTCATGGTGCCGCTGATGAGCGTGGCCCTGCGGCTACCCATGTACCTGGTAGTTGGCAGTTCACTGCTGGCCATCTTTTTCAGCACCACGATCAGTACCATACGGCATTACCAGTTCGGTAACTTCGACCTGATCTTTTTTCTTGCCATGTTTCCGGCTGCGCTTCTGGGCGGCTATATCGGTCCGCAGATTGCCAAACGGGTGAGCCCACTGGTGGTTAAACGTGTCGCCTGTGTCGGCCTTGTGCTGCTGGCGCTGAATCTGCTGGGTGTGTATTAATCAGAAAAATAAACATGTTAGGAGAACCTATGACACGTGAGAAGGTATACAGTGTATGTGGCATGTGTACTGTACGGTGCCCGATTGTCGCGGAAGTGGAAAACGGCAACATTGCCTTTCTACAGGGCAATCCCCACGCTCCCAATGTCGACGGCGGTCTATGCGCCCGTGGCGCCGCCGCACCGGGGCTGATCTATGACCGGGAGAGACCGCAGCACCCGATGATCCGGACCGGAGAGCGGGGCGAAGGCAAGTGGCGTAAGGTCGGCTGGAACGAGGCCTTTGACTATGTTGCCGATAAGCTGAAAAAGGTCATCGACACGTATGGCGCCAGAAGCATCCTGCTCACCGACCGGGGCGGGCCGTTCCGTGACATGCATCGTGCATTCCTGAAAGGACTGGGTTCGCCGAACTACTGCAATCATGATACTTCCTGCGCCCGCAATGTGCAGCACGCCGCCCTTTCCTCCTATGGTTTCGGCAGAAAAGGTGTGGTCTACGATCTGAAAAACGCCAAACATGTGGTGCTCCAGACCCGCAATATCTTTGAGGCTATCAACGTCCGGGAGGTCAAAGAGTTGATGGATGCCCTTGATGACGGCTGCAAACTGACGGTCATTGACATCCGCACTACCGTTTCCGCCACCAAGGCCGACAATTTTTTCATGGTGCGACCGGGTTCCGACTATGCCTTCAACCTTGCAGTACTCCATGAGATCATCACCGGCAATCTTTATGACAAGGTGTATGTCCGGCGGCATTTCAAGGATTTTGATCATCTCGAGAATTTCATCAAGCCTTACACTCCTGAATGGGCCGAAGGCGAAACAGGTGTTGCGGCTGCTCACCTGAAAAATTTTGTGCGCGATCTGGTCAAAGCGGCACCCGCCGTCATCTGGCATCCCGGATGGATGACCGCCCGCTACAGGAATTCTTTCTACGTGTCGAGAACGGCTTACCTGATCAATGCCCTGCTGGGTTCCATCGGTGCAAAGGGTGGCCTGCCTATAGTCAACAAGCCGGGTGACTACGGACACAAGGATGTCAAGGCATTCATGGATCTCTACTCCAAACCAGCCGACAAGCGTGCAGACGGGGTGGGCTGGAAATTCCCTCATTTTGAAGCGGGTCCCGGCATCGCCCACCTTGCCTACAAAGCTATCGAGACGCAGGATCCCTACCCGTTGAAGGCCTATATCGCCTACCGCCATGATCCCCTTATGGGCTTTGCCGATCCGGAGCGGCAGATCAAGGTGTTCGAGAACCTTGATCTCCTTGTTTCCGTAACCTTTTCCTGGTCCGATACGGCCTGGTATTCAGACGTAGTGCTGCCGCTTTCCCCCTTCCTTGAAAGAGAAAGTCTTATCGCCACAAAGGGCGATCTCGTTCCCTACATGTTTGTACGCAAGCGGGCGCTGGCACCGCGCTACAACACCCTTGCCGACTGGGAGATCGTCTCGGGTCTGGCCAAGCGCATGGGACTGAATGAGCTGGTGTTTGACAAGATCGAGGACATCTGGAATTTCCAACTGGAGGGGACCGGTATCTCCATCGAGGATTTTGCCGCCACCGGTCTGGTCTACCTCGGTGAACACCCCAAGTACCGGGATGTGATAAAAGATAAGCTGTTCAAAACGCCTTCAGGCAAGGTCGAGGTTATTGACGAGAAATTGGAGGGCCAGGGCATACCATCGCTTGCCCCCTATGTCGGCCCCCAAAGACCGGAGGGCAACCAGTTCCGTATCACCTTCGGACGCGTTGCCGTGCATACCCAGGGCCATACGGTCAACAACCCCTACCTCCATGAGCAGATGAAAGTCAACACCCTGCTGATCAACGCCGGGAGGGCCGCCGAATTGGGCATTGCCAACGGAGACGAGGTCGAGGTATCCAATAACGGCTATTCCGAGTGTATCCAGGCCGAAGTTACCGAGCAGATTCATCCCGATGCGGTCTTTGTAGTGCACGGGTTCGGCCATCGTCTGCCGATGGAAAGCCTGGCCTATGGCAAGGGACTTGCCGACAACCGGTTCATGCCGGGCGGTAACGATATCTATGACCCTGCCGGCGGTGCAGTGGCCTTTCAGGAGCACTTTGTCGCGGTAAAGAAACGAACGGCAGAACAGTCACCTTTCAAGAGCATGTTGTCGCGGTAAGGTAACGAACGGCTGAGTGGACCGATTAGTAGCCGGTTCTATAAAGGAGAAGAATAATGTGTCAATACTATCTATCCCAGGATACCAAACGCTGCATAAACTGCCGCGCCTGCGAGGTACAATGCAAGGTCAACAAGCAGCTGCCCCCGGGTCCGCGGCCTACTCAGATCATGACGGTGGGCCCTAAAATGGTGGGCGGCGTACCCAGGGCTGCCTATGTCTTCATGTCCTGCTTCCATTGTGAGCAGCCGTGGTGCGTGGCGGCCTGTCCCACCAAGGCCATGCAGAAGCGGCCGGAAGACGGGATTGTCTTTGTCGATCAGGAGATCTGTGTCGGATGCAAGGCCTGTATCCGGGCCTGTCCATGGGGTGCACCCCAGTGGCACAAGGAGGCCAAAAAAGTGGTGAAATGCGACTACTGTAAGGACCGGGTCGACCAAGGTCTCAAGCCTGCCTGTGTCACCGTCTGCGTCACCGGCAGCCTTTCGTTTGGAGATGATGTGGGTGATCTGAACGACTTCCGGCGCAGACGGCATGCCGAGGAGACGGCCCACCTTGGTTGATTGCCCCCTGTGATCAGATCACACCCGATCACAGGGAAAAAGCCTTTTTATGACTCTGAGCTCCGGCATCAATTATCTGAGCTCACAAGAGAGGGACCCACAATGGCACACGCACTCTGTCCGGTTTCTGAAAGTCTGCGATTGCTTGAAACAGCATTGGCAGGAAATGGCCTTCGTTTTCCCCGGGCCCGGAGAATTGTCGAAGATCTTCAATTGCTTATTCGAGATGTGGCCAGCAGCCGGGCGGGAGGCGAACACCTGGAAACGATCGATTCTCTGCTTGTTGAACTGAGGGATTTTGCCCATGCCCCAAGCATTGATGAGCTGGCAGCTGCACTTTCCCGGAGCCTCCTGGACCATAGAGAGACCTTTGTCAGTCATATCGAAACGCAAAACTGCGCCGAGGGAGTCTGCAAGAATCTGGTTCCCGCCCCCTGTCAGATGACCTGCCCGGCAGGGATCGATATTCCCTCCTATGTCAACCTGATTGCCATGGGGCGCGACGCTGAAGCCATCGAACTTATCCGTCGGGACAACCCTTTTCCCTGGGTCTGCGGTTTGGTCTGCACCCGGCCCTGCGAGTTGATGTGCGTGCGGGGCAGGATCGACCAGCCGGTGTCCATCAAGTTTCTGAAGGCATTTTCTTCCGAGAAGGCGCTCTCCGACCGATCGTACCGCAATCCTCCCAAGGCACCGGATACCGGCCGCCGGGTTGCCGTCATCGGCGCAGGGCCGGCCGGGCTGACGGCGGCTTATTATCTGGCGTTGAAAGGCTACCATGTACGGGTTATCGAGTCGTTGCCCGTGGCCGGCGGCATGACCATGGTCGGTATTCCCCGTTACCGCCTGCCGCGGGAAGTGATTGATCTCGAGGTGGGCATGCTGCAGGAACTCGGCGTTGATTTTCATTTCAATACCCGTTTTGGCAGTCTTGTCACCATGGACTCCCTGAAGGAGGAGGGCTTCGAGGCCTTTCTCTTTGCAATCGGCGCCCACAGCAGCTACACTCTGGGTATTCCCGGCGAAGAAACGCTGCAAGGTGTTCACAGCGCGGTGGACTTTCTGCGCCGGGTAGCATTGGGCGACCACCGAACACCCGGCAAAAATGTCATTGTTATTGGTGGCGGCAATGTGGCCATCGATGCAGCGCGCACCGCCGTGCGCCTGGGGGCCGACAATGTAACCCTTGCCTACCGGAGGACCCGCCATGAGATGCCTGCAGACGCGGAAGAAGTGGAGCAGGCGGAGCAGGAGGGCGTGCATCTCTCGTTTCTGACCGTTCCGGTTGAAATTGAGGGAGACAACGACAGGGTCAGCGCCTTGAAATGCCTTCGCGCCAAAATGGTCAAACGTGACGGCAGTGATCGTTTGTCACCGGTGCCGGTGGAAGGCAGTGAATTTTTCATCGAGGCGGATGCGATTATCGCCGCCATCGGTCAGCAGATTGAGAAGGAATGTCTAACCTTGATTACTGATCTGCAGTGGTCCCGTCGCAACACGATCGTCGCCAGGAAAGTGACGATGGAGACTTCTGTTCCAGGTGTTTTTGCCGCTGGAGATGCCGTCACCGGGCCCGCCACGGTGGTGGAAGCCATCGGCGGCGGCAAGCGGGCCGCACAGGCCATTGACAGGTATTTCGAGGGGATTCCCCAGCCGACCCTGCCTCCTGTCCCAAGACGGCGGGCGCGCACGGAGTGGCTTGATATTCCTGCGGCCTCGCGCATGACCTTGCGGCGTCCTGAAATGCCGCTGCTGAGCACTGAGCGACGGAGAATCACCTTCCAGCAGGTAGAGTTGGGCTACTCGGAAAATACCACCCGGGAGGAAGCCCGCCGGTGCCTTCGTTGCGATATCTGTCTGCGCTGTGGTACCTGCGTTCGGGTATGCCGGGATCAGATGGGCATCGACGCCCTGCAGCTCGGGTATTTTGATTTTGACAATCCGGGGCCTACTGACTTCCGGATTACGGAAGAACGATGTGTGCTCTGCGGCGCCTGCGCCGCAAACTGTCCCAACGATGCCATCCGCATGGAGGATCGCGGCAACGAACGGATTCTGTCCCTGTGCGGGACCATTTTGAACAGGCAGCCGTTGATCAGATGCCAAAGCTGTGATGCGGTTATCGGCCCTGCCAGGTATCTCGATTTTGTTCAGGAAAAAACCAGATCGGTATCCAGATCGCATCATGACACAGATGTTCGCTGTAATGCCTGCGTGCGCAAAGACGCAGCGCATTCCAAGGCGGATAATATCGCTTTGCGGTGATCATGGAAACAACTACAGCCAGGAGGAGAGCCGTGTCTCAATTCAGAAAAGGTCAGCGTATCGAAGTATATCGCAAAAGCGATGATGAAAGCTGGGAGCCCTACATGAACACCTATATCGGTTGCCATGGAATTGTCACCGATCCGGATACCGTCATCAATGATCCGGACGCAGTGATCGAGGTCAGCCTTGATGGCCATGGGACCCACCGGCTGCCGCAGGATTGTCTCCGGCCCGTGCCCTGAGGCGGGTACTCATTTTCAGCGAGCGGGAAGAACTGCTGACAATTCGGGAGCGGGAACCGGCGTGAAGAACGATGGTTCTGCCAATTTTTACCTCAAACGAGGCCATATATGGAATTCACAAGCCTGGATGATATCATCGATTTTGCCATAAGCAGGGAACGGGACGCTTCGGTATTTTACCGTGAAATGAGCAGTCGCGAAAATTTCGACGACAAAAAGCTGATCTTTCTGGAATTTGCCGCCGAAGAGGAAAAACATGCTACTCTCCTCGATGCCCTGAAAACCGGAAGTGATGAGATCGAACTGGCCAAATATAACTGGAAATGGATAATCGACATCAAGCGCAGCAACTACATGCATGATGTCGATTATCATCCGAATATGAGCTATCGGGATATCCTGATACTCGCTGCCAAGCAAGAAGAGAAGGCCTTGGCCTTCTATAATGACTGCCTGAACGGTGCAGTGAAAGATGAAGCGAAAAAGGTCTTTAAAATGCTGTGCCAGGAAGAGGCCAAGCATAAGCTGGCACTGGAGGGTATGCTCGACGATTTCATGGCGGAGATGGGGGATTGACGGGGGAAGGCCATTAATTCTTTTTATCCCCAAAGCCGGATGAATATCAGGCTCAGCCACGGCACGTAGGTGATGATTGCCAGGGTCAGGTAGAGCACGGCCAGAAAGGGCAGGGAGGCTCGGTACAGTGTGGTGATCGGCCGTTCAAAACGGTAGGAGGCCAGAAAGAGATCGAGTCCGAGCGGGGGTGAGTTGTAGCCTATCTGCAGGTTGGTCAGAAAGATTATGCCGAGATGGATAGGATCGATTCCGTACCCTTTGGCAATGGGGAGAATAAGCGGGAGGACGAGGACCAGGGCCGAGAAGATGTCGAGCATACAACCGACAATGAGCAGAAAGATATTCAGCAGCAGCAGGAAGGTGTATTTATTGTCGATATGATTACGGATGAAATGAAAAAGATGAACCGGCACCTCCTGGTCGACCAGGAAATTGGTGGTGGCCCTGGCCGCCGCCAGGATCACCAGGATGCCGCCGAAAAGCATCATTGATTTCCCCATGATCCTGGGATGCTGCGAGATCGAGACATCCTTGTAGATGAAGGTTTCGATAATCAGAACATAGAGGGCGGTGACCGCTGCCGCCTCGCTTGCCAGTAAAAATCCGCCATAGATACCGCCGAGAATGATGACCGGCAGGGGGATTTCCCATGCGGACTCGGTAAGTCCGGCCAGGATTTCCCTCCCGGAATATCGTACCGTGGTTGCCGGTCTTGCCGGGCTTTTAAACATGGAGTAGATAATGAGCAGCAGGAGCATGAACATGCCGGGCAGGATACCGGCGAGAAAGAGATGGTCGATGCGTGATTCGGAGATGACCCCGTAGAGGATCAAGGGCAGACTGGGCGGAAAGAGCAGACCGAGACTGCCTGAAGAGGTCAGGAGGCCCAGGGAAAAACGTTCAGGATAGCCATCTTTCAGGAGAGCAGGCAGCAGCAGACTGCCAAGGGCGACGATGGTCACTCCCGAAGCGCCGGTAAAGGCGGTGAAGACCGCGCAGACAGTCAGTGAGATGACCGCCAGCCCTCCGGGCAGCCAGCCCAGCAATAATCTTGAGAGTCTGAGCATCCGTCCCGGTGTGCCGCTTTCCGAAAGCAGCGTGCCGGCAAAGATGAAGAGGGGCAGCGACACGAGCAAAGGGGTGTCGGCCAGGCGTGACATTTCGATGACGATCACCGACAGGTCGATCCCGACGGCATGGAAGGAAAGTAAAGCCAGGGCGGAAATAACAATAAACAAAGGAGATCCCAGCAGCGCGAGCAGGAGCGTTATCAGCTTGAGGATGCTCATGATGTGCGGCTGCCGGGGGTTTTTTTCAAGGACCGGATGGTTGCCGCCGTCGTCCAGGCGGCCATCACAAAACGGAAGGTGATGAGCGCAAAGGCGATCGGAAAAATCAGATTCCAGACCCAGGACGGAACGGAAAGGAGCTGGGCATTGCCGAACTCCATTTCGCTGCGGATAAAGAGATAGGCCGCCCAGGTCAGGAATGCCGCCACGGTGGCTGAGAAGAGATTGGTTACTATATGGAGCCAGGGTTTTAGAGATTTCGGGACAAGGAAGCTGATGATATCTAAGGAAAGGTGTTTGCCCTGAGAGGTTGCCATGGCGGCTCCGAGAAGACCGCTCCATAAAACCAGATACCGCAGCAAGGGATCAGCCCACGAGAGTCCGCTGGAAAACACGGTCCGCAAGAGGATTTGCACACAGGCCAGCAGAATCATCAGGACCAGGAAGAGGCCGAGAATAGACTCTTCGATCCTTGCCAGTCGCGAAAAACGGCTATTTTTTGGTCGGGGAGCGGGTATCATCTGATGTCTTGGTAGGTCCGGCGTTCCGAGAGTTTTCCAGTATCTTGGCCGCGATGTTGTAGGCCTCGGCAGAAAATGCATTTCCCCGGAGCTGCTGTACCGTTTTGTCTCTTTGTTCCTCTGATTCCTTGATAATTCCGGACTCAGCCTTGACAAAGGCGACACCGCTCTGTTCCAGGACCTGACGCGATTCCTCGTTGCTTTTTCGGGTCTGGTCTATCAGAGCGGAAAAGTGTTTATCGGCGGTGGCTTGGACGAGTTCGGCATACTTTTCAGGCAGCTTCGAAAAAGATTTCCGGTCCAGCAGGAAGACACCGTAGGCATAGCCGAAAGGGATGTCGGTGATATAACGCGCCTTTGTATACCATTGCAGGACGATAGAGCCGTAAAGGGAATTGAAGACCGTATCGACCAGACCCGTCTGCAGGGAGGTGAGGACATCCGGGATGGACAATGGAATCGGGGTGATTCCCAGGTTGGCAAGAAAGGTGGCGGTCACCGGGTCTCCGGAAGGCGCCCAGCTCTTGCTTTTCTTCAGGTCGTCAATGGACAGCTTGGGTTCGGTGGACATCGTATAGATGAAGCCGACCTCGGTCATGGCGACGAACTCCAGGCCGGCCTCGTTGAATTTCTTCTTGAAGAAAGGGACCAGACCATCACGAACCTTATTCACCTCTTCATAAGAGCGGAAGAAAAACGGGGTGGACATAACCCGGAAATCCGGGACCACATCGGCAATCCCGGTCATCGTGAAGCCGCCACCGTGCAACTGGCCCACCCGTAATTTTCTGTACATCGCCTGGTCGTCTCCCATGATCCCGCCGGGGTAGATCCGGAATTCGATCTCCCCATTGCTCTTTTCAGCGACCTCTTTGGCAAATTCATGGAACTGCTTGATCCATACGGATCCGTCCGGGGCGAGGCTGGCGATCTTGAAGGAGTATTTGGCGTTGGCCTCGGCCCATGAGGAGCAGCAAAGCAACACGGAAAGGACAGTGATAAGCACACTCATCAGGCGATGCATGGGAACCTCCGGGAGTTCGGATAGTCGTTTTTTTTGAGGACGAAAAATGTCAAAGCGCACCTATTCTGCAAAATAACCATCGGCCAGGAGTCTTTTTGCCCTTCTCTTGGCAATCTGGTTGCTGAGGGCTGCGTCCGGAGCCTCTGTCAGCTGGAAGTCCACTACCTCTTTCAGGAGTTTGTCGTACAGGTCCTTGTCTGCGGCAAGGCGGGCATAGGTCTCGGCATAGGTCGTCTGGACCAGCAGAAACGAGTGTTGAGAGATCATCAGGGCCTTTTCGAAATGTATCCGGCTCAAATCCGGTCTGCCCCCAAACATCTGGGGTTTAGCCGCATAATACCCTCCGAAAAAAAGATGCACGCTTCCCTGCTGAAAGGTCTCATCGAGTTCTAAAAGCCGGAGCATGATCCTCTCGACTTTTACCGAATCGGCAATGGATGCCGGTGATCCATGCTGGTGCCGGATCCAGGTCGTCCAGGCAAGCGCCCCCCAGAAAAGTTCCGGGACATCGAATGTGTTCCTGCCCTGCAGCGCCTGGTGCAAGGCATCCAGCGAATCCTTCGGGGCGATGGGGAGAATGCGGGCGAGAAGGGTGGTCCCGTAGAGCCGGGCCTTCTCGGCAATGGCCGCGATCCTGTCCTCGCTTGCGCCGCATTCCGTCATTGCCGCCACATAGGCGCTGTAGGATTTCGCTCCAATCTGCAGGAGGGCTGGATTGTCCGGGTCGGAGGCGATCATGCTGTCGATCATCAGCAGATAAGCGGGCGCCCCTTCGCAGACCAGGTCCAGATCCGTCTGTTTCTGCAGGTTGCCGACCGTTGGTTCGATCATGCCGGTCAACAGGGAAGAACAGGAAGAGAGGGAAAACAACAGAGCAAGAGAAAAACAGACCATGGCCGTCTGCCTGAACCGCGCCTCCTTCTTTCTCGGATGCATGATGGACTCTCCTTATTTCTGTTGCCTTCGGTGTTTGACGGGTAATATTTTAAGCTGTTCCCTGTACTTGGCGACTGTCCGGCGAGCAATATCTATATTGTTTTCCGCAAGCTTCATCGAGATGGCGTGGTCGCTCAAAGGTCTGCTTTTGTCTTCCTCCATGATCATTTTTTTGATCCTGGTCCGGATGGATTCCGAGGCCAGGGCCTCTCCGCCTTGCCGGGGGATGGCCGTGGAGAAAAAATATTTCAACTCATAGATCCCCTGCGGGGTATGCGTGTATTTGTTCGATGTTACCCTGCTGATCGTCGATTCATGCATTTCGATGTCTTCGGCCACGTCACGAAGGATCAGTGGTTTCAGGTACTTGGGTCCGTATTCGAAGAAATCGCGCTGGAACCGCAGCAGGCTTTCCATGACCTTATAGATAGTCCGCTGCCGCTGGTGAATGGATTTGATGAACCATTCGGCATTTTTGAGTTTATCGGCTACATAGTTGCGGGATTCTTTGGGGATGGGAGAAGTGCTTTTCAAGAGATCCTGATAATAGGAAGACAGTTTCAGCCGCGGCAGGTCGTCATCGTTCAGACGGATTATATATTCGCCATCGATTTTCAGGACATAAACATCGGGGACGATGTAGTTGGTGTCTCCTTCCGAGTAGGGCAGACCGGGGTAGGGAGTAAGTTCCGAGACGATATACTCGATCGCGTGCAGGATTTCCGATTTTTTGCGGCCGGTAAGCCGGGCTAATGCCTTGTAATTTTTGGTTTCCAGAAGCGAGAGGTGGTTCTTGACGATCTCGGCTGCGAGCGATCGTCCCTGCCCGAGCCGTTCGAGCTGCAGGTAGAGGGACTCGCTCACATCTCTTGCGGCAATTCCCGATGGATCCAGATCCTGCACGACCTCAAGGACATATTCTGCCGTGTCCCGGTCGCAGGCTGTCTTTTCCATGATTTCGTCAATGTCGGTCTCCAGAAATCCATATCTGTTCAGATTGCCGGCGATGAAGTGGGCGATTTCGATCTCGGTCTCATCCAGTTCGGAGTGGGCGAGCTGCCATTTGAGATGCGCCATAAGCCCCGGTTTTTCCGAGATGAAATCGAATTGCGATGGGGCGTCTGCCGGGGGTGTTTCGTGGGCGAAAGAAAAATTACTGTCGAAATTATTGGCATAATCGGCCCAGTTGATCTCGGCGAAATTCTCAGTCGTGGTAACACGTTCGGTATAGTCCGTTTCACTTTGATCCCAGGTGCTTTCCACAGTGGACGACAGGCTCTGCGGATGTTCAAGCGTCTCGACGGGAGAGATATCCTCTTCAAGTGCTGGATTTTGCTCGATCTCTGCCTGAAGTGCGTCAGTCAGCTCAAGCCGGTTCAACTGGAGCAGCTTGATGGCCTGGCGTAACTGCGGGGTCATCACCAGTTTCTGGATAAGCTTGAGCTGTTGTCGTAATTCAAGAGTCATAGGCAGTTACATGCTGAAATTTTCGCCAAGATAGAGCTTCCGAGCCACCTCGCTTTCAATTATATCATCGGCGACACCGCTTGTTAAGATCTGTCCCTCATTCATGATATAGGCAAAATCGCAGACCTGCAGGGTTTCACGAACGTTATGGTCCGAGATGAGAATACCCAGCCCCCGGCTTTTCAGGTTCAGGATAATTTTCTGCAGTTCGATCACCGCCAGGGGGTCGATGCCCGCAAAGGGTTCATCCAGCAGGATGAACCTGGGCCGGGTGGCCAGAGCCCGCATAATCTCCACCCTTCTGCGCTCTCCTCCGGAAAGGGAGTGGCCCTTATGATCGCGGAGATGCTCGATCTTCAGGTCTGCCATTAAGTCGTTGATCCGGTTGGTTATCTCGTTTCTGGGGAGTCCAAGGGGTTCAAGAACGATCCGGATATTCTCTTCAACGGTCAGCTTTTTAAAGACGGACGGCTCCTGGGCAAGGTAGGAAATACCCTTCAAGGCCCTTTTATGGATGGGGAGATCGGTAATCTCCTCGCCGTCCAGAACGATGGAGCCCGAGCTGGGTCGGATAAAACCGGCGATGGAGTAGAAAGATGTTGTCTTGCCGGCACCGTTTGGTCCAAGGAGGCCGACGACAACTCCGGTGTTCACCTGCAGACAGACTCCGTTCATCACGGTCCTGCTGCCGTACCGTTTGACGATATTCCGCGTTTCAAGGAGTGACATTTAAAAAAGTATCCGTGGTTGATTGAATCGCATGATGAATGCCTACTTCTGCTGTATGGTCATATTTACTCTGGATGGTTTGTTCTTATTCTCGGAAGACGGGCTGAGAGTGGCCTCCGGGCGTCCACCCACCACCTCGGAACGCCCCTGATCAAGATAATAGACGATCTTATCTCCGGTAACCATATTCTGACCTTGCCATGCCTTGGCCTTCCCTGTCAGGATGACCTGTCGTACTTTCTTCACGTAGAGCATTTTTTGCGATGAGCCGAGCCAGTCGTCTTTTGTGACCTCGACATTGCCGTCACAGGTAAGCTTATCTACCTGCTGGCTTTTTTTTTCGGTGTTGCTGGTTATTTTTTCGGCCTGGGTATAATAAACGACCATTTCGTCGCAACGAATCCGCACGTTACCCTGTTTCGCGTCGACGTCACCAGAAAACTGGACGCTATTGGATTTTTCCACCGACAGCATGTGATTTGCTTCTATCTGGATGGGAGGTTCCTCTGCTGCCGAAAGAGGACGAATCGCCAGAAGTAAAGAGAATACAACGGAAAGTGATGCAATTGAAAATATGAAGGACCGGCAACTCATACGGGATCTCCATTAAAGACATGAAAAATGACTAATGCAATTACCGAGCCTGTTATACCTCAATGGTTGATGAATGTAAAGGAGCGGTATGATCATGTCTCTGTAACAATTACTTTACTTACAGGTAACGAAAAAGTACAATAGAAAGGAATATCAGGATTTTTTCCTGTTGAAGCCTGTTGTTAAAATAAAAAACATGAGCAATATTTATTCTGGAAGCAGACCATGAAAGAAAGCATCGAAAAAGCCAAGATCCTGATTGAATCCCTGCCTTATATGCAGGAATTCAGGAATAAAATAGTGGTGATCAAGTATGGCGGTCACGCGATGGTCGATGAAAATCTGAAGAGGCAGTTCGCCCTCGATGTGGTTCTGATGAAACAGATCGGGATCAATCCCGTCATTGTCCATGGCGGGGGCCCGCAGATAAACAGCCTCTTGGAACGGCTTGATATAAAACCAAGCTATATTCAAGGGATGCGGGTTACCGACGATGAGATTATGGATGTCGTTGAGATGGTCCTGGTCGGCAAGGTCAATAAGGAAATCGTCGGTCTGATCAACCATTGCGGCGGCAAGGCGGTCGGCCTTTCCGGCCGGGATGGCGATCTGGTCTGCGCCAAAAAACTGAAAATGAAGGCGAAAGGGAAAAAGACCCACCTGGAAAATACGCCGCCGGAGTTCATCGATATCGGCCGGGTCGGCCAGGTGACCAGGATCAACTCGGATGTGCTGCAGACCCTTGACCGGGGAGATTTTATCCCGGTGATTGCTCCGGTGGGAGTCGGAGAAGACGGCAGGGCCTTCAATATTAATGCCGATCTGGTCGCAGGCGCCATTGCAGGTGAACTGAAGGCTGCCAAACTGATTCTGCTGACCGATGTGGAAGGCGTGAAGGGCAAAGACGGAAAACTGCTGACCTCCCTGCAGCGTAACGACCTTGAATCCCTTATTGCCGATGAGACCATCGTCGGAGGGATGATCCCGAAGGTCCGCTGTTGCGGGCAGGCGCTGGATAATGGTGTTGTCAAAACCCATATTGTCGATGGACGGGTGGAGCACGCGATCCTTTTAGAAATATTTACCCAGCAGGGCGTGGGAACGGAGATAGTGTAAAATGAGCACGGAAAATGAAAAAATAAAGCAACGGGCCGATGCGGTAATTGTCGGCAATTATAACCGGAATCCTGCGGCACTGGTGAAGGGCGAGGGCTGCCGGCTCTTCGATGCCGACGGGCGGGAATATCTGGATTTTCTGTCGGGGATCGCGGTCTGCGCCCTCGGGCATTGCCATCCGGCCGTAACCGAGGCGATCTGCAGACAGGCAGGCGAGCTGGTTCATGTCTCCAACCTCTTTTATACTCAACCACAGACGGAACTGGCCGAGCTGCTGGTTGCCAATACCTTTGCCGAAAAGGTTTTTTTCGCCAACAGCGGTGCCGAGGCCAACGAGGCGGCGATTAAACTCGCCCGTATCGCCTCGGATCCGGGACGGTATGAGATCATTTCCCTGGAAGGATCGTTCCATGGCCGGACCCTGGCCACGGTTGCGGCGACTGGCCAGACGAAATTTCATCAGGGCTTTGAACCGATGCCTGAGGGTTTTGCCCATGCCCCGTTCGGGGATCTCATGGTTCTGGATAACATGATTACGGACAGTACCTGTGCGATCCTGTGCGAACCGATCCAGGGGGAGAGCGGAGTGCGGCCGCTTTCCAAGGAATATCTGCAAGGAATACGGACCCTCTGCGACAAGCATGACCTGTTTCTGATCTTTGACGAGGTCCAGACCGGCATGGGCAGAACAGGGACGCTTTTCGCCTATGAGCAGCTGGGCGTGACGCCTGATATCATGACGGTGGCCAAGGCCCTGGCCAACGGTCTGCCCATCGGCGCGATGCTGACCAGCAGCGATATTGCCAGTGCCCTGGTGCCGGGGACTCATGCCTCGACCTTCGGCGGCAATCCGGTCGTCACCGCAGCGGCGGTTGCAACCTTGAAAACCATGGTGGCGGAAGGGTTCCTGACCGGTGTGCGCGAGCGAGGGCTATATTTCCGGGAGCAGCTGCAGAAGCTGGTCCCGCGTTTTCCGAAACTTCTGGCCGATGTCAGAGGAGTGGGGATGATCTGGGCCCTTGTGCTGACGGAGGCTGGAACGGTGCACGGCGCCGATCTGGTGAAACGGATGTTTGATCACGGCTATCTGATCAACTTTGCAGGCAATGTTGCTCTGAGGTTTGTCCCGCCTCTTATTGTGACGACCGCAGAGATTGACCGGCTCACGACGGAGTTGGCTGAGGTCTTTGCGGAATATTAGGGAAATTCTTTGCAAATCGATTCTTTTTCTGTAATTATTGGCCTTTTCCCCGGTGATTATGAGAGGTGTGATTTTAGGAAAGAGGTGAATATCCGGGAAAAACACCTTTCCGGCTTGGAAAGAGGTGAAGAACATGCCGACGCATTTATTGTCATTGCAAGAATTTAGCAAGGAAGAACTGGTCTGGTTTCTGGATCGGGCCCTTGTTTTGAAAAAAGAAAAAAAGGCCGGTGCGATCCACTGTCAGCTGGCCGGGAAGACCATTGGTCTCGTTTTTGAAAAACCTTCCACCCGGACGCGGGTCTCTTTTGAGGCGGCGATGTATGGCCTGGGTGGCCAGGTCATCTTCCTGTCGGCCAGAGATACGCAGCTGGCCAGATCGGAACCCTTGAAGGATATGGCCCGGGTCATGGCTCGATATGTCGATGGCATGGTCGTTCGGACCTATGGTCAGCAGGTCGTCAATGAACTGGCACAATATTCGACGGTGCCGGTGATCAACGCCCTGACCGACTTGCATCATCCCTGCCAGGTCTTAAGCGATGTGATGACGGTTATTGAGAAAAAGGGACCCATCGAGGCCTTGAAGATAGCCTGGGTGGGAGACGGCAATAATATGGCCAACTCCTGGATCCAGGCTGCCGGCCGCTTAGGGTTTGAACTGACCCTGGCCTGTCCGCAGGGTTACGAACCAGATGCCGTTATCCTGAAGGAGGCGCAGGCGCAGGCCCTGGGGCCAATCACTTTGGTCCGTGATCCGAAAGAGGCGGTGGCGTCTGCTGATGTGATCAATGTCGATGTCTGGGCCTCCATGGGCAAAGAGAAGGAGGCGGATGCACGGCTCAGGGCCTTTGGCGGCTATCAGGTCAACGACGCCCTGCTGGCTTACGCACCTGCGGATTGCATAATCCTGCATTGCCTGCCTGCCCATCGAGGTGAGGAAATCACCGATGAGGTCCTGGAATCCAGGCAGTGTGTCGCTTTTGATCAGGCGGAAAACAAGATGCATATGCACAAGGCGATCCTGGAGAAGTTGATCGGCAAAAAATAGACAAACCGGCTGGGGAAAAAGAGATTTCCCCGGCCTGGTATTCGAGGTTGAAGATGGATGTAAAGAAGATTGTGCTGGCATATTCCGGCGGGCTGGATACATCGGTGATTCTGAAATGGCTGGCGGAGGAATACGGATGTCCGGTCATTGCCTATGCTGCCGATATCGGACAGGAAGAGGATTGGGATGCGGTCCGTAAAAAGGGCATGGCGACCGGTGCGGACAAGGTCATCGTCTCCGATCTGAAGAAGGCGTTTGTTGAGGACTACATTTTTCCTGCTTTCCGCTCCAATGCGATCTATGAGGGGTCATATCTTCTGGGGACATCGCTTGCAAGGCCTCTGATTGCCAAGGAGCAGATCCGGATTGCCCATCAGGAAGGGGCCGATGCGGTCAGCCACGGGGCGACCGGCAAGGGAAATGACCAGGTCCGTTTCGAGCTGGCCTATCTGGGGATCGATCCAAAGCTTACGATCATCGCGCCGTGGCGGATATGGGATCTCAACTCGCGCCAGAAGCTGGTGGAGTTTGCCAGGGACCATAATATCCCGGTGCCGGTGACCAAGGAAAAACCGTACAGTTCCGATGAAAACCTGCTCCATATCAGCTTTGAAGGAGGCATCCTCGAGGATCCGTGGAACGAGCCCGACGAGGCCATGTTCAAGTTGACGGTCTCACCCGAAAAGGCCCCGGAAAAGCCCACCTATCTGGAGATCGATTTTGAGCATGGCGATCCGGTGGCCCTGGACGGTGTCAGGATGGAGCCGCTGGCCCTGTTCACCCGGCTAAATGAATTGGGAGGTGCCAACGGGATCGGGCGTCTGGATCTGGTTGAAAACCGCTTTGTCGGCATGAAGTCGCGGGGCGTCTATGAGACCCCCGGAGGGACCGTCCTGCGCAATGCGCACCGGGCACTGGAGACCATCACTCTGGACCGGGAGGTCATGAAGATCAGAGACTCTCTAGTGCCGCGCTATTCGGAGCTGATCTACAACGGCTTCTGGTTCGCCCCGGAACGGGAGCTCCTGCAGCTGACCATGGACGCCACCCAGAAGACCGTTAACGGGACGGTCCGGCTGAAACTCTATAAGGGCAACTGCATCCCGGTGGGCCGGAAGTCCGGCCAGTCTCTCTACCAGGAAAGCTTTGCCACCTTTGAGGAGGATACCGTTTATAATCAGGCGGATGCGACAGGATTTATCCGGCTGAACGGCCTGCGCCTGCAGATCCAGGCCTTACAGAAAAAGTGACGGCTGACGATGCAGAAAAAAACCGGTTCCGAAAAATTATGGGGCGGACGTTTTGCCGAGGCGACCGCCGGTTCGGTGGAGGCCTTTACCGCCTCGATCCACTACGATTCCAGGCTCTATAAATACGATATCGCCGGGAGTAAAGCCCATGCTGCGATGCTTGCCGATCAAGGGTTACTGACGAAAGACGAGCTTGCTGCAATTGTTGTCGGTCTTTCCGCGATAGAAAATGACATCGATCTGGGTGCCTTCGAGTTTAAACGCGAACTCGAGGACATCCATATGAATATCGAAAAGGCGCTGGTGGACAGAATCGGACCGGCAGGCGCAAAGCTCCACAGTGCCCGCAGCCGTAACGACCAGATTGCCCTCGACTTGAAACTCTACCTGCGCGACCAGTGCGACAGGCTGGTGCAGCTGCTGGATGAGGTCCGTCGGGCCTTTGTGGTGCTGGCCAGAAGGTATCTGGGGTGTGTGATGCCCGGCTACACCCATATGCAACGGGCACAGCCGGTCCTCGTCTCGCATCATATGCTCGCCTATTTCGAGATGTTCGGCCGGGATAAGGATCGTCTGCTTGACTGCCGGAAAAGGCTGAACCTCCTGCCGCTCGGGTCTGCGGCCATGGCCGGGACCGGTCTGCCCATCGACCGGCAGCATGTGGCCCGGGCTCTCGGGTTTGCAGGCGTCACCGCTAACTCGATGGATACCTGCGGTGATCGGGATTTTGCCATCGAATTCGTCAGCTGCTGCACCATGGCCCATCTGCATCTGTCCCGGCTCTCCGAGGAACTGGTGCTCTGGTCCAGTCAGGAGTTTTCGTTTGTCGATATCGCCGACCGTTTCTGTACCGGATCGTCGATCATGCCGCAGAAGAAAAATCCGGACATCCCGGAATTGATCCGGGGCAAAAGCGGCCGGGTGGTCGGCAGTCTGATGGCGCTTATCACCCTGATGAAGGGATTGCCGCTCACCTATAACCGCGACCTGCAGGAAGATAAGGAACCGGTATTCGACGCGGTGGATACCGTCTCGGCGTCGCTCGCCATCATGGCGGAACTCCTGGGCAATCTCTCCTTTAAAACGGAGCGGATGCAGGAGGCGACCCGGACCGGTTACATTACCGCCACCGATTTGGCCGACTATCTGGTCCTGAAGAATGTACCGTTTCGCGAGGCCCATGGGATAGTCGGCCGGGCCGTAGCGTTCTGTATTGCCACAGGGTGTGAGCTCGATCAGCTGAGTGTAGACCAGCTGAAGACGTTTTCGCCTGTTATAGAAAAAGATGTGTATCAGGTCCTGAGTGTGGAAGGTTCGATCAACAGCCGCGTATCTGCGGGAGGTACCGGTATCTTGCGTGTCCAGGAAGCGCTTGATTTGGCTGAACAACAAATGGGGATGAGCAAATGAGAAAGCAAAACGGTAGACGTGTCGCAGGATGTTTATTGCTTGTCGGGACGTTACTGTTTATCGTTGGCTGTGGGTATAAAAATTACCCGGTGCCGCCGGAAAATGTCGTTCCCAAACCCATTGAGGATCTCAGGTATTCAGTTGACGAAAAGGGGGTCAATCTGACTTGGTCATACCCGCTGCAGACCGTGAAGGGTACGGATATCCTGGAGGTTTCATCCTTTGAGTTGTACAGGGGGGTGATACCGCTTGAAGACTATTGCAGCGGCTGTCCCATTCCGTTTGGCGAAGCTCAGATACTTCCCGGCGGTGTTACGGCCCAGGAAACCAGGCGTCAGGGCAGTTATCAGACTTCTCTTTTGCGTTCCGGGCATAAATATTTTTTCAAGGTGCGTTCCCGGACCAGCTGGTGGGCCTCCAGTGACGATTCCAATATCGTCTCGTTTGTCTGGCACACCCCGACCAAGGCCCCTGAAGGGGTAAAAACGGAGGCTGGTGACGGCAAAGTGACTGTTCGCTGGAGTCCTGTTACAGCCTACATGGATGGCCGGAAGGTTGACATACCTGTCCAGTATCAGGTGCTGAGAAGCCGCGGCGGGCAGGGATATGAGGCGATGGGCGATCCCGTAGCCGGCACCGAATATATTGACCGGAAGTTTATTGTCGGCCAGAAATATTTTTATAAGATTCAGAGCGTTCTGCTCCTTGAGGGAAATATTGCAGGCGGCAGCACCAGTGAAGAGGTCAGTGTCGTTCCAGTCGATTTGAGCCCGCCGTCAGCACCGGTCGGTGTTGGGGTGATCGCCATAGAGAAAGGCATCAAAGTATTCTGGGAGAGATCGACAGAGAGTGACCTTGCCGGATACCGGGTATACCGGAGGCCGGCTAGTCTGGAAACACCCGTTCTGCTGGGTGAGACCGGTGCTGCAACCTTGTCCTTTACCGATGACCATGTACCGGGAGAGGTCAGGGTGTACTATTCCGTGACCGCCTTCGATACGGCAACACCGGCCAACGAGAGCGAACATTCCAGGGAGGTGACTCTCAGGCATTGATCGGCACGGGAGCTTATAGAGAAATACAACATGAATTATTTTGTACGCAGGAATGGAGAACTCTACTGTGAAGAGGTCGCTGTGGGCGAGATTGCCGCGGCAGTCGGAACGCCGTTTTACCTCTACAGTAAAAAGACCCTTCTTCAACATTTTCATGCCTTTGACTCGGGTTTTGCCGGGAGTGCGCATCTGACCTGTTTTGCGGTCAAGGCCTGTTCCAATATCGCTATCCTGCATCTTTTTGCTTCGGCCGGAGGCGGTGCCGACATCGTTTCGGGAGGGGAACTCTTCCGGGCCCTGAAGGCCGGTATTGACCCCGGCCGGATTATCTACTCCGGGGTCGGCAAGACGGAAGATGAGCTGCGCTATGCGCTTGCAGCAGGGATCCTGCTGTTTAACGTCGAGTCCGGCCAGGAACTGGATCGTCTGCAGAGGGTTGCCGTCACTCTGGGCCAGGAGGCGCCTGTTTCCTTCAGGGTGAACCCGGATGTCGATCCGTTGACCCATGCCTATATCTCCACGGGGCTTGCGAAAAACAAGTTCGGCATTCCGATCCGGGAGGCGCTGCCTCTCTACCAGAGGGCGGCAGCCATGAACGGCATTGCCGTTAAAGGGATAAGCTGCCATATCGGATCGCAGCTTACCCTGATTTCGCCTTTCGTGGAATCGATGACAAAGATCAGGACTCTGGTCCGTTCTCTTGCCGAAAACGGGATCCCGGTCCAGTATATCGATCTGGGCGGCGGGGTCGGGATCACTTACGACGATGAGACGCCGCCGCATCTCCACGATTATGCCGAGGCTGTCCGGAAGGAACTGGCAGGGCTCGATTGCACATTGATTCTGGAGCCGGGCAGGGTGATTGTCGGCAATGCCGGGATACTGGTGACGAAGGTGCAGTATACTAAAACAAACAGGGGCGGGGAGGTCGAAAAAAAGTTTGTGATCGTCGATGCGGCGATGAACGATCTGGCCCGGCCGAGTCTGTACGGCGCCTACCATACGATCCAGCCGGTCCGCGAGACAGGTGCCGCCCGGGAAACAGTCGATATTGTCGGCCCGATATGTGAAACGGGGGATTTCATCGCCAAAGACCGAACGCTTGCCGCTGTTGTCCAGGATGATCTTCTGGCGGTGATGAGCGCCGGGGCCTATGGTTTTTCGATGTCGTCGAATTATAACTCCCGGCCGAGGGTGGCCGAGGTGCTGGTCGACGGCGATCGCTATGCGGTTATTCGGAGGCGGGAAACCTTCGACCAGCTTATTCAGGGCGAAGTTATCCCTGAAGGCCAGGAGGCAGGTCATGATCAGTAATTTCCCGGTTTCTTTTACAAAGATGAGCGGGACCGGCAATGACTTCATCATCATGGATCATCGGCATCCCTTTGTGACTGCTTCGGAGCAGCCCGATTTCGCGAGGAGAATCTGCAGGCGTATGTTTTCCGTCGGAGCCGACGGTCTGATCCTGATCGAGGGTTCCGGCAGGGCCGATTTCAGCTGGCGTTTTTATAATGCCGACGGGTCCACGGCCGAGATGTGCGGGAACGGGGCGCGGTGTGCCGCCCGCTTTGCCTTCCTGAACAGGATCGCAGGTCCAAAGATGACCTTCGAGACGCTGGCCGGGATCATAGAGGCCGAGGTTCTTGAGGAGAGCGGCGATGTCCGGGTGCGCATGACGGCTCCGTTTGACTTCAGGCCGGGTCTGAAGCTGAGCCTGGGAGACAGGGAAAGGGATGTCTTTTTCGTCAATACCGGTGTCCCCCATGCGGTTATTTTCGTTGATGATGACGAGATCCCGGTGAAGGAGTGGGGGCGGGAGGTCCGTTTCCACAGTCTGTTTCAGCCGGCCGGGACCAATGCAAATTTCGTCAGGCTGCTTAAGAGCGGAGAATTGCAAATACGGACCTATGAGCGGGGGGTCGAGAATGAGACCATGGCCTGCGGTACCGGTGCCGTTGCTGCAGCGATAAGTGCTGCAGCCCTCGGCAGGACGGCGTCCCCCGTGCGTTGTGTCACATCCGGGGGAGAGCCGCTGACCATTTTGTTTGATCTGTTGAAGGGGCCGGGAGCGGAGAATGTCTTTCTGCAGGGCCCGGCCAGAATTATCTATGAAGGAAAATTGACTGCTGAATCTTTGATGTAGAAGAGGGTGCAGGGTCTGGAAGAACATTGAGAGGTGGGGTATGGAAAAATATCATGGCGCAATGGTGGCGCTGGTTACGCCGTTCATCAACGGCAGGCTCGATGAACAGGGGCTGGTTGATCTGATCGAGTTCCAGATAGAGAACGGCACGCATGCCATTGTCCCCTGCGGGACGACGGGAGAGTCGGCAACCCTGTCCTTTGACGAACATAAACGGGTGATCGAGCTCACCGTGCAGACGGTAGCAGGACGGGTGCCGGTCATAGCCGGAACAGGGGCCAACAATACAGTGGAGGCCATCGAGCTTACCCAAAGCGCCAAAGAGAGCGGTGCCGATGCAGTCCTGTCTATCACCCCCTACTACAATAAACCGGGGCAGGAGGGGTTGTATGCGCATTTCAAGGCCATCGCCGAGGCTGTGGATATCCCGATGTTCCTGTACAATGTCCCCGGACGGACATCTATCAACATGCTGCCGGAGACGGTTGCCAGGGTGGCCGCGGTGGACAACATCATCGGGATTAAAGAGGCCTGCGGCAGCCTGGAGCAGATCAGCGATGTGATCCGGCTTTGTCCGGATGATTTTATCCTTATCTCCGGCGATGACTTTACCGCGATGCCGACGGTGTTCGTCGGTGGTAAGGGGGTTATTTCGGTCGTCTCCAATGTCTATCCGAGGGCGATGGCCGATCTGATGGAGGCAGCCCTGGCCGGGGACATTAAAAAGGCCAATGAGTTTCATTACCTTCTCTATCCATTGATGAAAACCATGTTTGCCGCTCCGAGCCCGGTACCGGCGAAGAAGGCGCTCGAGCTGCTGGGCAGGATTCGCGACGGCAGACCGAGATTGCCGCTGACGTCGATTGACGAGGCAAGTCTTGCCAAACTGAAGGCGGCCATGGGACAGGCCGGCCTTCTGTAAGCGGAAAGGCGGACGGAACCGAGCATGAAAGAAACTACCGGGGAGGAAATATGAAAAAGGTCATCATAGCCGGCGCGGCCGGACGGATGGGGCAGCGCGTTGCCACTATGGTGCATGCACACCCAGGACTTGTCTATGGTGCTGCCTTCGAGGCCCCGGGCAGTCCGGCAATCGGCAGGGATGCAGGTGAAGTAGCGGGCCTTGGGCCCATCGGCGTCACCATTGTCGAAGGACTGGAGAAGGCCATTGATCAGGGGGATGTGATTATCGATTTCACCTTCCATAAGGCGACCATGGAGTTTGCCCGGCTGGCGGCACGAACCGGGACGGCCATGGTTATCGGGACCACGGGACTTACTGCCGATGAGTTAGCGGAACTGAAAATGCTGGCAAAAAACTTCCCCTGCGTTCAGGCCCCGAATATGTCGGTCTGTGTCAACGTCCTCTTTAAACTGGTGAAGAAAACAGCAGCCATTCTCGGCGAGGATTATGACATCGAGATCATTGAGGCGCATCACAACAAGAAAAAAGACGCCCCCAGCGGCACGGCCTTGAAACTTGGGGAGATGGCGGCGGCAGGGGTCGGTAGCGACCTGGCCGAGGTTGGGGTCTTTGCCCGGCAGGGGATTATCGGCGAGCGAAAGAAAAAGGAGATCGGCATTCAGACGATCAGGGCGGCGGATATTGTCGGTGAACATACGGTCTATTTTGCCGGTCCCGGTGAGCGTCTCGAGTTGACCCATCGTGCCCACAGCCGCGATCATTTTGCTAAGGGCGCTGCCACCGCTGCGGCCTGGGTGGTCGGGAAAGAATGCGGGGTCTATTCCATGTTCGATGTGCTCGGTCTCCAGGATTTATAAAAGACCGGATCTGTGGAAGAGACGACGGCATATATCGGGCTTGGTTCTAATCTTGGAGACGGTATCAGGATTCTGCAAGGTGCCTGGAAGCGTATCGGTGAAAGAGAAGGGATTAGGCTTTCTGCCTTGTCGCATCCGTATCTGACCGCCCCTGTCGACATGGAGAGCAGTAACGTGTTCACTAATGCGGTGGGGATGGTGGAAACGACTGCGCCGGTTCGGCAGCTGCTCAGTGACCTGCTTGATATCGAATCCGAATTCGGAAGAAGACGGGATGTCTCGATCAGAGGATATCAAGATCGCTCCCTCGATCTTGATATCCTCTGTTTCGGCGATGTCGTGCTCGATACACCGGAACTTGTTCTGCCCCATCCCAGGCTGGCTGAACGTCTCTTCGTGCTGGTGCCCTTTGCCGAGATTGCTCCTGCGTATCGAGTGCTCCCCAACGGTCCCACCATCTCGGAAAGAAGTGGCCAGTTGCTTGAGTGCCTGCGGACAGGACAGATCCCTTGGCAGGAGATAAAAAAAAGAGAATGGGAAGAATAATTCGACATTTCATGTTGTTTGAATATAATGAGTACATATGCGATACTTGCTGGCCCGTGCCCTCTTTGGTAGCCATCGGCAGTGGAAAAGGGGAGAAATGAGATGGGTCCGCTTCGCCTAATTATCCTCGCTATTCTTGTTTATGTGGGATATCGGCTACTTGTAGGTGGCCGAAAAAAGAAAAAGCAGGCAGGGAAAGAAAAATCGGCTGTGGGCGGGTCCGCGGCAGTTACCGATGTCCTGGTGGAAGACCCGGTCTGCCATATTCTTGTTCCGAAAGGGCAGGCAATTCATCTCCAACACCAGGGCAAGATGGTTTATTTCTGCAGTGAGAATTGCTGCAATACGTTTATTGAAAAAGGAAAAGAAGCATGAAATTTTTTATAGATACCGCCAATCTCGATGAGATAAAAAAAGGTCTGGAAATGGGGATGGTCGATGGCGTTACCACCAACCCTTCTCTGGTTGCCAAAGAAGATAAGCCTTTTACGGAGATTCTCGCCGAGATCTGCCGGCTTGTCGATGGCCCTGTCAGTGCCGAGGTCGTCAGTCTTGATGCCGACGGCATGTACAAGGAGGCTAAGGTTCTTGCGGCCATGAGTGATAATATCGTCATCAAGATCCCGATGATCGTGGAGGGACTGAAAGCCGTGAAGAGGTTGACCGCAGAAGGGATTAGGACCAATGTCACCTTGGTGTTCTCTTCGGCCCAGGCCCTGCTTGCCGCCAAGGCCGGGGCGACCTATGTCAGCCCTTTTGTCGGCCGGCTTGACGATATCGGGGAACATGGCATGGATCTCATCAGTGATATCATGACAGTCTACCGTAACTACGGCTACGAGAGCGAGGTGATTGTTGCGAGCATCAGGAATCCGCTGCATGTGATGGATGCGGCTATGATCGGTGCCGATATCGCGACCATTCCTCTCAAGGTCATTGAGCAGTTGGCCAAACATCCTCTGACCACTAACGGGGTAGCCCAGTTTCTGGCTGATTGGGAGAAACGCAAGAAAGAATAACCCACTCTGCAAAAAATGAGGGGGGCTCTCGGGGCTGTATACTTTTACTGAATACGGAGATCAATGAGACAAGCAAACAGATCCATAGGCGTTATCGTTGCGGTTGCTGTTCTGTGTCTTTGTCATGTCCGTGTGAATGCGGCTATTTACAAATGTGTGGATCGGTTGGGTGCCGTGAGTTTTACGAACGTGCCGGCATCCCAAAGCTGTCGTGTTCTCGTAGAGGAATCAAAGCTTTCCTTTACAAACACCAACAGTGGATTTCGCTTCTCCGAGCATTTCAGCGTCGACTCCGATACATACGATCAGCATATTAAGATCATCAGTCTCCGGTACGGGGTAGATCCCCACCTGATCAAGGCGATGATACGAACCGAATCGGATTTTGATCGCAACGCCATATCGAGACATGGCGCCCAGGGGTTGATGCAGCTGATGCCGGGGACAGCCAGGGATTTAAACGTGATCAACCCCTTCGATCCGAGAGAAAACATTGATGGCGGCGTCCGGTATTTTAGGGCGATACTCGACTCTTTTGATGGGAATCTCCCGCTAAGCCTTGCAGCCTATAATGCGGGCCCGAATCTTGTGAAACGTTGTCAGAGGATACCGGCTATCCCGGAGACGGTTGATTATGTGAAGAGAGTGCTCTCCTATTATAAAGGGTATAGGGGCGGGAAAATAGATAGAATTTCAATGCCATCGGTCATCAGGGTCCGTGAGATGGTAACTGAGAATTGACGCCGGTTCCCAATGATTCTGCAATGCAGGTGGATGGATGAAACAATTGTTTACCGTACCGAATGTGCTTACGGGTTTCAGGCTGGCCCTGATCCCGGTGCTCATCGTTCTTTTTTCGGTTACACAGTCAACCGGGATAGAGCTTACGACATTCTGGGTCTTTTCGGTAGCGGCAGCTACCGATTTTGTTGATGGCTATGTGGCCAGGAAATATCATATCGAGACAGTCCTAGGTAAAATGATGGACCCCATTGCCGATAAGGCTCTGGTTACCACCGCCTTGATTATGCTCATCCCTTTGCATAAGATTCCTGCCTGGGTGTGTCTGCTGATAATCTCCCGGGAGATCATCGTCACCGGATTCAGGGGACTTGCTGCAACCACAGGAAAGGTTGTAGCAGCCGGGAAGGTAGGAAAGATAAAAAGTAATTTTCAGTACTTCGGTCTTGGGTTTCTGATATTTCCGCTCGGTGTTCTCCCTGTTCCTCATCAACATGGTATTGGAATGATTTTGATTTATGCTTCCCTGGTCTTGGCTATCTGGTCGGGGGGAGCCTATTTTTATAAATTACGCAGTATTTTTTTCGAGACGGCCCGATAGGGTATCTGACCGTCTTTCTTCTTGACTGACAGGGAAGATCTGAGGTATAAACCACCTTCTATGCCGGAGTGGTGAAACTGGTAGACGCACGGGACTCAAAATCCCGCGGACGCAAGTCCATGTCGGTTCGATTCCGACCTCCGGCACCATGTAAATTCAAGGGGTTGCAGCTTAATTGCTGTAACCCCTTTTTCTTTTTGGTCCAAGGATTCCGTTTTTTGGTCAACCCCTAGTCAACTTATTTTCCCCGTAATATAAAAAGGGTCATTTTTCCAACAACATTCCACTGATGATCATTCACATTCTTAATACCCTGTGAAGTGATATCCTTTTCTGTTTCAATTAAAATTTTCCATATACGAAATATTGCTATGTAAAAAAGTTATGACATTGTTTTATCGTAATGATAAAGGTCTCCTGATCCAAGATAGTACCATGCTTTAAAGGAAATGTAAGTGTATTGAAGGCCGAATTATCGCGCATGGATTGTAACTCAGATTGACAATCTATGCGCGATCCGCTATCGTAGATTCCATGATTACCAGAAAACTCGCAGACAGGCTGTTGCAACTCGCCACTTATTATCCAGTTGTGGCAGTGACCGGCCCCAGACAGGCAGGAAAAACCACGCTGTGTCGAGCCACCTTTCCGAATAAGCCTTATGTATCACTGGAATCCTTGGATTTCCGTGAGTTTGCCGAGAGCGATCCACGGGGATTTCTGATGGAATACCGACAGGGTGCAGTCCTCGACGAGATCCAGCAGGCACCTGGGCTGGTAAGCTATCTGCAAACCGAAGTCGATGAACATAGAGAGCCTGGCCGTTTTATTCTCACCGGCTCGCAGCATTTCGGCATATCGCAGATCATCTCCCAGTCACTTGCCGGACGCTGCGGCCTGCTGACCCTGTTGCCCCCTGATTTTGATGAGCTGCAGGGCTTCTCCGAGGTCCCGGATGATCTTTTTACCCTCCTTTGGCAAGGCGCTTACCCGAGGATCTATGACCAGAACATTCCGGCCCACCAGTGGCTGGCCGACTATATCGCCACCTATGTACAGCGTGATGTCCGTCAGGTCTTGAATGTCGGTGACTTGCTGACCTTTTCCAGCTTTCTCAAGCTCTGCGCCGGGCGCACTGCGCAGGAGATCAATCTTTCGTCCCTGGGGGGTGATGCCGGGGTTTCCCATAATACGGCAAAATCCTGGTTATCTATTCTGGAGGCCAGTTATATCATTCACCGGATACCAGCCTGGCATGTCAACATCCGTAAGCAGATAGTGAAGGCACCCAAGCTTCATTTCCTGGATACCGGGCTGGTCTGCTATCTTCTGCAGATCAGAGAGCCTGGACAACTCCGGTTGCATCCTCTCCGAGGGGCTATTTTCGAAAGCTGGGTGGTGTCCGAACTGTATAAAGCACTGGCCCACCAGGGCGAGCAGCCGATTATGCACCATTATCGCGAAAGCCGTGGGTTGGAAATGGATGTGCTGGTACAACGTGGTGATTGTCTGCATGCCGTCGAGGTCAAATCTGCGGCCACGGCAGCTTCTGATTTTTTTAAGGGATTTGAACAGATTGCCGGGAGAATACAGACAGCCGGCCTATCCCTGCGTCTCGATAATGTGGTGGTCTATGGAGGCGAGACATCGCAGCAACGTTCAACGGCGCGGCTGCTCGGCTGGCGGGACGTGGGCAAGATTTTGCACCAGGCGTTATAGCAATAACCGGACAGGCATATTTTTGTTCATGTATATTCAGGAAGTAGATCCATTGCCCAGGCAGGTAATGGATTCACCTTTTTCTCACAGTAGCCGCTTTTAAGAATGGCAATCTGCTGGAATCTGTTTTGTCCCGAAGAGTTGTCAAG
>CAIUQR010000072.1 GCA_903901335.1 uncultured delta proteobacterium | reverse complement strand
GTAATGAAAAGGTTTCCATCTTTCATGTGGAGGGATTTCCCAAACAGGAGATCAGCATTTTCGATATTGCCAGGGCATATTAATGTCAACAACTTTCCATACATTTTTGTTCCCTAATATGTCCTTAATTTCACCTTACCGTTCTAATGACCGGATGTATTTTTGCCTTTAGAGCCTCTTGCAAAAGTGTTTTTTTTGGGGTTAACCATGTGTAATAAATGAGCTTCACGGGCAGTCCCGTGGTATAGTGTTTTTAACAGAAAGACGCCTTGTCACAGGAGCCGCCAGTGAAGCTTAGAAAGAGAATATCATGGTTGATGGGAACCCTGCAACGAAGTCTGTTTCCTAAATTGGAAGAGGCTTGGAATGGCCCTTTAACTGAAAAAGAGAAACAGCTTGTGTCGATCTTGGAGTTGGTTCAGGTTGAGAGATTCATTCCCAAAAGCTCTGATACTCAGTGGATGGGTAGAAAGCTTCGTGAGCGTGAATCGATAGCACGGTCTTTTGTTGCGAAGTCTGTTTGCGGATATCCTTTCACAAGGGCATTGATTGAGGCGCTTAAGACCACGCCGAGTTTGCGTAGGATCTGTGGTTTTAAGGAGGTTTCAGACGTTCCTTCCGATTCTACCTTCTCCAGGGCTTTTGCAGAGTTTGCTGATAGTGGTCTTGGCGAGAGGGTCCATGAGGCTTTGGTTGACCGATCTTTGAAAACGGAACTGGTAGGCCACATATCGAGGGACGCTACTGCGATAGAAGCTCGCGAGAAACCAGTAAAGAAACCGCCAAAGCAAAAACCTTCTCCTAAAAAAAGGGGGCGTTGGGCCAAGGGGGAACAACCGGAACACAAGGAAACAAAACGTTTAGAGCGGCAACTCCATCAATCAGCGGAGCAGGCGTTAAGTGAATTACCTGTGGTCTGCGATGTCGGTACTAAGAAAAACTCCAAAGGATACAAAGTGAGTTGGATTGGCTATAAGTTTCATGCCGATGTCAACGATGTGGGTTTGCCAATAAGTGTCGCGATGACCTCAGCGTCATTGCACGACAGTCAGGTTGCCATACCACTCATGAAGATAAGCACCTCCAGAGTAATCTATTTCTATGATGTTATGGATTCGGCCTATGACGCTGGGCCTATCTACGAACTTAGCAGGAGTCTGGGACATGTGCCTATAATAGACAAGAACTCGCGTGGCAAAGACATTGTCCCCATGGCTCCGCATGAAGCGAGCAGGTATAAGGAAAGATCAGTCGTGGAGCGTTTCAATAGTAGATTAAAAGAGGAATTCGGCGGGCGCAATATCATGGTTCGGGGAGCCCAGAAGGTAAAGATGCATCTAATGTTCGGAGTGGTGGCAATCTTTGCTGATCATTTGCTTAAGTTGGCGACCTGATCTCCCAAAACATGATATTATAGTCGATCAACACTATAATTGCGCCCAAAGAGTGGAGAAATATCGTAAAACTCGATAAACATGGATAAACGATAGGTCCAATTTCACAAATTGCCTCAAAAAGGTCCGACGGACAAGACCAACTCGTCATTTATTGTGACTTTTGCAGGAGGCTCAACAAAATTGAGAATATTCTGGAGAATCCATTATGGTGGGATGATTTTAATTCGTAGAATCAAAAAACATCTGCCAGGGAGAGTCTTACTATGATTAATCTTCTAGTTGAAAAAATGGTTGAAGCCTCAGTAAAACAAAGGTCCGCAATCTATAAATTTGTTGTTTTAATAGTAGGAGCCT
>CAIUQR010000071.1 GCA_903901335.1 uncultured delta proteobacterium | reverse complement strand
ATGGTACAGAAAAATAAAGGTCGAACACCTCTTCATCAAATTTTTACAGAGGTGAAAAGATCATATGAGTGGTTCCTGATTCACCCCATATAGGATGAAGGAAAAAGCTCTTTTGTAAGAAGGGTTAATATTGAATGGATATCAAAATACCGGCCCGGATGAAGACGGCCATTTTTTCTAACCGGGTCAATTTAAGTTTTAAAAGATGATATATTTTAATAAAAGCACCATCCATTGATGGGTGGTGATAAAAAAATAAAAATAAAGTTCTTAAAATAAAAATTTTAAGACAAGGAGAAAAAAACTATGGGTTTTATGAGTAAAGAAGAAATTGTAGAGTTTGAAAAGAATAGCAAAATAGTTAATTCCGGTACGACAAAAAGAACATGTATTACATGCTCTCATCATGATGATTGTGCTGATGTAGTATTTTTCCTGCAAAAATCTGGAAAAAATGAATGCCCTTTCTGGTTTCCAAGTCAAAAGACATGTGGTGTATGTAAACATTCTGTACATTCACCAGAGATTGGTTTCCATTTGTATTGCACTGTAAAAAATCCTTCTTCCAGAAAAAAAGTCAAGTTTGAGGCTGTTGGATGTAAGACGGGATGGGCGCTACAACCTGAACTTGAAAGATTTGGTTGAGCGATAGTTTAGAAAAACAGCATATGAGTCAATGAAATCAAATTGTTACTGAGGTATTAAAAACAAGATGGGATTCTGAAAATGAAAACTATTGATGACTGTGCGGGAAGGGGAATTGCCGATAAGGTTTTTCCCCTTTTTTATTTTGGTGTGTCTGACAATCAAATCTTTCTCCCTCTTTGTCGTTATTCTCCTAAAAATACAGACGTCGGGATTTTAATCTTGGATAAATCCTGTTTTAATATTCGTACTGGAATATTATGACATTATCTGGTCAAATCATCATCATATATGTACGCCTTCATAACAAAGATTTTCCTTTAGTTGATGCCGAGTATGAAATTCTTAATGGAAGAGGTCTTGAATGTCACGACTGACTGAACAGGAACAACGAGAAATAATTCGTTTTTTAGAAGCTGACAAACCGCTGCCAGATAAATACCGGTTTCTTTTGTTTGATGATAAGCGAGAGGTGGAATTAGTCTGGAATGGCAAGACCAATGAAGTATGCAATATCGTTCTTCCTTTTCAAACGATTGAGCAGGTGGATGAACCTCGTGCTGAAAAAGACACTCGTAGACAGATGAGTCTATTCGGTCTTGATGAGCGAGGCCGCCAACTTAAAGGATGGACGAACAAACTCATATGGGGCGACAACAAATTAATTCTTTCTTCTTTAAAAAACGGGCTACTGCGGGAAGAAATTGAGAAACAAGGCGGACTTAAACTGATATATATAGATCCTCCCTTTGATGTAGGGGCGGATTTTTCAATGGATATTGAGATCGGTGGCGACACGTTTACAAAGAAGCCAAATATTCTTGAAGAAATTGCTTATAGGGACACATGGGGCAAGGGAGCAGATTCTTTTATTGCCATGATCTATGAGCGTCTCGTTTTGATGCGGGATTTACTGGCGGATAATGGCAGTGTATATGTCCATTGTGATTGGAAAACAAGCGGATTTATTCACTGTGTGCTTGATGAAATTTTCGGAACCGACAATTTTCGGAATGAAGTAATTTGGCACTATCCGGGTCGTGAAATGCACATAGAAAGTAAATTTAATTGCAAACATGACACAATTTTCTTCTATGCAAAATCAGAGAAAAGCTCAATCAATATGCGGGATGTAGCAATACCCTATGACAAAGAAGAACGTTTGAAGGGGCTTAGGAGGAAAGTTCATATAGATAGTGAAGGGCGTGAATGGGTATGGGAGACTAGAGGGCAAGCCTCCGGTCAGGAGCCATATAAGAGATATGTCGAAGAAATCATTTCACAGGGAAAGGCCTTGAACGATGTGTGGTACGATCTGCAATTTCTTCGAGGGAATCATCCAGAACGAGCGGCATACCCTACCCAAAAGCCTGAAGCCCTCATCGAACGAATCATAAAAGCATCTTCAAACGAAGGTGATCTTGTGGCAGACTTCTTTTGTGGTTCTGGAACTACTGCCGCTGTTGCCGAAAAATTAGGGAGAAAGTGGATAGCCACTGATCTTGGAAAGTTTGCCATCCATACGACTCGCAAAAGAATGATCGGCGTTCAACGGCAAATGAAGTCTGATGGCAAAAACTATCGTGCATTTGAGATTCTTAACTTGGGCCGATACGAGCGGCAACACTATATTGGTGTCAATCCAGACCTACGAGAAGAGCAGAAAAAACAACAGCTTGCAGCGAAGGAAGCGGCATTCCTTGAATTGATCTTACGTGCGTATCAAGCAGAAAAAACCGATGGATTTACTACGTTCCACGGAAAAAAAGCTGGACGACTGGTTGCAATCGGGCCGGTCAATCTTCCTGTTACACGTTTATTTGTCGAAGAAATCATACTTGAATGCCGTAAGAAGCATATTACAAAAGTAGATATTCTCGGTTTTGAATTTGAAATGGGCCTGTTTCCGAATGTGCTTGATGAAGCACGAGGTAAAGGTATTGACATTGCCCCCAAATATATCCCTGCCGAAGTGTTTGACAAAAGAGCGGTAGAAAGAAATCAGGTGGTTTTCCACGATGTAGCTTTTATCGAGGTTAAACCACATGAAAAAAAGAACAGTATCGCTATGGAGTTGACCGATTTTTCTGTTTTTTATTCACAAGATTCTATTGCCAATGCCGAAGCAACATTAAAGAATAAAGGTAGCAAGATCGTGGTTGAAAAAGGCCAGATCGTGAAGGTGAGTAAAGATAAAGACGGCATTGTCACCCGTGAACAACTGACACAGCATTGGACGGATTGGATTGATTACTGGTCGGTGGATTTTGATTTTGAGAGCAAACGAGAGATTATCCGGTCACAGAATCCTGAGACTCGTGAAATAGAAGAATCATGGACAGGAGATTATATTTTTGAAAATGAGTGGCAAAGTTTTCGTACTAAAAAAGATCGTAAGTTGGAGCTAATCTCCATCTTTTGTGAATGTCGGACAGGGCGACGCAAGATAGCGGTGAAGGTGGTTGATATTTTCGGTAATGACACCATGACAATTATCGAAGTGAATGTTGGAGGGAAAAGATAATGGCACTTCATCCCGATTTTCCTAATTCACCCCACGCAATTCTTGATCCGTCTGTTCGCTGGTTCCCTGCCGATGAAACTCTTCGTGACACCACAATGGATAAATTAATGCCGCCATTGGTGGCAACATTGCGAAGAAAAGTAAAAGATTTTCGAGACGCTGGTTATGTGGGAGCGGCTGAAACAAGTAAAAGTTTATTAAATTGGTGGTTTAAAGAGCCGCATTTCCTGCCGCAGTCAGATGGAACAATGTCAGAATTCCAGTACTTCTTTGCTCAGCGTGAGGCATTGGAAACCATTATTTATTTATATGATGTGGTGGGAGCAAAAGATAAGTTCGATCTGATGCGGTTTGATAGTACGGGCGCAGTATCTGCCAGTCTATTTGACGAGACATGGCGACGATATGTAGTGAAAATGGCAACCGGGACAGGCAAGACGAAAGTTATGAGTCTTGCACTGGCGTGGAGTTTTTTCCATAAGCTCTATGAACCTGATTCTGACCTATCTCGTAATTTTCTTGTGATAGCACCCAATATTATTGTTCTTGATCGTATCTATAAAGATTTTCAGGGTCTTCATATCTTTTTTGATGATCCTGTTCTACCGGATAATGGGTTTAATGGACGTAGCTGGCGGGATGATTTTCAGCTTACACTCCATAAACAAGATGAAGTTCGTGTGACAAATCATGTAGGAAATATTTTTCTGACAAACATTCATCGAGTATATGCAGGTGAAGATATTCCCCCTTCTCCTGATGATGAGAACACGATGGATTTCTTCCTTGGAAAAAGACCATCAGGGGCTACCACAGATTCAAAAGTCGATTTAGGAATGATCGTGAGGGATATTGATGAGCTAATGATACTCAATGATGAAGCTCATCATATTCATGACTCGTCGTTAGCATGGTTCCAGTCCATACAGGATATTCATAACCGGCTCTTGCAGAAGGGCGCTGCTTTAAGTTTGCAACTGGATGTTACTGCCACGCCAAAACACAACAACGGCGCAATATTTGTACAGACGATATCCGACTATCCCTTGGTTGAAGCTATCTCCCAAAATGTTGTTAAACATCCTGTGTTGCCTGATGCACCAAGCAGATCAAAACTTTCAGAACGACAGAGTGCAAAATATACCGAGAAATATGCAGATTATATTGATCTTGGTGTGATCGAGTGGCGCAAGGCTTATGAAGAACATAAGAAGATTGGCAAAAAGGCCATATTGTTTTTGATGACAGATGACACTCGGAACTGTGATGATGTGGCTGAATATCTTGAGGCCCGATATCCTGATTTAAAAGACGCCGTTTTGGTCATCCATACGAAAAACAATGGTGAGATTTCCGAAGCTACTTCTGGAAAAGCAAAAGAGGAACTTGAAAAGTTACGTCAACAATCAAATGAAATTGACAGTAATTCCAGTCCTTATAAAGCAATAGTGTCTGTACTGATGCTCAAAGAAGGATGGGACGTTCGTAACGTGACCACAATTGTAGGATTACGAGCCTATTCCGCCAAAAGCAATATATTACCTGAGCAAACACTAGGGCGGGGTTTGCGCAAAATGTATCGTGGTGGAATAGAAGAATATGTGAGTGTTGTTGGCACCGACGCTTTTATGGAGTTTGTAGAGTCTATTCAGGCCGAAGGTGTGGAGTTGGAACGTAAGGCTATGGGCGAAGGGACTAAAGCCCACACGCCGCTTGTAATAGAGATAGATAATGGGAATATAAAGAAGAATATCGAAGCATTAGATATTGAAATTCCAGTGTTGACCCCTAGGGTGTATCGTGAATATAAAAACCTTGCTGATCTTGATATAAGCAAACTGAAACATCAACGGCTGACATATAAGCAGTTCAGTGAGGAAGAACAACGAGAAATTGTATTTAAGGATATTACCACAGGAAAAATCACACACACCACGATTTTAGATACTGCTGGAGTGGCTGATTATCGCAGCGTCATAGGCTACTTTGCCCAAATCATTATGAAGGAGTTACGTCTTTTCAGTGGTTATGACGTTCTGTACGGTAAGATCAAGAGTTTCGTACAAAACGAACTGTTTGATCAGATTGTGGAGTTGGAGCATCCGAACACATTGCGAAATCTTTCAGTGATGGAAGCCACCAAAACGGTGATTGAGACTTTCAAGAAGGAAATAAATGCACTGACGGCGAAGAATAAAGGTGACGCTGAAATCAGGGATACGATCAAACTACGAAAAACACGTCCCTTTGTGGTAAAGGATCAAGGTTATCTCTTGCCGAAGAAAAGTATTTTTAATCGTGTTGTCGGCGATAGTCATTTTGAGCTTCTGTTTGCTGGTTTTTTGGAAAATTGTGATGACATAATTTCCTATGCTAAGAATTATTTTGCAGTAAATTTCAAGGTTGATTATGTCAATGCAGACGGTGATATCTCTAATTATTATCCTGATTTTATAGTCAAAAAATCAACCAAGAGCATAGTTATTGTTGAGACGAAAGGGCAAGAAGATTTAGATGTTCCTCTTAAAATGGAGAGGTTGCAACAATGGTGCGAGGATATCAATCGGATTCAGACTGATGTGGTATTCGATTTTGTTTTCGTAGACATGGAAGGCTTTGAAAAATACAAGCCAGCAAACTTTCAGGCATTGATTAAGGGATTCACAAAATATAAAAGGTCTGTATGAGTAAGATTCTATAAAGAAAAGACCAAAAATATCTTCTATGTGTTATCTGCTTCTAAGGTTTTGATTTTTAAGATATAGACCACTGATGGTCTGAAAAGCATTCTCCTAAATGGTGCACCGTTTTTCTACATATTCACTTGTCTTGGAGTGATATGCAGAAATTGATGAATAACTTAGTTTGTCCGGAGGAAGAAGTGATAATATATAAATTCAGGCCTCTTACCAACAAGGAGGAGGAGGCTCAATTTCTTCAAATAGTTTTAGAAAAAAAACTTTGGTGCGCCAGTCCCGACTCAGTGAATGACAAAAAGGAAGAATTTACATTTAAGTTTGACTATGAGCCATCGACTGCCACATTTGATCTTTTAGTGCAAGTGCTTGCAAAAGTGGGAAGTACAGCTATTCCGCCTTCTCCTTTATCTGCATCTTATGTGGAAAGAATTGCAGAGGATGCTCGAAATCTTGCAGTTCAGGTATGCAGAAACACATACGGTATTTCTTGCTTCTCGCTTACTAAAGATGATGACTGGTTATGGAATGAATATGGTGGGAAAGGCAATGGGGCATGTATTGAAATCAACATTCCAGATTCTCTTGTTGGTAAAATCTACCACGAGGTAGATTATGTGTCCCAAAAAATACCCCATATAGATACTTTCCTTGAATCTTACCTTTTCTCTGACAAAGCCCATGAGACTTATAGAAATATATTGCTGACCAAAACAAAGAAATGGGAAAATGAGAAAGAAATTAGATTCATTGGAAAACATCAGAACATAACGTTCACCTTCGAAGGACATATTAACAAAATTACATTCGGCTCCTGTGTACCTTCTTATGTTTTAGAACAACTGGAATCAGAAATTGCTGACTATTGTCAAATAAATAACATTGTCATTGCGAAAATATGAACAATATTGACTATTTGGGAAATAATGATCGTACAATTCTAATTGGCAATTGTTGGAAGAGGCATCTCCTGATGATTGGCTTGTAGTCGTTGCTTTGGACTGGAGTGGTGGTTTTTGGAAAAGAATGATGGAAGAATATCCAAGGATTGTAGTTTTATAAAACAAGAATGATAAAGTTTGAACGACAGTAGATTCAGTATTTAATAAATAAATTTAATGGCATAGAAAAATGACTAAATCCGAACTGATAGAAGAATTGGCCAAAGAATTGAAAGTCACGGTATCAACAGCTTCCGGCATCATCAGCACTATACTTGATGCAATGGCAGAAACCCTTGTTAAAGGTAAAAATGTTGAGATTAGAGGTTTTGGCAGTTTTACCGTTAAAAAATATAAATCTTATACTGGTCGAAATCCAAAGACAGGAGAAGAAACCACGGTAAAACCGAAAAAATTACCATTCTTCAAGCCGGGAAAAGAATTGAAAGAAGCTGTTAATGCCGGGAAGAAGTAAAATGACCACTCGTAAAGCATTAATAGTAGGAGCAACAGGGTTGGTTGGAGGTTATTGCCTTCAAACATTGCTCAACGATCCGAGCTACTCTGAAGTAACTGCTCTTGTGAGAAAAACACTTCTCGTAAAACACCGTAAACTAAAAGAAGCAATCACACCCTTTGACAAATCCCTAGAGCGCACACTTTCCACGATTAATGCCCAAGATATTTATTGTTGTTTAGGGACCACCATAAAAAAAGCAGGATCACAAGAAGCCTTTAAAAAAGTGGATTTCTCTCTGGTTGTGAAAATAGCAGCATTGATGAAAAAACAGGGTGCAGAACAATTTATTGTCATTTCTGCCATAGGTGCAAGCAAGGACTCAAAGGTGTTTTACAGTAGGACCAAGGGTGAAATGGAAGAAGCTTTAAAAGGGTTGGAATATCCTTGTCTACGTATAGTAAGACCTTCTTTGTTGTTGGGGCCAAGAAAGGAATTCAGGTTCGGCGAACGGATGTCAATCATCATGAGCCCTTTTTGGAAGCTGTGTCTGGTAGGTTCATTGAAGAAATACAAACCTGTTCAAGCTGAGTCTGTTGCAAGATTTATGGTCAAAGTAGCGAAGAGCCAACCAATATCAGGTATTCATATCTATGAGTCTGATATGATTTCCAACAACACGTAAATACTCATCAAAATCATATATTCGAGCATCACATCAAATGACCATCATAAAATTTCCCTCAAAACAGTTTAATACCCCATTTTTTAAAGATGTCCTTGATGAAGGTTATCATGTTTACAGTTTAGAAGAGGCAAAATTAAAGGATTATTATCCTAATAAATTTCCAGACTACCCCGGCGTTCTTCTGAAGGATCTTAACGTTGGAGATGTGATTACAATCCGGGTCTTTGTAAAAATAGGAACTGGTAAGAACGTGCGGATTGACGGCGGTTATGTAGATTTAGAGGTAGAGCATATTGAAGATGAGAGTGTGTTTGGTGTGATCATGACGGCATTACCAGATAAATTTCCTCTTAAAAAGGCTGAATCATTAGAGATATTCCAAGAAGAGATCCTTTATAAATCAAACCTTACTGAGCACTGAAATACATCGAAAAAATCTTCAACTATTCTGGTTGCGTATTCCACGCAATCTGGACAGTGATTCCAGTTGAAACCGGACACTCAGTCCGGTGATTTCGGACACGAGTGTCGGAGCGAAGCGACGCTTTTGTTTTGTCCTTACCTTGTTCTCGTAATTTATGTCAAGTTTGCTT
>CAIUQR010000070.1 GCA_903901335.1 uncultured delta proteobacterium | reverse complement strand
TGCAAGAAAAACTGGGGAAGCCCCTTGCCGAAATCATCGGCCGCGATTGCCTGAAGTGTAAAGATGCATTCCCCTGCCTGCACAAGGAACTGATGAAAGACAAAAAGCCGCGCAGATTCGAGATATATCACCAGGCTTTTGGCACCAACTATTCAGTTGATATCATTCCTTATTATTCAAAAGACGACAAACTGATAGGTTCCATACATGTCTTTCGCGATATAACTGAACTAAAGAAGAGTTTCAAGGAAAAGGAAATACTCCAGGCACAGCTGCTCCAAGCCCATAAACTCGAATCTGTAGGCCAATTGGCCGCTGGTATCGCCCATGAGATCAACACGCCGACCCAGTTCATCAGTTCGAATGTCAGATTTATTAGTGATGCCTTTCTCGATGTCAAAAAAATTTTCGATACCCTTGTCGGCGCGGCCGAAGAGCGCGCTCTCTCACCCACTCTGCTCCACGATGCCTTGCAGGAGGCGGACTGGCCCTACCTTGAGACTGAAATCCCGAGAGCCATCAAGCAATCGCAGGAGGGTCTGACCAGGGTCACCTCGATTGTCAGGTCGATGAAGGAATTCTCTCATCCCAGTGGCAATACTACCGAAGTTACCGATATCAATCATATCATCGAGATGACCTTGACGGTTGCCAGAAACGAGTGGAAATACAGCTCCGAGGTGGTTCTGAATCTGGCACCGGATCTTCCCGGTGTGAACTGTATTGCTGACAGTATAGGCCAGGTCCTGCTTAATCTTCTGGTCAATGCCGCCCATAGCATCACCGAGAAATTGGGCAGAAATCCGGAAGGTGGAAAAGGCAAAATCAAGATCGAGACCGAGGTAGAAGGATCATCGGTGCTGATTCATATTTCCGATACAGGCTGCGGTATTGCTGAATCCGACCGTGCGAAGATCTTCGATCCGTTCTTTACGACTAAAGAAGTGGGACGGGGAACAGGACAAGGGTTAGCAATCGCTTACGATGTCGTCACCAGAAAGCATGGCGGCAGCCTGACCTTTACAACCGTACTGGGAGAAGGTACTACCTTTACCATCAGATTACCGATCAAGAGGAGATTAAGGGAATGATAGCAACTGGACAGTAAAGTCATATATTAGAATTTAATTCTAATATATTCCGGAGTGTTACGAAAAAATTATTGTTCTATACATAGCGATAAATATATCTACGACACAAGAAGACGAAGAAATCTTCTTGTCGGAATCCAAATGATAACTTTAGAAAGTGTAAAATTTATTTGGACTAAAATGGTTGCCCTGGCCACATCGTCACGCCTTTCGTATGCGTGAAATCAGCTACGAATTGTCTTTTTCGGTTGATCCCTTCCAAGGAAATGTTCTGTGGCGAGGTGTTGGCCCCTATCCCTTAAGGGACAACACCGATTTCATGAATTTAGAAAAATCTGAAGGGGGTAAATAGAATTGAAAAATTTACCACAGATATACAGGGGCTACAGCGTCAAAGAGTTGCTTCAAGTATTAAAAGAACTGCGAACGCCGACAGGGACAAAAGCGTCGAGAAAAAAATATTGGCAATGAGCCAACTGGTCCGAGAATATCACCTGATTCGGGTGCATCAATTGCGGGGGAATATTGACTTTTTTGTGTGATAAATTGTTGTAACAAAATCATATTTATGGTGTGAAGTTTGTTGCAGATGTCCTGAACGAGGCAGTGCGTTCTACTGATCTACTGGTAAGGATGGTCGTTCTCGGGTTGCCGTTAAATAATTTCTCTAATTGGGGCCTGGAGCCGCTGCATTCAGATCAATATAAAAGGAGGCCGTTTCTCGGAGATGTCAGTAATGTGTCTTCCCGCATCTTAAAATATTGCCCGCTCAGTTTGATTTCGGTTTTTAAAATATCGTAAACTTAAAGCAGGAATGAAACATTCCAGAAATGCTGGTGCCTATCGAAACAGGAGGGAATCATGCCCGAAGAAAAAAGAAGATTCAGCCGTATTGTTTTTAGGGTGGCGGCAGAGCTGACGATTAAGGATAGAACCTTTACTGCAGAACAAATCGAGAATCTCAGTGTTGGTGGTTGCCTTTTCCCGGCATCCGGGGATTTCCCCCTCGGCACCGCATGCAAGATGGTAATCTCCCTGGACGGGGCCTTGGGCAATCCGATGGTTTCGGTAACCGGTAAGATCGTGCGCTGCTATCCTGAAAGGGTCGGTGTCAGATTCACTGGAATTGATCCTGACAGCCTCTTTCATCTCCAAAATATCCTCCGATTTAATGCCGCCGATCCGGATCAGATCGAGCTGGAAATCGATGACCACCCCGGTCTGATCTGAACGGCATGAGGACCATACATATCCATACTGATCAGCACCTTGTCTTTCTGTTTTCTTTTCAGGTGAGCATGATCGACGGCCTATTGGGGTTACCCCGATCACCGATTATACTTCACTCCCCCTCCATCGCTTTTGCCAGTGCCTCCTGTAGCGCCGCCTTCTGATACGGCTTGTGCAGGAAGACCTGGGGACGTTCGGGATGGTCGCCTAGTAGTACCTGGGCCTCGTTGTAGCCGCTGGAAAGGATTACCGGGATATCGGGCGAAAGGTTGCGCAGGGCAGCCAGCGTCTGCCAGCCGTTCATGCGGGGCATCGTCAAATCGGAGACAACGCAGCGGATCTCATCAAGATGTTTCTGGAACATTTCCACCGCCTCCACGCCATCTTTAGCTGCAAGTACGGTATATCCAAGGCGCATGAGCATGGTTGCAGCCATATTGCGAAGTATCTCCTCGTCCTCGACCAGCAGCACCGTTCCGCTCCCTTCTCTCGCCAAGGTTTGGGCCGTTTTGGCTGGCTGTCTGGCTTCTTCTGCTGACACCGGCAAAAATACTCGAAAGGAACTCCCCTGTCCCACTTCACTCTCCACCGTGACAATACCGTCGTGAGCCTTAACAATCCCCAGAACCACCGGCAGGCCAAGGCCCCGGCCGGCAAACTTGCTGGAGAAGAACGGATCAAAGACCTTATCGATATCCTCGTCTGCAATCCCGCAGCCTGTGTCTGTTACCTCCAGGCAGGCATAGGTCAAATCCTGTTGTTGCCAGCCGATGGGGAAACGATGTGCCGCTGAGATATCTGCAGGAGAAACCATCTTGACGGTCAGGCCGATGCTTCCCTGATTTTCGTCGATAGCCTCCCAGGCATTGGTGGCCAGATTCGTCAGGACCTGCAGTATCTGGTTCGCATTGGCGCTGATTGTCGGACCGAGAGACGGCAAATCCGCCGTAAGGGTAATGCTTTTGGGGGCTGTTGTCTGAAGCATTGGGAGACTCTGGCGACAGGTCTCGGACAGGTCCAGCGGTGTATGTATGCCGGTTGTTTGGCCGAGATACATGAGCATCTCGCCGCTGACCTCGGCTGCCTTTTCAGCTGACTGCATGGCAGCGGTCAGGAGGCTCTTGACAGGTGCTGCATCCCGTGGCAGGTCCTCAAGAGCCATCTCCAGGTTCCCCATCACCGCTCCGAGCTGGTTGTTGAAATGGTGGGCGATGGCCCCGGCCATCACGCCCAGGCTTTCGGACTTCTGGAGCTGCCGGTTTTGGGCTTCCAGTCTCTCCTTTTGTTCTTCCCCCTGCTTTCGCTCGGTAATGTCGTGGATAATGGAATAGAGGTGAGCTTTTCCCGTCAGCTCGATCTTGTTGCTATATACCTCTACATCCCGGATTGAGCCGTCTGCTCTCCGATGGCGAAATTCGAAACGTATAGCATTCGATGATTCGACTTCCTCTATTACGCTCTGCACTGTTTCAGGTGACAGCAGGTTGATCTCCTGAATGCGCATTTTCCTGATTTCTTCAATCGACCACCCGTAAAAGTCAACTGCCGATGCATTGGCGTCAACAATATTCCCCGTTGCCGGATCAATGATCAGCATCACGGCGGAGTGACCTTCAAATGATCTCCTAAACCTTTCCTCGCTTTCCCGCAGCGCCACAACCGCCTGTTTGTGTTCGGTGACCATGGCGTTCAGGAGTAAACCCGAAAAAGTCATCACCATCAGAAACATCTGAACTGATGTGAGATGTTCTGTTACGTTTTGGGCGGCGAACCCGAAGTAGCCCCAGCCTTGCAATGTGTTCCAGATAGCGATGGTCGCAAACAATAGAAGCGCACTGGCCATGCCGCGCTGGTTGAATCTGAACGCGAGCCAGATCAGCAGTGGAAAGACCATGTAATTGCGCAACAATGGTTTTTCGGCAACGGTGAAAGGCCCGTACAATAACCACGCGAGGCCAGCCAGCATTGCAATAAGTACAATTGTTTCAACCATCCGGCGCGGTGATATTGAATTGAGCGCGTTTTGTTTGGTGACCCAGGTAACAATGACCGGTGCTACGAGTATTATCCCCAATCCATCGGCTGCCCACCATAACTGCCAGGTGTTTAAAAATGGGGCGCCGAAAGCAAGTGCTGGTACTGCCGCGCCCAGCAGGGCGGTGATTCCATTACATAAGGTCGCCACCCCAAACAACGCAAATATCTCCACTGTACGGTTGAATGAAATTTTTGATTTGCACAAGTAGCTCAGCACCCAGGTGCTAAAAAATGGTTCAATTGTATTGGCCAAAGCAAAACCCAGGCTGACAAGAAAAGAGTTGCCGCCGGTCCAATTGCCCGCCGCATTTGTGACAAAAATAACCGTGAGCATCCTCGTCCACTTGTGTTGAGGGCTGAGTAATAAGACAGCCAACGCCAATCCACTTGCAGGCCAAATGGACGCAACCCCTTCAGGGTGCGCCACCAGCAAAAGTCCAAGGCGCACCGCAACCCAATACGCAATTGCAACAACTATCAACTCGACCATCTGCGGCCAAAGCCGCGGAGTTGAACCTGATAGTGCTGTATCTTTGAGCTGATCCATTCTTCTCCCTGGTAGAATATCTATTTCCCTTTTATTCAAGTAGCATGGTGCAATTTACTTTTGCCCTTTTCTGGGATGTTCTGATTCCCTCTGGTCAGATCGTGCCCAGCCAGCTTTTCTCTCAGACACACCGAAAACAGTTGGGGTTTGGGAAGCCATGGAACGTAAACCCTATAGCAGCTCTACCACTCAATCCCGTAATTCATAGATGCCGAATCGACTCAGGCTCTGCCGGTACAAACTCAACGCCCCCATTATTTCTATACATAGCGACTTAACATATTGCGCATAATTTCCCCAGAATTTGACTTCTGCCTGCCCATTCATCGAATTTTGTCTCAACGGCAGAAGTCAGAGATTCCAGGGAAGAAAAATATTTATTATGAGTACAGCACCTTCGTGTCATTTTCCATACCCTTTCAATTGGGTTAAGGTCAGGGCTATAGGGCGGCAGAAAGATAAGCTTGAATCTATCGGAGCAATTTTCAAGATACTCTTTCAGCATTGTAGCATGATGGTAGCGTGCATTGTCTATGATAACAGCCACTTTTTTCCCGGATTGGCAACTGGCCTTTCGGTGTTGTTTGAGAAATTTACCAAAAGATTCCGCATTGAATTTGCCCGCTTCTCGTCGATAGACAAACTTGCCATCACGAAGCCGAACGGCGCCGAAGTATCCGATCTTTCTGCGAGTTGGCTCATGCATCAGGACGGGGTCCTTTATCTCTGGTGCAACCCACATTCGACATCGTGAGCCATGTTGCTGAAAATGAACCTCGTCGATAGCCCAAAGGTCAAATCGAGAATCAATCAGAATTTCTCGGAGTTTTTTTATAAGTGGGTATGCAGTTTACTCAACCGGCCACATCCTGTAGTATAGTCTGATGGAAGAAACAATTCACCCTGTCGCCGGGGTCGACTACCCACGAACGTTTCAAGAATTTGACCATTGGTTTGATGCCGAAGAGAAGTGCCTT
>CAIUQR010000069.1 GCA_903901335.1 uncultured delta proteobacterium | reverse complement strand
TACCTCCTTTTAAAGGTTGATTTAAAGGTCTTTAAAAGGTTTCGGATATCAGTTCAGAAAACGTGATTTCATAGACAGTTAATTGAAGGCATGACCATATGGAGAACTAAATTCCAAAAGTTCCGATATCTCCTATCTATCTTAACACGCAATCAGTGACCAAATATCGGATAGAAAATCTCCACAAAATTATAACGACAAACGTATAGTATTATGTGCGGACGTTTAGCTTATTTTGGTAATGGTACCTTCGGATACGAGACGCTTCTCCTGCCGGATCCTCCCCCAATCGAGGACTACAACATTCCTCCATCCCGAAACATCCTGACGATCCGCAACTCTCCTCAGACTGACAATCCTTCCTATGCCATGCTCCATTGGGGCTTGGTGCCATTCTGGTCCAAAAATCAAAAAACCAAATATATCCTTAACAACGCCAGGGCCGAAGGAATTGAGAAGAAAGCTTCTTTCCGTGAACCATTGAAACGCCGACGTTGTATAATACCAGCAAGCGGTTTCTATGAGTGGCTGCGAAAAGGAGCACAGAAGCAGCCCTATTTCATCCGGCGGATCGATCAGGGCTACATGACAATGGCTGGCGTCTGGGATCATTGGCGAGGCGAGGATGGCCAAGAGATCGACTCATGTTCGATCATCACCACCGAGGCCAATACGCTGATGCTGGAAATCCATGACCGGATGCCGGTGATCCTTGATAAGAATGACCTGGCCATCTGGCTGGATCCAGATACAGATCAAGAGAGGGTGATGTCGATGCTCAAGCCATGTTCGAACTCATGGATAGAAACTTATCCGGTAAGCAGCAGGGTTAATAGTGTGAAAAAAAACGGACCGGCATGTTTGGAAAAAATGGCCGAGCCATTGAGCTGATGAATCAATTCGCTTTGGTGATATACAGCTAAAAGACAACAACAATGCTCGATTCGGCGTCGTATCGGATCACTATACAAACGGAGTTACCTCCCCGTGATTTTCTGGTTACCAGAAGTTCACATAAATCCTAAATTCTGGACTCTGTTTTTAAGAGATTGCACCCGATTATCTTTGTCGTAAATTCTATACTGACGGACGTTCAGTATGAAACTTTATTACTCTCCGACATCCACACCTCTTATCGGCCCGGTGCCAGGAAACATTTTGCTCGGATTGCGGTTTTTCCAAGATACATTTCTTTGAGAAACCAACCCTTTCCCGGCTTAAACACAGCCTCTTGATTATGCAAGAATTTTGCTGCAGATCTGGCTTCTTTTCGGTGCACAACTGCTATTCGTATGTCCTCAAGAGTCACCATATTACCTCGCTATTTTGATTCATTTACCCTTTCGCGCAATAAACCTGAAGGTCTGAATGTCACAACCCGTCTGGGTTCAAGGATAAGTTTATCTCCTGTCTGAGGATTCCGGCCATTTCGTGCATCTTTTTCTTTGACATTAAATTTGCCAAACCCACTCAACAGCAGTCTATTGCCGTTTATAAGAGAATTCTTTGCAATTCGAAGAAACGATTCAACCGCCTCAATAGTCTGTGTTTTTGTTAAAGTCTCATGATTCTTGTAGATCTGCTGAACTAAGTCTGCCTTTGTCAATGCCATAATATCCTCTCCTTTGGTATTTAATTTTTCCGTTTACGCTATTATTGCCCATCCCCTTGAATGGTCAAATCTGTTTTTACACGCATGAGCAGTGCTTGTCCAACAAGGCATCCAGCTCCGCATTAAACTCGTCAGCCGTTGTTGTAACAATGTCATCTCTGCTTGGCCAGACCTTCATCACTTGCGTTGGAGTTCTGGACTCGGCAAGTTCGCCAACAGGTGGGCCGATTATCCATGTGGGCACATCCAGCTCCTTATACTTGTGAAACATTTTTCTCGCGTAGTCTTCAAAATCGCCAGGCGTTTTGGCATCGTCAGCAAATATGAGTAGTGCTGCACTTCTCCCGCAACGTTCACAAGAAATGAGTTTGGATTCTACAATCTCTGTAGTACTTCTTGGGCTCGATGGCGGGATGGCTCCGCCTAACGATCCATTTCCTAACAGGGACTCCATTGTGTTCGCTACCTGTTCACTCAAAGGCTTAAAAATCTTTTTTCGAACGGCGGTCATCGGATCGTCAGGATCACCAGAAACTTCACAGGAGAGGTAGCAGTGACCATTCGGTAGCCCCTGAATAACAATACGCCCCAAGTCCCCTAACTCAAAATGTCGGAAAATATAGGCATAGTTTCCTTGCAACACCTCTTTCCTGAAAGAAACGCCTGGTGGCATGGGAATGTTCATCAACTCTCCCTCTTATCTCCTCGAATATTCTGATTCAAACTGTGAATCTTGATACAGTTTTTCAAACGTCTCTATCCTCGCTATCGTCAAGATGACCGTTATCATGCCATTCATCGTTCTGCATAGTGTAAGATAAGGCGGATGACAGATCGAGTGCTTCAACGAAAATTGATCAAATACATTCAGTTTTTACAGCAATTCTAATTTTATAAATTGGCATAAGTACCTATTTAAATTATGATTCTATCCCTTTTTCAGAATCTTTATTACTAGCCAAAACTCGGTATACGGTTGCCTCGCCGATGTTCAATTGACGGGCAATGTGGATTTTCGGAAGGCCATTTAAAGCCATGGAAACCACCTCTTGACGCAGATCATCCGACAGCGGTTTTCTTCCTTTATATTTTCCAGCTTCTTTTGCTTTGGCAACCCCTTCCCTCTGTCGCTCCAACATCATCTCCCGCTCGAATTGGGCAACACCGCCTAATACTGTCAGCATGAGCTTGCCGGTCGGTGTTTGAGTGTCCATGCCAAGGTTGAGAATCCGTAAACCAACGGACTTTTCCTCCAGGGTCCGGATGATCCCCATAAGATCGGCAACTGATCGGGCAAGCCGGTCGAGTTTTGTTACCACAAGCACATCACTCTCCCGCGCAAATTCTAAAGCGGCTCCGAGTTGAACACGAACCGCAACTGACGAAACCTGCTCCTGGAAGATTTTTTTACAATTGGCTGCTTTGAGTTCTCTTATCTGAGCCTCGAAACCTGCAACTTGATCGACGGTAGATGTTCTAGCGTATCCGATAATCATTTTTCTCTCATATGAATCATAGATGTTGTGATAGGGTGTCTCTCATAATACGAAACGGTATCTATTGATAGATTTTTTCGGCCTGTTTCGAATCTATCAATAGAGCTAGGTCTATTGATAGACATGGAACGTTTAAAATCGGGCTACTTCCTCCCTCCCCTACCCTTCAACATGATCAGTCCCTAATTTCGTTTTTCGAAATCCAAGAGTCGCCACAATTGGACTGACTTCTGTGGAATTAACATAACAGACGCAGCCTTTCGCCATAACATCTTATCTTCATTCATCAGTGGCTGCTTCCTGAAGCTTATCAGTCGAGAAACCGTTCTGCCGTCGATTCTGAAATGTGGAGACGTCTCCATCGTTGTCGGGAGAGAATTATCAGATGAAGAATCGGTACCCGTCATCCAACAGAACAATCATCATATCGTTAACAAGAACCATTTCAAAACTCCTGAAAAGTTTCATCTCTGCAGCCCTTTGAATTGTTGGAAGAGCTCCAACATATTTTCAAGAAGATTTGCAAAGCGGCGAAACCCAGGAAACGTCTGTGCCAAACTGTCCATTTCTCCTGGTTGAGCACTTCCAATTATGCTCTGGAACTGCATCGCATGGTGTGCCATTTCAGGATGATTTACTATGTCTTCATCGCCACCTCCACCGGCGAGAATGGGGTCGACAAATTTATCAATCTCCATAGCCATATCGAACCGATCATCAATTGAACCGGGATTTTGAAATTTTATCTTCCCAGCAAAAGCATCAAGAGCGACTTGGACGTCATCTTCCTCCATGATTCTATTAGTCGGCCCATGTTTGATCTGATTGCAAAGATCAATAATCCTCTCATTCCTTGCTCGAACGATTTCGTTCACATCGATCAACCTTTGAACCTCTCCAAGTTGATCCTGGCTAAGGTTCAAACTCATCCACTGATCAAGCTGTTCGTTATACAGAGAATATGACTCCAAGGCTTTACCATATGCTTCGATTGTGCGTTCAAGAACATACTCGTCTAAAAGGAATTGTTGGTCCAACCCTTTCTCAAGAGCTGAAATTTGATTCCTGCTATTTTCCGCGTATGTATCTAATGCCTGTGCGAGTTTAGGTAGCCAGCTGATTTCCCGGAATATCTGTGTTTTCCTTTTAGTTGATCCCTTCACCTTGAGTCTGTTGCTCATCAATATTTCCTTTTTTTAATCCAAAATCTCTTGATTTTTCGCACTCCCCTGCCCTATCTCCTTGCCTTGCTTTACGATATATCCATGAGACAACCTTATGGATAAGATTCGCCTGTATGTCTTTGTCATTTCTTCCTGGCTTGGGAACCTTTCTTGCAATCGTATCTTCTCCTTTGTACCAATCCGGCCCCAACTCCGAATCAACTTGTGGCCAAACAGATCCTTGCCCGCCATAAGACGATAAAAGGCATTCCTGTTCTTCTCGGGAATTTTGCACTCTAGATATAATTGTTCAAAGCAAATCATCGTAAAAACATATTAAGATATAATATAGTATTATTTGTTATCAATAAGTATTAAATAATAACATTTGTTGTCATTTGCATACATTAATATACATCATATATCATCAATACTTATGTTGTTTCGAGAAAAATATTCTCGAAATACATGCTCTGTAAAATATGAAACATTACCATTCGAATTTCTTCGTATTGCTTCGAGTAATTCAACAGTAACCCTTGCAGGAAATTGGACTTTTAAAGGTCCTTTTGGCCTACCTTTTTTAGATTTATCGACCTTTTTACCTACTCTTTGAATTATTGCAGCTCCATCAATAAAGTCATCTGCTGTTTTGATCGGTTTTTTTGGTATAACCATCATCAATTACCTAGTTTTAATATTTCTTGATAACAGGAAGTAATTTCTTGTGCCGCTTTTGATTTCGGATCAAATTCAACAACACCTTGTCCAGTGACTAAAGCGTTTTTAAATGCTTGCCTTGCACCGATTGTTTGTTTCAATATTGGAATCTCTTTATGTTCATCAAGGGCCGCCAAAGTATCACGTCCCATTATCGTATTAGGTAAAACCATATTTATTAAAAATCTTGAGACCAGTTTTTGATTATAAAGCATAGCTTCCATTACAATCTCAATTGTATCTGTTGCAGCCCATATATCATACACTGAGGGCAATACTGGAATAATTAGTAGATCTGCTGCTAAAATTGAAGATCTGAAAACACCTGTATCACGCCCACCAGAATCAATAAGGATTAAATCAAAATTTGAGAAATCTTTAAGGTCTTTATGTAGAGTTGGTGTTGTTATCGCTGTGGCTTTTATATCGTTACTCTCTCGAATCGACCTGAAGTTAAGACTCGATGCCTGCGGATCTGCATCGACTAAAAGAACACTTTTCCCGTCCATAGCAGCCATTACGGCAAGATTACAAGAGATAGTGCTTTTACCAACGCCACCTTTGCTATTCCCTATAGTAATAATCACAAAGCACTCCTTTCTAGAATTTATTGGAACAATAATAAAATAACATTAAGTAACATTAAATACTTTTTTATATTAAATGCAATCATTTTAGAATAGAATTTATTATTTAATAATATTTGATATTTTTTGTTATCATATAATATCAAAAGATCCCAAAAGAACTATATTGTTTTACGGGTGGATAGAAATTAGCTTTGCTGAAATTATAAAAATGTACCTAGATTTTTTGAAACTCAAATTAAAAAATTTAAAAATTACTTGACTCTTATATTTTTCTGTAATTGCTAAATATTTCAACCATCTTTAAATATAAATTTACATAACGTCTTATTTATATACAATATTTTGTTATCCTAACCCCAATCTAAATCTATCCAATATTTACTTTCCAATTGTAGATTTGTGATAAATTTTTATTACAGAATCATTTCACCCCATTTTTTTATTGAAATATCAGAATGATTCGATATATATTGTATTCAACTGTGATTAATGATGGAGGTAAATTCAGATAATATGTGAGGTTTCTAGATGGAAAATGGAACAATAATATGTTTCCAAAACAACAAAGGTGGTGTGGGTAAATCAACGGCCACTGTAAATACAGCGCACGCACTTGCCCTTCAAGGAAAGAAAGTGCTAATTGTTGATGTAGACAACCAGTGTAATGCTACTACCCTTTGCTTGCCTGCAACTACTAAAATTGAAAAAAGCTTATATCATATTTTTCGATATCCCGAAGAAACCTCCCTTGAGGAAGTTATTGTTGCGAGCAAATATGAAAATGTAGATATATTGCCAAACCAGGAAACGGTTGCAGGGCTTGAGCCCAGTATACTTGTTTCTGAAGCTAACAAACCCCAGAGTAGTCGGTTTTTAATTCTTCGAAACATATTACGTCCCTTTTTAAAACAAAGTTCTTACAATTTCGTTCTTATAGACACCCCTCCTAATATTGGGACATTTGTTATTCTGGCTCTTAATACTGCTGATTATGTAATTGTTCCGGTAGAGGCAGATTCAGCCTTTTCAATCCAGGGATTAAAAAATGCAATTAATACCATTCAATTTTTAAGAAAGGATACTAATCCCGATCTCCGTCTTCTTCGACTTCTTGTTAATAAAGTTGATAAACGTACAAATCTTGGAAAAGTTGCAATTACACGTTTAAAAGAATCTTTTGGGGATCAGATGGTATTTGACCAGATGATACCTGTTTCTACACTTTTCCAGCGCGCAGAATCCATGTTCAAAACAATATTGGCTTACGATAGAAAATGTGGCGGTTCTCTAGCATACATTAATATTGCCACACAAATTATTTTCCAATGCTGCGGTAATCCATCGGAGAATTAACCAATGTCATCAAAATCAAAAGCACAAACCGAAGATTTGGCTGTTGCAGGATTTTATGGCTCATTTGATCTACTTGGTCTTGCTTCTCAAGCAAGTAAAATTTCCGAAAAAGATATACTCCTTCCTGTTTTTGTAGAAAAACGTAGTGACGATATAACCCAAGATACGTCACTACGTCAGACCGTCACTACGTCAGATAATCTGACTCAAGATGGGTCAGATCGTCTGCCCCATCTTGAGTCAGATCGTCAGGCCTTTACCACGACTGATCGTCAAAACGTCACTACGTCAGACGGTCTGGCCCAAGATACGTCACTACGTCAGAACGTCACTACGTCACTACGTCAGCCTCATTTAAAAATTTGTCAAGGTATTACAGAAGGACAAAAACCAGTTTTAAAATGGTTAATTAATATGTGTGGTGAAGAATCAAAAATTATTACTTATAAGATGATCCACGATAGTCTTTCAATAACCGAAAGAGCCGCAAGAACACATATAGAAGCGCTTTATAAGAAAGGATATATTTTTACCCAAATGGCAACCCGTCCTAACAGTCTTCAGCCTATTGGAAAAGTCGTTTTTATTAATCCATCCGCACATCTTGCTATGGCACTTTCTAACTCTTATCAAAATAGTGACGGTCTGACGCATAATGAGTCACTACGTCACTACGTCACTAGGACAGACGGTCTGACCCAAGATACGTCACTAGGACAGACCGTCATAACGCCAGATCGTCATACTTATTGTAGTAGTAGTATTTTAAATACTACTACAGAAACAGATGATTCAAAAAAAGATGCCTTTGAAAAACTTATTCTTGATGATTGGGAAAAATGGGACCTTCGTCCAAAATCAATATCTGAACACTTGGATAAAGATCTTGCTCTCTTACAAAACCTTCTCGATAAAACCGCATATGTAATTCGACAGAAAGAAGGAACCGAATTTGCTATTCAGAGTAAAATTGGTTTCTTAAAAAAATGTCTGCAGAATGAGTTTTGTGAAGTTGACAATAATTTCATATCACGAAAAGAAAAAATTGTTCGTCTGAGAACCGAGCAAATGAAAAAAGAAGCCGCAAGGCTCAAGGCTGCAAAAGAAGAAGAGAGGGAAATAGCGATAGAGCTTTTACGTATGCAACTTTCGGATAGAGATTTGGAAAAAATAAGAAATCAAACTATAGATCAAATACGAAAAGAGATGAATCAACCTGGAATTACACCAAGTGAAACTCTAATAGAAAGTTATGAAAGAAATATTTTGGCGTCATTGGCTTCTGAAAAAGGCCTTTTTTCATCAAACCAGAATAGTTAAAATTTTGATTTCTTTATTAAATATTAGAAATTAATGTATTGAAGTTATAAATGATCCACTATTTAAGGTCTCTTTAGAACCTCATTTTTTTCTTTATTTTTCCCAAAAAAGATTTTAAGTTTCTTGCATAAAATTCTACTTATTCGATCCCCTGAGAAACCTAAATCCTGCTTACCCGGCAGAAAATCTCTCTCGGCAATCGACGATCACCCTCATAAACCCTGCGCAAGCAAAGAGGTTGATTGAAAAAATGAGTACATCTCTTCACATTGTTGAATGAGATTCAAACTGGCCCTGCCCGAAATACGCTGCGAGGACAGACAGTATAAGACGAAACGGGCGACGTTTCACAGCGAGATCTCTTCTTGGCATCCTATCGATCAGATAGCATACCTTGGCAAGAGACGTAACCAGCTTCAAATTTTGTTCGAATGTCGAAGCCTGAGTAATTCTCCCAATGTTCTGTGTTTTTGAAAAAAAACAGCGGAATTAAAACTGCAAAGCTCGAAACTTGCCCTTTTTGCGAGAAAATTTATCTTCTTGAAAAGATGATTCTTTTTCCCATCAGGTTGGTTTCCTTCAAGTCCAAATCCCTTACACAATTCACCGCTTTTTTAATCCTGCCACACTGATTTTATCGTGTTTTATTACGTTTAATTCAACTGAGTGGCGGAAAAATAAACCAATCAACCCAGAAAGGGAGAAAAAACAAACTCCCTCATGGGAATAGTGTTGTTTTTCTCCTCAAAAATCATTTCTAAGGAGAAAATTATGGAAGTCCATGAAAAAGTTGAACAATTTATTGTGACAGATAATTCACTTGTCTGTTTGTCGAAAGACGGACGGATTGATGCTGAATATTTATCTGCACAGACAGAGAAGTTTGACGATCCAGCCACCGCTTTGGAAACTGCTCTCAAAATAAGAGAGATTCACAAAAACTGTCTTGAAGGCTCTGAGCTGTACGTTTTCAGAACCGAAGATAGTTTCGGTAGTATTGAGAAAAAACCTGTACTCGTAACCGGTAATCAAAATGGGATGCGGTATATGTGGTCACGAAATATAGGTGGTGAATTGCCCTGTTTTTTGAAAGCGAAAATCTCATAGAGATTTTTTAGATAACAAATCGTTTTACTAACCCATCCGGGGCCGACAATATTTCCCGTGGTGGGAAAATTGTATTGACCCTGGTTTTTTCTACGTCCAAGGAGGACACCAAAATGAATAAAGCACAAGTCATTGGCAATTTAGGTTCTGATCCGGAAGTACGCTACACCCCGAAAGGCACCCCGGTTGCAACGTTTTCAGTTGCCACAACCGAACGCTGGAAAGATCAGGAAGGTCAACAAAAAGAACACACAGAATGGCATCGAATCGTTGTTTGGCGAAAGCTTGCGGAGATCTGCGGTGAATTCCTCAAAAAAGGTTCAAAAGTCTATATCGAGGGAAAAATGCAGACCAGAAAATGGCAGGATAAAAAAGACGGCACCGACCGTTACACCACCGAGATCATCGCCAGTAACATGGAGATGCTCGGCGGCGGACAACGAGGCGATTCTTCGTCTTCGTACTCCGATCCGGAGCAGCGTCCTGGACAAGAAGGAGAAGATGTACCCTTCTAAGCATCACCCACAAAAAACTGGATAAATCAATCCGAAAGGATAGTTATATCCACTATCTTACCCGCGAGGGAGTGATTTCACTTCCCCTCAAGGGGTTCGTGTTATCCTCTCTCGCTGTGATTTCAACAACAGGAGGATTATCATGGACATAAGCAATATTTTTCTAACCAGCTTACGCAATCTATCCAAACAGCACAGAGAAAACACACTCGGAGATCGACGAAGTTATCTCGGTGTATCAGACATTGGCCAATGCCCCCGGAAGGTTGTCCTTGAACGGATCAGCCCGAAAGAGCACGATCTCGCCACACTCCTTCGTTTTGAAAGAGGACATATGGCCGAAGAGATTGTGGCCAAGGTGTTCACCGCTGCAGGCTTCACGAACTTCGAGAGGCAGGTTGAGATCAAGGTCAAGACGGAAGATGTTCCGTTTCTGGCCCGTGTCGACTTCGTTTTCACATCAAAGACAAGCAAGGTCAAAGCCCTTCTGGAAGTTGAAAGCAGTCCTGTCCCCTCGATGCCTCATGCATCCTGGGAATCACAACTGTATGCCCAGATGGGTGCTATGTCCGAAGAATATTCCGATTATAAAATCAAAGGTGCGATTCTTACCCTGGACCTGGCTGACGGCGAAGTAGGATTATTTTCCGGATACCAGCCCAACGAAACCGTTTTCCAGAGCTTGAAAAACAAAGCTCAAGATATCTGGTCTGCCTATCAGGCCATATTACAGGGAAACGATGTTGAGCCGGCCACGGAATCTGGGTTTCTTTGCGGATGTTGCGATCATCTTCTCGATTGTCCAAGTTTTGCGGCCCAAGAGGCCCCTGAAATGGCAGGCATAGTGGAAGATTTGCAGCATTTACAGGCTGAAAAAAAGATTCTGAAAGCGAGAATAGAACCGATCAGAAAGAACCTTCTCGATGTCGTCCAAACAGTTGGTGCAATCAAGGTCAACAATTACGTCCTGAACAAAAAAACACAGTCCAGAACATCTTTAAATATCGGAAGATTGGAAACATTCTTAGCTGATCTCGGTCAGTCTCTCGGTGATTTTCAGGAACCCGTTACCACGTCATCGTGGCTGGACATAAAAAAATGTAAGGCGGCATGATATGGACATGAAAATCGTTTATCTCTGTGCCGGCTGCGGCATTAATGAAGCGGAAAAAGAGGAATCTCTCTGCGGCGATTGTATCCGGAAGCTCATGAGGCTTCAAGTGTCCTGGACAAAAGAAGATACTGTCGAAAATTTAACCATTTTGGAAAACACCAGGCGAGGAGATAGTTATGGAATCAACAATACAGCAAGATTTTAAATTAATGATGGATGGATGGGATACAATCATGAAAGCAGCACACAAGCAATTCCCAGACGAATCTGAGGCAAAACTATTTGCAATTGCGAGCGATGCTATGAATCATGCCATCGGTTTTAAAAAGAAATCGACTCCAACACACAATGGTCTCGAATCTGTTATTTAACGAAAGCGCTACTACACAACCCAAAGGGGAAAAAACACTCCCCCGGGGAGCCGTTTTTTCCTTTCTTCAAAGGAGGAAAAATGGCTCGTATCGAATCTCAAGCGAAGGCCGGTTTCTACCCGACACCGGATAGCATCTGTGAACTCCTCAAAACAAAGATCACCTTCGAGGACGGCGCACGACTGCTCGATCCCTGTTGCGGAAAAGGGGCGACTCTTTCCCGGCTAGCGACGGCAATCACAACCACCCATGAAGGCATCGAACTCAAACATGAACACGCTGCAACTTACGGCATAGAACTCAGCCACGAACGCGCTACTGAGGCCCGGACAAGGCTGAATCAGGTGTTGTGGGGAGATGCACTCCATGAAATCAGGTTTACATACCAGGCATTCGGGCTTCTCTACCTGAATCCACCGTATGATACCTCAATCAGCACAGATGAAAAATCTCAACGGCTGGAAACCCTTTTCCTGCGAAAGTATTTGAATGCTTTGCAGCCTGGCGGTTTCCTGATCTTTGTTATCCCTTATTACATCCTGGCGGATAAAAGCTGTTCCCAGGCTCTAGCCCGTAACTTTAAAGTTCAGGTTATTGGCTTTCCAAAGGAAGAATTTCAGGCATTTAGACAGTGCATCGTCTTTGGCCGGCGGAAAAGAATCACCGCCGAACAGGCCGAATCCACGGAGCACCGCCTGAGAGAACTTGGCCGGATGGAGCCGGAACTCTTTCTGAATGAAGTGATTGCACTGAACAGTTGTCTTGCATCATCCATTCAGGTTCCGGCAGCGATAAAGCCTTTGACGGCATTCGGCACCAGCAGGTTTGACCCGGCAACGGGCATTCCGGTTTTTCGTAAGGCAGGAATACTACAGGGGGTTCTCGAAGAGATGACACCGAGAAAGAAACATTTCATACAGCCCCTCTCGATGTTGGAGAATGGACACTTGGCCTTGGTTCTGGCCGGAGGCTTCATGAACGGGGAGATCGAAAAAAACGGCAAAAGACTTGTTGTGAAAGGAGTAGTCAAAAAGGAATCTCCAGTAGTCAGTTCATCTAACGGTGAGGACAAGGGTGGCACAATCACCACTCGGGATAAATACATCCCAACCGTCAAGATCATCGACATGGAAACCGGGACACTCCATATCGTCCAGTAGACAACCAACAACCCACACCTTGGGAGAAAACACATCTCCCACAGGGGGCATTGTTTTTTCTCCCTGCAAAATAAAGGAGAAAAACAATGAACAACGATTACCAAAGAGTGAATACCTGCGGCTATACAGCATATTGTGACGCGCTGATCGCGAGGAAGGTGGAGCCCGGATATCAAGACGGCTCATATTTTTACAGCACCGAGTATCGCGCTTTTTTGATGAGCCTGGTGGGTACGGCATCATACATAAAAACTATCTCGGCCCAGGTCACGACAGGCGAAAAATTAACCTTTGGCGACGAAGGCGAAGACAAGATCTCCTGTCAATTCTATTGCCACAATTTTTCAAAAATCACTGAAAACACCAAAGCTGTTCGAGTCAGGAAAATCGGAGAAACCGTAAACAAGATCATTGTCCATCGTTTTCTCTACGAGGATCACAACCAGGCCGCCGTTGTTTTCGGTAAGGATCTGCCCATCGTCAAGGAACGGGCATTCCGCCGACTGGATGCATTCACGACAATCCCGCTAAAAAGGCAATGGATTGATTGGGTGTGGGACGAGGTGATGGCCCCTGAACAGCTCTTTTCGTATGGCGGTGAAGACCTGCGGCAAGCCTATCTGGTCTCCTGGCCATCCGAGGAGGAGCTGCAAGAGAAGATCCTTGAGGCGATTAAACTCAAGGATCTGAATTGAGTTGCGCACTGTGGTTCACAGCAGATAGCGAAACACCTTGCAACTATAGTTTATGGTACTATAATTACATTAATGAAGGAGATAATTTGAGAGTTTTTAAAATCAAGTTGTTTGCGCGTTTTGCAAGGCGGGAACGAATTCCCGATATCAATTTATGCGAAGCGATAAGCAGAGCCGAACGGGGAATTGTGGATGCCGATGTAGGTGGTGATATCATCAAGCAACGAGTCCCCCGAAAAGGAACAGGTCGTTCGGGTGGCTTTCGGACATTGATTGCCTACAATTCTGGGATTCGAGCTGTGTTTTTGTATGGCTTTGCTAAAAGTGAACGCGGAAATATCGAGGACAACGAACTTGCAGAGTTAAGGGAAATTGCGGCCATATGGCTTAATGCAACGGACGAACGCATTCAACAACAGATAGAGAAAAGTCTTCTACAGGAGATAAACTGCAATGAAGCAAAATAAAAAACCTAGCCGACTATCAAAAGCGATAGTTGAGATGGCTAAAGACATGAGAAGCGGCGATATGGTAGATGAGGAAACTTACAAAAAAATCACATCGCGGCACCTTGGTCTAAAAGAAAAGGTTGATGTTGAGACTTTGACAGGTGATGACATCCGTGCCATGCGCGAACAGGCGCACATGAGTCAATCTGTGTTTGCTCATTATTTGAATCTGACTGCGGACTATGTTTCAAAACTGGAACGCGGCCTAAAACATCCAAAAGGGCCTGCTCTTGTGTTATTAAATGTTATTCATCGCAAAGGGATAGAAACTATTACTGGATAGGATTCCAACAACACCCACCTGACAGGGGAGTTCCACTTCCCTGCAAGGGATTTGCCTCCCCTTTTTTTTACATCAAGGAGACAAAGCATGGGAACCCAACGTCTGAAGATTAAAAACCAACTCAATTATCGCCGGGGCTATACGCACAAGCATTGCAGCGACTGCGATCACTACCTGAATATGCCGATCAAGGGCATAGGCGGTGAAAACCTGGGCATCCAGCCACGATGCAAGATTATCGGCACCAAACCCGGAAGAATGTACCGGGTCCACCCCGAGAATATTTGTGATGCATTTGACGGATCGAAGAAACTTAAAATGCTTCGTCCTGCATGGCTGGCCAACAAAAACGATTAAATCAATGATTACAACACCTACCTGACAGGGGAGTACGCTTCCCTGCAAGGGGATTGCCTCCTGTTTTAGGTTTATATCTAAGGAGGCGATCATGCTTGCATGTGATGTTGAAGAAGTTATTGAAGATGTTCAGAAACCGGAAACGACAGAAACCATAAAGCTGGCAGATTTTCTGGACGAATGGGGTGATGTATTGAAGGCCCAGGTCCTGAAAGAGATGAAGCCGGTCTACTCGGAAGCATCGGAAGACGAATGGGACAAACAGGCAAGGGAGCAGTTGAAGACCTTGCTGAGATCACCTTTCCCTGGCCAGATAACCAAAGGGATACTCCCAGTGGCCAGGTCCTTCTATGTAGAAGATAGGAAGGCCGATTTTCTAAACGGCGTGATGGGGACAGGTAAGTCCTATATGGGTCTTGCCGTGGCTCATCTTCTTCCGAAAAAGAATAAACGAATACTCATCCAATGCCCCGGCCATTTAGTCAAGAAATGGATCAGGGAAGCCAACACCACCATTCCCGGTTGTAAATGTATCAACCTGAACGGAAAAGGTATGGGTGTGCTCTTGGCGAGCAAGACCGCTCCGGCCAAGCCGAAAGGGACCGAGATATGGGTCATCGGCAAAGAACGGGCGAAGCTGCATTTCCAACGTGCTCCCCGGCGGATCATCATCAACGGTGTCTGGTGTTGTCCTGTTTGCGGTAAGCAACTGGAGGCCCCGGAGATGTGTGTGCATTGCAAGGCAAGACTGTGGGTAGCGGACAACAAAAAGTTTCGGCGGTATGCCAAGGCCGAATTCATAAAACGGTATCTGCCAAAGGATTTCTTCGATCTGCTTCTTCTGGACGAGGTTCACGAACTCAAAGGCGGCGGCACGGCACAAGGTCAAGCCATGTCCTGTCTGATCTCCCGCTCTAAAAAGGTGCTTTCTCTGACGGGAACCCTTATGGGCGGGTATTCGAAAGATTTGTTTTATCTGCTGTGGCGGATGTTCCCACGGTGGATGCACGAATCCGGATTTGAGTACGGAAGGACCTTGCAGTTTGCCGAACGCTTTGGGGTCATCGAAAAGACTTATGACAGCAAGGATCTGCAATCCAGCCTGAACGCGGCCAGTATCGGACGCAAGATCGCCGGAAAATGCCGGGTGACGGAAAAGCCGGGAGTGTCACCATTACTCCTGCCTGAACTGTTGCTGGAACGGTCCGCCTTTGTCCGGTTGGAGGATATCAGCGATAATCTTCCATCCTATGAAGAGATTGTTGTCTCAGTCGAGATGGCTGATGAACAGAAAGAAGCGTATAAAGCTCTTGAATTAGATCTGACAACAGAAACCAGAAAAGCTCTTGCCAAAGGCGACATGCGACTGCTCGGGAAAATGCTGCAAAGCCTCCTGGGCTATGTGGATGGTTGCCGGACAGCGGAAAGAGTAGTCCTTGAGGAAAATGGAATTGACCGGGTGGTTGGTGAAGCACCCGCTCTGAATATTGATCTTCTTCCCAAAGAAGAACGGCTGCTGGAGATTCTGGCAACCGAACGGAAAGAGGGGAGAAAGGTTGCTATTTTTTTGGAGCACACCGGCACCAGGGATCTGATTCCCGTCCTGCAGGAAAAGCTCGCTCAACGCGGCTTTTCTCCGTTGATACTGCGAAGTGACACGGTGCAGACGGAAAACCGAGAGGAATGGCTGGAAAACCAAATAAAAACAGGAAAGTACAACTGTCTGATCTGCAATCCGAATTTGGTAAAAACAGGCCTCGATCTGCTGGATTTCCCAACGATTGTTTTTTTCCAATGTGGCTATTCATTATTCACGCTTCGGCAGGCAAGCCGAAGATCGTGGAGGATAGGCCAGGAGCAGCCGGTACGGGTTTTTTTCATGTCTTATGCAGGTTCAATGCAGGACAAGGCTCTCTCTCTGATGGCACAAAAAATGGAAACATCGCTTGCCGTGGAAGGGGTGTTGTCCGAGCAGGGTCTTGCGGCCATGTCGTCATCGGAGAACAGCATTTTTGTGGAGCTGGCCAAAGCACTCACCGGAGCAGGTGAAAAGATCGAGAATGTGAACGATGCATGGAAAAGATATCGGCAACAGGAATTGTTTGCCAACCTGAAGCTGGACGAATCGGAAGATGTAACCGTCACCACAACCACCACCTTAACCACCGCAACAGGCGTTGCCACGATCAGCTACGAGTATGTTATTCGTGGCAGGGTTTATGTTAGCAACCAGGCTGCGAGGGCGTATGTGGATCGACATCGGTTTGACTTTAAAGAAGGCTTGATTTATTGGGCCGGAAGGAAAGTCGGCTGGTACGACCGTAGAGGTGCAGGCGAGATCAGCGGTAAACCGATCCGGATCTTCAAGCCACGGGAGCAATCGGGTTTTGTGCTTGCGGAAGTTCGTCAGAAACACGCCAAAACGGTCTGAACGACAGACACCACCTATCCCTTGGGGGCAAAGAATCCCTAATGGGAATATTCTTGCCCCCTTCATTCATTACAGGAGGTAAGACCATGCTAAATATTCAAAATAAAAAGTTCAGGATTCCGGTAATCTTCAGTTTTGAGGGCGAGTTTTTCGTTGCGGCCCCTTCGCAAATAGAGGCTGAAAAGTACGTCCAAGAAAACTGTGGGCTAACGATTGGTGAAATTCATTCAACCTTGCCGGAAGGCGATGTCGGTTGGAATTTCAATTGTCATCCGGCCCGAAAGGTCGGATGCGCTAAACCGATTAGGAAGAAAATAATACTGGATTAAAATCAATTCTCAATTCCCGGAGGGGCTGCAACATTCCCTTCGGGGATGGTCCCTCTTGGTTTTGTACAGGAGGTAAAAAATGGAAAGGAACGAATTGGCCGAGGGCGTTATAGTCGAATACCACCGTTTGAAAAGAGAACCTCAAGATAGCCTGGAGACCAGCATAATCGATCTGATGACCGATTTGATGCACCTGGCAAACAGAGAGAGTCTTAACGCACTCGCTCTTTTGCAAACGGCTCAAATGCATTTTGAGGCTGAATCGGAATTTGATTTCCTCACCCTACCATAAGGAGACAGCAATGGACAAATTGCAGGTTGCAAAAACCATTCTTTTCCAGATGGGAGGAGCCAATCGATTGTCAGCTATGGTCGGTGCTCGATACTTCGCCGGCGGAGAAAACTATTTGACGTTTCAATTTCGCGGATCAAAAATCGCGAACCTCATCCGCATAACCCTGAAGCCATCGGATACCTACACGATGGAGTTTTTTAAAACTCGGGGGAGTGACTATAAGAAAGTCTCGGAAGACGAGATGATTTATTGCGATATGTTGAGAGATGTGTTTGAAATGTCAACTGGTTTGGCAATATAACTTTACTGCTGATTTTCCCTCACAGGGGCAAGACATACGCCCCCTGGGGGACGTGTTTTGTCCCTTTTTTATTTCAAACAGGAGACAAGACATGGAGGATAACAAAATGGATCAGAAAATCATCGAGAAACTGCAAAAATTGCTGGCTCTTTCAGCAAGCGACAACGAACACGAAGCGGCTCTTGCCATGAGTAAGGCCGAGGCATTGATGCGCGAACACAACCTTTCCGTGGCGGATGTTGCCATAAACGGCAGCGGAGCCGATGTCGAATCCAAGGAGGTATATGGATTGACAAAGGCATATCAGTCGTGGGAAGGGCAACTTGGTTGCGCTATAGCCAAGGCTTTCGATGGACACGCTGTTCGTAATCGGTATTACGATTCGTGGAAGCTGACATTTGTCGCCGGCGTCACCGATCTGTCTATTATTATCGATCTTTTTGAAAGATTGCGGCAGACGATAGGACGTATGAGCAGGGAATACACCAAGAAAAACTACTCGGCTGATGTTTTCTATGGAAGTCGAGAAACCTTCAAGAAAAGCTATCGCATGGGACTGTTGAACACCATTTTCAACCGTTTGAAAAAATTCAAAGAAAACACGGCACCTGACGATATTGCCAGGAATTCCTGCGGACTTACCGGCAAGGAACTCATGATCGTTAAGGACAAAGCCGTGTCTGAGAAATTGCATCTGATGTTTCCCAATCTGAAGCATGGCCGGAAAGGCAGGTCAACCAGGATTAACATTACCGCCTACCAGCAAGGACAGGCTGACGGACATAATGTTAGTCTGCACCGATCTGTCAGCGGTTCCGATGGTCCATTTGCGATAAGCCACTAAAATCAGCTCGAGCCGGTTTCCGGCTTTATCCCTCAGAGGGGCAAGACATGCCCCAGGGGGCATTGTTTTGTCCCTTTCTTTTTTTCAATAAGGAGGCAAGACAATGGCAAACGCAAATCTGCAAACTTTCTACGTTCATATTCATCCCGACTGTGAAACCGGGTCACTGCCACCAACCCTCTGGAACGCATGTGTAGCCGAAAATCGTCATAGTGCTATTGTGGCGGTATTACGTGCATATGATGCCCAGGAGTTTCGGCCAAAAACCGTTTTTACCTTGATTGATGGTGCTCCCGGAAAAATCGGGTCCATTGTCATGGGTCATGGTCTGGAATGGAAGCGATGATTTAACCGAAACAATAAAATCCCTCACAGGGGCAAAATGCCCCCTGGAGAGGTGGTGTCTTGCCCCGAATCACAAAAGGAGGCAGACATGCTGTTCATTCAAGATAACGGCGGTGAGTATATTCCCGCTCCGAAAGAACTCATATTCTCTGCGGCAAGACAACTCAGCGGTATTCAACTTCGACGCGGCACCTGTATTTCTTCATCTGACCTGGCGAAGGAGGCGATTGGCAATAGGCTCTCCGGCCACCAGTATGAGATATTCGCCTGTCTGTTTTTGGACAGTCAACATCGGGTGCTTGCTTTCCAGGAAATGTTTCGTGGTACGGTGAATTATACAACCGTTCATCCACGAGAGATCATCAAGGAAGCTCTGAAACTGAACGCTGCAGCTGTCATCCTGGCACATAATCATCCCTCAGGTGAAGTCGAGCCAAGTTCTCGCGATATCGATCTCACCAAAAAACTGAAGGAGATATTGAAGGTCGTCGATGTCCAGGTGCTTGATCACCTCGTGATCGGCAACACGGTCCTGTCAATGGCCGACTCAGGATACATGCCGTAAAAGAAAATCGATATTTAGCTTAATTCCCTCATAGGGGCAAGACATACGCCCCCGGGAGGGGACGTGTTTTGTCTCTATACCATTTCTTCCTCATTTAAGGAGACAGACAATGACTATTCAAAACCCAACCCTTTTGACTAATGAAGACATTATCAATATTGCACCAGCAGCAGGTTCAACCGGACCTGTCACAAAAGCATCTGAAAAATATTCGTTCGTTCCTACCTTGACTGTGGTTGATGCCTTGCGAGATGTCGATTGGTTTCCGATTGATGTCAAGCAAAGCAAGCCAAGGATGGATGACCGGGTATCTTTCCAGAAGCATTTAATTCGCTTTGCCCACAGGCAACCGACGTTGCTTGAATCCGAGCGTGTGGATCTTTTGCTTTGGAATTCCCACGATCTCGGCAGCTCGTTAAAGCTCTTTGCTGGAGTCTGGCGGTTCGTCTGTGGAAACGGATTGATGGTCGGCTCGGAATTGGTCAATTTCAGCCATAAGCATATCGGTTTTGACATCGACGGTCTGGTCGGATCGGCACTTGAGATCGCCAACCATGCCGGTGTTGTTGCTGAGAATATCGAGGTCATGAAAGCGATTACTTTGACCCCTGCCGAAAAAGGCATATTTGCCGAATCGGCCCATAAGCTCGTCTATGATGATCCGGAGAAGGCACCTATCAACTCAGAGAATCTGCTTTCTACCCGGAGATACGAAGACTGCAAAGACGATCTCTGGACAGTTATGAACGCCGTTCAGGAAAATATCGTCCGTGGGGGACTTCGAGGATCGAAGGTTAACGAAAATGGACATCGGCGGCGTGTTACTACCAGGCCGGTGAAATCCCTTGATCGCGATGTGAAGTTGAATCAGGCTCTTTGGCATTTAACGGAAAAAATGAGAGAACTGAAGAGTTCCAACAACAATTAACGCAGAGCCGTTTCTCCTTCACCGGGGAAACGGCTCTTTTTTTTCAAAAACCCTTGCGTTTTATATATTATATGTATAAAATTTGATACATCATGGGGAGAGGGATTTTTAATGAAAGAAAGACCGATTTTTTGGTGCGGGTCTTCGCAACGAGACATCAAAGATGACAACATTTTCACCCATAAGGCTCGCAAAGACGCTGGTCATCAACTTAGCCAGGTTCAATTTGGATTTGAGCCTGACCACTGGAAACCTTTTAATGAAGGTGGTGCCGGCACAAAAGAAATCATCATTAATCTTGACGATGGGTGGTTTAGAGTGATGTATGTGGCAAAATTCCCTGAAGGGATTTATGTGCTGCATTGCTTCAAGAAAAAAACCAACACCACGAGTAAACATGACAAAGAGGTAGCGGCTGCGCGCTATAAATCTGTCATTCAAGCAAGGAGTGAAAAATGAATACGGAAAAGGTAATTACACACATCACCCCTGTTGGCGGAAACGTGTTTGCCGACTTGGGCTTTGAACCGGAAGAAGCTGCTGAGTTGTTAGCCGAATCGAGGAGAATTATATCAGAAAAACAGGCCATCAAAGAATCATTAATGACCGAGTTGGCTGGTTGGATCACCGAGAAGAAGCTGAAACAATCCGAGGCGGCACAAATTCTCGGGGTTACTCGACCACGCATATCTGACGTAATCAATAAAAAAACAATCAAATTTACGATTGATTCCTTGGTCAATATGCTGGCAAGAACCGGCAAGCACGTAAGCTTTTCAGTATCCTGAACAACATTAACGCAGAGCCGTTTCTCCTTCACCGGGGAAACGGCTCTTTTTTTTTGCTTTTTTGGGGAGGGGGTGTAAAAAAAAACGCCTAAATGCAAGATCACATTGCACTTAGGCGCGGAGGTGGACGACAGGTAGGGCTTTATCTCCATGCAGATAAATGATGCAGCGCTTGCACTTTTTTTGGGTTTTTGCCTGTGCCATAAATGGCAATTTAGTCTCTCTGCTCGGCCAAGCAGAGAACCGGCGAGGTCTCAACCCCGATCAACAGGCATGACTGCCAAACGAGGCGCACTATGTGCTTTGAGACGGACGAACGTTGCCAATCAATATACCCGCAATCGCGTCCCTCGATTTTTTACCGTCCATCCGCAGCGGGGCATCGCTGAATTCGGATCGGTGAGACTTTCAACAAAGTCTCCGTTGTGTCGTCCTGGCAAAGACCAAGTGATGAAGCCTTTACTAACAAATAAAATATTCAGAATAATTATAAATTGCAAGAAAAAAGTATAAAAAAAGTTTTTGGCTGTGAGGTGCTCCGACAGAGTGGAGTCTCACCGTAGAAAATCCCCCGGTTTCGCGCCGCCGTTGTTGCGCGCGGGGGGATTTTACGGAGGTGAGGCAGAACGGGCCGACTGTCGAAACCCACTAAAAGCAATGGTTAAAAAAAGGTCGATAAGATTGCAATAAATCGATTGCAGGCAGCTCCATCTCCAGATATATGATTGCAGAAATGAGAAACAAAAAGGGGTGAGAACCCCACACTCAAAATTGGCTGACCCGAAAAACCTGAGCCGCAAGCCTCGGCGTTCAGGCCGGGGTTAGGCGTTAAGCTTTTAAGTTGGTGTCTGATGTTGTTCGACATAATATTATTGAATTTGAAAGGGTTGAGGCTTTACGGTTGGTTAATTGGTTGTGAAATGAATTAACGAGGAACGGTGGATGAAAAAGCAAAATCAGAAATCGAATATTGAAGCCAAAGCCGCCAGACGTGCTGTAATGCCTGGATTCCCGGTTGAGGTCAAATTCACGACCCCTGAAGAACTAGACGCCTATTTCGGAGATGAAAAAATAGTGTGCCTTCGATGCGGGAAAAAGTACCGAACTCTTGGGTTGCATCTAAAAGCCATACATGGCATGGAGCTAGATGAATACCGCGAGATTTACGGGATACCGTGGACGTATGGTTTAGCGTGTCCTGAGAATTTAGAAAAACACTCCAATGATGCAAAAGAGAAGATTGCTTCAGGTGTTTGGCGACTGGACCGGTATGGTGACAAGGCTCGCGAAAAGGCGCATTCATCTCCACGCAAACCCCGGCAACCGGTAAGTGATACTCTGCTTGCAAGAAATTTGGAAAAATTGAACAAAGGAAAAACAGGCGAAGATGCAAAAAGAAGGAAGCAAGCTTCGAAACACGGAACTCCTGAGTTTAAAGAAAAAATGAGGGCGAGACCGCAGGTCGAGAAGGCCAAAGAGATGCTAAGAACGTACTGGAAAGGCCGGGAACAAACAGAGGAACACGTTTTCAAAAGAACAGGTGGCCACAAGCGAAATTCAGCCGCCCTGAAAGATGAGGAAAAGGAAAAATGATAAGAAAGACCTGATTGAAGGCATTGCTAATACCGCAAAAACTACAAAGTTATCGCAGAAAAAGCATTAGGCTCCATTTTGGAGAAGATTACGGAGTCTCTTGAACGCCAGGGGAGAAACCCCAAGACCGGCGAAGTAATAAAGATTCCTGCAAAGAAGGTCGTTCGTTTCAAAGCAGGGAAAGATCTCTCTGAATCTCTTGCGGCGCAAGATAAAATACTCGACCTTTGATGATTGCAGGCCGGCCTTTACGTTTAAGCGTTCTTTGGAATGGAAAGGAATGGTTGGCTTTCTCTGGTCAGAATTTCTGACTCATCGAGGCGTTTTTTCAGCGTGTCTTGAAGCTCCTTATGCAATTTTCTTTCTATTCCTTCTCTCTCCCGTGCGGTCATCGGTTTTCTGTTTTCTTTAATTTTCCGCTTTTCGGCTTTATCAATGCCTTTCATGATCCCCTCATTTTTCTTCTGAACCAGTTGTACAAGATTAACAATTTGATACTCATGAATTTTTAAGTCCTTAGTCCAGGCGGTTCGAGAAGCCAGCCAGGACTTTGTTATTTCCTCTATTTTCCGTTCTGATTCTTGTAGCCTTTTTTTTAGTTCCTGCAGTTCCAATTCTCTCTTTCTTTCATTCATGCCTCCACCTCCATCGCTCGTTCTTTCTCTAATGCTTCGTAGGTCGTTTTCAAGTAGGACCAACCAAATACCGCTTTGCGGTATTCTTTCAAAAACTCTGTGATCTGACGCCAAGAAAACCCTTCACCCCTGAGCTGTTTGATTTCTTCAAAAAATCGAACGCGAATGACTTCTTTCTTTGGGCTCGGCTTATGCCGTCTTGCGGCAGCCTTGTTTTTGAATCGCTCTCTTCGCCTGGCCGTTAATTCATGAGCCTCCTCATCGGCGAGTGCGGCTTTTTGTGCGTGGGACGACTCGATCCAACGCAGCTTGGCCACGGCCCGCACCAACATGGCGTAATAGAATTCTGCCCGATATGCTTTTTGGTATTCGTCCTTGTGTCGGAACGCCAACTCACCTTGCTCCTGCACTGCCGCGATCCGGATCACGTCGCCCTGCGATGTGAACCAGCTAAACAACTCGTCGCGTTTTTCGGAGGTTGTTTTGCTCAGGCTATCCACTTTTTTCTTGTCCATTCATTGCTCCACAACGTTGGAATTTATACTTGGATTGTATCACAATACAAAAATGCTTAAATCATCGCAATAAAATTGCGATGATTTAAGCGCACCGCCGCTTTATGCAACGGCTGTTGTGTTGCATAAAGCGGCGGTGCGTTTCTCTTTTGGCCGCGCTTTTGCTGTTGACTTCGGCGCAGCCGCTAGAGTATTCTGTATGCATATTATTAACCGCATTATTGCGCACCCTCCATCTCAGGGAATTTTACCGAAGAGGTAAAAAAAAGAGATATAGACCCGTATGCACTTGTGCATGATGAATTTGCCTGATGTGATGCTGGTAGTCCGCTGGCAAAACTATCTGATGTGATGCTGTTAGTCCGCTGATAGAAAAACACCCTGGCAAGGAACGTGTCCGGAATCCCCATCTCAGGGAATTTTACCGAAGAGGTAAAAAAATGAGATATAGACCCGTATGCACTTGTGCATGGTGAATTTGCCTGATGTGATGCTGGTAGTCCGCTGGCAAAACTATCTGATGTGATGCTGTTAGTCCGCTGATAGAAAAACCCCTTGGCAAGGAACGTGTCCGGCCTCCCTCCATCTCAAGGGAACTTTTACCGAAGAGGTAAAAAAAGAAAGAAAATGAGATACAAAAAGAGTTCGAAATCTCTTTAAAAAATCACGGTATTAAAGACACCTACCCATCCGGGGGAGAAATAAATGCCGGAAGAAACGAAAATATTATGCGCGGATCAGTGGCTCATCAGGTGCACCAGGTCTTTGAGACCGTAAAAGAGATCGGTACGTCCAAGCACGAGGCCAAAAGCTTGGCAAGGGCCGGTGGTGCCGTAACCTGGCACCAGATAGGCAAAGAGATGGGTGTGAAGTCCTATGCCACCCTGGATGCCTACCGCGATGTGAGTAAAGACTGCTTTCGTTACGCCAAAGAAGAATTGGGTGTGAAAGATATTGAGAAATTGTCCGGCGAAGATGTCAAATCGTTTTTAGAATCGAAAATTGATGCCGGCGTCGCTCATGCCACCTTAAGTCAATACTGTGCCGCTTTGGAAAAGCTGGAAGTTGCCCTCAACCGTTACGGGGAGCAAAATCTCACAGGCCAGACCTACCAATTCAGCGAGGCGATCATTGAGGTCAGAGAGGCGGGCCGGGACCTGGATCGTTTCGAAGGGACAAGGGCGTACCGGAACCCGAGGGGATTGGTTGAAGCTGTTCGGGGTGAGAAGTTCAGACTTGCTGCCGCAATCCAGCAAGAGGGCGGGGCGAGAGTCTCCGAAGCCAACCGCATCAAGGAGGCGAGCTTAATGGGCATCCGTCCCGACTCACAGACCGGGGAAGTCAAGGGCTGGATCAAGGTCCAGGGCAAGGGTGGAAAAATCCGCGAGGTTGGTGTGCAGCCAGAAACCTATGCCCGGTTGGAAAAGGAAGCCGCCAATGGCCGGTTTGAATTCAAGACGGAAGCATACCGCAACGCACTGAAGGCCGCTGCCGCGGCCTCCGGCCAAAAATACGAAGGATCGCATGGATTGCGTTGGTCCTGGGCCCAAAATCGTCATGCGGAATTGCAGCGAAACGGAAAATCATATGAGCAGACAATTGGTCAGGTGTCCCGCGAAATGGGACATGAACGGGCAGATATAACAGAGCATTATCTGCGTTGAGTTGGCTCAGTCAATATATCTCAAAGTTAGCCATTGGGGTACTGAAATATAAATCGGCGGTGAGTGCAATCAAGGAGTTGCTTGCCTCTGCATCCCTGCCAGACAATTCCCCGCTCTTCCTGAGTCAAGTCCTGGTGCCGGGCGGTCAATTCCGGAGCTCATGGTCATGTTCAATCACTCAAATCAAAAGCTTTTTTTGATCAACATCTTGACTCGGCCCGTTCCGCCTCACCTCCGTAAAATCCCCCCGCGCGCAACAACGGCGGCGCGAAACCGGGGGATTTTCTACGGTGAGACTCCACTCTGTCGGAGCACACCGCATCGCTTTCCAGTGAAAATGAGACTGCAACAATAATCATCGAGCGCATCCACGGTATCGAGCAATTGATTCGTGTCAAAACTTCCATCAAGCTGATTTTGACAAGGGGGTACTCAATTCGAACTTGACATGGCGGCGGATAGTATTAAACTAAGTTTAATAAACCAAGTCTAATCGGGGTGCCATTATGCAGACATACAACATTCACGAAGCTAAAACCCATTTATCTCGGCTGGTGGAGCAAGCAGCTAAGGGTGAGCCGTTCGTCATCGCCAAATCCGGTAAGCCGTTGGTCAAGGTTATTGCGCTCACTGCGCCGGGGCCTTCCCAGATCAAACGGTTTGGCTTTATGGCTGGACAAATAAGCGTGCCGGATGACTTCGACCAGATGGCCGAAGCAGAGATAGTGAAGATGTTTGAAGAGGGCACATGAAGCTGCTACTGGACACTCACCTGCTGCTATGGGCAGCACAAGGCATTGAACATCTACCATCGGATGCCCGGATGCTGATGAGCGAACCTGAAAACGAATTATTCTTCAGTGTCGCCAGTCTGTGGGAAATCGTTATCAAATGCGGTTTGGGCCGTGAAGATTTCAAGGTGGATCCACGCGTACTGCGACGTAGCCTGTTGGACAACGGCTACCATGAACTGCCGATCCACAGTGAGCATGTGGTAGCCATCGGGGCCTTGCCGCCAATCCATAAAGATCCCTTTGATCGCCTACTCGTCGCGCAGGCCATTGTCGAGGGTATAACGCTACTGACGGCCGATATACAGGTGGCCAAATATCCCGGTCCGATACAATGCGTCTAACAATGGCAGGGAAAGACAGTACTATCGGAAGCTGAGCAGTACGCTCTGTATGGCGCCGGACTTCGATGATTTCCAACAGTGTTCAGGTCAACCCTTATTAAAATAGTTAGCCATTGGGGTACTGGAAATAAAATAATGGCGTTTTATTTCCAATCCAAAACGCCAATTAATATAATCGCCCAACAAATCCTTCTCATTCAAATACAAAGCGAAAGACAACATTTCCTTGTGCTCCAGGGTTTCTTTCCTTTTGCCTCTCTCAAGCCGTGATATTGCCTGCTTCCCCATCCCAAATAACAAGCCAAAGTAATCTTGCTTGAATCCGATTAATTTTCTAACCGATAAAAAAGAGATATCGTACAAAGAAGTATCCTCCGGCACTTTTTAATTTAAGCTCAAAAGCTTTTTTTGATCAACATCATAACTCGGCCCGTTCCGCTAGACCGGCAAGGCCCCTGACCCTTCAAGAGCCTGATTCCCGCCTGCTGCAGAGCCTGGAACTGGTGAAGCATTCCAAGGTGCCTATGTATTCGCTCCCAACGTAGCCCCTTCAGCCTTTCGGCTGGTGGCTGTGCCTGGTCAACTCAGAACTTGCTCTCACAAGCTCCACCCTTCAGGGCGGGGTAGTTGACCTGTATGCTCTGCGTGGCCTCTAGGTGTAACTGATTTCACTGATGCAGTCTTCAAAGAATTTCCTCTAGGTATAAAGTGGACACTCCTAAACTTTTCCAATTTGATGTCATGTAATGTAGAGCCTGTAGTACAGGAATATCCTGGCTTGAATTTATAAATTGATAAAACTCAGACAGCGAAAGATATGTTGTAAGCAGAATATTTCTTTTACTATCTAATGTCAGGTTCTGCTTATCCTCTCGCGAGGGAATGTATTTTAAAAAAATGTCAGCATCATCGCCCTGCAATTTAATCACCGCGCTGTCAACTGGTATATCAATCACAGCTAATCCCAAAGGCTGTGGGTAGTCTGGATAGTTTTGATGCCCGTAAATAAATAATGTTTTGGATTTATCGATTGTTTTCATTTCTAATGCCTGTTTCTTAAAGAAATTTTCGAGATATCCCTGAATTAACGTTATGTCACGTTCAAATTCACCTGCCATTTTAAAAAGTTTAACTTCATTCTCAAATGAAAATAGCTTTACAATATACGACAATCGTTTTGCAAAACGTTTCAAATTTTCGATAACTTCGTCGTCATTCACATGCATGAAATATTTCCCTTAGGCGCAAAATACCTCTTGATCTTATGCGTCGCCGTTTTGACAAAAGGCTCCCTGCGTTCGCACACCCTGGCTATTCTGGACGCTTTAGGCAACTGCCCATTAATTTCCGAGCGCATTGTTTCCATCAGTTCCACCAGGTGCTCATGGCGTCTGGTCCGTGGTTGATATGCGGTCTGCTCATCGATAAATTCATAATCGGGGTAGACCCACGCCTCCAGCTTGCCGTCATTTTCAACAATCAGTGACTCAACAACCCAATTATACACATTAATTTCATGTTCAATACCTTCGGGATACACATTTTCACCGTTTGCCATTACAATCACATTCTTTGATCTTCCCCGGATATGAATATTTCCAAATTCGTCTATGAAACCGAGATCCCCAGTGAGAAGCCAGCCATCATTTGTAATGGTCTCTTTCGTTTTCTCAATATCATTATAGTAGCCTTGCATGACATTAGGCCCTCGGACGACTATTTCACCTATCCCATTGGCCGGATCTGAATCGTTGATCTTTACCTGCACGCCGGGCATAGGTTTACCTGTTGAGCCGGGCACATTAGTTGGATCTCCAAAAGGAAAACAAGCGATCATTGGGGCAGCTTCTGTCATGCCGTAACCAATCACATAAGGAAATTTCGCTTCGAAAAGGAAACCCTCGACCACCGGATTTAAAGAGGCCCCACCAATTGCAATAAATTTCAGATTGCCGCCGAAAAACTCCATGAGCTTTGCCCCAATCCTTTTATATACAAGCCGCCTTCCAAAACCTGTCTTGCACAGCAAAGAGACCGCACGGCTTTTTTCGATTTTAGGTAAAACCCGTTTTTTGTAAATCTTTTCGAAAACCAATGGTACTGTCAAAATCAGGGCCGGTTTTTCGTGCTGGCAGAGCTTCTGTAATATAGCCGGAGTTGGAGATTGCCCTGCATAGGCAATTTTACACCCCTTCAAGAGCGGCGCAATAAGGCCGCAGGTGAATTCATAAGTGTGAGACATAGGCAGGATTGACAGGAGGACATCACCTGGTTGAAATTTTTCAAAACCAAGATCAACCGCCGAATGAGCACTTGAAGACAAGTTTTTATGGGTCAGCATCACTGCTTTTGAAAAGCCGGTTGTACCGGAAGTGTAGATAATTGATGCTAGGTCGTCTTCAACGACCTCTGGAAAGGTGATGCTTTGCTCCTTGGGGAAAAAGCTTGCCAATTCTATACATTCTGAAAACGGCCGCACCTCAAACACGTCCTCAACGCCTGCAAAATCATCCAAGCTGATTATGCAGGCCAGGGTATTCTGCAGATCATATATCTTCTCAATTTGCGGATGAGTGATGAAAAGGGCTTTAACCTTCATTTCACTGAGGATAAGGTTTACATCACCTTCTGGAAAATCAGGGAGAATCGGAACGACCACGGCACCAAGACGAATAACGGCGAAATAGGCGATGGCCCAATTCTTAGAATTTTCCGCGAGGATCGCCACATGATCCCCCTTTTTAATCCCCACCCTGCTGAACATATATGTTGCCAGGGAAAAAATACTGCCACGCAATTCATTATATGTTAGTGGCTTCTCCATAGCCGTTCCTAACGCTGGCAGATTGCCGAACTTTGCACAGCTTGAATCCAAAATATCATTCAAGGTCATTCGTACTTCGGTTTTCTCAATCATACACATCTTATCAATTAATCTTTACTAAGAATTACAGATTATTATCTTAAAAAATTTGATAATGCCAAAAAATGACAAACGTCACCATTGGCTCGATGTGTTTGATATACCTGGTCCCCCCCGGAAACAGGCAGTAATGAAATAGCGCTCTCAGTAAAAAAAATAAGAGTCTTTTGAGAAAGAAAATGCTGTTGCAGAATATAACCTGAATGCCCCCGCGTAAGGTTATACTGTGTACCATCGAAAGATTTAATCTGAATTTTTAAAGAATTCAAGCTCCTATTTTTTGTTTCTGAAAAATATTTTTCCTTTAATATTTACAAGGTAGAATTTTTTTCTTTTGACATTCAAAATATATTATTTTAAACAATCAAAAATATATATAATGATTATACTAATTGTAAAAAATAACCTTAAGATAATTTCAATCCTTAAATAATATTAAATATGTTTAAAAACTCTTGTTTTGAAATAAATCCAAAAATAAAAACAATATCAGAAAGAGAACTGGCTGATTATTTGTCAAACAAAGCAATAAGGAAGCTTAATCTTGTTCAGGATGATGAAGGGGGATTTCAAGTAGTTGTCTCTTTGAACTGGAAGCCCGGAGATTGGTACGTCTTGACACAACGCGGTAAAATCCGTTCATGGGTAAGTGTAGATAGATTCTTGCAAAATATTCAAAAGAATTGTGACCTGTATCCTATTATTCGTGTCGTACTAAGAGAAAAAAAACCAAAAAACCCTTGCGAGGATAACCAGCGCATTGCCTCGGATGAAATTAAAAAGTAGTATCACCTTAACATTTTATCCGGTTTTCGTGTGCGCGAAAATTCTTATAAAATTACTGAAAACATCTAAAAATCTTTAATATCAAATCATCATTTTTGCTCTTGTGGCGTTTTTTTGTACCTTCAAAAAACGCCACAAGAGCAAAAACTCCCTCGCCTCTGCCAGAAAATTCCCCTTCTATAAATCCTTGTAGAATATCTCGACCATAATTTTTTGTTTTAGCGCCAGAGATATAAAAAAGAAGAAGAAAATCGTTTAAAATTTTTACATCTTCATCCTTCATTCCTTTGATAAGGTCTTCCGGGGTTGTTGCAGTTTCAATTAATATATTGAAAATATAATTAATCATTGAAGATATGTAAATATTTCTAGTTTTTGGGAAATAATTTTCTATTATTTCTTTTCCAAATTGTTCTTCCTCTTTTATCGTCGTCACTATAAATCTCCGAAAAAAATGGATTCGCACCGAAATATTTGTTCTTTAACAAACATAAGATTGTTTATACGTCATAAATATAAAATGTCAATATTTTTTACCTGTCAATTACAGTACTATGCTATGTTATATATATAACCGTTATTTCAAATACATAACAGTATAAATGTAAATCACTAAGAGAATTAACCTACCTAAAAAAATATGTTGTCATTTTAAAAAGATTCTTGTATATGGGAGATAGTAGTAACCTATTATGTAATATCAAAATATATCATTTTGATATTACATAATAGGTTACTCTCTCAACGATTGGTCTGGTAATCGCTGGGGAGGAGTTCTGATTTTTTCGAGGTGATTTGAACGGCTTTTTTAGAAGTCTGATCTTTCAAGTCGCTGAAGAAATTTTTTCAAATCATATTCTTTTCGGTTTTAGCCGACAAGAATATTTCGTTCAGATTAAGATCATCTGCTTCCGGGGGGTCACAGATATCAACATTACAGGTGACATCCGTCATCTTGTGACAGGGTATTTCTTTGCCATAAGATGACGCTTTTTTAGATTAATCAGAAGAAGGGTAAGGCCAAAATACAAGCAAACGAAGAAGAGTAGGCGCAGAAAAAAAACGATTGTGAGTAGTGCAGGAACACCACTCACAATCTAACCAGTAGATCTAAATGGGTTTCGTCGCTACATGGCTGAAATGATTATAACCATATACGTGTACTTTTGCAAACTATTGTGTGCACAAAGTACATGTACACCACCTCTGCTGTACGCAAAAAGTACACCACCTGCCTTTTATGCGCTCGGCAACAATCGTTGCCGAGCGATCCTGGTATCAAATCCTAAGCATAACGAAAAGTTTGACGCGATTTCTGCTCACGATGATGAGCGAATATCCTCACCTCTTTTTTTCAACCAGTCATCGAATTCCGAAAACCTTGAGCTTAATTCCCGAATAAATAGAGTAGCTGCTGGTGGGTCGGCTTTGTTTTTGTCCATCCACCATTTTTTTACGGTTGCAAAAAAGATATCCATCGACTGGTGGTACATAATCTCATTTTTTTCACTATCTCCCATTCTGGCAAGATCAATAAGGACCTCAGGCGGTTTTTTAAAATCATCAGGTATTTCGCACAACTCATCCTTGGAAATACCAAATTTTTCCTGCATTTTATCGAACCACTTATCAGGAATTTTGCCCGATTTTCTTGCCTCTGAAACGTTTGTCCCCCCCCTAAGCCGAGAATATTTTTTGCGTATAAATTCTGCGAAAAAAACCTTAAATGAGGAAAAAATGACTCTAATTAAATTTTTTACAGCGGGTTTCACCGTTTTCCTGGTAGCGGCAAACGTCCATCCACTCTATGCAGCAACGTCGATTGTCCAGGAGGAAACCACCAGATTCCAATCGGACACGATCCGATACCCTGCCGCGAACGCCTTCATCATCGAGTCACAATCAAAAAAACGCCAACAGGCATGTAATGGCGTGGCGGGGATCAGCACCAACAAAACAGACATAGTGGGCATAGAGCAAAACTGCCATCATCTGCCGTCAGTACATTTTCACCTTGGTAGTGCCGTGCCAACAGTTAGCGAACAACAATCATTTTTGAACGAATTACGGAGGTGCGGGATTTCGCAGACCGCGTCTCTGCGTGTCACCGGATATACCTGCTCGCTCGGGACTGAGCAGGTAAACCGTATTCTCTCGGTGCATCGAGCCTGGGAGGTGGCCACTTTACTCCGGAGTCACGGGTATATCGTGAAAGGAGAGGATGTAGAGGGGAGAGGCGAAGAAAATCCGCTGACGAATGATAGACAAATTTATGCGATCAACAGACGTGTGGAGATCAGCGAGGACTGATCACAGAAAAAATCAAATTAAGGAGAGGGTATGAGTAAGACAGCAATGTTGATGAAAATGAAAAACAGTTTTTGGAAAGCGATGACGTGGGAACACCGCCGGTATCTCATCTGCGCGTTGGCAGTAGGATTGCTTTTTTGTGCGCAGAACGCGATGGCCTTTACCGTGCCGACGTCAGGCTCCTTTGCCTATGACCTCTACGACCTTGCGGTAAACCAGATTTTGAAGGGTCCGGTAGGTTTCGTTGCGGGTATCGGCTTTATGATCTTATGCGTTTTCGCCATCGCCCGACAGATGGTTTTACCGGCGATACTGTGCCTTTTCGCGGGAGTTATCTTAATTAAGGCGGACGCTATCGTGGTCACACTCGGCGGTATCATCGCGTAAAGGACATCCCCCCCCTGAAGGCAAACATCAAAAGGAGAGCAATCCAATGGCCGGATATACATCTGATTTTCCGCAGTATATGTCGTCACCAACACAGGTCTTGTGGTGGGAGTTGGACCAGGTGGCACTCGCCGCCCTCTCCTTTACCGCCGCGCTTTTACAGGGAGGGATAGTGATGTGGATCGGCTTTATTCTGGCCAATTTCTTTTATGGCAAAACCAAGAAAAATAAGCCCAGAGGTTTCATGAAACACATAATCTATATGTTCGGACTGTCCAAATTGATAAATTATCCTGAGTATTTCGAACAGGAATTCTACGAATGAGGCTTCCATGAAATTAGAACTTTTCACTTCCAAAATGAGCAATCTTTTTATGGAAAACCGGTTGCTGAAATTTGTGGTGGCGGTGATGGCAACGACTCTCGTTTTTAACTCTTTTATGGTGTATCGGGCCGTCAAATACCAACGGGTCATCATCGTTCCGCCCAAACTCACGGCGAGTGTTGAGTTTGTCCACGGCAAGCCCAATGATGCCTATGTAAAGGATTTAGTACGAAATATTTCCTCACTTGCAACAACCTACACTCCCGCTATAGCCAGGAGACAATTTGAGGAATTACTCAGCTATTACGCTCCGGAGGCATACCCGGAAGGCTCCAAGGCCTGGTACTCGTTGGCCGGAATGGTCGAGGATGCGAAAACGAGTTCGGTGTTTTTCACGGAGTCTATTAATCTCAAAAATGATACTGCCGAGCTCTTCGGCACATTGAAACAATACACCGGCGATACTCTGTTTTTGGGGGAGACAAGGACATACATCATCCAATACCGATTTGTGGACGGACGGTTCCAGATCATATCGTTCCGGCAAAAAATTGCGGGAGGTAAAGGTTAATGAAGAAAAGAATTATTGCGACAGCCATCTTTTTGGCTCTATGCGGCAGTGCTAGTGCCGAAACAGGGGTTCCGCCGGAGGTGCCGACGATGGTTGATTTTTCCAACAAAGAAATCAACCGGATTGTCTGCTCAGGGCCGATCAGCGATTTGATTTTTTCAAAAGAGAAGGGACTTACCGGCCATTTTACGGGGAATAACGCTTACGTCAAGTTCACCATTGAGGAAGTGAACGGCAAGCGCAGCTACGCAGGCGAGGCTTCCGAATTGTATGTCGTCTGCGGCGGTTCGACCTACTCGATCATTGCCAATCCTTCCGACAAGCAGGCCGCCACGGTGCGGTTGGCACCGCCGAAAAGCGAGAGCGTGAACAAAAACATCTCGCTTTTCAAGGATATGCCTATTGAGAAACAGGTGTTGAAACTGATCAAAGAGGGGTATTCGGGGACATATCCATCCAGCTACAAGGTCACGGAAAACAAACCTGCAGGGATATCTCTCTGCCCTGATCTGAATGTTTTGCCAAAAGAGTTGGTGGATGTGGATGGTGTGGGCCTGCGGCTCAAGATTTTTCAAGTCACCCAACTATCCGATAGGGATATAGATGAAAAGATTTTCCTCTCCAATCAGATAAGCGATTCGATTCTGGCCGTGGCGGTAGAAGATCACAAGCTGAAAAGCGGCGACAAGACGAGGGTTTTTGTCGTGGAGAAGAAAGAAAAAGATGGTCCGCCGGCAATGGATAAAACAATAAAAACAACGTGGTCCGGGGGAGGTGAATGATCGTGAAAAAGTTTAAAGAGTGGTTTGACGACCTCTCGCCGAAGGCCAAGAAAAGTCTCATTTACGCGGTGGCGGGAGCTGTCGTCCTGTTGTTCAGCCTCAATATTTATAAATCACGACAAGAGAGCACCATCCAATCCGCTCCTGAAAAGATCAAGGCGGTGGAACTCGATAAGGACCTCCTGCGGAAGACGGAACTTGCTGAAAACCGCCGTAAGGTTGAATCGATGGGAACCGCCATTGAAAAACTCCAAAATGAGCAAAAATCATTAATCGACAGATACAAAAACGAGAACAATGCCGCTTCCGCGAACAAAACACTCCCACTGAAACCGGGTACTCCAGGTAGTGCGGCACCGGGATCGAACGCTGCACAGGCCGGTCCTGGTGCTGTGACACCGGGAGCGGACACTACATTACCCAAGATACCGGACTCCTCCGAAGTTGAGGCCAGAGGGGGGCATTTCCCGCCTCCTCCTGGACAGACGACTGAGCAAACGGGGCAGCAGTTACCTGTCCCTCTCGCACCGGGAGCGACACCTGGCGGTTCCGCCAGGGTACAGCAGCATCAGGAGAAAAAGACACTCGGCGAGATCACAGTCATATCCAATCCAACTAAGACAGAGCCACAAAAAAAGAACGAACGAACCGTCTATCTGCCGCCATCCTTCATGTCGGCGATTCTGCTTACCGGCCTCGATGCCGGTACGTCGAACAGCGGTCAATCGAACCCCGACCCTATTCTGTTGCGGGTCCAGACACCGGCAGTCCTGCCGAACGACGTCAAGGCCAACCTGTCCGGCTGCTTCGTTGTCGCAGAGGGCCAAGGTCGGCTTGACAAGGAGCGCGTCGATGTCCGGCTGGTCTCGCTCTCCTGTCTCACTAGAGAGGGAAGCGCGGTGATAGATACGCCGATCAAGGGATTTGTCACGGACGCGGACGCCAAAACAGGTCTTGCTGGTCATGTTGTCAGCCGGATGGGGGCAAGCGTGGCCAGGACGCTTATCGCAGGCATGTTCCAGGGTGCGGGCGAAATGCTCAAAACGGAGTCAACTTCCACCATGACATCGGGGCTGGGTACAGTCCAATCTATTGACCCTTCCAAGGTAGGCTCCTACGCGCTTGGCAACGGGATGTCGACCGGCTCGCAGCGTCTGGCAGATTTTTATCTAACGCTCGCAAAGCAGGCGACACCGGTCATAGAGGCCAATGCGGACAAGCATGTCACGGTAGTGGTTTCCGAGGGCAAGGAACTTGTTATCAAAGATCTGAAACAACAGGATGACGGCCTGGCAAACAATGAGGACTAACCATGCGTAAAATGAGATCAATTTATTTTCTTGCAATTCTTTTGTGCCTTGGACTTTCGTCCTGCGCGACGATGAAGGATATTGTCAACCCCTACGATGAGGAATTCCATTGCCGGGCAAAGGATACGGAGGGGAAATGCGTCGATACCCCCACCGCTTATCAGGATGCGCGATACCCGCAACCGATTGCGGAACCTCAGTCGACCGCTGATGGAAAAACACCTGTCGCGCCTGTCTCGCCCTTGAAAGCGTCGAAAGATGAAGCAAAAGCTAACCAATACAGAACCATATCCGAACTGCTGGACAAGCCGGAAACCCCAATGCTAAATCCCCCGAAGATACTCCGGGTGCTGATCCTTCCTTACAAAGGTGAGAAAAACGAACTGTTTATGACCCGGTATGCCTATCTGGAAATTGAAAAAGCCTCATGGGTGCTGACTGACATCAAGGAGAAATAAGCTGATGCTATCTTTACTTGAAAAGGTGGTTTTAGGACCAAATAAACAACTCAGGAAGTCCGAGTTGGAAAAGCTGGCGGAACGAAACCCGTTCTCGCGGTTCTTGAACTACAACGCCTATTCTGAAGACTATAAGGTCTATGTCAACAACGATCAAAGCCTGGGGCTGCTGTGGGAGTGTTCTCCTCTGGCCTTCGCCTCGGAAAAAACCATGAGTGCGCTTGAAGGCCTCTTTCGTTCCGGGTTGCCGGGGGGCAGCGTCGTTCAAGTGATCCTACACGCCGATCCCCATATTGCTCCCCTGCTTACCAGGTACAAAGAAAAAATCCTGGTCGATAACCCCATCATCACCAACAATGTCGAAAAAATTATAAATTTCCTGAACGATGGAAGGGAGGGACTGGCCGCATGCGCTGATATACCCATACGGAACTTCCGGCTGCTCGTCGCGATCAAGATACCGGGTGACGCTCTTAACATGCCGAAACCGGAAGAATTTGAAGTGAAAGGGAAGATGACGTATCTGGAGAATATTCAAGGGCAGATCGCGGAGACACTTAAAGGGGCAAAACTCTTCCCGCATCCAATGCCGCCGGAGCAGCTCCTGGAGTGGTTACGCCGGATGTTCAATACCTATCCTGAAGGGTATCCCGAACATAATTTCGATATGTACGACGATGATAGACCTCTGCGTATGCAGATCATCAATGCGGATACCATCATCAAGGAAAGAGGCGATTCATTGCAGGTCGGCGACAAATACTTCGCCTGCATAACGCCAAAATCCATACCGAAGCAGGTCGATCCCTTACAGACCAATTCCCTTTTCGGAGGGATTTGGGGACTTACAACAGACATGGATCAGATCAAGACCGGCTTTCTGTATACGCTGAATATCCTGTTCGACGACAGCCTTAACAACCAAATCCGGGCAAAATGTTCCTTCGTAATCAATCAGAAGGGATTTGGAACCCTTATGGCGATGCTGCAAAAGAAACAGACAGAATACTTGAAAGCGTCGGACGACCTGGAGCATGGTGAAAAGTTCGTAAGAGTTGTGCCTGAGATGCTCGTCTGGAGCAACGACAAAGATAAAACGCGGGAATCCAGCACCCGCGCCCTGCGGCTTTGGGAGAATCAGGGATACGTCATGCAGACCGAAACCATCTTTCGGAAGGTGCTGTTCTTGTCCGCGCTTCCATTTTGCTTCTACAGCCAGGGGAAAAATATTCAGTTCATGGAGAGGGATTTCATCGCTCCTATGCAGAGTGTGTTGCCGCTCTTGCCGGTACAGGGGGATTTCTCCGGTTCTGGCACTCCGCGCATACTGTTCATCGGCAGGAAGGGGCAGCTCGTCCCGCTTGATTTTTACGATAAGGGAGCGATTAATTTCAATACATTTGTCGCAGCCACATCCGGGTCCGGCAAATCATTTTTAGTCAACTACATCGTTTTTAACTACTTTGCGAGCGGTGCATTAATTAGGTTGATCGACATCGGCGGCTCCTACAAGAAGATCGCCGATATGCTGGGAGGTGTCTATCTGGATTTCGAGAAAGACACAAAAATCTGCCTTAATCCTTTCACACACATCATTGAACCGGATGAAGAACTGACAGCCGTGTCGGCTGTATTTGCGCAGATGACCAAGGCCAACTCCAATACCGAAAAATGCACCCCCACCGAGGAAAATCTTATCAAGGAGGCGGTGCGTTGGGCCTGGGATCAAAAAGGGCAGGGCGCGGATGCCGATACGGTCTACGAGTTCTTATACACATTTCCTAACCTGCCCGGCACCGATTTTCATAATATGGATGAAGATAAAGCGCTCATCGCCACAGCGAGGGACCTGGCGTTCAACATCCGGTCATTCACGGGCAAGGGCATTTACGGGAAGTTTTTCAAGGGACCGTCTACCTTCGATATTCACAACGATCCGTTTGTTGTCCTGGAGCTGGAGAACTTGAAAACCCTGCCCGACCTCTACCGGGTCGTCACCCTGCTGGTCATAAACGGCGTCACCCAGGATCTCTATCTGTCCGACCGATCCCGGCAGAAATTCGTGATCTTCGAGGAGGCATGGCAATTCTTAGGTGAGGCGGCGATGATCAAGCCCGTTGTCGAGGAAGGATACCGCAGGGCCAGGAAATACAACGGCAGCTTCATGGTTGTCGTCCAGTCGATCATGGACCTGGACAGTTTCGGGGACGTCGGCAAGGTCATCAACAGCAACTCCGCCTACAAGATGCTCCTGGAGTCCGGGGCCGTAGAGGAGGCTCAGAAAAAGGGGATTATCAGCTATGACGATTTTACGCTGAAACTTTTAAAAAGCTGCAAATCCAACCCGCCCAAATACTCGGAAATCTTCTTTGATACACCATTCGGCTGCGGCGTGGCCAGGCTAGTGGTGAACGATTACGCCTACTTTGTCTATACGTCAAACGCCACCGAGATCGCGGCGATAGAGGTTCTCGTGAAAAATGACGGGCTGACCTATCACGAAGCTATTCTGGAGATGGTGCGGCGTAAGCAACTGCACCAGTAAAAAAAGATGACCAAATATTTGGATATTTATCTTGATACACCGTTTGGCTGCGGGGTGGCCAGGCTTGTGGTGAACGATTATGCCCACTTTGTCTATACCTCCAATGCGACCGAGATCGCGGCGATAGAGAAACTGGTAAAAAAGAAAGGCCTGTCATACCGCGAGGCGATTCTGAAAATAGTCCGGCGTAAGCAGAAACACCGGCGAGAAGGGGGCAAGAGGAAGAAAGATGATCGCTCATAAATTATCTGCTCTCTTAATGCTTTTTCTCATCGCTGCAACGCCCACGCTTGCCGGGACAATGAAAAACCTTGGCATCGCAGGGGCGGTCTACTCGATTTCCGAGCCGGATCTGCTTGCCGAACTCCGGGACTATGTGCAGACACCCAACATCGAAAAGCAGCTCCAAGAGCAAGCACATTATCAGCCGAAGGACATGAGGAAACTGCCCAAGGCGAAAGAGGACCGGACCTTTGATGTGGATATGACCTACACACTCACCCATGATTTGACAGACGGTTCGGGTCATGTCCTCTATCCTCGCGGGTTCAAGGTCAATCCCTTGCAATACGTGAATTTTGTGGGCGGAGTAGTGGTCATAGACGGCAGTGATCCAAAACAGGTCGAATGGTTTGAGAAGTCACCTTACGCTCCCAATGAACTGGCGATCCTGCTCTTGTCGGACGGCTATGCCCTTGAGCTTACCCGTAAACTGAAAAGACCGGTTTATTATCTGACCGATATCATCGCAGAGCGGTTCCGGCTTGCGGCGGTGCCTTCGGTTGTCGTGAAGAAAGGGAACGATATGTCTGTGCGGGAGGTGAAACTTGAGAAGTAGAAAAGCATATGTTTTCCTTGTGTTTTTTATTCTTGCCGGAGCGCGGCAGGGATTTTCCACACAAGGGTTCGATTCTTCCAACGACGTTGACTGGGACGAGATTAATTTCACGATAGATGGCACCTGCGAGTGTCCCGAAAATTATTGGGACCCCGTCGGGATACAATATGAATACTGGGAGCCGTTTCTGGTCATAGACACATCGGGAAGACCTTATTATTCAGCCTATTTGGGAAGATCTCTAAATTCATCGAGTTCTTCCAGCGGTTCGTCCAGCGATACCGCAGACGGCCTTTGGAATGATAGCTCAACCAGCTATTCCTCGAATCTGGGCAGCGGCACTTTATCTACCTCAGCCCTGAAAAACGGCGGCAAGAACAAGAGTCAGGACACCATTGATAACGGAGAATCCAGCTTTGCCCAGGCTCACGGCTGGCTGATCCCGATCCTGCCTCTGTGCAGCCGGTCCGATTACGGCATGTGGTGGAGTGAATACGACTCCATGTGGCAGAGCGACACCCTGACGGCAACCATTGAGCCGGAGGCGTCCCTTTTTGCAAATAAGATCAGCCAACTGGCTTGTATGGCGGACGCGGTAGCCGTAAATGTCGGTTATCCGCTCGATTTCATGCCCTGGTGCGTCGGCAGCGGAGGATCTGCCTATCCTCTGACCGGGCATGTTTCCGATGACAATACCGTCCAGGCCAACTCGACGATAGCGGCCAGACTGATCTACCTGCTGAACCGCCTCTTCATGATCTGCGATCCGGCAGAGGCCGGTGGTTGCGGGTGCTCCTACACGCCGGTCTGGGTCAAAAGTCACTACAAGATGGCGGTGCGCCGGCCAGGAGCCGCTAAAGTGTATCCTCTTGGTAAATCAGCGACGATCTATGGCTCGGCCATCAACATTCCCTACCAGGGGGTGAAGGGTCCGAACGATCAATTCATGTGGGTTGTCTACAGGAAAAAAATATGCTGCACATGCTGCGATTAATAGTTTGTTTTTTTATGATCTCCTGGCTTTTTGCCGGATACTCCAGGTCGGAAGAAACCGCCGTGCCGGAGATAGGAAAGGATATTCCTGGGGTGGACACGGAGAAGATGCAACAGGATATCAATAAAGTCCTGAACGATGTCCAGAAAAACATATCTGGAACAAAGCCTCTCCTCCCAACGCAGGAGCAGAACGACCAGGGGGAAAAAGAGGCGAAACAAGCGGTGGGGAACTTCAATTCCACCGAGAACCAGAAAAAACTACAAGACGAAAAAGAGCGGGTCCAGAAGGAGAATACTCCGGCAGACACTCCGCTTATTCAGCCTCAATCCCAACAGGGTTCATCTAAAGAGACGGTCTATATTTTTCTGTCAAGCTCCGTGCCGGATGTGACCGTCCATGCCTATCTGACGCAGGCGGCACTCTACGGCGGCGGTGATATTGTTCCGGTTTTTTTCGGACTGACAAATGGGGTCAAGGACAAGAGGGCGGCCGGCAGGTATTTCGGCCACGTTATGCAGGAAAACCTGGAATGTGTGGATCTCCAAGGCCAGCGTTGTCCACGGATGAAAGTCCGGATTGCGGTCAATTCAACCTTGTTTACACAGTACAGCATAACCCAGGTCCCCACGGTCGTCTATACCAACGGAGAGGATTCCTGGGCGTTGGGCGGGGATTCCGCGCTTGATTTTATGCTCACAAGAATCAACAGCGAAGCCCGGAGTCCTTTTTTAGAAGGATTAATCAAGAAACTGAGGGGGACACATTGAACGACGAGATCATGATCGAAGGACCGGAAAAAAAAGAGCCGGAAAACACCAAAACCAGCACGTCAAAAAAGATAGTCTCGAAAGATGCAGGTGATGTTTCAGGGAAAGAAACTCCCTCGAAGAAATTAACTGTCGGGTATCTGGACGTAGTAGTCATTGCCTTGATCGCGGCATTTATTGCGGTCACGGCTTATGACAAGTTCTTTGCCAGCAAGGTGGTGGTCGTTGATTTGGCCGGCTTTGTTAAGGAGCAGACGGAACTTTTGTCACAGGGCAAGATCGGAAAAGAGGAGATAACCGCAAGGCTTGGCCAGTTCCAGGATTTTATCAAAAAACAACCACAAAACCAGACGGTAATCATCAAGGATATCGTTCTTGCAAACGGCAGGGAAATATCGTTTTCCCCTGGAACCGCAGTAAAGAGAGTTGGTTCCGAATGATTCCAAAACTTTTCAAGCGATTAACCCGCAAGGAAATCTCCACGGCCATTCTCCTGGCCTTGGCTGCAGGCCTCATTGGCTGGTGGCTTCCCGGAAGACTGGATGTCGTTATCAGCGATTCGCTGGCCCACCGGATTTTTTTCCTCTGTGGACCACCCGCAAAAATTGAGACCGGCGACTATCTTGTCTTCAAATACTATGATTTTAAGTTCCTGCAAAAGAGTCTGGCCTACCACAACATGCTGACCAAGGAGGTGGGCTGCGCACCGGGTGATTTGCTTGCGGTGGATGCTGACAGGAGATTTTCCTGCAACGGAAAGCCTCTAGGGCAGGCCCTGATAACGGATAGCCACGGAAACACTCTCCCGCTGTTCTCTTTCAACGGGGTTATTCCTCTGGAAAATTATTTTATGATAGGCTCGAATTTGCGCAGTTTTGATAGTAAATACTTTGGATTTATTAAGAAAAATGAAATCTTATATAAAGCATATCCGATCTGGTAGTGCTGTTCTGCTTTTGGTCATGCTCTGCTCTTCACCTGTCTATGCAGGGGTTGAGCCACCGAAAAAGGAACAGCCTCAGCCTGAGGCTCAATACTATGACAGCACACCCAAGAAAGGCTGGTACTGGTATCACGACCCCCTTGTCATGCCTGATGATCCCCCACAAAAAAAGCCGAAGCTCAAAGTACAGCACCCTAAAGATCAACAAGCGGAACAGCAGGCTCCGGACGACAAAAGATATACCGACGAAGAACTCTACAATATGTACCCGGATCAGTTCCAGGCATTGCTGAATGTGCGGCTGAAAACAGCCGTGCAGTATCCTACGGAAGAGAATGTCGGGACCTATCTCACCATGCAGGATATTGCCAGACGGAAAGCCGCCGCCTTTACCTCTGCCGTCCAGTTTGTGACACAAAAAGATGCCGCCACTCTCAGCGTGAACGATGTTTACCCAGGAACCACGCCGGGCATGGAGGCTCGTGTCCAGATGCGGGAGAAGGAGATTTTCGACACGATCAGTACTGCAAAGAACGATCACGCTATTCTGTTCTTCTGGAAGCCAGGCTGCGGCTTCTGCGAAAAACAGGTCGGAATACTGAAATACTTTACGGAGAAGTACGGTTGGGAGATCAAGCCGATCAACATCGCGGAACAGACAGGCATGGCGGCACGATTCAATATCACGACCACTCCGACCTTGATGCTGATCCGGCAAGGCAGCGAGCAGTATATGCCAATTGCGGTCGGCGTAATATCACTTGAGGAGATGGAGCAGAAAAGCTACCAGGCCATCCGCTACCTGAACGGAGATACCGAGATAGACACATTTACGAATACCGACTTTGAGAAAGGGGGTTCGCTCGATCCAAGGTCAATCCTGCAAAAGAATAAGAATAAAGGAGGAGGGGGATCATTATGAAGAAAATCTATATGGCCATAGCGGCAATTGGATTTTCCTGCGTCCTGGCACACACCGCAAGCGCTTCAGGTTGGGTTGACGATTGGGTCAATCAGCAATCGGGAAGTGGGCCTTCGTATATCCAGGGCCAGGAAAGAGGGTATTACTCAGGCGGAAATTTTTCCATGCGCTGGCAGGACCCGACCACATACCCGGTTACCACCACGATGCCGCACATAAAAAGCGGCTGCGGCGGCATCGACGTGTTCATGGGTGGGTTTTCCTTCATGAACTCGAACTACCTGGTCACAAAGCTCCAGGCGATCCTTTCAAACGCGGCGGGGGTGGCCTTCGATCTTGCCCTCAAAACCGTGTGTGAGCAGTGTGCGAACACCATCAAAAACCTTGAATCGATCTCCGACACGCTGAATCATCTGCAAATGAACGAATGCGCGGCTGGAAAATCCATTGTTGCAACCGTTGCGGATGCGACCGACTGGAAAATGACTGATGCCCAGAGAAGTGAACTCGGAGAGGCAATCAACTACGACAAACTTTCAAGCGGTGCTTCGGATTTATGGTCTTCTCTTACCAAGTCGCAAAAATCAGCAAACAATGTCCCGTCTACGGCGGATACGCAGAGTGTCATGTCAGGGTGCAATTCCGCTATCACCACGATCTTTCTAAAGGATGGACTGCTTCTTTCCAATCTTGGCAGCCAAATGGGGTTGCCGGCAGCATACACCAATCTGATGCGGGGACTTGTCGGGGATGTACGGCTCAATATCACCCAGAATCACAACGTCAGTTATGTGGAGCCATGTCCGCAAAACAACCAGAGCGATCTCGGGGCCGTCGTAGCCGGAAAGGTTTTCGCGAAAGACACCCTGGAGGCGTGTGCGCAGATTACTGACACCAACGCTGATCTGACAAATTACGCGACGAACGAACTTAACAATATCCTAAACGATATGATGACCAAGACCGCCCTTTCCAGTACGGATCTGGCTTTTATCGCAAAGGACCCTATTGCGACAATTCCGATTCTGAAGCTGGCGATTGCCACAAATACCACAAGCCAGACAATCGGCAATCTGGCTGACCTGACAGCAAAGGCGTATGCCTTGCAGATGCTCGCCGACCTCTACACCCGTACCGACGGTATTGCCATGAAAGCAAGAGAGATCCTTTCCCGGCAAAGTGGGGCTGCTTCCGGCCAGAAGGACACCAAGTGTGCTGACGCAACGTTTGCGCCTAACATAGATAAAAACCTGGCAATGATGATGGAAAATATACAGAAGGTCAGGAAAGCGGCCCAGGCCAGTTACAACACGTCCGCAACGCAGTTCGCGGCTTCGATGCAATATTTGCAGCAGCAGCAACAGCAGGAGGCATATGTGAACAGCCAGGTCAGAAAGCGTTTTGGGGACTATGCCGCGAACTCTGTCGGAAGAAAGGTGGCGGAATAACGGATAGATAATAAAGGGGTAATTGATGAGATGCAAAAATACACTTCTGAAGGTCATGTACGATACCCGGAGGAGTTTTGGAGTTTCAACCCCTCAAAAAATTGAGAACCTGGTTGAAGAAATTGCGTTGTGCATCGGGACGGGGCTGATGTGTGTAGGGAGACTCTTTGAAATGTCCTGGTTGTTTCTGAAGTATTCGCTGACCGGGTTTGTCCTGATAATTGGAGCAGCTATGACTTTGATTTTAACCTTTTTGTATTGTCAAAGCCTTTTCAGCCTCCAATGGTCAGGGATTTCCGGCAGAGACGCTGCCACGTTCATCTCCTGGGCGTTGGCAATGATCATCATGTTTGCGGTCTTGGTCTTGGAATATCGAAAATGGCGTAAGATAAGGAAAACACAGAATAAAGAAATATTACAAAAGGAATGGGAAGAACTCAAAGAAGAGACTGCCATTCTTCTCCGTTTTATAAAATGGGTCGGGAGCCGAAAAAGGTAAGGAGAAAAGAGGTGAAGAAAACATTCTGTCTGATAGCGGTCCTGCTAGTCTTTTGGGCGAAGTCGGCCTGGGCGCTCAATATGGAGTTTTATACCTACGGCGGGTTCGACCTGATGGTTCCTATTTTCAACCTTGTCGCTCTTATTTTCAGTGATGTCAATTATAAGCAGCTACTGACGGTATTTGCTCTTTATGGTCTCATAGGCGGCGCGATTGCCTGGATTCTCGCTGCTTGGGTTGGCAAGAGGCCGGCCCCCTTGTTGTGGGTGGGTAAGGTGCTTCTGGGTGCCGCTCTTTACTTCGCGCTGTTTGTTCCGACCGGGAATGTCGCGATCTATGACGCGACGCTGAACAAGACGCAGACGATAGGCGGCATTCCCAACGGCATTGTTTTCATCGCTGGAAGTTTCAACAAATTGGAACGCGCGATAGTCAAATTATGCGATACAGCGACCGGCCCGGTCAACTCATACTCCGGTAATGCGGGTGGCATCGGTTTCGGAATGTTGTCGGATATGAGCAACGCGCAGGATATTTACGCCACGATGTCCATGGAAGAATACATGGACAAGTGTGTTCTGTTCGAGACAATGCGGACCGGGGGGACTATAGGTTTTGCCGATCTCACGGGGAACAACACCGATTTTCTCACGACATTGGCCAATGCGGTGAATCCGGCTATTTTCACCATATACTACGACTCGACAAACCCTGGCGGCAATCCGCTGACCTGTACGGACGCATGGACCAAATTGCAACCTTTCTTCGCCAATCCTAACAACTATAACGACGCGCTGAACAAGACATGCAATAACGGCGGAATCAACTCGTCAGATCCCGTACAACTCGCAACCTGTCAGAGCTTGATAAGCAACACCGTCAATATGGGAACAGGGACGAATTACAGCTATGACACCATCCTGCGGCAGTCGCAACTCTCCGCGATGCTGTATCACACCTTCATGGGGAATGCTCAAACGAGCGCGGCCTTGCAGGCCGACAGAAGCATAACGTCATCCGGCTTCGGTGTGGGGACCACGATGAATCAGTGGATACCGATAATAAAGTCTGTCCTGACCGCTATTGCGCTCTGCCTTACCCCGTTCCTTGCTCTTTTATTGCCGACCCCCCTTGTCGGCAAGTCAGTGACCGTGATGTTCGGTTTTTTTGCCTTTCTCACCATCTGGGGCATAACGGACGCGGCTATCCATATGGCGGGTGTGATGTATGCCACTACCGCTTTCAGAAATGTAGGTCCGAACAATCTCGGGATGCTGGCAATGGCCGCAGTTCCGACACTTGCGGCCAAGACGCTGGCGATGTTCGGCATTGTCCGTGGGGCAGGTCTGATGCTGGCGTCGGTAATCACCGGGATGATAGTAGCGTTCGGCGGCTCGGCCCTTGCTCACCTTGCCGGAAGTTTGACCGGGGCAGCGGTCCAGGGCGGGCAGGCCGGCGGTAAGATGTTCACGCCGGAAGGACGGTCAGCCGAACAGCAGGAGCTTTTGCGGGCATGGTCAAGCATGGGCGTCGAGGGTTCGGAAAGGTTTGTCAATCGCGGCAGGGCGATGGCCATGGAAGAGGAACGGCGGATCGCAATGGCGAAAAACGTCGGGATTGCCGCACAACAGGCCGAAGCCGAGGGAAGAATCGCTCCCGGCTCCGCTGATTCTCTTAGCGTTCAGGGCGGAATGCTGGCTGGTTCGATGAACCTCGCCACGAATACCGGGAAATTCAGTCCGGTTATCAGTCCGGACGGACGGATGGTTATGGCCGACAACACTTCCCCCACAGGCAGCAAACTGTCCTTCGGTTATGACGGGACCGGTGGTTCGCATCTCAACAGTGCCACAATCAACGGCCTTGATCCGATAAAAATGACCGAGGCCTCGATACAGATGAATATTCAGGGTGCCTCGCACTCCATTGCCAAGAATAACGGGATCGAGAAGTTCTTGAGCGAAGCCCGGCAGGCAGGTGGAACCGATGCGACCAGCAAGGCATATAGCGATTCCTTGAACAAAACATTTGCTACGAACTTTGAGAAGAACATCGGGGAAAATTCCGATTTCTCAAAAACTGCGGATTGGAAAGAAGTAAAGCAATTGAAGAATTTTCTTGGAGCGCACGGAGGAATTTCTGAGAACGGAGTAGGGGCATCAATCGGCATGGATGGCAACTTACAATTACAAGGGGCTGACGGCCATCAATTTTCAATGAAGGTATCCGAAGCGACCTCGAACGCTTTGAGGCGTGCCGAAGGGAGCGCTTGGAGCGAGGCCCTCAATCATACCGCAAGCGCCCAGGAAGGACTGGCCTGGGCAAGTTCCATCGCCCAGAAGAGCGGAAACTCAGAGGCCTATTCTCTGTTGAACGAGGCCAGAAACATGAGCAGGGCGCAGCAATCCACCGGCGAGAACCTGACTGCGGCATTTTTGACGGATTACGCCAAGCATCATTTTGACGGCTCGACAACGCCGGAAGCGTTGCAAACCTCGGCGGACTATCTGAGCAACAAGGTGACAGAAGGCGGACCCAAAGGACAAGAGTTTGTTCATCGAGCTTACGCGGACTTCTATGCTCGCCGGGGTGGATCCGGCAGCGACACAGCGGCTGCGGTACAACAGGGCATCAGGGAGTGGGGCGGTCAGGCGACAAGCGGCGCACCGGCAGGAGTTCAGCCTGCGTTGTCCAGGGCGAGGGCGGAAACCGACTCCATCATCCCTGATAATTTCCAAGGGGGGCAGAACGTAGGTGGCTGGTCAGAAAATGCGAAAGGGATTCAGAGCCACATGGACGATAAGGCGGTGGAGATCAACACGGGTGCGCACGATAGGGAGAGGAAAGATCACTATAACGTGGAACAGGGGGGCAGCGTGTTGGGGACAATCCAGAAGCCGCCTGAAACCGAGCAGGAGGCGTTGCATCTCTCTCCGGGTTTCAACAAAGAGATCAATCGCATTGTGCAACACGCGGAAGGGGCCGATCAAGGCAAGAACGGAAACCGATAAAGATTAATATTTGTTTAAATTGTAAGACATTGGGTCAAAAAATGGATCATTACCAACTTCAATATAATGAGACTCGCGGGGAGAGTCATGCCAAATATTACAATATAAAATCTCGTATGCGGGATCAGTCATTATATCATCTTGATCGCGAGGCAAATGAGACTTGGTATCACCATCAAAATATAAAGAAAAATTATCCGGATTCCAGATCGACAACGGATCTTTCGGTTTCTTTTTAGCCCTTTCCAATAAGAGAGCTATGCCAATAAAGACAATGATTGCGATGAAGAGAATCAAATACATATGCCAATCCATGACGTCGACCATGATGTCACTCCAGACGATAAATTTCTCCTGTCCCCCAGGACAGGGTTGCTACGAATACAATACCCTAGAATAAACTACTATCATTTTCTAGGAAAAAGTCAAGGTCTGGGGGAAAAACACAGGGAGGTGTAGCAATAAAAACACGACAGGAAGGGCAAAACACCTCCAAGGTTGCACGATCAAGCGTGGATCGGTTGTGTGTGTTGTATGTGGTGTGCAATAAGGGCAGTTTAGAAAATTCTTTCGGGATTTGAATATGAATGTGGAAGCAGGAATTAAGACTACTGAAGCAGTTTTGTCATGGTTGGCGGAAAGAACGGAAGAAGCGCAAAAAGAACAAGACCAACAAACGGCAAAAGCACCCGCACAGATGTTTTTACCTGGAATGGAAGAGGCAATGCGAGCCATGCCGAATCATATTGCCCGGTCCAGTCTTTTTGCACCTGTGGCCAGGGGCCGGAAAAAATACCACGACAGGGCAATACTTGTGAGCCGGGGCGACGCAATTCTTACTTTCACCGGACATCAGTTGGACGAAGCTCAATCAGACATATGGATGCAGTTGGTTTTCCTGGCTCGGAAAACCCCGCTCGGTATGCCTGTCGAGATTAACCGAGCTGCGTTTCTACGGGGAATTGGACGAAGCACAGGCAAACACGATTATCAATGGCTCCACCGAGCCATGTTCGATTTCACAGCCGCGATGATTACGATTGAGGCAAAACGTAATCTGAAGTTTACCGTTTTTTAAAAACGTTGGTCGAGGGTCAGGCGGGATCGCCCGCGCACGGACATGGAAAATATTCTTTAAATTCAGCAAGATGCTGACGAAAAACAGCTATACGTAAGTATTTGAAATTACGCGAT
>CAIUQR010000068.1 GCA_903901335.1 uncultured delta proteobacterium | reverse complement strand
GCTCATAGACGATGAGATGTTTGTAATGTGATTATATAAGTTGTTAAATGAGAACCATTCATAATATCTCTACAACTATATAACTTTAAAAGTAATTATGCCAAGGTTGGCAGTATTACGCACGAATCGTTGCCGCGATCCCATATGGAGACAAAACATTTTCTCAAATTCGGAACGTGTAGTTGGAAATATGAATCTTGGCGTGGAATTGTGTATTCCCAGGTGAAAAAGCCCAACTTCCTGGAGGAATACAGCAGGCATTTTTCAACCGTTGAAGTGGATCAATGGTTCTGGTCTCTTTTTGCAGGGAATGCCGTTGTCCTGCCAAAAGTCACTGTTGTGGAAGATTATGCAGCGTCAGTACCACCAGGATTTATCTTCAGCATAAAGGTTCCGAACAGCATTACCTTGACCCATCATTACGCCAAAAAGAAAAGCGCACCTCTGGTTCCCAATCCATATTTCCTATCCACTGAACTGATGGAGAAATTTCTTCAGACATTGGAACCGCTGGGCGATCATATAGGCCCGTTAATGTTTCAGTTCGAATACCTGAACCAGATTAAAATTGCCAGTCTCAACCATTTCATAGATATGTTTGAAGTCTTTCGGAATGATCTCCCGAAGGGATATCAGTATTGCCTTGAGATCCGGAATCCAAACTTTCTGAAGACTGAATATTTTGATTTTCTTGCCGAGCATCACTTGGGACATGTTTTCCTGCAGGGATACTATATGCCTTCAATATTTGACGTGTACGAGAAATTTAAAGACCGACTGAGTGATCCGGTTGTAATCAGGCTCCATGGCGGTGATCGTAAGGATATTGAGGCACGTACCAATAATACGTGGAATGAGATGTGGACTCGAAGGATAGCGAATTGCTGGTATTGATCAAGATGATACAGGACCTCTCAAATCGTGAGCATCAGATTTTAATCAATGTAAATAACCATTATGAGGGGAGTGCCCCACGTTCCATCGAGAAAATCAAAGCGCTTTTGCAGACGACAGGATAGTGACATCTAATGCAACAATTCGTACGTTGTGCAAAAATACCCAATGTGGGGTTGCACTTGCAACCGCGCAGAAAAATATTTTGACATTTATTTTCAGAATGATAAAACATATATGAAATGTAACTATTAATATTCACAATCAAAAAACCTACTTTCCCATTCAAGCACATGACTAAATTAGAATTGACACAAGCATTATCCGAAGAACTGAGTCTCCCCCCGGCAACAGGTTCAGGCATCGTCAATACCATCATCAATGCCATGGCCGAAACCCTCGCAAAAGGTGAAAATATAGAGATCCGGGGCTTCGGTTCAATTACTGTCAAGCATTACGACTCCTACACTGGCAGAAACCCAAAAACCGGTGTGAAAACCGAGATTAAGGCGAAAAAACTCCCCTTCTTCAAGGTCGGGAAGGAGCTTAAAGAAGCTGTGAACGCTGGGAGGAAGTAAAGATAGTATCCTTTTCAAGCCGCCGAGAAATAATACCACAGAATCCTGCTGCAATTTTGGCACGAATCGTTGCCAAACTCCTATACCCGACAAAGCTATTCACTCAGGAGATCTGATAGTTACAGATAGTGCTTTGAGCAGAAAAACAAATCCCGTGCCGGAATCAACCGAGCACGGGATAGGTAAAACATCAGAGGCAAGTGAGGAGCGAGACTCTATTAAAAGGATAGTCCTTTGGAGGAGAGGATGTCAAATTTTAATTTTTCCATCTTGGGCTTAGCCCCTCTTGTATTGCCAACTTTGATATAGTTTCCTGCGAAATTAAGAACTATGGGGATATTACGAATGATTAATTTACATGATAGTTGTATCGTACGATACAATATATACCCCAGGGTAAACAATTGATGGAACCGACACAAGAAACCTACTCCCAGCTGCACAAAGCATACGGGTTCTTCAACCAGGTCTTATTTGGTAATCGCCTGACCCCTTGCGTTATCACCTTGCAAAGGCAACGAGAAGCCTATGGATATTTCTGGGGCAATACGTGGAAAGCCAGAAGGGAGGGTACTGTTACTGATGAGATTGCACTGAATCCGGATAGCTTCCAAGATCGAAGCGATATGGAAGTGCTCTCAACCTTGGTCCATGAAATGACCCATCTTGAACAACATCATTTCGGGAAACCCTCACGGAATGGTTATCACAATCATGAATGGTCAAAACTGATGGAGGCTGTTGGTCTCATACCAAGCAATACCGGTGAAAACGGTGGCAAAAAAACGGGACAGCGAATGACCCATTACATCGAGCCCGGTGGTCGTTTTGAAAATGCCTGCAAAAAATTAATCAAAGCTGGTTTTTATATCCCTTGGCAAGCCATCACGAGAAATTTGGAAGAGGCGGAAAAGAAACGTGCCAGTAAAACGAAATACACCTGTCAATCGTGTGGATCAAACGCTTGGGCTAAACCGGAAACTAACTTGATGTGTGGCGATTGCGAGGAACGAATGACTGCAGATGATTCCTGACGGACATATTGTCCCTATACCCCGCCCCGTTATTGTGGTAACAGCAATATCGAGGTATGGCAACGATTCGTGCAAAAAATGCAGTTGGAGATTGTACCTCAAAAAACGTTGTTTATAATGCTAAGAGCAAATTTAGCAAGCTGACGAGTAACGACAAGTATCTAATTATTTATATGAAATTCATTAGAACATATCTTCTCATATTTCCTGCCAAGGCCTTATGAAAGCAGCCAAAAAGAAGACCCAGATTTTTCGAGATATCACCTGGCTTCCTGCACTCGCAGAGGCCTTGGATTCATACGCGGAAAATTGCAAAAATCAAATTGCCGCTTTTGAGAGAGGGGTGGACCAACAACTTTCTTTCGACGAGCCCGTTATTGACCAAACGATGGAAGCATATGGTAAGGCTTTGGAGACGTATTCTTTTCATAACGATCAACTCAATCTGTGGCTTGGTATGAATCTCAGCCAGAAACAACGCGCTGAGGTAGAAAGGTTAATCGAAGTGAACGAAATCGTTCGAGCCAGGAATGAGCGGATTCTCGATCTTTGCTATCAGATTAAAAATGGCACGATCAACCAAGTCACGGAGAAAGATGATTTCCAATTCGCTCTCGATGCATTCTCAGGGAAGATAAAGTTGCCCTCAACCGGCTCGATGGATGATCGGTTTGAAACGGCTAAGGAAATCCATGAATTTGTCGAATCCATTCTCCACACTGGCGGGGATGATAGTAATATAATAAATCATCCGGAGATGATGCACTATGCGATGAAGTTGCAGGGTATTATATGCAGCTCCCAACCTGGAGAAATGGACAGCCTGACGCAGATATTCCCAGGGTTTAACCGTTTCGCAAAGGTTCTCGAAAATATGCTTGAACTTTTCAAACAATTTAAAGGACTTTAGGTGTTGGGAATCGAAATTACAAACCCCGCATATACTATTTATAGTAAATTTTCGCCCGGCTGCGGATGCTATTCCCGGGTGATCATTAAGCGTTTGTGTATCGTACGATACAATAGTTATTGGGATTACTTCTGCCGCAAATTTTGCACCAATTGGGAACACATAAATTTTATAGTTTAAGGGCCAAAAAGTATAAATATGAAGAAGAAAATAAAAATGTTTCTCGCAGACTTATTTGAATATACGGAATCGGAACCATTTGAAAAAAGGATGTTAGATTACTGTAAGTTAAAAGGAATTGGTTGCAATGATGATTTCAGGGAGGGGTGTCGTGCTGGGATGTTTCTTTCCATGTGTATGCATTTTGAATCAAAGAACAAAAAGACCAGTCAATTTTTAGAAGAATGGGTCAAAAAAATACCCTCAATCGATAACCGGAAACTTAAATCAAATTAGTGAGGTCCAGTAGATGATGAGTGCCCATTGATCTTACCGGCAAGGGGTTGCCTGACGAATACTATCTTTTGACCAGATTGTCTGGCCGTCCGGCGTTTTTCCATCTGGTTTCCATTTCTCAGTTACTTTGAGGCAATAGGATCCCATATTGATGATCTCCGGTTCCTTATCGCTTGGCTCGCCTCCTCCGATACGCAGCAGATCTGCGTTGGTCGAAGTATAGTTGGGCTTAATTGTTGTCGTGCCGCAACCGGCCATGGCAACAGCGATTGCTGCACAAATGAAAACCTTACAAAACGTGTACATGGTATACTCTCCTGCTTTTGGATATTTTTTGATTAAAGGGCCAATGAAATGCTAGCTGTGATTTTCCCTTTAACATATTATCAGGTTACCTTTGTGTTCCAGCCTTTCCCCATCGTATGACCATAACGATGGCATTACGCTTATAGGGCCTATGAGAACATAGCTGCGTTTTTGTATTGTAGAACTTCCGTTTTCGATTTAATGTGGAAGTTCTACAAAACGCATTGTTTTCATAGGCCCTTTATGTGTAATAACGAATTGATAAAAGTTTCAACATGACCCCCCTTTCCGAGGTCCGAAACCATATTGTATCGTACGATACAAAGTATACCGGGTTGAGCAGATGAGACCGGGGTCTAGGGAGCAATGGAACATTGCCCCCCCACAACTGGCAGTTCATTCCATACCGTGGTATATCCAGGCGTTTTCAGAGTTTGTTTCATTGACCATGCTCGCTCAGCCGATGTCATACCGTAACGAATGGCATTCCTTCCAAATCGGCCATTGATTTTATCAATC
>CAIUQR010000067.1 GCA_903901335.1 uncultured delta proteobacterium | reverse complement strand
CTATGCCTACCTGCGATATATATTCGAAAAACTACCCACTGCCACAACTTTGGAGGATTACGAGGCGTTGCTCCCTTGGAATGTGAAAAAGAGCTTGCTGGCGTTGCGGCCGGCTATGGACGCGGTTTAATTGGCGCTTACGGTAATACTCTGTCTTCCGGTATTGCTAGCGAATTTGGACCAATGGACTACGAGAAATTCTCTACGCGGATGAAGGCTCAGGCAGAGAAAAACCTGGCGAGGACCGGGGAGGCTCTCAAGGCTAGAGATGTTAATGCTTCCTACATTTATCGAGAGGGAAAGTCCGCAGCTCAGGAGATTATAAATTATGCTGCCGACAATTCTTTTGATTTGATTGCAATGGCGACCCACGGCACAGGAGAAATTGCCTGGGTGATAGGGAGCGTGACAGAGAAAGTGGTAAGCCACGCAACTGTGCCGGTCTTAGTGCTGCGCGTTCTATCTCTCAAAGCCCCCGGTAAAAAAGAGTCTATTGCGCGGTCGGCTTGATGCAGTCGAAGGCATGTGTTCATCTGTTTATCCGATTTCAGTATATTAATAAAGAGACAGTATCCACAGCCTCCACTCCCCAATAACTGGCCGTGATTTCCCTCACTTAACACGGTCAGCTTTAGTTTTTTTAAGATAGAACTAAGACGTAAGCGCTTTTTACGACTAAAGGCCACTTTGAAAAATTCCCTTTTCATCCGATCTCCGTGATATGCTCAAAATTTTGTCATCGGAATATCAACCACATGCCTGCGGCAAAATTTTCCGCAGGCCTTGGAAAATTCGAATTATTCAAGGTAGCCTAAAGTCACCCGATTTCAATCGGCATGCAAAGGTTATCTGAGGTTGCTGAAATGCTCCCGCAAGCATCGCAGTAGAATTTCATCTCATCCTTTTTTTCGCTGCAGTCCTTGTCGGGCGAAACAGCGTATAAATTTTCGCTCTCAGGTACGGTTACTGGGTTAATCCACCCGGAGATTTTCGGAAAGACTACATTACACGGGAGGCGACAAACATGAGGACGAGTAATAAGCAGGCAATCGACAGCATGGTAATTTTCGCAGATCAGTCCTCTCGGCTTCTCAGTAAGCTATGGCGCGACCAGCCGCTTATCCTAGTGTTCCTGCGGCATCTGGGGTGAACATTTTGCCGACAGCAAGTGGCGCAGTTGCGCCTGAAGCATACCCAACTTGAGCAGGCTGGCGGACGAGTGGTTCTGGTGGGCATGGGCACTCCGGAAGAATCAGCGGCTTTTGTTAAGAAGTTAGCCCTCCCGTTCCCGTTAATCTCAGATCCCGAGCGAAGGTTATACCAAGCATATGATTTGAGAATGGTATCCTCCCTGGAACTCTTTGCGCCGTCCTTAGTCGTCAAGGCCGTTACAGCCATGGCCCGGGGTTACACTATCGGGATGCCCATCGGCAATATCCGGCAACTTCCAGGAGTGTTCATCATCGACACCTATGGAGGCATCGTTTTTAGCCATATAGCAAAGGATGCTGCCGATCACCCGGATACCGAGGCGATCCTTGCTGTACTCAACACATTGCGATAAGCAAAACCATTTTTACAAACCATCTGCTTCAATCTTGGCTCAGCGGATTTGCAATCAGATTTTTGCATTCCCATATTTTAATCGATGGACATGAGTATTCGGGTTGCCTTGTCAATCGAGTTATGAATCTCTAAGGGGTAAGATTTGCCGATGAGGCAATAGGCAATATGAAAGGGAAAAAATTTATCTTTATCAGCTGTCATCATCTTCAACAGTTCCTTCACCTAAACAACGTGGGCATATTTCGACTTCCACTGAACCATCACCGCTACAATTTTGACATTGTGCGAATTGGTTACCCTCTTCAGGTTCAAAACCAGTTCCATTACAATCATCGCATTCGATTTCAACACTGCCTTCTCGACCGTGACAGAGTGGGCATTTATTTTTATAAATCATACATAATCTCCTTGTTAATGAATATCCAAAAAAACCAGCCTACAGATCATGCTTAATTCGTGAATTTTTGGCATGGTCCTAACAATTTTGGCTATCATCGCGGATATAATCCTTCTCAACATCCTGCTCCTTCCAGCAAATCATAACCTAAATCAAATAGCAAAAGAAGTTGCTTCCAAGAACATTATTTTCGAAAAATGGCAGATATTTCCCAAAAACTGGATGCTTCAACTCAAGTTCAATTTCTACAATTCTCTGCATCGGCGAATATGTATAAACTATGTTTTCATCCCCCCGTGTAAGGTGTCGGGAAGGCCGAAAAATCCCCTGCTTCCGCTGCAATTAAGCAGCGGAAGCAGGATTGTGTATCGTGTTTTTCATTTCGGCTTCTTATTCACTCATTTGAAAAAGGGCTCGAATCTTTTCTATCTTCCGAGTCGCTCCCCTGATGTTCGTTGCATTTATAAGAATCTGATGTCTGAGCTCAACTTACCTGGGGTCATTTTAAATGCAAGAGGACTGGACCGTCGAAAACAGATGCTACCTCCAGGGCGCGTTCATACGAATCCGAAATCATGCCGTTGAGTTTCGCTATCACTTGCTCATGACGGCATTCAGCATTGACCCCAAAAATATCTATCTTATCCAGCAAATAAACAGCGAAGACGGTGCAAAGGCCAGTCGTCACGCCAGCTGCAATGGATGCCACATAAGGAGCAAGCGGCCCTAAAGCCTTAAGTGAAGATTCAAAGGCCTCCTCAAGTAGGATGCCACCACTTGTGACTAAACCAGCTGCCAGCAGCTTGGATGCCGCATCAGCAGCTTGGGCCAACGACATATCTTCTGGATGGAAAGCCAGTGTCTTAAGTGCGCGATAAAGCGACATCGCTCCTTCCCTTAAAATACGAACAACACTAGCTGATGTTTTTTTAACCATGTTAATTATTACCGTTACAAGATTGGACAAAAAACCGCTTAAGAACCCATCACGAAGAGCGAAGGCCGCATCTTTCCATTTATCCTGGATACGCTTTGCTACTCGTGTAAGTCGCTCTTTTAAGGCATCCAAAAAAGTGTCATCTACCGCGCCCTTGAATCCGTTTTGCCAAGAGTCCTTTATCTCGACGAACGCGGCTCGGACAAATTCTTCCATTACGACACCAACAGCTTGCTGTATTCCCATTTTTACGCCTTCATTAGCCCCAGTGGCTAGAGTTTCTAATCCTTGCTTTTTAATTTGCCTCTTTCGGTTTTCCTTTTTAAAAAAATCTTTGGATTTTCGGTATTCCTTATCCATTAGTTCGGAATTAGCACCATAAAATTCGGCATTCGTCATGGAGGGGTCCTTGCGATTGGTGCCATTTGCCCATTCCTTCAGATCTTTATCACCTTTTGAGTTGTTTAGAGGCCCTTGCGTTAGAGTAAGATTGTTATCGTTTCTTGCGAGGCCGACCCTATCTTGTTGCCGTTCCTCTGAGGAATTTCCCTTCGCAAAAAGATGGTTTCCGGATTCTGTCTCTATCTCTTTCACAGAGGTAATGTGCTCAAGATTTATTGGAGTTTCTTTATCAATATCATTGTTTACTTTTGTACCGAGCCGTTTCCCTGTATACCCATCTGTTACAATTTCCCCCTCTCCCATTTTTTTAAATATAGCTCCTTTCTTGGTGCTGTTAAACTGTGTTTTTTGGACCTCACCGGATTTGTTCACAGCAGGTTGCCCAGACCTATTTAGCTTTGTATCATAATCATACGGCTCTCTATTAAGAGGTGCCTTCGTTGATTTCTCCCACTCGGAATATCTCTTCGCATCTTCTGCGGTTGCTGTAACTCCTTGACCAAAATTATGCAGAGTCGTTACATTTCCACCATTTTTATCTTCAAACAAGACCCGAGCAATACCGAACGGACGAATCACCGCTTGGAGACACTCCTTCTGGCACGCCTCAATCAGGGCCGAAATTTTCTCATCATCAATCTTGCCGTGTATTTCAGCGAGGAGTTTATCGGTCTCGGATGAGATTTTCGCGGAATTATCACTAAAAATTGAGGCCAGAGATGAACGAATTTCCGCCACTGCAGATATGTTAAATTTGACATCCTCGCAAAAATTATTTGGGATATCCAATCTATCCAAAACGGCCTTTCTTTTCTTGTAGCGGTCAACGAAGTCACCCATTGTTTGATTCCTCCTCCAGCGCTGTGGCCTTGTAGCTTTTCCACTTGTCCAGAAACTCCTGCTTGCTTTGGTTGATATCTCCGTCGGCTTCGCCAATAATCTCAAGAAGACCATCAATAATTGGCCAAATGTCGTTGTCAAAATTCTCAACGTATAAAATTGCTCTTTCAAAATCAGGTGGGGCATTAGTTATTTTGTGGAGGCGATCACGAATTATTTGAGGCAAAACTAACCTTGACATGCCTATCACATATTCCTCAACACAGACATTCTCTTCATTTGAGATAGAGCCATCACATGCCGCCATAGAAAGTCCTATTGCGGCAAGAGCGATTACGAATTCATTTGCCCGTGCCTGTTGGGTGTAAACTTCCGCCGCATGCACCATCATCTTGCTGAGTTCTTCGATTTTTACAGCAGATTCCGCCTTCTCATTTTCGACTCCCTTTTCGAGCGCAATGGTTTTGATTTTATTTGTTTCCGCATTTGAAATTGTTGCGCAAGCGCCTGCACCAGCAGCGCCTGCTCCGATAGCTGCGGCAACAGTGCCCGCACCGGCTAAAGAGCTTGCCAACGTTGCTGCTCCAAACACAGAACCTCCACCCGTGAAGGGAGCAGCCGCAACAGCTCCGACGCCAATAACTGCACCAGCAACAGTTGCAAAAGGATGGTCCCTTACTGATTTAGCGGCCGTGACAGTAGAAGAAGAAATTGCTGTAGCAGCTGTAATAGCAGTATCAGAAACAGCTGTAGCGCCAATAATCACTACATCGGAAACAATAGAAGCGGTCTTTGAAGTGGCAGAAATTGTCCTCGCACCAACGGCCTCAAGTTCCTCCTTGTTAAGCGCTAGTGCCCCAGGGCCAGCCACAAATGTACCGACAATCCTTTCTTTGCTGGGGGCATATTTATCCCATGTTTCAGCAACTGAATCCGCCGCCCCTGAAGCAAGCTGGGAAAATGTTGAAGGAGTTTTGACATAGGAGACCAACAAGGTCCCGCCAGGACGTTTCTCGATCTCAAAATCAGGGACATGGGTCGTGTGATCCTTGCCCGCTTTTCCGAATCCTGAAAACAGTCTTGTAAACGCAGCAGCGCTTCTTTTTGTCTTGATACGACAAGTGAAGCCGTAGTTATCAATAAATTTTTTTACAAATTCTGCTGATCCCGATGAGTCGCCACCACTTCCAATCACCTCAAAAGTCTCACGACTGGTAATTGCTGAAACAATTTCTTCCTTGGAAAAGTACGTTATTGTTCTGATTTTATTTTCCATAGCTCGCCTTAGAAATTTATGGGTATGAACTGTCCTGTTGCATTTCCTGGAGTATTTCAATTGTTATAATGCTATGTTAATCCTCAGTACAAGATCAAGGGAAAATCCCGCGTCAACAGAAATTTTGTTGAAAGTTGAAGACGAACCTCCAGAACTGATCTGCACTTTCATTTTGAACTTTCCTTCAAGCTTTCCTCATCATTTTTAGATTTTAACAACCAGGTAACCAGACCATACATTGCAAAACCGTAGACAACTGCAGCACCAATAAGTTTAAACATTTCGCTCCTCCTTAAAGAGTCTGAATTTAGGAAAAATATCGTTACACAATCAAAATTTCGCACCCATTGCCATTCCACAGCAGCTTACCGTCCTCTATGCTCTAGATTCGGTCGGGATGAGAAAGGCCATAACTTCTACCTTAACATGCCTGTGTTTCGGGTTCAGGCGGTTGTGTAACGATCTCAAAACGATCGTCAATCTCTGTGATAGATAAATTATTTGCCGCCGCTATAGCTTTAATACCTTTGATTAAACCATAACCAGCAAATCCAACAGCGACAGGAATTGTGGCAACGACAGCTACACCTGCGACCAATGATCCCATTCCGAGAGCAGCCAATCCCGAGGTAACTCCCGCGACCGAAAGCCCCGCAACAGCGCCAGCTCCAGAAACTGCGGATATCGCGCTACCAATACCCAAGATTCCACCCCCAGCAGCTCCTATGGTTGCAATAATCGAGTCTTTTTCGGTATCACTATATTTTGAAAATTTGTGGTAGCCAATGACACTCAACGCTCTGAGACGGTTGATAAAATCTTCCGTTGCCATGGTTCTTTTCGTCTCAAGGCGAGTAATTACAGACTCCGAACAGCCCATCACTTTCGCTAATTCGGCACGCGTTATTCCTGAAACCTTCCGTATCAGTCTGATTTTCTCTCCACAGTTCTCTTGGGTGATTTCCTCAATCCATTCCTGTTTATCCATGACCAATCTCCTTGTTGGTTTGATGCTCAAGCAATACATCATATATTCATGATTACAATCATAGGCACGTGCTCATGGTCATGTCAAGGTTTATAGCAATGTCTTTCATATTTATATACACCTCTCACTATACATTTAGTATACATTGGCAGTTTTTTTGTGTTGCACTAAAATCATAAGGGTGTAAGGGATTGTAAAACCCATCAAATCATCTGTGCTGTCGGGTTCCGTAATTGTGAAACAGGTCTTGGTTCGGCGTGGACATTACATCCTCCCCGGGCAGAGTATCAGGGACCCTCGAAAACCACCGTTATAGGCGCTTCATTGTCGCCTGTAGCGGGACCCTGTGTCGTGTTTTTCTCTTCGGCTTAATGCTGCATTCTAAAAATATTTCAAATATATATTACAAATATGATGGGTTATCAGTTCTGATAATTCCCCGTTGAGGGATTACTGTCTAAAAGATTATCAGGACATGACTGCGTTGAGCTTCATCGTTTCCAGCACCGGCAATATTTTTTATGAGAGAAAAAAGCGGTCCGATAGGGATGAGGTTTGCGCATCATGGGCCAGTATCATTAAGGAGGATCTACTATGGAGAAAAAGAAAAAAATTCACGCAATTATTCATACAACAACCGTGACCGCAGGAGGCATCGGGGCTGGTCTCGCGCAGCTTCCAGGTGCTGATATGCCTATCTTGACTGCATTGCAAACAGCAATGATTATTGCTATCGGCCATGAGCACGGTTGTGACATTACAAAGGCTTCTGCAAAAAGCCTCCTGTTGACATTTCCTGGTAGTTATGGAGGTCGAGCAATTTCCCAATACCTCCTTGGCTGGCTTCCGGGATATGGAAACGTCATTAATGCAAGTACGGCCATGGCAATCACGGAAACAATCGGCTGGACAGCAGACGCGTATTTTGCAAACAACGACATCAATAATCAGCCCACCTCTAATTCCTAGCAAGTTCCTCGTGCCGTAAAAATCGGTAAATCCCATTGTTCTATAACGACCATTCCTGGTCATCTTAAGAATCAATCTGCCGGCATTATGCGGATACCTGTGCTTTGTGATTCAGTTCTTCGAGTACCGTTTTTAGAAGGGTCCGGATCCATCTTGACCTCCCACTGTAAAAAGAGCTGATCGCCAATTCCAGACCGCCTGCCGCAGCAGATCACCACCCCAATTTAATCCTATGCCGCCATACCTCCTTTAATGGGGGTATGGCGGCATTCTTATTTCACCTCCCCAACACAGGAGAGCATCATGATAAACATACCGACAAGAGAACAGCTCCAACAACTGCCACGCTTGTATGAGACCGAGAATATCCCTCCCGAGGATAAGGTTGTCCATCTGCATTTCCAAGTAGACCAGTGTCACTGGTGGGTTATGGAGTATGACGGAAAGGACACCTTCTTCGGTTTCGTTCTTCTGCATGGCTGGTCTCAATACGCTGAGTTCGGATATTTCACCCTCAGCGAATTGCTGGAGATCAAGGTCAGTGGTTGCATTGAAATAGTAAACGACCCGTTTTGGATTCCCCGGGCCGCGAAGGATGTAGGACTGATGCAGAATACATTGCAGTTGCAATCGATTCAACAAGACCGGTGAGCAGAACATCATCCGGATTTCATAGAGCCCTTCCAGCCGCCATGGCTGGACGGGCTCTCTTATTTTACAAACACGCATATTCAGGAGGCATCACCATGTCCAAATCAACTTTGATCGGCAGCAACAAGGTAACAGAGGCACAGGTTATTCAGGTTCCCGCAGTACCCTTCACCAATAGTTTCCATCCGGTCCATCACCGCAATGTCATTGACGCCATTCGATCAGGGGTGGTGGCGACAGGGTTGGAGATCGTCAAGACAGACTATGTCCTGGCCAACAACGGCCAAAGGATGTTCGGGGTCTGGGATTTAAGCGGCGGTAATGATGAGCTGTGCTGGTCCATAGGTATCAGAAACTCCATGGACAAATCCATGGCCCTGGGCATCACCGCCGGCACCCGGGTCTTTGTCTGTGAGAACCTTTCTTTCAGCGGGGACTTTGTCGAGTTCAGAAAACACACCAAGGGCCTGGTCTATGACGAGTTGGAATTTATGGCCTATCGAGCAATGAAGAAGATGGTGGCCAATCTCACCCAGTTCCAGTCCTGGCATGAAGGTCTGAAGAACTTCTCCCTAACCGAGTGGGACGCCAAGATCCTGCTGGTGGAGATCATGACCGACAATATCATTCCGCCCAGCAAATTCGCCCGGTTCAATGACCTTTTCGGAAATGTCTATGACCGAACGCTGTGGGGATTTCATGAAACCGTGACCGATGTCCTGCGTGACAGCAATCTGCTGACCCTGCCCAAAAAGAACAGGATGCTGAACGGGGTGCTGAACACCTATATCAATGCCAGCTATATCGAGCAGCCTTCACCCTTGGCGGAGTTTTACGAGAGACGGCATCTGCTTTCTCACAACTGATCACATCCACCAATACCATCAACGAAGCCTGCCAGGTCATCCCTGGCGGGTTTTTCTATGGAGGTACCACCCAATGAATAAAGAACAAAAAAAGCAGTATCAAGGACCAGAGGTATTAAAAGAGATTCTTCATCGGGAATTGTACGGGAAGAAGTTCGCTCTAAGCTGTGGGCATCACATTACTTTCGGCGCGACATTGGGTAATGATCTTACGGTCAGGAACGGTAAGGAACTCAGCGTGATCTGTGCTCAGTGCGGATATTAAAGGCGATACATCAGTCATACAGGAGGGAAACATGTTCAAGATTATTGGTGCCGTGGTTGTCTATGGATTCGCAACCTACGGTCTGGTTACCTGGCTGCTGAAATTTAAAAAGGATGAAGAGCCTGTCAAAGAATCTTCAAATTAACAGAATCGACCCTGGCGTGGGGTTACCTTTTTTGGCTCCACGTCTTTTGGTCAGAGGGTTTTCATAAAGTTCTTTGGAGGATACAACAATGCAGGAAAACAAAACTTTATCAACTATTGTCGATGAGATCAACACGACGCTTCGTGCCTATGGAAAGGCGGCGGTGCAGGAAGTCAAGATGACTAGAGAAGGACAGGTCATCGGCCAGATTCGTTATGGGTACCGACCTCAGTATGTGTTCGACGCGGTCAACGCCGTACTGCTCCCGGAAAATTGGCGTTACGAGGTCATGTCCAAAGAGATCTTCAATCAGCAGGCCGTCGTCGAGGTCAAACTGTACATCCGCATTATAGATGAATGGCTGTGCAAAGGCTCACAGATGGGACAGATGCAGATTGCAAAAGAAAACGTCGGGGATGCTTACAAGGGGGCGGTGACTGATGCCATCCAGAAATGCCTGTCACTTCTTTCCGTCGGAACCGATTCGTACCGAGGCCTGCTGGAATTCGTATACAAAGGATCGCCACAACCGATAGCATCAAGCCGGCAGCCAGCGCAACCAGCAGTCCAGCCAGAAACACCGGCCGTCACTTCCTCGCAACCACAGAAATCCCAATCGTCTCAGGACAATCAGGACCTGCCTCAGATCACCGGCGTCCACATTCAGCGCGTCGATAATCGCTTCGTAGCGAGTGGCAAGGTCTTTGACAAAAAGGAGATGCTGAAGGCTGCTGGCTTCAGGTGGGACGGTGCCAATAAAAACTGGTTCAAGGATGCCACTGCCGCCATGCATTAAACTGATTTCAGGAGAGATGTAATGAACTTAACTAAAACCATTAAAACATGGTCAATGAGATTAAAGTTAAAGCGGAGAAAAAATGAGTTTAAACGGGGATACGATTATGGAGCAGGAGTTTTACTACGTGGTGAAGAATCTCCGATGAGCTTGGAATCTTATGTGTGGTCACATCCGGAAAGTCAATTTGATCGAGGCATGATAGCAGCAGCAGATAAACTTGTTGCTGAAGGCGTCGTCAAAGACAACCGAATGTAAGCAAACCCCGCACAATTGGCTTGAGGGTGTACCGCCACAACCTGATCTCAATGATTGTGGAAATACACAGCAGCGGACAACGGGATCATCATTTTCGTACGCTGATTCGGAGCTGCGTCCTGGACAAGGAGGAATTTTAGGCAACACCGATAAAACCAAACCCGAAGAGAATAGAACAATCCAACCCTATGAGGGAGCGAGCACTTTCCCTCAAGGGATCCGTGTTTCCTCCCTCTTTTATTTTTCAAGAGGAACATCATGGATATACACAATATTTTTCTGACAGCCTTACGCAATCTATCCAAACGGCACACGGAAGAAACACTCGGAGACCGCAGAAACTATCTCGGCGCCTCAGATATCGGCCAATGCCCCCGGAAGGTGATCCTGGAGCGGGTGAGCCCGAAAGAGCATGATCTTACCACACTCCTGCGTTTTGAAAGAGGACATATGGCAGAAGAGATCGTGGCCAAAGTTTTCTCAGCAGCCGGCTTCACGAATTTCGAACGACAGGTGGAGATAGATGTCAGCAGCGAAGGGGTCCCCTTCCTGGTCCATATAGACTTCATCTTCACATCAACAATCAACAAAGTCAAATCTATCCTGGAGGTAAAGAGCGGCTCGGTCCCCTCAGTACCTTACGGATCCTGGGAATCACAGCTGTACACCCAGATGGGGGCCGTGGCGGAGCAGTATCCGGATCACACGATCAAGGGTGCGCTTCTTTCCCTTGACTTGGCGGACGGTGAGATCGGCTTCTTTCCGGGTTACCAGCCCGACGAGACCGTTTTTCAAAGCTTGAAGACCAAGGCGGAAGGAATGTGGTCAGACTATCAGGCCATGCTCCAGGGAGATGAGGTTGACTTGACGACGGAACCGGGTCTGCTCTGCGGCGGATATTGCAATCACCTTCTGGGCTGTCCACGGTTTGCGGCGCAGGAGGCCCCTGACATGGCTGGCATTGTTGCAGACTTGCAGCATTTGCAGGCCGAAGAAAAAAGCCTGAAGGCGAAAATCGAACCGCTCAAAAAGAACCTTTTGGGTGTCGTGCAAACGGTTGGTGCGATCAAGGTCAACAACTCCATCCTGGGCAAAAGATCACAGTCCAGAAAATCTCTGAATATGGAAAAGCTGGAAGCATTTCTGGCTGATCTCGGTCAGTCGCTCAGTGATTTTCAGGAGTCCGGTGCTGTCTCCTCATGGCTCGACATCAAAAAATGTAAGGCGGCCTGATAAACATCGTTTATCTCTGTTCTGTCAAAAACAAATAGATGCAGCTTATCTGAATAACAATCTTAACCCGAGGGGAAAGACACTCCCCCATGGGAGCTATTTTCCCCCTTATTATAGGAGGGCAAAATGGCCCGTATTGAATCACAAGCAAAAGCAGGTTTCTATCCGACTCCGGATAGTGTCTGCGAACTTCTCAAAACTAAGATCACATGCGAGGACGGAGCACGGTTGTTTGATCCTTGCTGCGGCACAGGCGCGGCTCTTTCATGTCTGGCAACGGCTAACTCAACTACTTACGGGGTCGAACTCAGCCATGAACGCGCTACAGAGGCCCGGACAAGGCTGCATCAGGTCCTGTGGGGTGACGCGCTGCAGGAGATCAGGTTTACATACCAGGCATTTGGTCTTTTATACCTGAATCCACCGTATGACAACTCTATCAGCCCAGATGAAAAATCCCAACGGCTGGAGACGCTTTTCTTACGGCATTACCTCAATTCGTTGCAACCAGGCGGTTTCCTGATCTTCATTATCCCTTATTACATCCTGGCGGATAAAGGCTGTGCCCAGGCTCTCGCACGAAACTTCACAGTCCAGGTCTTTGGTTTTCCCGAGGATGAATTCCAGGCGTTCAGACAGTGTGTCGTGTTTGGCAGGCGGAAAAGGATCGCTGCCGATCAGGCTGAAAGCTCCGAGCAGTACTTGAATGAATTGGGCCGGATGGAACCTGATGTGTTTTTGGCGGAAGCGGAAACATTGGAAAGCGTGGTCCCGGCCTCCATCCATGTTCCGGCAGCAATAAAGCCTTTAGCAGCCTTCAGCACCAGCAGGTTTGATCCGGCTGTGGGCATTCCGGCTATTCGCAAGGCGGGCATCCTGCAGGGGGTTCTCGAAGAGCTGGCCCCGAGGAAGAAAAACTTTATCCGTCCGCTGTCCATGCTGGAAAATGGACACCTGGCCTTGGTTCTGGCCGGTGGTTTTATGAATGGGGAAATAGAGAAAAACGGCAAACGGCTTGTTGTGAAAGGTGTGGTCAGGAAGGAATCTCCGGTCGTGAGTACATCCTGCGACGAGGATGGCAAGGGTGGATCAATAACAATCAGAGACAAGTACATCCCTACCGTCAGGATAATCGACATGGAAACCGCGACACTCCATACCGTCCAATAGAAAATAAACTCACCCACCAGGGAGAATAACAATGAACTACGATTACCAGAGGGTGCACACCTGCGGCTTTTACGCCTACTGTGACGCGCTGATCGCAAGGAAGGTGGAGCCTGGATATTTTGATGGCTCCTACAGTTACCGAACCGAGTATAGCGCCTTTCTGATGAGCCTGGTCGGTACGGCATCATATATCAAGACCATATCGGCCCAGGTGTCTATCGGCGAGGAACTCCTCTTCGGGGATGAAGAAAAGATCCCCTGCCATTTCTACTGTCACAACTCCTCAAGGACCGCTGAAAACACCAAAGCTGTTCGAGTCAGGAAGATCGGGGAAACCGTGAACAAAATCATAGTCCATCGTTTTCTCTACGAGGATGATAACCGGTCAGTGGTGGTCTTCGGCAAAGATTTGCTCATCGTCAAGGAACGGGCGTTTCGCAGGCTGGATACGTCCACAACTATTCCGCTCAAGAGGCAATGGATTGATTGGTTGTGGGACGAGGTGATGAATCCTGAGCAGCTTTATTCCTATGGAGGAGAAGATCTGCGGCACGCTTACCTGGTGTCCTGGCCGAATGAGGAGGAGTTGCAGGACAGGGTTCTCGATGCGATCAAACTCAAGTATCTGCATTAATAACAATACCTGCCCTGGCAGGGAGTGCGCTTCCTTGCGAGGGAGTGGCCCCCTGTTTTGGCAAAGGGAGGCAATCATGATTGCATGTAATGTTGACGTTGTTGAAGATGAAAAAGCGGAAACAAACGAAACCATAAAAATCGCTTCTTTCCTGGACGAATGGGGTGATGTGTTGAAGGCCCAGGTCCTGAAAGAGATGAAGCCGATCTACTCGGAAGCATCGGAAGACGATTGGGACAAACAGGCAAGGGAGCAGTTGAAAACCTTGCTGAGATCGGCGCTACCAGGCCAAGTAACCAAGGTTCTTCCTGTTGCCAGGTCGCTCTATAAAGAGGACAAAAAGGCGGATTTTTTGGTTGGAGAAATGGGAACCGGAAAAACTTATATGGGTCTTGCCGTAGCTTCTCTTCTTCCGAAAAAGAATAAGAGAATACTGGTCCAATGTCCTGGCCATCTGGTCAAGAAATGGATCAGGGAAGCGGAAAACACCATTCCCGGTTGTAAATGTATTAATCTAAACGGCAAAGGTATGGGTGTACTCCTGACGGGCAAGATTGCACCTGCCAGGCCGAATGGGACAGAGATATGGGTTATCGGCAAGGAACGGGCAAAGTTGCATTTTCAACGCGCTCCCCGGCTGATCACGATAAACCGTGTTCCCTGCTGCCCAGAGTGCGGCAGGCGGCTTTTGGAGGAAGCCGAGGTATGCCCAAGCTGCAAGGCCAGACTGTGGGTAGCTGACAACGGCAAGGTCCGGCGGTATGCCAAGGCTGAGTTCATCAAACGGTATCTGCCGAAGGATTTCTTCGACCTGCTTATCCTGGACGAGGTTCATGAACTCAAGGGTGGCGGCACGGCACAAGGCCAGGCCATGTCATGTCTGATTTCGCGCTCTAAAAAGGTGCTCTCTCTTACTGGAACCGTCATGGGGGGATATTCCAAAGATTTGTTTTATCTATTGTGGCGGATGTTTCCACGGTGGATGCGTGCATCGGGTTTCGAGTACGGAAGGACTTTGCAGTTTGCTGAACGCTATGGCGTCGTCGAAAAGACCTACGACAGTAAGGATCTGCAAGCCAGCCTGAACGCGGCCAGCATTGGGCGCAAGATCGCCGGCAAATGCCGGGTGACGGAAAAGCCGGGGGTATCACCATTGCTCCTGCCTGAACTCTTATTGGAACGGTCGGCCTTTGTCCGGCTGGAGGATATCAGCAGCAATCTTCCGTCCTACGAAGAGATTGTTGTCTCCGTCAAGATGGCTGGTGAACAGAAAGAGGCGTACAAAGCTCTTGAAAGAAATCTGACCACGGAAACCAAAAAAGCTCTGGCCAAAGGCGACATGCGATTGCTCGGCAAAATGCTGCAAAGCCTCTTAGGCTATGTGGATGGTTGCCGGAGAGCGGAACGGGTAGTCCTTGAAGATCGTGGTGTGCAGAGGGTGGTCGGTGAGGCACCTTCCTTGGATATTGACCTCCTTCCCAAGGAAGAGCGGCTGCTGGAGATCCTGGCAATTGAAAAGCAACAGGGAAGGAAGATTGCCGTCTTTCTGGAACACACCGGCACCAGGGATCTGATTCCCGTGCTCCAGGAAAAGCTCGTGCAACGTGGCTTTTCTCCGTTGATACTGCGAAGTGACACAGTGCAGACGGAAAACCGTGAAGAATGGCTGGAAAAACAGATGGAAACTGGGACGTACGATTGTCTGATCTGCAATCCAAATTTGGTCAAGACCGGCCTTGATCTACTGGATTTTCCGACGATTGTCTTTGTTGAATGTGGGTATTCAGTCTACACACTTCGTCAGGCAAGCCGGAGATCCTGGAGGATAGGTCAGAACCTGCCGGTCAGGGTGTTTTTCATGGCCTATGCTGATTCGATGCAGGAGAAGGCCCTTTCCCTTATGGCGCAAAAAATGGAGACCTCTCTTGCTGTGGAGGGGGTTCTTTCCGAGCAGGGGCTTGCGGCAATGTCGTCATCGGAAAACAGCATTTTTGTGGAGCTGGCCAAGGCCCTTACAGGAACAGGCGAGAAGGTTGAGAATGTGAATGATGCCTGGACCAGGTATCGGCAGCAGGAATTGTTTGCCAACCTGAAGCTGGATGATCTGGAAGATGTCAGCGTCACCACAACCACCACCCTGACATCCGCAACGGGGACTGCCATTATCAGCTACGAATATATCATTCGTGGCAGGGTTCATATCCGTGACCAGATAGCGACGGTGTATGTGGACCGGAATCGGTTTGACTTTAAAGAGGGCTCGGTCTATTGGGCTGGCAAGAAAGTCGGCTGGTATGACCGCAAAGGCATAGGTGAGATCAACGGTAAGCCGATCCGTATCTTCAGGCCCCGGGAACAATCGGACTTTGTATTGGCGGAGGTCCGGCAAAAACAGGCCTAAACAGTCTTAACCAATATCAGCATTTAATCCCCTTGGGGCAAAACACGCTCCTTTGGGGAGTCCTGTGTCTTGCCCCCTTTCATCTATTACAGGAGACACGACCATGTTAACTGTTCAAAATAAAAACTTTATAATTCCAGTTACTTTCCTCTTTAAGGGCGAGTTCTTCATCGCTGCCCCATCGCAAAAGGAGGCCAAAAGATACGTCAAAGAACACTGCGGTCTCTCGATTGGTGAAATCCATTCAACCTTGCCGGAGGGCGACGTTGACTGGAATTTTGATTGTCATCCGGCCCGAAAGGTTGGTTGTGCAAAACCGATCAGGAAGAAAAGAGTCCTGGATTAACCACCAACGTATCTATCAATTAGATCAACCAAACCCCACCTGGGGGCAAACTCCCTCAACGGGTTGTCGTGCCTCCAGTCAGATAAAGGAGCAGGACCATGGGCTGGACCTATACCCACAGGGGCAGCACCCCTGTAAAAGAATTCTTAACCGATCAATTGAACTGCGAAAACAAACATGCCAGCTACAAAATCCTGGACATTGCCATCGTCAAGATGCGCACAGCCTACATGGCTGTCGAGATCATCCGGCGCAACCAGAAAACCAGCCTGTTGGACATGGAGACCAGAGAGGTTGTCGCCTTTGTCTTTCTGTTGGATTACCGGTCGAATGATCCGAATTACGACATGGGATACAAAGATATGGACGAATCGATGGGACCATTCGAAAGCGAGTGCCCAGAAAGGATTCTTAACCTTCTTACCCCGACCGAGCATGAGTATGCCCTGAAGTGGCGGCGACGTTGCCGGGAAAATATTGCCCGGAAGAGGTCGTTACGGCTTGTGAAGAATACGGTCATCGAAACACAACCGATATCCTTTCTGGACGGTTGTACACGGTCCCGCTTCCAAGTTGTCAGTCTCAAGCCGCTTCAACTGCTCTGCCTGGACACCCGGATGCTCTGCAAGGTGCCTCGGGCTATGTTGCAAAACATGATCAAAACGCCAGCGGCATCGACCGTATAAATCCCAATAACGCTGGGAAACCACACTTAAATGTTTTCCCAGCTTTTCACAAGGAGAGTGTTATGGAAAATGATCTTTTGGATGAGCCATTCGAATTTGAAATCACACCCGAGCCCTGGACTGTGGAGCCCCATCCGGACACTGTAGGTGCCTATGTCAACAAAGAAGCTCGTCATGAGCAGCAGACATGGGTCACAGCTGGCTACGACATTTCGGATAAAGAGGGAGATCGGCGAGATATGATCGTGGAAAAGCGGAACGCAGGTAACGTCCGGCTCATCCGGATTGCTCCTGAGCTGTTCGAGGCCCTCAGGAATTTGCTGCTGTTCCCTGATACAGGAAGAGAACGGGCTGTTGAAACACTCAGGTCAATCACACCGGACTGGCAAACGCTGGTTACCGTCAACCGGGTGGAGGTGAAGGCATGCATTCGCGAACTCAAATAGCAGAGGCCGTCCTGGTCGAATATCACCGTTTAAAAAGAGAACCTCTGGAATGCCTGGAGACCAGCATCATAGATCTGATGGTCGATCTGTTGCACCTGGCTCACAAGGACGAGTTGGACGGGGTCTCTCTTTCAAAAATAGTGCAGATGCATTTCGAGGCTGAAGTGCAGCAGGTTTCTTAGATGAACACAATAGCCTTATCTCACGGGAAAAAGCCTTGTGGCCAGGATAAGCTCAGGGAATAATTAACGTAGAGCCGTTTCTCCTAAATTGGGGAAACGGTTCTTTTTTTCAGCATCCACTTGTTCTCTCTCTTGTCGAATGGTACAAAACAATTGGGGGAAAAGGCATGAATCAAAATACTGGCAACAGCCCTCTGGCAAAATGGCTAAGGGCAAACTATCTGACGGATTTTGATAATTAAGAGATTCTACTCTGAGTTTGTCAAAACTATGTACGTGAACAAAGTTACTGGTAAATACTTCAACAGGAATTAAAGGTGGCCAGACAGGTGGCTAGAGCAACAAGAGGAGGAAATATAATGGATGATGATAAGATATTGGATGAATTAGAGAACTTGGATGGCGAGCTGGATTCTGATGAAATACGGCACCTGAAGCTTAATCAACGGTTGAAGTTTGCTGAGAATCGAGCGGTGGACCCGACAAAATTACCGACGGCGAAAAAAAAGGAGATAGCAGAGACCGCTGAGGAGATAGATGATGATTTGAGGAGCGAGGCAGACGCCCTAGCGAAATATGAGGAGGAGGAGAGGTGGGATAATCAAAGAGAGCGACAGATAAAAAGATTAGAAGATGAGGGATCAGATCCCGATGATGAATCGGATTAACGAGGTTTTCTATTTATCGAATATCCATAAAGTCATTGAGTTAAGGGAGGAAGTCGGTTCGCTCCAACTAGGGAATAATATTTAACTGCAGGTCGCGACATACCAGCCAGAACTTTAGGCAAAATATCACAATTTTTCTGTCTCATACATAAAAGTCACCTCAAAAGCTCTGCGTGCCCGTTATTTTTGCATTCTATTAGCCAGAACGAGCGCGTCCTTCCCCTCAAAGGCCTGGAACACTTCCAAGCCTCTATCAAGCAGGATCTTCCAACCATTATACGTATTGCACCGTTGAATAGGTTGAGTCAATTCGCATGAACTGATCCTTCACTCTATTGCGGCTTTCGATGGAGAATTCCAATTCCCTCTGAACCAGCACAGTACCACAAAATTGATTGAAATACTGACTGGAAGCTGATAGCCTTCATAAGTCATTGAAGCTGCGAATTTTGAATGTCACAATGTAGTAACATTATTACGACTGTCGTTTATAAGAGTCAACCTTTGTGTGAATATGTGAACTTTGGAAGGCAGCAATTTAGTTACGTATAGTGGTCACCCATTCTACCATCCTTGATGAAATTTACGGTATAAGACAATGAATATTAACGATTTTGTTTCGAGATATAAGAACCATCCAGTGCTATTTGTTGGAACGGGAGTTAGTCTAAGATATCTTGAAAACTCATATACTTGGGATAACTTGTTAAAAACTGTAGCATTTGAACTAAAAGGGAACAATGATTTCTATCTCGATATTAAAGCCGAATCTGAAAATTCAGGAAAATACGATTATACTAAAGTCGCAGCTCTTTTAGAGGAAGAATTTAATAAGAAGTTAGAAAATGATCGAAACGGAAAATTTAAATATGTGAATGATATTTTTTATGAAAATATGGAGAAGGAAATTAAGATAAGTCGGTTGAAAATTTACCTATCAAAAATGCTTTCTTCATATAAAATCCGCGAAAGCATGTCTGATGAAGTAGCAGAACTGAAAAAAACTCGGAAAAATGTTGGTTCAATAATAACAACAAATTATGACACTTTTATAGAAAGCTGTTTCGGATTTAACCCTCTGATTGGAAACGATATTCTTCTTAGCAACCCCTATGGTTCCGTATACAAAGTTCATGGGTGTATCACTCAACCAGAGAAAATTATTATAGTGGGTATGCAGTTAGCTCAACTGCATACCCCAGGTTGTTTTCCGCCGACCAAGACTTTTCGGGGTGCCGGAGTACAAGATAACGCTTGTTCCATCAAGCGATAGAATAGTAATCCTCTTGCTTTTGAGTTACGGCGGTT
>CAIUQR010000066.1 GCA_903901335.1 uncultured delta proteobacterium | reverse complement strand
TCGGCGGGAGTGAAGGACTTTGAACCAATATAGGTCCCATTTTCAAGAACCAGCGTATGCGTGACAATAAAGTGTTCTTTGGACATAGGGTGATTGGTGACAACAGATACCTTGTTACCGGTTACCGTGACCTGTGGGGCATGACTGCCCTCTTTGCCTGCCCATCTGCCGGGGTGGGCTTTGGTAAAAATAACATTGGTGTACTTAGGAGTACTGGCGGCAAAGGCCCGAGGGACGGAACTCATGGCTAATACCGAGGCGGCAACTGCTGTTGTCTTGAGAAAATCGCGTCGATCTTGCATAGGGGATTCCTCCTGTAGAATTGTTCGTGTTGCATACTATTAAGTATGTATTTTTTCTCCATTGCAAGGTTTTTTACCCAAATAAGTGATAGAGGTGATGGGTTAAATAATTTTTTTTCGATACGTATGTTTTTCGGCGATGTCCCGGTTCAGATGACAAATGGGACGACTGGGCTGAGATGCAGGTCAATTATTGTAAAAAGCACAGGATTCCGGATCGATCAGTAGATTTCGTTGACCCTACCCGGTGGTTGGCCTACCTTCCGAGGTGGGATTCATACCCATTGGACTGCACGACCTTGCCCGGCCGCTCTCCACATAGTCCTTTCTGTCCGCACCAAAATTTTCAAGAACTAATAATCGTATGGACGTTTATTTTGAGATAGCGGCCATGATATCGTGTCTATTGTCACTTATCATTGTCCCTGAATTTATTTCAGTATTTTATAAACAGTTGACCGTCCAATTTTCATTTGGTGAGCAATTACAGTTGCCCCGAGGCCTTGTCCTCGCAAGGCCAAAACCATGTTTCGGTCGACAGTAGGCTTCCTGCCAAATTTTATTCCTTTGGCCTTCGCTTCAATGCGGCCCTCGTTTGTCCTTTCCAGGATACGTTGTCTTTCTGCTTGAGCTACTGCAGAAAGAATGGTAACCACCATTTTACCCATCGTACCTTCAGTGCTGATGCCATCATCCAAGAAGCGGATAGCAACTCCCATTTCATCAAATTCCTTTATCAGGTTGATCATATCAGCAGTATCGCGACCAAGACGATCCAGCTTTTTAACCAGGATAACATCGCCTGTCTCAACTTTGATTCGCAGCAATCGAAGACCATCCCGGTTGACATGACTGCCTGTGATCTTGTCTGTAAAGATGCGGTTTGATTTTACCCCTTCGGCTTTAAGGGTTTTGACCTGTATATCGAGTGACTGCTGGCTCGTTGACACCCGAGCGTAACCAAAGAGTCTCATAAGCTAAAATGTGTCTCCTAAATCGATTAATAGAAAATATGTCTACTATATTGCCAAAAACGATTTAATAGACAGTATACCGTATGCTTTTTTGACTGTCTACTAATTTATAATATAATAGACAATAGGGGATTACCCCCATGAGGCTGTTAAGGATCTTCAGCGAGGGTTAGCGCTTTTTGGAATCACCTTTTTGTCTTTGGCAAAAAAATGCTATTGAAATATAGCGACTGATACTCTATCTGCCTCCCTACCGCTTGAGTTGACCAGTGTCATACATTGCCTCAATATCGAGGGCGGGCACCGCTACCGAGACATAAATAAGCTTCTCAGTACCTACATTTTCGACAGCGTGCTCCGCGTTGGAGGGGACATAGACGAGATCACCTGCCTTTACGTCGGCAATATCGGAGCCGACCTTTATTCTGCCTTGCCCGCCTATAACGACGTAGGCCTGTTCCGGCACATGGTGGTGGGGCTGCTGCACGGCACCTGGTTCGACCATGACCCAGGCTATTGCAAGGTTGTCGGTTGAAGTGTCACCGGACTGAAGCAGTATGTGCGATACCAAGCCCTGGCGAATTCGTTTTGGTGATTCAGAAAGACCTTTCTTGAACATTGCCACCTCCTCCAGTTCCGTACACTAGCCGACAAGCATAACGGCCTTCCCTTTTGTCAAAGGAGAGTCTGGGCTTCCTCTTTCGATCCAAAGCAGACATTCTCATAACATTATGATGCTCTGCGCCAGTATTCTCAAGTGAAATAGCGCGAAACCTCACGTCTTACGATAATGTTGCTCAGGCCAGTTATCTGGAACCAGCGCGGGTGGTTTGACCCAGGGCTGTTCAACCAATGCGTCCTGGAACCATTGATCCCGAAGGTTCGCGTGCTCGGTCACGATGAGTTGGAAACCTGGGACGTCTTCTTTCGTGAACTTCAACAACAACTCAAACAAACGGCGGACAGCTGCTAGATCAGCGTCAGCTTCCGTTTTCTGAACAGAGCCATCCGCGTCTCGATAGACCTGCTCCGACGGGAAGTAGACCTGGGTGGGCTGATCAATCAGCAAAAAATGGGGAAGTGGTCGATTATTCTTCACGGCAAATAAATGTAACGCGAGCAGGGCTGAAAGATGATAGGCCAAATGATTCTCACCGCCGCCGGTCCGACTCATTGGCACTGGACGATCCGGGCGGTCGAAGACGATAGTGAGATGTTTGAGATCGAATCGAGAGGGAAATGAGCCGAACTCAGCTTCAAAGACACGGACGTACTGCGATACCTGCGCTGAGATGTTATTCAGGATTGACTCCAGTCGTTCGTTACTATCGTCGGAGCCGATCTTTTTTTCCAGTTCATCGACCTTGAACTTGAGGCGACGGTGTTCCGCCTCAAGGAAGGCAAGCCCCTCATTTGGAGTCAGATTTTCCAGAAACAGACTGATTCGGCCAACGACGCGTGCCGCAGCGTTGTTGCGCGTGCCCATTTGTGCTATGACTTCGTTCGCCGCGATCGCCGCTGAGAGCTCGGATTCCTTGTCTTTGATAACACTTACGATTTTCTGCACTCTGCCATCTTGTTCGTCTAAGTATGCTTCTAGTTTGGGGCGCTGACCGGCAACGATGCTCATCTCCTCATCCAGCGATGCCAACTCGTTAAGCAGCGCTACAGCGATTGGGGACTCTAAGGCCAGGTTCTCCTCGCAGAAAGGCCATTGCCATTCACCGGTCTGAGGGTTCTTGGGGAGAGCTTTGATCGAGGCCAGCCTATCCTTTTGCTCGGCAGCTTCGCTCTCGTAACCACCTGCCTTTTTTGAGAACTGCCGGGCCGCATCAATCTTCGATTGGATCTCCCTCCGGTCTTTACGTAGCTGGCCCAGGTCCTCTTCGAGCCTTGATATCCTTTGACCATCGTCTTCTGGAATTGCGGCAGGCTTCCACTGCAACGCAGCACGCAAGGCGTCGATCACCCCTTCCGCCCCTACCTGTTGAAATGCCGGGCCAATGATGCCAACCGCCTTGGCCTCCGAGAAAAGACTAATGCCTTTCTGATGTGACGTATCGATGGCATCCTTGGCCTGCTCATGAAGCTTCGCGTTGAGCTTCAGCTCCCGCTGCGCTGTACGGAGCTTGGCTTCGAGTTCATATCGATCGTTGGAAGAGACTCCGAGAAGGATCGGCAGCGTGTCGCGGATTGCTTGCGGTTGAAAGGCTTCGTTTTGGCGATAAAGAAGCTGGTCCTTGTTGGCGACGAGGCCTTGCTTTTGAAAAAGGTAGTAGTACGTATGCTTGACGTTCGCGTTGTAGCTATTTCGGCTGTGCTCGATCGCAACATCGGTTCGATTCTCCGGAATTCCCAGCAGCCGCGACAAGAAAGCAACAACCGCGTCGTCATCCGTGTTGACCGCCAGCTCATTAAAATCTGGGGCCGTCAGTTGAGTTCCGCGTCGCTGCATGGCCGTACCGCAACTCGTACCTCCTGAGGTTGGAGTGGGCTTTGCGATCAGCACCTGCTCCTCAGGAAACTGATAGATCACAGCGAACCATGCCACTTTGTCACGAATAACCCCTTCAGGAACGTTAAAAGTCGATCGCCCCATGCAGTACTCGATGATCTCCGAGAGCGCGGATTTTCCAGTAGATGATCGCCCCGTGATCACGTTGAGGCCATCCACCTTGAACTGAAGATCTCGACGCTGGCCATCGTGGCTATAGATGTGAATTGACTTTATTTTCATGGCCTTACTCCGAAGGTTGTGTACACAGTCACGCGGTCTGCAATGCGAGCAAACTCTTTTCCGATGATACGTGCGACACGTTGGCAGGAGATGGATTCGCTTGTACCGATGACGGATTTGCGCACCTTGTCTGGTACGGTCTTCAACCGACCATCCTGCGACACGACAAAGCATCCCCTTTCCATCAGCAGGCCGAACGCCTCAAGAGCAAACGGCATCAGATCACTTGCGCGGCTGGCAAATCCTACCAGCAGCTGGGGATTCTTTTCAACCGTCTTCAAAAGATAGCTGCGAGAACTGTCTGATATCACCTGACGGGAGTCTTTATGCAGACACAGAGGCAACACGAGCAGCGAGAGGGAGAACGACATGCCCTGCGGGTCCTCTTCTTCGTATCCCTGCAATGCCCTGAACAGGATTAGGCCGCAGAAAGCTGGGTTGAAGAGGTTTCGTACCTCAAATGGCCTTTGGTCCCATCGTTTCATTGAGTCGCTCCCAGTAACATGCCAATGCGGCTCATAAAGTGGGGATGCCAGTACACCCGTGGCAAAGGGCGGGTGTTCGCGAGAATATGAAAGCCACCGCGAACCACGTACGGCTCGGTGACACGCTCCCTGATGCGAAGCGTACAACTGTTGCCACTTTCTAGGTCAGCCCATTGGTACAGCGCTTTGCCAGCTTCCAAAAGAACTGTCTCGGCGCTCTCTTCATCGAGATCTTCAAAGACGACATCCCTGTATCGGCTCCACTCATCGACCAGTCGGTCCTCGTATTCTTCCATCTCGCCCGAAATCAGAAGGTTCTCGCGTGCCCAGGCTGACCGTTGTTCGAAAGCTCTGTAGTAGTCCAGGATTGCATTACGGATTCTGTTCGATGCGATGCCGATCTCTCGCAATTGCACAACAAAAAGCCGAGGGTCGTTTTCTGCATCTATTTCACCGGCAGGCGCTTTTCCTCGGAACGTGATGGGAAGGTTGTCTGACTTATATTCCTCGGCAAATACGGAGAGCTTGTCCGAGATTTCGTAGCCGTAGATAGGCTCTGAACGTTTGCCGGTCAGAAGACTCACAACGACGTCATCCCACCAGCCTTCCAGGCGCTCAAATATAGCATCCCGAAACTCGCGTCGAACGCTGCGCATGTGTTGATCCTTGATGATCGAAGGCACATCCGCGATTCGTGGTCCGCCGTCGAATATGGTGATGCATGTGAGAAAATTTTCCTTCTCATCTTCGTTGAGTCTATGGAACTCTTTAGCGATTGCGCTGATGGTCTTCGATTCGGTCTTCGCGAGTGCATCTTCTGCAAGTTGTGACAACGGCGCTTTTACGCCTTCGTCAGGGGATGGATCATCGAGAAAATACCGCAGGAAAGACGTCTTCGAGACGGTGCCCGTCGTGAATAGGAAGAAGCGGAGGTTGGCTTCGCTACCTCCATCACGATGGTAGCATGCCAGCCAGATTCGGACCGATTTCCAGAAATCGGTGGATAGGTCGGTCAGGCGATCACCGACGGCCTTGTGTTTGAGAGAGGTCAGCGTCTTGACACCGTCTTTATCGACAAATTCAAGGTCGTCGTCCTTCTCCATCAGGATCGATGTGCTTTCCGGTAACTGCAAGAGCCTGAGCAAAGCGAAACGCGGCTGATAGATGTATCCCAAGCCCTGCTCGGCAGCAGAATATTGATTGGTGTTCATATCGGTCATGTTGCAACTCTACATCGGGGTTCAATTCGGCAGACGAAAGAGTGCCGTTGCCCAGGCTGACTTAATGGATACGGCAATACCCTGCCACCGTCCAGTCTTAATAGTTTCGTCTCCATAAGTCCATACGAATTAAGCGATTCGGATCGGCCAGTCTGAAAAAACATGAAATTATTTCCTCTTTTTTGATCGGTAGCGCCTATCTCGGATCGACATCACCTGGTGTCTAACATAGCATAGTTTGTTGGCAGTGTACGAGAGCAAGAAAGATGAAGGAAGGGAATTGATTTGCAGAATACAAAAAATCTAAGCCTGATTGTGAATACAAGCTGATGTTGTAAACCCAAGCCCTTGGAAGCATCTTCTGTCTGTTATAAAATTTAAGAGTTATGATGTTTTGAAAAGAGGTAAATTTTAGTAGCTCATCTATTAAGCTGTAATCATCTGTTTTAAATTTACGTTTTCATTCCTTGCTGAATAGATAGCAATTAATTATACATATTCAGGAGTTTGTTTTCTTCTGAAATTATATATTAGCCCACAAACAACCTCATGAACCCGATTGATAACGATCAGACATTTTTCACCAACGAAAAGGGACAGACCCTCCTTGATCGTTTTAAATCCACCTTGAAAGACACCCAGTTTTTTGATGTATTGGTCGGGTATTTCAGGTCAAGTGGATTCTATCATCTTTATGAATCTATCGAACCAATTGAAAAAACACGTATTTTGGTTGGCTTGGGTATAGATGAAGAGGCCTATCGTACCATCAGTCACTATCACCGGCAAACCGTCATCGATTTTGAATCGCACAGCAATGCTAAAAAAGAATTTCAAAACAATCTTATTTCAGAAATTGAGACATCCAGTGAAAGCGATGAGCGGCTTGAAATTGGGTTAAAAAAATTCATAGAGTTTTTAACAACAGATAGCCGGTTGCCAAATCCTGGAGGTAAAAAACTCGAAATTCGTGCTTACCCATCAAAAAATATCCACGCCAAAGTTTATATAGGCCGCTTTGGGCCTGATGACCGTGATTTCGGCTTTGTCATTACAGGCTCAAGCAATTTTTCTTACTCGGGGCTGGTCGCTAACCGAGAATTCAACGTGGAGTTACGTCAGCGTAGAGATGTTGAATATGCCTTAAACCAATTTGAGGACCTTTGGCGGGACTCAGTTGATATTTCCACCGACTTTGTCGATACGGTTGAAAAAAAGACATGGCTTAATGATCAGATCACACCCTACGAACTCTATCTGAAATTGGTTTATGAATACATGCAGGAGGACATTAACCTCCAAGATGACATAGAAACATTTCTGCCGGAAGGGTTTTTGTCACTGCAATATCAGCAGCAGGCAGTAATCCAGGCACTCAAGAAACTCGACGAATACAACGGAGTCTTTTTATCCGATGTCGTGGGATTGGGCAAAACCTTTATTGCAGCGCAACTTCTGCAGCAAGTTAAGGGTCGTATACTCGTGATATGCCCACCGGTGTTGAAGAGCTATTGGGAAGAAAGCCTACACGACTTTCGTGTTCCCGCTAAAGTGGAATCTCTCGGCAAACTTGAACATGTCGTAAAGTTCGGGATTGATCGTTTTGAATATATAGTTGTTGATGAGGCGCATCGCTTTAGAAATGAAAACACACGGTCGTATGCCGACCTGCTTGATATATGCAGAGGAAAGAAAGTTATTCTGATTACGGCAACGCCGTTGAATAACAAGATTGATGATATATTCGCCCAGATCAAGTTATTCCAGGTACCCAAAAATTCCACAATCCCCGGCATCCCGAACCTGGAAAAGTTTTTCCATGGTCTTAAAAAGAGGTTCAAAGATATTGACCGCACCGACCCGGAATATAAGGGCACGATCAAGCAAGTCTCCCTGGAAATCCGTGAACGTATCCTAAAGCATGTCATGGTACGCCGAACCAGAACTGATGTCTTGACCTATTTCAAGGCTGACACCAGCAGCCAGGGCCTCGTCTTTCCTGAAATGCAGAACCCACGTAAGATTGTTTATCAGTTCGATGGTGAATTGGAGCACACCTTTAATACCACCATCAGCTTACTGCAATCCTTCCGCTATACCCGTTATGTCCCGCTTCTCTATTATATAGGCAGCAAGGGGTTGACCGAGTTTGAAAAGCAGCAGCAGCGCAACGTCGGCGGCTTCATGAAGGGTATTTTGATTAAACGGTTGGAAAGCAGCTTCTACGCATTCCAAAATAGCATTCGCCGTTTTGTTGAATCCTATGAGCGCTTCATAAAGATGTATGAAGACGGTACGGTCTATATCAGCAAAGATATCGACGTCTACGACTTACTCGATAACGATGATATTGAAATACTTGATGCCTATGTCGAGGCAGAGAAGGCTCATAAATACGACTCAGAAGATTTTAAAGAGGATTTTCTCGTCGACCTACACCATGACCTGAAAACCTTACAGCAGCTTGAAGTCCTCTGGCAGACCGTTGATACCGATCCGAAGGTAACCCAGTTTATCCATTGCCTTAAGTCGGACAAGGACCTGAAGAACAAACAACTGGTTATTTTTACCGAGTCTAAAGAGACTGGGGATTATCTATTTGAAAGGTTGAACTTGGAATTTTCAGGCCAGGTTCTATTTTTTAGCAGTCACGGCGGTCGTTCCGGTGTTGATGCGGTCAACCATAATCCGATATTGGCTCGCGAACTGATCAAGGCGGCTTATGACCCCAATCATAAAGAGCCGACTAATACGATAAATATTCTGATCACCACTGACGTGTTGGCCGAAGGCGTCAACCTGCACCGGGCCAATATTTTGATCAACTACGATCTGCCTTGGAACCCAACCAGAGTGCTTCAACGGGCTGGGCGTATCAATCGTTTGGGCACGAATCATCCTGATATCTATATCTATAACTTCTTTCCCACTACCCAGGCGGATATCCATCTAGGGTTGGAAGCCAACATCACCAACAAGATCCAGATGTTTCATGACATTTTGGGAGAAGATGCCAAATACCTTTCAGATGGCGAAGAGATTGGAAGCCAGGAGCTGTTTGACACCTTAAACAACAAAAGGGCATACACTGGTGAAGATGGAGAAGGTGATTCCGAGTTGATGTATCTCGCTATGATGCGCAAGCTCCGCGATGAGAATCCATCTCTTTTCGAAAAAATCAAAAAACTGCCCAAAAAAGCACGATCCGGTCGCTTGACCGATACGGTGAAGGCAAGCCAGTTGGTGACCTTTTTTCGTATCGGAAAGTTGAAGAAGTTTTACCTTAATCAACAAAAGAAGTCCGGCGAGGTCACTTTTTTCGAAGCAGCCAAGCTCCTTGAATGCGCCCAAGAAACGCCGCGTCACGCCATACCTGCCGACTATTACCACCTACTCGAAATGAACAAGCAACGTTTTCAGCAGGACACTATGCAAGAAACTGAACCGGCTGGCAAAGGCGGCGGTCGCTCTAATTTCACATATATTGAGAAACGGCTTAAGGATAAGGCCTTCAAAAATTGCCAGAAATTTACGGATGCCGATGAAGAATTCCTCACTGCCATTCAAAAGATGATCGCCCAGGGAACAATGGCTAAAAAGGTAGCCCAAACCATCAAGAGAGAGTTGGAAAGAACATTAAACCCGCTGGAGATGCTAATCATCTTGCGCAGACATATCCGGGTAGTTGATTATTGTGAGCAGCCTGGGATGAAGACCTCGGGGATCAAACGGGAAGTGATTCTATCCGGCTATCAAATTGCAGATACGGGGAAAAGTGAATAACCAAGTGGAAATTTGACATGGATAAAAAGCAGGCGTTACAACAGATTCGGGATATCTTCCAGAATGGTTTCAGGCGCGAAAACTACGAGCACTTTATCCGTAATCTCCTTAACCAGGTGGAACCCAGAGATAACCATTACAGTGGTAATTTGATTCCAGAGGCCTTCAGGGAGCATATCAACCAATATTGGCGTATAGGCAAGTACATTGATCCCGAAGGTACTGAATTGGATTTGCTGGTGGTTGAGGTCAAGAATCTGACCAAGCTTGACCGTGCCCGCACCGCGCTCCGTAATTTTGCTATCAACCGTCTGAGGCAGTTCGAGAAGGACTACTCCCTTATCGCCTTTTATGCCAAGGATGATGGCGGTGAAGACTGGCGCTTTTCCTTTGTAAAGATCGAGCACGGGACCTTTCAAGATGCAGAAGGCAAGGTTAAGCTCAAAACTGAGCTGACCCCGGCCAAGCGCTATTCCTATCTAGTTGGTGTTCATGAGAACAGCCACACCGCCCAGAATCAGTTGCTCGACTTGCTGATAATGGACTACGCAAACCCGAAGATCGAGGATATTGAAAAGGCCTTTAGTATTGAAAAGGTCACCAATGAGTTTTTCGAGCAATACAAAAGCCTCTACCTCGTGCTTTCCGAACATCTTAAAGGGCAACTGTTTTTCAGTAGTGGAATCGACGAGGAAAACAAACAGATCGTGGCCCGTTTTGCCAAAAAGTTGCTTGGCCAGATTGTTTTTCTCTACTTTCTCCAAAAAAAAGGCTGGCTTGGGGTTGATCAAGGCCAGCCCTGGGGAACCGGACTCAGGCGTTTTATGCGCAAGCGCTTTGACCAGACAGTGGCAGCCGGTGGCAACTACTACCATGACTTTCTTCAATATCTCTTTTACGAGGCACTTGCCCAGGACCGTAAAGAACAAACCGACCCGAATTACTACGCCCGCTTTGCTTGCAAGATTCCATTTCTGAACGGCGGCTTATTTGAGGCTGAGTACGACTGGGTGAGTCAGGCCATCGATCTACCCAACAGCCTTTTTCATAACAACGAAAAAAACAAGGCGGGCGACGATGGTACCGGCATTCTCGATGTCTTTGATCGCTACAACTTCACTATCAAGGAAGATGAGCCATTGGAAAAAGAGGTGGCAGTTGATCCGGAGATGCTAGGTAAGGTCTTCGAGAATATGCTTGATGATACCGAGCGTAAGAGTAAGGGAGCCTTCTATACCCCACGTGAGATTGTTCATTACATGTGCCAAGAGAGCCTGATCCACTATCTTGATACCAGTGTGAACAGCTCTACCGGAAAAAACAGTCAGCGGATTTTGTTTGATCCAGTACACCTAGATGCTGTTCACCTACCCAGAGAAGATATAATAACCTTAATCCACAGAGGCCATCTCTTTGTGGAAAACGATATCGCCGCATTGCAGGCCATGCAACGCATTGAAAACGCCGAGCAAAAAACAACCAAACAGAAGGTTGAATTACCAGAGTCAGTCAAGGTCAATGCCAAACTGATCGACGAAAAGCTCGCCAAAATTAAGATCTGTGATCCGGCCATTGGGTCTGGGGCCTTTCCTGTCGGTCTGCTGCATGAGATCGTCACCGCCCGTCTGGCCCTAGCCCCACACTCGGGAAATCAGGGGAATACCTATGACCTTAAGCGCCATACAATCCGCGAAAGCCTCTACGGCGTCGACATTGACCCAAGTGCCATCGACATCGCCCGATTGCGATTGTGGCTGTCTTTGATTGTTGATGAGGACGACTATAACAGCATTGAGGCCCTGCCCAATCTGGATTACAAGATCATGCGGGGTAACAGCCTGGTAGAGGAGTATTGGGGCGTAAAACTCTTCAACGAGGAGTTTATTCAAGAAGATGATCCGAATGCGGGGAACATTGAACGGCTAAAAGAGTGTCGAAAGGCGAGTGATTTCAAGCGCCGTGCCCTTCATGAGGCAAATCAACTGAACGATGGCCTGAGGCGGCAGTTTGAGAAAGAGGCGATAAACATTGATAATAAAATTAAAGCATTGCGTTTAATCCCTAAGGGAAAAGATCCGCGAATTGGTATGTTCGACACTCGCAGTGAAGCGAAAAAAAAAGCCAGCCAGCTCGAACGGCTCCACAAAGACTTCTTTTCTGCCTGTTCACCAGAGAAAAAGAGGGAAATCCGTCATATGATCACCTCCTTGGAATGGGATCTGATTGAGGCGACTCTTAGGGAACGCAATCAGCTCGATTCACTGGAGAACCTCCAACAGATCAAACAGGCCGGGGAGAAGCCTTTCTTTCTTTGGAAACTCAATTTTCCAGAGGTATTCAAAGAGAAGGGTGGCTTTGACGTGGTGATCGGTAACCCACCCTATGTTCAAATCCAGAACTTCAGCGGTCAGCAGATGCAAAAAGATTGGGAACAGCAGAACTACAGCACCTTCGCCAAAACCGGCGACATCTACTGCCTGTTTTATGAAAAAGGACACCGTCTATTGCGCGACAATGGTGCTCTGTGTTTTATTTCCTCCAATAAGTGGATGCGGGCCAATTACGGTGAAAAGTTGCGACGTTTTTTTTGTGAGAAAACCAATCCGTTAATTCTGATCGACTTTTTAAGTTTCCACGTCTTTGAAGCCGCTACCGTTGATACCAATGTTCTTCTTTTCGAAAAATCGAGAAACACCAACTTGCTACGGGCTTGCGCTATCAATAAGGATTTTACACGCCAAACCAATCTGGAAAATTTTGTTCGATCTAACCATATTACTCTGAATAAACTTTCTTCCGAAAGTTGGACCATTTCAAAAAAAGCGGAACATGTCATCAAAAAGCGTATCGAAGACGTTGGCACTCCTCTCAAGGACTGGGATGTGTCCATTTACAGAGGAGTTTTGACCGGTTTCAATGAGGCCTTTATCGTTGATAGCAAGACGAAAGATATGCTGATCGCCCATGACCCTAAGAATGGAGAGATTATCAAACCAGTCCTTAGTGGACGCGATATAAAGCGCTATCGAGTTAATTTTCATGATTCATGGTTACTGTTCATTCCTTGGCACTTTCCTCTTCATGACACACCTTCTATTAAAGGAGCATCTCTTGAAGCCGAAAATGCCTTCAAAAAATATTATCCTTTCCTTTATGAATACTTAGTTGGCTTCCAAGGAAACCTTTCGCAAAGAAACAAATCAGAAACGGGCATTCGCTATGAATGGTATGCCTTGCAACGGTGCGCCGCATCATATTATCAAGATTTTGGAAAAAAGAAAATCGTATGGGGAAACCTCGCATTGAACGCTCAGTTTGCGATGGCCGAACCTGACGTTTTTCTGAACGCGCCAAGCAACATGATTACTCGTGGCGGAAACTATTTGTTGGCAGTTCTCAATTCGAGCGTTGGCGACTACTACATTCGTTCTATGGGAGTTACCCGTAACGGTGGGTATTTTGAGTACAAACCAATGTTTGTGGAAAAATTACCGGTACCTCAACTTAAGGAAAATGAACAGGCCCCCTTTATTTGTTTGGTCGAATATGTGTTTTTTTTAATAAAAAATGAGCACAAACTCCAATCCGCTTATTACGAGCAGCTCATCGATGGCCTCGTTTATGAACTTTATTTCCCTGCTGAGATCAAGGCCTCTAACAAAGAAATTCTCAAACATCTGGGGAAACTCACACCAATCGCTGACACCATGAGCGACGAAGAGAAACTGGCGGTTATCCAGACTGAATTTGACCGCCTCTACGACCCCAGGCACCCGGTTCGAAATCACCTTGAAACCCTGGATAGCGTAGAGGAAGTACGCATCATACGCGAGGCGTTGAAACGATGACCGTTGATCGCTCGAATGAATATTTACTCAGCATCATTCAGGAATTGCGAAAACTTCCAGTAGAAACCGAATGGGTGGAGTTTAAGCACAATAACGACAATCCAGAAGAGATCGGAGAATATCTTTCGGCTTTGGCTAACTCCGCAGCGCTTATGGGTAAGGTCAACGCATACATGGTTTGGGGTGTTGACAATCTGACCCACGATCTGATTGGAACCAGTATTCGCCCCGCGCTCTGCAAAGTGGGCAATGAAGAACTGGAAAGTTGGTTGTTGCGGCAACTCACACCAAAGATCAATTTTCATTTTCATGAATTGACTGTTGATGGTTTGCTGGTTGTTCTCATGGAAATCGGTGCAGCTTTTCGCCATCCGGTGCAATTCAAGAGTACCGAATACATACGGATTGGGTCTTATAAGAAGAAACTGAAGGATTATCCGGAAAAGGAGCGGGAGTTATGGCGCGTTTTTGACAAGACTCCCTTTGAAAGAGAAATAGCTGCTGATAACATGAATTCGGACGATGTCCTGAAACTGTTGGATTATCCATCTTATTTCGATCTCCTTCACCTGCCATTACCCTCTTCAAGAAACGGGATTTTGGAGGGCTTGCAGGGGGATGAAATGATTGCTCCAGGTAAGAACGGGAAGTGGAACATAACTAATCTTGGTGCGGTGCTGTTAGCGAAGAAGCTTTCTGATTTTCGCAATCTCAAACGTAAGGCCGTTCGAGTTATCCTTTACAAGGGTGAAACTCGGGTTGAAACCATCCGGGAACAGGAAGGAATGAAGGGATATGCGTCCGGCTTCGAAGGCCTTATCGGCTTCGTGGCCAATCTGCTGCCAAGTAACGAAGTGATCGGACAGGCATTGCGTCGGAAAGTCCCTATGTTTCCAGAACTCGCTATCCGCGAACTGGTAGCAAACGCTATTATTCATCAGGATTTCCATATCTCAGGCACGGCACCGATGGTCGAGATTTTCTCCAACCGTATGGAAATAATCAATCCGGGTCTGCCACTGGTCAAAACTGATCGATTTCTTGATAGTCCCCCGAAATCCCGCAACGAAGCAATCGCCTCTTTCATGCGTCGAATTGGAGTATGCGAAGAAAGAGGGAGCGGGATCGACAAGGTCGTGTTTCAAACCGAATTCTATCAACTCCCTGCTCCGATTTTTGAAACGACCGAAGAACATACTCGGGCCATCCTGTTCGCTTATCGGGAGCTGAAAGACATGGATAAGACGGATCGTGCTCGTGCCTGCTATCTCCACGCCTGCTTGCGGTATGTCCAGCACGATTACATGACCAACACGACACTGCGTGGACGCTTTGGAATTGAGGATAAGAACAGTGCGACAGCCTCTAGAATCATTAAAGACACATTGAAGGCCAAACTTATAAGGTGTTATGACGATTCGGTCGGCAACAAAGCCAAGAAATACTTACCTTGGTGGGTCTGATCAGGAAGAGGAATTTGTTTGATCGTTGTTTGATAGAAAGGGGGAACTGACTGCTTTTTATCGTCCATAAGATATTTAATTATAGATACTTAAGGGATATTCATTTGTTTGACTGTTGTTTGTTTGAGAATGACACCGACGGCAATTTCGCATAAGCTTCACAGAAAACTGGGGGCACGAGTGAAGATTCAAACTATCAAAATCACCAACTATAAAGCCTTCCTCGGAACATATTCGATCAATGTCGCCGGGAAAAATCTTTTTATCTATGGTGAAAATGGCAGTGGCAAGAGTTCACTCTATTACGCCCTGAAGGACTTTTTTCAGTCATCCATTGAAGAAATAAACTTGGATGAACTGGAAAATATCTTCGTCAAGACAAGCAAGAAAGGCAAAACGGCAATCAAGGTGACCTTTAAGCCGGACGGGCAGGGCAACAATAGTAAAAAAGACTACTATGTCAGCACCACAGCAAACGATTCCAGGGCTCCTGGCGATACCAGCGTTCGTGACGCCAACAAACTCAAGAGTTTTCTCACCTATAAGCATCTGTTAAGTATTCATCACCTGAAAAAGGATGACGAAATCAACCTGTTTGACCTTTTGGTGAAAGGGGTCTTGAAACATTTCAGATATTCTCTGACTGATGGTAAGGAACTTGGCGATCTATGGCAGGATGTGGAAACGGCTATCGACAAACCAACCGGACGAGATTTTCCCATCAACCGGAAGAAAACTGAGGTTAATACCGCTGTCAAGACCTTCAATAATGCCTTCGGGGAGTTGTTCAAGGAAGATAGCCCGGAAAATATCTTGAAACATGCCCAGCCGATTATTGACAGCTTCAATCACAATATCGAGTTGAGACTTCGTTTCCCGCAAGTACGTCCAAACAAGGATTACAGTGTAATCACTGGGAGCCAGGTTTTTATTGAGCTTACCTATGCGGGTAAGAAAATAGCACAACCCCACCTGTTTTTGAATGAAGCCCGGCTTTCTGCCATTGCCATTTCTATTTATCTTGGCATGATCAAACGCCACGTCCAGGGGATTCCGTGTAAAATCCTTTTCCTCGACGACATTTTTATTGGCCTGGACATTGCCAACCGCCTGCCGCTACTAACGATCCTCGAAACGGAATTTTCTGATTATCAGATCTTCATCACTACCTACGATAAACCGTGGTTTGAGTATGCTAAAGGCTTCTTGAAAGAACAGTCAGGGTGGAAAACAATGGAATTCTACTCCCAGCAGACCAAGGATGGTTTTGAAATTCCCTGTATATTCGATAATACGGATTTACTAGCCAAAGCCAGACAGCATTTGAATAATTCCGATTATAAGGCTGCTGCAGTCTATACTCGTTCAGAATTTGAAAAGGTCATCCGCAACTATTGTCGGGAGAAAAAGAAACAGGTAGTTTTCAAAACGAGTTTGAAAGACTATGCCGCAGAAGATTTCTGGAAGGTGACAAAGGATGATATTCAGCAGACGACCAAAGACGTCATTGAGCAATATCGGAATTTGGTGCTGAATGCCTTCAGTCATTACAATACTGAGCGGCATGAGATTAAAACCGAGCTGACAGCGGCAATACAGGCTGTTAACGATTTAAAAAAGGAGTTGAAGATTTTATCAAATAAAACTTAAACCAGCGGGAGCTTTGAACAGAAAGTTACGCAAAATCCTGTAGGACTTTAGTGTCGTTTGTTTAAACATACCCTTAGTTACAATTACGGGAATCTCTTACAGTGCATTTTCGCTAGAAAGTTCCTGGTACCCTAAGCCCCCCGAGAAGCTTTCAACATTCGTTTTTAGGAATGAGTTCATATTTGACATCATGTGTGATAAAGGCCGTTATCATACAGGTAAACATGCTGACCAGGGGGTAGAGTCCGCAATCAAAGGAGCACATATTGTATCGTACGATACAAAGTATACCGGGTTGAGCAGATGAGACCGGGGTCTAGGGAGCAATGGAACATTGACCCCCCACAACTGGCAGTTCATTCCATACCGTGGTATATCCAGGCGTTTTCAGAGTTTGTTTCATTGACCATGCTCGCTCAGCCGATGTCATACCGTAACGAATGGCATTCCTTCCAAATCGGCCATTGATTTTATCAATC
>CAIUQR010000065.1 GCA_903901335.1 uncultured delta proteobacterium | reverse complement strand
CGCTTGTTCTGTACCGTACCGTTTTTGCCATTCAAGCAACGTTATCCCAGGCATTTTCATAACAAGACCTCATTTGGTGTATTGATCTGATCTTGTTAAAGAATATAAGCATCTTGCTGATTATTGTTCATAGCCATATAATCTAATAACTAGTATTATGGATAGACCTTATGATGTCAACTCAAGTCTTGACCCCGCATCTCTTCCGGCATGAACATTTCGAAGGACATTGACCAATATAAAAATGAAGACGCTTAAAATTAAAGGCCTCGTGTATTCGACCGGTACCGGTCGAACCTGTCCCGGTTGCGGACATCCGGTTAAGCAATGTTGCTGCAGTACAGGGAAAAGCAGGCAAAGAGGCGACGGTGTTGTGCGGGTGAGCCGGCAGACAAAAGGCCGTAAAGGCAGTGGAGTCTGTCTGATAGCCGGACTACCCCTTGACGAGGAAGAACTCAAAAGGCTTGCCGGAGAGCTGAAGAAGAAGTGCGGATCAGGCGGTACAATAAAAGACGGGGTGATCGAAATCCAGGGGGATCATCGCGAGGTCCTGGTTGCTGCCCTGTTAAAGCTGGGGTATAAGGCCAAAGCGGCTGGGGGGTGAACGCAGCATTGGTAATCAGGGAAAATGTCTGCAAAATCCCCCTGTATCTGTGGGGATCGGATCGGTCCGGGAACCTCAGGAAAAAAGCTGATACACCTGTTTCAAAAATCGGCGCCACTTCATAATTGGACAATTAAACAACGTCCCCTCTCGCGCCCTCGATGGAAGGGTTAGGCGTCAAGTTCGGACAGCCAGCCTTCGGTGTTTGTTCGCAAAGCGACGAGTAAGTTACCCAATAAATTTGTCTTAGTGTCCCGCTTGTCCGGTGAATTAAATTCGATGATTGCTTCATAAGTTGCTGTGGCCGCACGCATGACCGTCTCAAATCGCGCCACTCCTGCGTCGTTCCAGTACCGCCTTACCCACGAGCGATAGACAAATTCCTTTGTCTTCAGATTGACGTAGGCGCTGTTTACTTCCCCCCTAACGGCTTCCATGTCTCCACCGTCTTGCTCTCCTCGGAGATAGCGAACGTGAAACAGATCTGCGAAAAAGACAAATGTACACAGATCAAGTGCAAGTTCCTCGTAGTACTTGGAGCGAAGGTCTGCACGATTTAGAGCAAAACGTATTCTTCCCAGGAGCTTGTCGGAGAACACGGTCAGAAGCGATACAACCAATAAAATGAGCCAAGTCTCAAGATGAGTGACGAATGTCTCCACGTGATCTCCTTGACGCCTAACTAAGAGCGTTTCAACAGTTTCTTTTAAACCAGCAATCCTAACGTGTTAAACAGCTATATGATCTTTTTTGAAATGTGAAGCAAAAAAAATTCCACTCCATCAGGCATGCTATAACACCTTAAAACTGCATATAAATACATTGGAAAAATTTTGCAAGTTGTTAGTTTGCTTATTCTGTTAAATATGCGAATCGTCATCAATCAGAGGCTGCCGGAACTCTTGATTTCCAGGTAGCTGTTGACGATGGCGGTCGGCAGTTGGCCGGCGGTGACATTCAGGGCATGAATGCCCGCATGCTGCATCTCTTTTAAGAGCGTCCTGCGCTCGCCCAGATAGTGCTGCAGGGCCTCGTAGCGCACGGCCTCGGCAAAGCCTGTGATGGGGGCCTGCAGGGCTTCATCGAGGATATTTTCCCGGAGATCGGCCACGACCACCAGGTGCTTGCGGCGCAGCTGCCGGGCCATCTTCAGGAGATCGTCATGGTCTTCGGCCCGGCTGCTGGTGATGATAATCATCAGGGACCTGCGGCCCTGCAGGGCCAGCAGGTCCTGGGTCGCCTGCAGGTAATCAGAGGCGTCGGTCGATGATTCGACATCGTACATGGCCAGCAGCAGGGCCCTGACGGAATCTCCCTGTTTCCTGGGGGGCAGCCATTTCTGCGTCCCGCCGAAGGAATAGAAGCCGACGCCGTCCCCTTGCCGGGCGGCGACATAGGCCAGCAGAAGGATGCTGTTCAAGGCCTGATCGAGATGGCTCTTTCCCGACTCGACATGGCGCATCCTCCGGCCGCAATCAAGGACAAAGACGATCTGCTGGTCGCGCTCGTCCTGATAGTCCTTGGCGATCAGCCGCCTGTAGCGTGAGGTGGCCTTCCAGTCGATATTCTGCAGGCCTTCCCCCTGGCGATAGTCGCGCAGTTGATGGAACTCCCTTCCCTCGCCCCGCCGGGTGAGTTTCTTGATCCCAAGCCTGCTCAGGTGATGATGGGTGGCCAGTAGAGAAAAGTGATGTATTTCCCTGAAATTGGGAAACACCTTGGTTTCACTGACAGAGGGGAAAAACCATTTTTTCTGCCAGAGATGCAGGGGGCTGTTGACAAAGAGATCTGCGCCGCTGAAGATATAGTGGCCTCGCCTGGTCGGAAAGACCTCGTAGTTGAGCGTTGCGCATTGTCCCGGCGAAAGGCTTACGGAGCAGGGCTGGTTTCTGACCGTGAAATCCGGAGCACAATGATCGTGGATATCAAGAGAAATGCTGGAGCGCCCGTTGTTGGTGATCTTCACAGCCACCTTGCTCCAGACCGTCACCGGCAGATTATGACGGACCTCCCGGCTGAGTGCTATGGCCGGGCATCTGCGATTGAGGAAATCGTCTAAGAGGGCTGCCCCGAGCGTTAAGCCTGCCGCCATATACCAGAGGTGTCCGGCGGCGGGAAAGAAGGAGGCGGCAAGACCGACGGCTGCGATAATGCACCACAGCCCTATCTGAAGGGTGGAAGGGAAAATCATTGGACCTTACCTGCCAGGCTGTTACAGTCGCGGTGCTTCGACACTGTCTAAAACCTCCGTCAGGACCTGATCCGCCGTATACCCTTCAATCTCCATATCGGCGGAGAGCTTGATCCGGTGGCGCAGCACCGGCAGGGCAATGCTCTTCACATCGTCCGGCGTGACATAGTCCCGGGCATTGACCAGGGCGCTGCCGCGGGCGGCCCGCAGCAGGTTGATCGCACCGCGCGGACCGGCGCCGAAGTCGATGCCGTTCCAGCTCCTTGTGGTCCTCGTTATCTTCACGACATACTCGACGATCTTCGCATCCACAGTCATCCCGGTGAGCAGCTGCTGCAGCCCCAGAACCTCCGCCGGTTCGAGGATGGTGGTGACAGTACCGCAATCGAGGCCGTCGCCGATAGAACTGCGGGTGACGGTGTGGACGATCTTCTCTTCGTCGGCACTGCCGGGGTAGTCGATAAAGATCTTGAACATGAAGCGGTCCGTCTGGGCCTGGGGCAGGGAATAGGTCCCTTCCTGCTCGATGGGATTCTGGGTCGCCATGACCTGGAAAGGCCGGACAAGCGGCAGGGTTTTTCCTTCGATGGTCACCTGCTGTTCCTGCATCGCCTCAAGGAGGGCCGCCTGGGTCTTGGCCGGTGCCCGGTTGATCTCATCGGCCAGCAGGAAGTGGCAGAAGACCGGTCCCCTTCTGATCTTGAAGATATTCTCCTTCATGTCGAAGAGCGAGTGGCCGGTGATATCGCTCGGCATCAGGTCCGGAGTGAACTGGATCCGGTTGAATGATGAGCCCGCGGCCTTGGCCATGGTGCGGGCCAGCAGGGTCTTGCCGAGACCGGGGACACCCTCTATCAGGATATGCCCCGCTGCCAGCATACCGATGACCATTTCCTTTACCACCTGGTCCTGTCCGACAACGCTTTTTAGTATTTCCTGTTCCAGGGCATTGGTTTTCCGGATGCCCTCTACAAAGGAGAGGGTATCTGCTGTGTTTTTATCCGTCATATTGCCTCGATTCTCCACCGTGGAGGCGCCTGTGAATTTTCTGCAGCGCCCTGCTTGTTTGTATAAGATCCTGTTCTCCTTCAATGCGCAGTCGAAAGGCATCGAAGACCTCTTTTTCCGGGAGTCCGGTCCTGGCGGCAAGTGCCGCCACAGAGAGACGTCCGGTCTCCAGGTCCTGTCCCGGACCGATTTTTCGTTCGGCTAAGCGCTGTAGCACCGACCTCCGGTTAACGGCAAGGATTGTCCGGGCCTTGTTCGTCCGCCAGCTGAACATGCCGGAGGCATCGATATGGGCAAGGATATTGAGCTGCTCGTCCGCTCTGGGTTGCAGGAGGGGGCCGCTCTGTTTCTGCAGTCTCCAGAGCACAAAGGCGATCAGCGCCATCAGGGAGACCCAGAAAAGGGGCATCCTGTTCCAGAGCATTGCCGGCAATCCTTGTGTCTCGGATGAGGAGAGCAGCCGGACGGTTTTATCGTCTTTCAGCAGCCAGGAGAGGAAAAAGGCGTGGTCGTAGTCACCGATTCCGCGGTTATTGAAAAGGGCGTTTTCACTGAGTACGGTAATCTTTCCGGCCCCGACTTTGTATTGCAGCAGCCAATCTCCTTCCTTTTTCTTGATGGTCTTGTTGTCTTCGCGCGACTGATCGGCGTTCTGCCGATAGATAATGCGGTAGGAGCCGTTGATCTTCAAGGCGGCCGATCCGCTTTTATCCTCGAGAAGAGGAGCCCCTGAATACCTGAGATGGAGAGGAATACCGTCCGCAGTCACCTCGATGATCGAATCAGAGGGATGGTAGCTCTCCTTGCCTGTTTTCGCCCCTGCGGCTGTGTCCTTCTTGACAACCGTTTTTGCGTCGGTTTTGTCCTTGGGCGGACAGTCGCAACCTGCATCTTCTTTCAGCACCTGTAGGCCCAATCGCGACAGGATATCACCGGTGCCGGGCTTTTCGCTCGACAGAGCGTTGGGTGCAAGAAGCAGGTGGCCTCCCGACTCAACCCAGGCGAACAGATTGCCGTTGATGGATGCGCTCAGGCCTCTTGGCAGCCGGTGAATATAAAGTGCCCCTTTCGGCGGCGGCAGAGCCGACAGGACGGAAAGCCCACGGTAATCGACGACCTCCTTGCCCGAGACCTGCAGGTATCTTTGGGCCGCAAGCAGCGGGTTCTTCCAGGTGTTTGGAGATCCCCCTTCAAACTCTTCAAAGGCCTTTTTTTCAAAATTCTGCAGAAACCAGAAGGTGCCCATGGCAAGGATCAGCACAAGCAGAACGGGGATCATAACCCAGGGTGTCCGAACGTTTTGCAGGGAAGGGGGCCAGGTCATAACGGCACTCCGTACAGGGATTCCCACCGGTTGACCAGGTTCCGGCATGCCTCCAAATCCGGGTCCCGATGGCCGAAGGCCAGAAAAACCCACATCGAGGTAAGGTCGGTGAAAAAGCCCGATTCCTTTGCCGGTCGGTTTTTCCGCACCTCGATGCAACACTCGTCCTCGGTGAAGGAGGAGCGGATCGCAAGGTGCCGGCGATTGACAAGGATGGAGAGTGTTCCCCGATAGAGAAGGCTCAGGGCCTCGCGCTTATGCCCCTCTTCGAGAAGTTGCAGACAGGCGGTATCGATACGCTCCGGCAGGCTCTCCGGCCTGAGATCCAGGCCGAACAGGATCTCAGGCGCCGCAGAGTCTCTTTGCCCTGTAAACCGCCAATCCAGCCACTGGCGCAATTTCGAGTACTTGAACAGGAAAAATCCCATGATGCCGCCGGCGCAGCACCAGAGAAGAAACTCTCCGTATCTGGCCATCAAGGGGGCGATATTTTTTGATATCTCTTCTAAATAGGTGAAGAGCTGTTTCCAGAATTCCGCCCAGTTCGATTTTGTTTCGGGTGTCTCCTTTTTCTTGGGGACCCACCGGTAGACAGTTACCTTCTGATCGAAGTCCTTTTGCTGCAGGACCTTTGTGATTGCAGCCTTGGCAGCCTGCGGATCGGGCTCGTCGGCCCTGCCGATTCCGGGTACGGCAGCGAGGGTAAAGGAGGTCAGCAGAAAACCGGCGACAAGTGCCCGGGTGGCCCCGTTTTTCTTTCTCTCCAGCCTCTGCCGGATTCTTTTGAAGCCGATTTCTATGTCCCAGGCCTCCAGCTGCACCCGTCTGGAGATATACATCATAAAGCCCGCGCAGATATAGAGGGGGGCAATGATGGAGCAGCTGGTAAGGTAGCAGAGCAGCAGGAGCCACTTGTCGGGCAGAAAGACGAAGGTCCCGAAATCGACCCAGCGCAGCTCGTCCGGAATAAGGAGAAAAAGGGTCATCAGCAGAGAGAAGGTCAAGGTGATTTCCAGAAAGAAACCGGAAACCGTCAGCAGAATGGCGATCTCGGAGGCGTCCTGCAAAAGGGCCAGACGCTGTTTTTTCTTCTTTCCGTCCAGTTTTTCCAGCTGTACCACCGGCAAGGAGAATGAACGGAACGGACTGAGCCGTAAGAGCAGCATGGTGAGCAGCCATTTGAAGCTGAGGGATTTTTTTATCTCCGTCAGGATCTCTTGCGTTGTGCTCTGCTCGTCGAACAGGGCCTTTGACACCCACATGAGTACGGGAGGTTCATAAAAGGGCTTGCAGAACCAGAACAGAAACAACGCCCATTTGGTGCCTGAACCAGGAAGGATCAGGCCTGCAGCGATGAAAAGCAGAAGACCGGGAACGGCGGTCAGCATCCAGATCAGCCAGAGTCTTCGGTACCATCTTCTGGCAAGCAGGAAACCGATATCTATGGCCTCCCAGGGGGTGCGGGGACGGATATCGATGGCGACCTTTTCCAGATTCATGTCATTCTCCTTCCCGCAAAAAGAAAATAGAGGATGACAAGAGCCCAGTTACAGCCGGCAAAGACGTATTTCGCTGCCTCCGGAAGATTGCAGGAAGACCAGAAGGCCTCAATGAAGGCGGCGCCCAGAAACATCGCTGCTGCGCCCATGACGAGCCTGAGGGCAACTGGGGCCTGGAGGCGAAGGGAATCGAGTCGCCGATATCTGCCCGGACGGATGATACTAGCGCCAAGCAGGAGTCCGGCCGCACCGCTGATGACGATGGCCGTGAGCTCGAGAGCCCCGTGCCCAAGGACAAATTGCCAGAAAATCGGGCCATAAGGAGGATGGGAAAGATATCCTGCCACCCCGCCGATCATCACACCATTGTAAAGCAGTGCGAAAACGGAACCCAGCCCGAAGACCATGCCGCCGGCAAAGGTTCGAAAACCGATGGATATATTGTTGAAGATATAATATCCGAACATCTGGAAGTCGGATTCGGAGCGCTGTTTTTCGGTTCGTCCAAATCTCCCGGACTCCGGATGGTACATGGATTCCATGCTTGCCACTTTTCCCTCCTCCATAAGAGAGTACAAAAGGGTCGGATTCTGATAGGCGGCAAGACCGGCGCCTGCAAGCGGGATATAAAAAAGGGCAAAGGACAGCCAGAAGGCAAACAAGTGTTGTCTGAGGGTACGGGGAAAATCTCTGGCGATAAAGGTGACGGCGGCCCAGACCGGCCTGGTCTTTTTTCTGTAGAGTTGCCGGTGTCCGCGCAGGACCAGGCCATGCAGGCTGTCCACCAGGGCCGGACTGTAGTGGCGGGCCTTGGCCAGGCCGTAGTGGTTGCACAGTTTTCGGTAACGCCGCGGGAACTCCTCAATGGGGATATTGACGGCGATCCTGCCGGTCGGTTTGGCCTCCATGCTCTCGATGAAAAGTCTGAACTGTTCCCACTGGTCCTGATAGGTATGTTCAAACAGGCTTTGATTCATCGGGACGCCTTTCCTTTGAGAAACCAGTTGCCGTAGGCCAGCAGCCGGTTCTCCGGTTCCTTCCTGCCGGTGAGATCCCTGAGCAGCAGGGCGAGTTCCTGGCGTCGTTCTCTGGAGAGTTTCTCTGTCCGCTCACAGAAATCAAGGATAAGGCGCTGTTCTGCAAGCAGCAATGGCATCGGGGCCGGACATGACGGGTATTCGGGAATACTAAAGACCCTGATCTCGTCTCTGACATACACAACAATGGTGCCGGCGGCAAAGTCCCCCAGTCTCTTGAAACGGGAATTGAGCAGCATCGCGATAAAGCCTGCGATGTTGCATATTGGCAGCAGATCTATCGGGCGGATCAGGTTCCGGAGAAGGGATGCGGTCCAGGAGACGGGCGTTCCATCGTCATGCACCACCTTTACGCCCATGACCTTTTTGCCCGGCGTCATGCCGTTGCGAACCTCAAAGAAGACCGGATAGAACCATTCGATGAGAAAGAGGCCGATAAGCATCAGGCCTCCGCCTACCCCTCCCAGCCATTTGAGGAAAATCGCAAGCACGATATAACAGACGATCCGGATGGCAAAATCGATGAGCCAGGCTACTCCCCGGACTATCGGACCGGCCAGTGACAGGCTCAGTTCAATGCCTTCCGGGGTCTGGTAATGGGCGATGGTATCACGTTGCTGTGTCAAGGCATTCCGTTTCCCGCCATTCTTTCAACGGCGGGAGCTCAAGAGGAGGATGGGTTAGGCGGACGTATAAAAAATATCCTTAAACCCTGTGAAAATAGTCAGCCCCAGGATCGACGCCAGTGGAATACCTAGAATGGCCATGGTAATTATCGGCCCGAGGGCTGCGACAAATGATCCTTTTTGGGAAATGAAAAAGGCCAGTACTCCCGAGACTGAGGCAAAAATGATCAGGAAGACGATGCCTGCAATCAGAAGGGCCAGGCTGAAAACCAAAAACGCGGCCCAGTTTTTCAGACAGGCCCTGAAGCTCAGCTTATAGGCATTCAATGCCGACTGGTCGGCCAGGGCGGTGAGCGCCGGGGCGAACCAGTAGGCCATCATCAATTGGACGGCAAGAAGCAATATGAGAAGAAAAATAATAAGAAACAGAGACATGTTACCATAAAAAGCGGCAGACATGGCGCCGGGATCGCTTAAACGAAGTCCTGAAGCAGCGCCGAATCCTATGATGCCAAAAAGGATCATGGAGAAAAAGATAACTAAAATATAGTAGAGTCCGACCAGAATGAGTTGATTTCTGTTATGGCTGAATCCCAGGAACACATGACTGACCTTCACCTGTTCTCCATTGCTTTGGGCCTGGGCTGCCAGCACCAGACCGCCATGTAATACCGCACCCAGCATACCGGAACAGAAAATTCCGACAAAGGGCACAATATTCAAGATGAACGTCATCAGAATGAGCGCCAGCCACATCCCCATCCATGTCCACGGCCGTTCAAAAAACATGGAGACGGCGGATTTCAACCACTGCCAGCCTTGGGAGGCCGGGACTTTCTGCGGTTCATTAAGCCATTGGCCCCTGGTCTCTGTCTTCACCTTCAGGTCGGCCTTGGGGGCGGCATAGGGGTTTTCCGGGACGTTCCTCCGAAGTGGCGGCGGCTCGTTTGCGGGAGGCTGTTGTGCTGGGGGTTCCATCTGGAGTGGTGTGGGCTGCACTGTTTCCGTCTTGGCCGCAGCAGGTTGTGGAGGCACGGTTGCGTCCATCCTTTCGACCTGCATCACCATCCCGGCCTTTTCGAAGGTCGTGCGGTATTTCTCCGCCGTTTCGAGATCGGCATCTTTTTTCAGAACACGTGGTTTTCCGGAGGAGAGCAGTGCCTCGGCCTTTTCCCGGTCAAGATTGGTGAGGTTTAACAGGTTGGTGACAACGTCTTCATGACTCAGACCGGCCTGCAGAATACCTGTAAATCGTATGCAATATTTTGTCTCCATGATATCAGATTTCTCCGCGTCAAAATGTGTAAAAAACGTTCGTCTCCTGAGCAGCCCCGGCAATTCTCGGCAAAAATGGTTTGAGTATTTTATTATGGTTGTGCGAACATTGGTATAACAACAGCAGCAATAATTCCCAGCAGTGGAATTATGAGTAAAATTAATCCCCAAAACGCCCATCTTTTTTGAACAGATTGAAAATGTTCGACACTCTTCCATTCCTTATTTTGCCATGCCCATTCTCGACCTTTGGCGCCAAGGACAATTGCCATTATAAATCCGACATAAGGAATCATAGCCAAAAGACCTATCCAGGTTTTGTTGCCGATTGCCCATATCCAGTTTAAAAGAAAAGCTCCCCAGCTCCAACCTCTTACACCATCCGGTATTTCTGCTCCTTTGCCTTGGCCGGATGTGTTTTCTTTGGGCATTACCAAATTTGATTTTGGTGTCTCGTATATGTGTGCTGTCGTTTCTTTTTTTACCAGCAGGTCGGCCTGGGGGGCGGAATTATCAGTTGCAAGAGTTGAGTACTGAACTGTTTCCGCTTTTGCTAAGGCAGGTAGTGGCGGCACGGTTGCGTTCATTCTATCGACCTGCATCACCATCCCGGCCTTTTCAAAGGTCGTGCGGTATTGTTCCGCCGTTTCGAGATCGGCATCTTTTTTCAGAACATGTGCTTTTCCGGAAGAGAGCAAAGACTCGGCCTTTTCCCGGTCCAGATTGGTGAGGTTTATCAGGTTGGTGACAACGTCTTCATGACTTAGACCGGCCTGCAGACGGCCTGTAAATCGTACGTAGTATAGTGTCTCCATGATATGCGATTTTTTTCACTCCTCAATGTGTTGATAAAATACTCCTCTCCTCATCGATCTCCATACTCTCATGCTGAAGATTCTTGAAGAATGATGTTATGTTAGTCAATATCAGCAGAATTGGCAACACCTTTTCCCTTGCAATCAAGAGGTGCCTGGTCACAGAATTAACCTGTCTCTTTTGAAGGAGTTGTTGTCCTGAGGTAACCACAGAAATTCAGAATTCTCCGGTAAAAAGTTTTTAAAAACGGAGAAATATTATTTAATTGCAATTTGTTATCACAAGCAGGAAAGTGAAGATAATTTCAGATCATTTACAAAATTCACTCAATCATATATAGCGTAAAGAGAGGGTGTTTCTCGTCGAGTTACTAAAGGCCACATGGAAACCATTACTGCAGATGAATAAACATCAGGAAACCGCTAAGATCGTCATTATCTATATCCTTTTTGGCTTTTCTTGGATTTATTTTTCCGATATAGCATTGGGATGGCTTGTGCATGATCCTGAAATAATGACAAAAGTAGCTATTTTCAAGGGGCTGCTGTTCCTTACCATCACCTCTATTCTCCTGTTTTTCCTGATTGCCCGCCTGAGCGACAAGATTCAACAATCGACCAATGCCCTGCTGGAAAGCGAGGAACGGCTGCGCTTCCTTGTCATGAACTCCTCGGATAGCCTGGTCATCCTCAACGCTGACGGAAGCCAAAGATACGTCAGTCCTGCAGCGGAGAGGATCACGGGATTTCCGATCGCCGAACTGGAGGGACGAGCGCTCGACACCCTCATACATCCCGACGACATGAAAGACATCCAGGCCGCCTGGACCGAGACCGTCGCTCATCCTGAAAAAACCGTCACCGTCCAATACCGCCATATCCATAAAACACGGGGGTGGGTCTTCTCCGAGGCCATCGCCCAGAGTTTCCTCGCCGAACCTGCGATCAACGGGGTCATTGCCAGCGTGCGGGACATAACAGAGCATAAGCAGGCGGAAGAGGCCATCAACAATTCAAACACGCTTCTCCAGACCATCATAAACACCGCGCCCATGAGTATTTTCTTTAAGGATACACAATTACGTTATATGGGTTGCAATAAAGCGTTTGCCATGGATGCCGGGCTTGAATGTCCGGAGGATCTGATTGGCAAGGATGATTATCAGCTGGTGTGGAAACAACAGGCCGACCTGTATAGAACCGACGATCTTCGTGTCATTGAATCCGGTGTTCCCAAGCTTTCCTATGACGAACCGCAGACCACGCCGCAAGGGCATCTGATATGGCTACGTACTTCAAAAGTTCCACTCCGCGACGAGGCTGATAAAATTATCGGTGTCCTTGGTATGTATGAGGACATTACTGATCGCAGGCTAACGGAGGAGGCGTTACAGGAGAAGAGCGAGGAGCTGGAACGATATTTTTCGCTGAGCCTGGATCTGCTCTGTATTGCCAATGCCGAAGGCGTTTTCATCCGTCTGAATCCGGAATGGGAAAAGGTTCTGGGATATTCCAAAAACGAGCTTGAAGGGCACCGTTTTCTCGATTTTGTGCATCCTGAAGATATTGATTCAACCCTCAGATCAATTGCAAGTCTTGAAAAGCAGGAAGAGGTCCTGAATTTCGAAAACCGTTATCGTCGAAGGGACGGCACCTACTGTTGGATCGAATGGCGCTCCAGGCTGCAGGGCAACCTGATCTATGCCGCTGCCAGAGACATCACCGAGCGAAAACGGTCTGAGGACACTTTACGCCTGCGTGAGTCATATCTTTCCGCCATAATCGAAAATCAACCCGGCTTGCTCTGGCTGAAAGATACGGAAGGAAGGTTTTTGTCCGTCAATTCTGAATTTTCAAAATCATGTGGTTTGAATGATCCCGAACTCCTGGTTGGTAAAACTGATAAAGATATATGGTCTCAGGAATTGGCAGCCAAATATGCTGCAGATGATGCCAAGGTTTTGAAATCAGGGCAACCAATAATTATTGAAGAACCCATTTCAGACAAAGGCGAAATAGCATGGTTCGAGACCTTTAAAACCCCGGTTTTTGACAACCAGGGGGTAGTGATAGGTACGACCGGTTACGCTCACGATATCACTGAGCGCAAGCTGTCTGAATATGAGTTGCGGGAAAGCGAAGACAAATTTAGTCTGACATTTAATTTTAGCCCGGATGCAGTGAATATCAATCGTCTGGACGATGGTCTCTACGTGGATATCAATGAAGGATTCACCCGGATAACCGGTTTTACCCGTGAAGACGTTATGGGAAAAACGTCGTTGGAAATTGATATTTGGCAGGATCCAGCCGACCAGCAGCGATTGGTGCAGGGGCTGCAGGAAAAGGGCATTTTTCAGAATATCGAGACACAGTTTCGAAAGAAAGACGGCAGTCTCATTACCGCATTGATGTCTGCCAGAGTTATTTCTCTGAAGGGCATGCCGCATATTATCTCCATCACACGTGACATAACGGAACGTAAAAAACACGAGAAAGAACAGCTGAAAATTGAAAAACTGGAGTCCCTGGGGATCCTCGCCGGAGGCATTGCCCACGATTTCAACAATATCCTGACGGGGATCATGGGCAACATCTCGTTTGCGAAGGTTTTTCTTGAAACCGCTCACAAGTCATATAAGCCTCTGGCCGAGGCCGAAAAAGCAGCGGTGCGGGCCGGAGAGCTGGCCCATCAACTTCTGACCTTTGCGCGAGGAGGCGAACCGATCAAAAAGGTGGTTTCACCCCGGCACCTTGTACATGAAGCCCTTTCATTTATACTTCATGGCTCAAATGTGAAAGGAACCATCGATATACCTGATTCCATCCATGCCTTCGAAGTCGATGAGGGCCAGATAAGCCAGGTATTTCAAAATATCATCATCAACGCCGCGCAGGCGATGCCGGGAGGCGGAACGCTGATCATTTCCGCCCAAAATGAAGTGCTTACTAACAATAACACCTTGTCGCTCCCGTCAGGTTCATATATCCGCCTGACATTCACCGATCAGGGTTGCGGAATTTCGGATGAAAATCTGAAAAAAATCTTCGACTCCTATTTCACGACCAAGTCAGCCGGAATCGGTTTGGGACTTTCTTCGGTCCACTCGATTGTCAGCAGGCATGGCGGGCATATCGGAGTAAGTTCCGTAGTCGGAAAAGGCACGACCTTTACCATCCACCTGCCATCGATTGGCAAGGTATACACGGATTATCAGGCGGATGTCGTTCCGCAAGCGACCGGTGAGCACAAAGGCGGCTCCATTCTTGTCATGGATGATGACGAAATGATCAGAGATATTGCCTTGTCAATGCTTACCCATCTTGGTTATCAGGTTTCGATATGCGCGGGCGGAGAAGAAGCTGTCGAACTCTACAAGATGTCCGTGGAATGCGGAATACCTTTTCGGATGGCTATTATGGATTTGACTATCTCTGGGGGACTTGGAGGAAGGGAAGCCGCCGAGCAGATCCTTTCCCTTTTTCCAAAGGCCTGTCTGGTTGTGTCGAGCGGGTACTCGAACGATCCAATCATGTCCAATTACCGGGATTACGGGTTCAGCGGGGCGATTGCCAAACCCTATAACATACATAAATTCGAGGAGGTACTCAGCGCATTACTCACTCATTGATGAGGAAAATGTTTCAATGCAGTATTTCATCTTCTGGCGAATTTATGGTAGTTAATATCGCGCATCGAGGTGCCCGGAGTCTTGCCCCGGAAAACACCCTGCCGGCCATCCGAAAGGCCTGGAAAATCGGCGCTGACGTTCTGGAGATCGACGTTGCCGTCACCATGGACGGCAGACTGATCATCCTCCATGACGATCTCCTGCTACGCACAACCGATGTCGGCAGGCAATTCCCGGACCGGGCCAAGCAACCTTGCACCACCTTCACCCTGGCGGAGATCCGCTCCCTGGATGCCGGGGCATGGTTTGCGGCCACCGATCCTTTCGGTCAGATTGCAGCCGGAAATGTCTCCCCGACAGAGCTGCAATCGTACAAAGGTATTGCCATCCCGACCCTCGAAGAGGTCCTGATTTTTGTTAAAGAAAAATCCTGGCGGGTCAATATCGAGATCAAGCAGGTGCCGGAACCAATGCAGACCTTTCCGATAACGGACGCCGTCCTGCATTGCATAGCCCGGCACCAGGTCCCAGCCGACCGGTTGATTATCTCTTCTTTCGCGCACGAGTATATCCGTGAGGTCCGGGCCAAACGGCCGGATATCGAGATAAACGCCCTGATCGGTCTGTCCGGATCCGGCAGACAGGAGTGGGGGGATTATGAGTTTTCAGTTTATAATGCCGATGCCAAATACACAGATGAAGCGCAGATTCGTAGTGCCCATGAACACGGTTGCCGGGTAAACCTGTACACTGTGAACAAACCCTCCGAGATGCGGCGGTTTATCCGGGCCGGGGTGATGGGGTTATTTACCGATTTTCCTCAGATACTTGCCCATTTGCCGACAATTGAAATCTGATGGACATTCAATAAATAAACAGACCGGTTCAGGAAACGGCCATTTCGATGGCCTTCTGTATTTCATGAAGGTTGTCGAATTTATCTATCATGGCGGATCTATTAATTTTCCCGGCCCTTCTGGAGGCGTCTTCATCGTTGAAGCAGGTGAGGAAAACAATAGGAACGGAATGTTCTTCCCGGATTAGAGTGGCCGCCTCGAAACCGTCCATCTCACCCATTAAGATGGTATCCATGACAATGGCATCGAGTTTTACCTTTTTGACGAAGGCCACGGCCTCTTCGCCGCTTGCTACCACATTGCATATCTGGTAGCCGCTGCTTTTCAAGGTCTTCGCGAGCAGTTTTCCGATGAGCCGTTCATTCTCGACGATCAGTATCTTTTTTAGCATGGGTGTTCGCATCCTTGGCGATTTGAGAAGACCGGCCCGGCAAAAGGGTCCGGGAGTTCCAGGGTCCATCCGGGGAAAACATCTCTTCCGTATTTTCAGATGCGTAATATATCTCTCTGTTCCTATATTTTTCCTACATTCGTCTTTTTTTTAAAACAAAATTTCAGGATTATTCTGAAAATAACAGGTAAGGTATTGTAATATCATTTCTTATTAAAATGATAACTCAAGAAAAATAAAGGAATTCAATCAGAGGTGATTACTCAATGTATATTTTCGGGTAAGTTTTTGTTACACCATAATTGCATGAGGTCCCGGTACGGGTATAACGTAACTTGACTACGGATGTTGAGAAAAGAACCAGAGCACCCAACCTGTAACGATCACTATGACACCGGCAATAAACACAGCAAAGAAGATGAGGATTCCCTTTACGGTGCACCAATATATCCATGATCCCGACAGGGGTGTATACGGTAAAGAAGCGGCCGAAAAACTTGGAATTGCGGAGGAGAGGGTCTTTAAAACACTGGTTGTACAGCTTGATGATAGCAGTCTGGTGGTGGGCGTGATCCCGGTAGCATCAATGCTCAGTATGAAGCGGATAGCCAAGGTCGCAGGGGCAAAAAAGGCGGTGATGGCCGACAGGGCGGTTGTCGAGCGCTCGACGGGCTATGTTCTGGGCGGAGTGAGCCCCCTGGGGCAGAAAAAGAGGATACAGACGGTTATTGATTTCTCTGCAGGAAGGTCTCCGACCATCTATGTGAGTGCCGGCCGCAGGGGATTGGAGATAGAACTCAAGGCTGCCGATCTTGCCATGCTCACCGGCGGTAGTTTTGCCGAGATCTGTCAGTAGATCAGAGACCTTCGCAAGAGGAGAGCGATCCACTGGCTTCCAGGAGCATAGTGTGAATTACAAAGCGTTGCCTTTTCCATTTCTTCCGAAAGGGATGAACAGGTATTCCCTTATGTTTTCAAAGAGTACAGCCGATGAGATACCTTACGGAAGAATTCGAAACGGCGGTTTCCATTTTTCAATCAAGCGGTTTCGTGTTTCATAATTCAGGCTGGAAAGAAAACCGGTGTTCAGATGATATTCTGCAAGGTCTGCGGAGAAGCATTGAATCTCTTTGAAACCCGCGACGAAGAGGTGTGCTATACCTGCCTGCGGAAGGGAATACAGCAAGAGCCTCCTGCTCCTGTCGTCCGGGAGACGGGCAACGCGGATTTTCTGGCGGAGGTACTCCTTGGTCATGAGGATGGTAAACTCGTAGTACGTTCACCGGAGGGCTGGATTTTATGGAGCGCTCCCGACAGCGAAACACACAGCCTGGGAGCAATTCTGGCCAGAGCAGGGCGAATCCATGAAATACGAAAAAAACGTCGGAAATAACTGGAACCGGCTGCGGTCTCGACGCCGGCCGTCAATCCCGGCCTTCTCCGGTATTGACTGTTCCGTCCGTACCTTGCAGGTCAGAGCATCAATGCGGTCACGATCAGCGGACACCGGACAATGACGGTTACGATATCGGTTGGTTCAGGAAAAGGTGGCACGGGGAAGACTATGGTCGTTGCCAATATCGGACTGCTGCTGGCAAAGACCGGCAGGAGGGTCTGCGTTGTCGATCTGGACCTGGGAGGTGCCGATATTCATATTCTCTATGGACTCTTCGAACCACAATCCCGCCTGACTGATTTTCTGAACAGAAAAGTCGAGAGGCTGAGCGATATTGTCCATACCCTCGGCTCGTTTGGCGGCCTGCAGATCATTGCCGGGAGCGGCCACACCCTGCGGAGTGCCAATATGTCCTTTCAAGAGAAACAACGGCTCCTGAAAGGCCTGTCCTCTCTCGATACCGACGTCCTTCTTCTCGACGTCGGTGCCGGTACCAGCTTTCATGCCCTCGATTTTTTTATGTTTTCAGACATCCAGATATGCGTGACCAATCCGGAACCGATGGCCATAATGGATTTTTACAACTTCCTGCAGTTAGCAACCATCCGTCAGGCTCTTGGTGGCTTCCTCTCTCAGAGCGAGGTCAGCAAGGCCTTGAAGGAGAGGAATTTTCAGACCCTTGCCGAGGTCTTTCTGCTGGCCGAGGAGATCCAGCCCGGTGCAAGAGAACGGATCCAGCAGGCCCTGGCCTCCTTCAATCCTCTGCTCATCACCAATATGGCCGGTTCGAATGCGAAGATCAATAAGCTGAAGCTGCGAAAACTGGTTGCCAAGTATCTTGGTATCGCTATCCCCGATCTTGGCGAAATCCCGTATGATAAATCAGTTCAGGAGGCCTTACGGGCCTATCTGCCGGTCTGCGAACATTCCCGGAAGTCCCCGGCATCCCTGGCCCTGGCAGCCATCAGCGCTAAACTGGAAAAGGTCGTCGAACTCTTCGACAGAAAAAGGGAGAATCTGCAACCTTCCTGACACAACGGGTTCTCTCTGACTTCAGGGCACCCTTTAGTCTTTCCATAATTTGCAGGCGATCAGAAGAATAACGGCCTGCATGCAGAGAATCAGCACCACGCAACCGGCCCACCCGGTTTCCTTCCAGATAAAACCTGGTAGAATGGAACCCATGCCTCCACCGAAATAGTAAAGCGCCACATAGAGTCCTGCAGCCGAGGAACGGGCCGTGCCGGCGGCCTTCCCCACATAGCTGGATGCTGCGGCCTGACAGGCAAAGACACCGGTCGATGCCAGCGCCAGACCAGAGATGATCACGGGAAGCGAACGGATCAAGGTCAGAAGCATGCCTGTGGCGATGATGCCGACAGCGATCATCAAGGTCCGGCGATAGCCGATACGGTCGAGGATCATCCCTGACACCGGCGTTATCACCGCACCGATCAGATACACGGTGAAAATGGCTCCTAAGGCGGCCGGCCCGAGCCCAAAAGGGGCATCAGCCAGATAGAAGTTTATATAGGTAAACGATCCGACCTGACAGAAGAGAACATTGAAACCGATGGCATAGGTCGCCAGGAGCTGGGGGTTTTTCAGGTGCAGGCGCAGGGAGGAAAGGGATGCTGCGGTGCCGGTCTGCCGGATAAATTTTGTCGAGCGCGGAAGTAGCCAGAGTGTGACAAGACAACCGGCGAGCGTGATGGCGCCGATATAAACAAAGGCGACCCGCCAGTTGTAATGGGTCGCGCAGAGACCGGCGATAAAGCGTCCGGAAAACCCGCCGACAACCGTACCGGCGATGTAGGTCGCCATGGTTGAGCCGACTCTTTTGAGCGGGGTTTCTTCACTGATATACGCCATGACGACGGCGATAATGCCTGGAATAAAGAGTCCCTGCAGGAAGCGCCAGACAATGAGCTGGTTCAAGGTTCCCGATGTCGCCGCCAGAGCAGTTGGAAGACAGATGCCCAGCATGGCGGCAATGATCACCCGCTTTCTGCCCAGGGTGTCCGCCAGCAGACCGACCAGCGGAGCAGCCAGGGCAACCGCCAGTACCGGAGCGCTCACTGTGAGACTGACCATGAGTTCGGAAGCGTGGAAGATTTCTCTGAACTGGGGCAGCAGGGGCTGGGTAACATAGAGATTGACAAAGGTGGCGTAGCCCGTGACAAACAAGGCGAAAAGGACCCCTGTCCCGCTGCCGGCGGCTGCTTGCGGGCTTTCTGCCGATTCCATTATGGGGCGTCTTGCTGCTTTAATTCGAAACATGTATTCGTCCTGAGGGTATTGCCGGCTGGAGGCCTTCATCCCGGAGACGGGGGACACCTCCCGGTGCCTCCAGCCAATTATACAACGCCCTCTCAGGCACTTTCCTCTGCACTCCACTCACCTTGTCACAAACTCATCCTTGAGGCTTTTTTGATGATATATCCAATATTTTTACTTTGTTATCGAATGTCTTCCAGCCATGGTTTTCGCCCGAAGGGATAAAATAGCAGTCAGTGGCCTTGAGCATTCGGCGTTCTTGACCGATAAACATCTCTATCTGGCCTTCCAGGACAATACCGCACTGGTCAAAGGGGTGTGTATGTCCGGTATCTTCCTTTTGCGCATCTATTTGCATGCAGACCATGATCAGGTTATTCCCCATTTCTGCCCTGCTCATAATACCCGGTCTGAATTTTTCCAAATCCAAGGTCTCCAAACTCCAAAAAGCCATGTGTCTCTCCATTTATTGAATGTGGGTTGCCTGACCCCGATGAACGGGTCTTTTTTCAGTACCGCCCTTGTTCTGGGTTGGCACGGTTCTAAGACGAATCAACGTAACCTTTAAATATACACCAAGATATTGTTTTTGAAAAGATATCTGGAAAAGGCCGGACGAGTAAGCCGGGCCATGGAGAATTCAATGGAGAAGATTTCATCTCCTGTTTGACGGTTTGACCGGTTCTCACCGATGATTATGATAGTATCAGGTAGCGATGGACCCGATTCGAAGCAATTGGAATCTTTCAACGCAGGTCTTTTAGTGATAAGCTGTTACAACTAACATGCCGTACGTTTGAAATTCCATGCATACCCAGTTCAATGGAGGAAAAGACCATGACCAGCAGAATTACAGCAGTTCGGGCGATGGAGATCCTTGATTCCCGTGGCAACCCTACCGTTCGTGTATATGTCGATCTTAACGATGGGACAAGCGCGGTGGCCTCGGTTCCTTCCGGGGCCAGTACCGGGGAAAATGAGGCTATTGAATTACGGGACGGTGACAAAACGCGGTACCTTGGCAAAGGTGTCTTGCGGGCGGTTGCCAATGTCAATATGAAAATCGCCCCTGAACTGATCGGTATGGACGTCACCCGCCAGCTTGATATCGACCGCAGGATGATAGAGATGGATGGGACCGTGAATAAATCCTCCTTAGGCGCCAACAGCATCCTTGGTGTGTCGATGGCGGTGGCCAGGGCGGCGGCAATCTCCTGCCGGATTCCCCTCTATCGCTATCTGGGCGGGGCCGGGGTCAGACGAATTCCGGTGCCGGCAATGAATATTATCAACGGAGGAGAACATGCCGATAACAGCGTCGATATCCAGGAATTCATGGCCGTACCCCTGGGGGCGCCGACCTTTGCCGAAGGACTCCGTTCGGTGGCCGAAACTTTCCATACCCTGAAGAAAATCCTGAAATCCCGAGGTCTTGCCACCAGTGTCGGGGACGAGGGCGGTTTTGCCCCGAACCTTGAGAGTAATGAGGCCGCCCTTGAGATCATCATCCAGGCCATCGAACAGGCAGGCTATCGGCCGGGAGAAGATATCGCGATCTCACTCGACAGCGCGGCCAGTTCTTTTGCGACCGAGACCCCCGGTCAGTATAATCTGATCTGGTCGGGGGCGGGCGAGATGAGCTCAGCCGATCTGGTCGCCCTTGGAGAAAAATGGATCGGGAAATATCCGATCGTCTCCTGGGAGGACCCTCTGGCCGAAAATGACTGGGAGGGTTTCAAGGACTTTACCCGCCGGGTCGGAGATAAAATCGACATCGTCGGAGACGATATCTTCGTGACCAATACCCTCTATATCGACCGGGGTATCAGGGAAAAGGCCGCGAATTCGGCCCTGATCAAACTGAATCAGATCGGCACGGTCTCGGAGACTATCGATGCAGTGCGGATGTGCCGGGATGCCGGTTGGCGGTATTTCATCTCCCACCGTTCCGGTGAAACCGAGGATGCCTTTCTGGCCGATTTTGCGGTGGCCATGGATGGCGGGCAGTTGAAGACCGGTTCGGCCAGCAGGAGCGAGCGGATCGCTAAATATAACCGGTTGCTGGAAATTGAGCAGGAACTCGGCGGGAGAGCACTCTATTATTGGAAATAGATACTGTATCAGGGGAGAGTCGCACTGCGTCTCTCCTCCGGCTCAACTCAGGACAGTGTCACAACTAACTTTAAACATTTCGGATTCAAAGGGGTTTTATTGAAACCGTTCACCGTCGATAATTTTGTCCGGATACTTGGCGAATGGTCAGCGGTTGAAGCGCATATGTCGCCCGATAAATTTTTTGGTTAGTTCAAATCTTGACGTGCAGCCTGTGCCAAGAAGTTCCTTTTTTGCCAAAACGGGTTCTGGGGGGCTCGAGCCCTCTTTCAATCCTGTAGAGTTTCCTTCCGTTTTAAATTCAACCCCCTGCAGTTGAAAATACCATACCGCCTCTGTTTTCTGTATTGACAGTGAACAGATGATACGTATATCTTTGCCCAATATGTATTCTTCTCGGAGGGCATTTCCATGACAAAAAAAGTGACGGTCAGCATACCTGATCTTCTCCATGAAAAGATGGAAAAATGGAGACGGTCGTTCAATCTGTCGAAAATGCTGCAGGAGGCTATAGCAGAGGCGATTCAGCGCAAGGAGGATTTTCAGAAAAGGATTCAGGGGGACCTGGATCTCTGCGAGATTATTGACCGATTGAAACGTGAAAAGGAACGTTCGGAAGGAAATTTTTTTGAAACCGGCAGGCATGATGGAACAGCCTGGGCTAAGACGGCTCATTATGAAGATATCCAGTATGCCCTGAGTTGGGAGGATCTGGAAAATGCCTCCAGAGACAGTATCCTGGGAGGATACTTTGCCGAGAGGATCGGGAAAATAAAGCGAAAAGATATGCGCCTGGAAGGCATTGATGAGTATATCAGGGTCTATCTGACGGGATGGAAAAAGGGGCTTGATGAGTTCTGGGATGAGGTGAAGGGAAAGCTGTAATCCTGATGGTCCTGATGAGAAGTATCCGAGGGGAGATACCCAATGTTGGAAAATGAGCATATAATTGGGATTGATGTGGGGTCCGTGGCCATCGGCCTTGCCGAAATAAACGGGCAGCGGGAGGTGACCCAGACCGCCTACTGTTTCCATCATGGAGATATTGCAGGTTCTCTGCGGAGGCTGCTGCCGCGGTTTACGTTATCCCGGATTTCATATATCTCCGCCACCTCCTCAACCCCTGCGACGGTGGCTGTTTCCAAGAGGTTCGACAACCAGATAGCGATGATCACCGCCGCCCGTTTTTTTCACCCGAAGACGCAGGGGGTGCTCGTTGTCGGCGGAGAAAAATTCAGTCTTTCCACCTTTGACGAAGACGGGAATTACCTCGGTTCCACCGCCAATACCTCGTGCGCTGCCGGGACCGGCAGCTTTCTCGATCAGCAGGCCGGGCGTCTCAATCTGAAAGGGATCAAAGAGTTAAGCGAAACCGCCTGCAATAGTTCCGGCAACTGCCCCCGCATAGCCTCGCGCTGTGCCGTCTTTGCAAAGACCGATCTGATTCATGCCCAACAGGAGGGGTATCAGCTGGGCGAGATCAGCAATGGCCTCTGCTATGGCCTGGCAAAAAATATCGTTGATACCGTTTTCTGTTCAGGGGAGACCCGAGGGGAGATTGTCTTCTGCGGCGGGGTCTCGAAGAACAGGGCGGTGGTCAGGCATATTGAACAATTGATTGGGGCCCCGGTCGTCACCACCGGACATGGCCATCTCTATGGGGCCATCGGGGCGGCGCTGGAAATGCTCTATGAGCTGCAGACCGGCCCGGGAGAGGGTCATCCGACAGTGACGCTGACCTCGGCAGACGACTTTCTGGTGGAACACGAGAGCAGGAAGAACTATTCTTTCCAGCCTCTGACCCTGAAGCTTTCCGACTACCCCGATTTCGCAAGCTTTGAGAAATACGAATTTGTCAAAGAAACCGGCAATCCGGTTGAGGTGGATATCTATCGGGAGATGAAAGACGGGGAAAAAGTAGAGCTGTATCTGGGGCTTGATATCGGTTCAACCAGTACTAAAGCCGTCCTGATGGAGGAAAATAGGGAGGTCCTTGCCGGTCTGTATACCCGGACTGCCGGCAGACCACTTGTCGCAGTGCAGGCGATTTTCCGGGCAATTGATGATATTACGGTCCGAAAACAGGCTGATTTTGCGATAATCAGATGCGGAACTACCGGTTCGGGGAGGAAATTTATCGGCCGGATCGTCGGTGCCGATGGGGTGATCGACGAGATCACTGCCCACGCCCGGGCCGCCTGCCAGCTTAACCCCAAGGTGGATACCATTATCGAGATCGGCGGCCAGGATGCCAAATTCACAACCTTGAAAAACGGCAGGGTCACCTCGTCCTCGATGAACAATGTCTGCGCCGCAGGTACCGGATCGTTTATTGAAGAGCAGGCGGCGAAATTCGGCTGTCCGATCGAGGACTATTCGGCCAGGACTGAAAATGTCAGGGCGCCGATGGCCAGTGATCGTTGTACCGTTTTCATGGAAAGGGATATGAATCACCACCTGAGCGAAGGCTATGATATTGATGAGGTGCTTGCCTCAGCTCTGCATTCGGTCAGGGAGAATTATCTGAGCAAGGTTGCAACTGAGAAGAATATCGGTAAGGTCGTTTTCTTTCAGGGAGCGACGGCAAAAAACAAGGCCCTGGTCGCGGCCTTCGAGCAGCGCCTGCAGAGGCCGCTCATCGTCTCGAAATTCTGCCATCTCACCGGAGCGCTGGGGACAGCTCTGATCCTGCAGGATGAAAATCCCGGAACCAGGACAACATTCAGAGGTATCCGTTTGCATAAAAATGAGATACCGATAGCTACGGAAGTCTGTGAACTTTGTCCGAATCATTGCCGAATATCGGTGGCGGAGGTCTCGGGAGAAAAGGTTGCCTACGGATTTCTCTGCGGCAGGGACTATCAGACAAAGGCCTATGTGAAGCAGGCGTCGTCGTCTTTTGATCTGCTGCGGCAGAGGAAGAAGGTAGCGCGGGCGAAGAAGACCCCATACCATGCCGGAGAGATAACGATCGGCATCCCCGCCGCTGTCCATCTTGTCGATGACCTTTATTTCTGGGAGGAATTTTTTAATCTCTTAGGGATCAATACGATCAGCAGCGAAGAGGAGAGAGAGGCCTTGAAAAAGGGCAAAAATCTCAGCCGGGCCGAGTTCTGCGCACCTGTTTCAGCAATGCATGGCCATGTGCACGCCCTCCTTGCCAGGGCCGACTATGTGTTTGTGCCGTTTTATCTGGAAAACAGGGATAAAGAGGCACGCAGACAGTACTGCTACTATACGCAGTTTCTGCCCTCGCTTGTCTCTGCGTTGGATGGAGAGCGGCAGGACAGATTTCTGACCCCGATCATCAGATATCTCTATACCTCATTCCATACCCGGATTGAGCTCTATCGGATGCTGAAAGGAGTGACCAAAAAGAATCTCAGTTTCTTCGAGATCTCCTCTGCGTTTGACCAGGCCGGTGATTTCGACAAGGCCCGTCGGCAGCGACTGAAGGATCTCTATCGTCAACGGAGCAGCCTGTCCATCGATGTGCGCGTCGTCTTTCTGGGGAGACCGTACACAGTGCTGTCTCCAACCATGAACTGCGGGATACCGCACATTTTTAATAACCTTGGGGTCGACACCTACTATCAGGACATGCTCACCTACGAAAAGTATCAGGTCGGCAATATCGGCCCGCTGCTGAACGAACTGCACTGGGAACATGCCTCCAGGACTATCGAGGCCTCTGAGATCATCGCCAGAGAAAAGGGGGCGTATCCGGTCTATATTACCTCATTCAAGTGCTCCCCCGATTCATTTGCGGTCGAGTATTTCAAGTCCATCATGGAGGCGCATAATAAACCGTATCTGATCCTGGAGCTTGATGAACATGATTCCAGCGTCGGCTACGAAACCAGGGTGGAGGCCGCGATCCGGTCCTTCAGGAACCATCTGGGGACTGGAGAAAAACGCAGGATAATCCACTATAGCGCCATCAATCCGCAGTTGGAAAAGGGGATGGAGGGGAAGAATATCGTTTTCCCCAATTGGGACAGAATTACCTGCAGCCTGCTGGCCGCAACCCTCAGGAGGGAAGGCTATAACGTCCATCTGATTGAAGAGACCGAAGTGTCTATCCGTGAAGGCCTCAAGACCAATACCGGTCAATGCATTCCCCTGAATGTTATTGCCGAGGGGTACATGAACAGTATTCTGGAAAAAGGTCTCAACCCCGCTGAAACGGTTCTCTGGCTGAACAAGTCGACAATAGCTTGTAATATCAAACTCTACCCCCACCATATAAAAACGATCTTGAATGCACGAGGCGGCGGGATGGAAAAGGCCGGGGTCTATTGCGGGGAATTGTCGTTTGTCGATATCTCGGCCCGGGCCGCGATGAATGCCTATTTTGCCTATATGTTTGGAGGGATGTTGCGAAAAGTCGCCTGCAGGATACGTCCCTATGAACGGGAAAAGGGGCAGACGGACAGGGTTCTCAATCAGGCCGTCAAGGTTCTCTCGGATGCCTTTTCAGGCAGACGGACCAAAGCAAGTGCCCTGTCCGAGATAGTTTCCCACTTTGAATGGATCGAAACGGACAAGACCCAAAGGCCGAAGGTGGCTCTTTTCGGTGACCTCTATGTCCGTGATAATAAAGTGATGAGCCAGGATGTGATCCGTTTTATCGAAGAAAACGGCGGTGAGGTGATTACCGTTCCCTACAGCGAATATGCGAAAATGATCGCCCGGTCCTATTTCCGCAAGTGGTTCAATGAGGGAAAATTTATGGAAGTGCTGTCACACAGGACTATTCTGGCGACGATGAGCCGGCTCGAGAAAGGATACGCGCGGATCTTTAACCGGATACTGGCTGAGCCTGAATTTTCCTATGACGAGTCGCCCGAGAAGATCCTGTCCGAGTATAATATCTCGATTGAAAATACCGGGGAATCGATGGATAATATCTTGAAAATCCACTATATTAAAAAACATTATCCGGATGTCTCGCTCTTTGTGCAGATCAGCCCGGCCCTCTGCTGTGCGTCCTTGATCACCGAGGCGATGAAGGAGACCATCGAAAAGAACACCGGGGTCCCTGTCGTCTCCATCAGGTATGACGGCACCGGCGGGAACAAGAACACCGTGATCATCCCCTACCTGAAATATCCACGCCGTGTCGATTGTCTCAATGGGCCCCAAAGGTATTTCGGGATAGGATGATATGCGTCACCACGTTTTTGTAAGAGTGCCGTCGGCGGCGAGTTTGCAAGCCCGGACGAAGGGGTCGTGATAGAAGGTGAACCAGCTGTCCTTCTCCCGGTATTTCTTGAGATATTCCTCTTTCCGGGCGATGACATCCAGCGGGAAATTATCGTAGGCCATGACCCAGAGGGGGTTGAGATGGGCGTGTGTCGGGCACAGGTCGCCAAGATGGATTGCAGTCGACTCCAGGGATTGGATTTCGACTACCTGGTGTCCCCTGGTATGACCGCCGGAATGAAAGACCGTGATCCCGGGGCAGAGAGTCGTCTCACCCTCTACCAGTTCCAGACGGCCGGATGTCTCCAGAAGATCAAAATTCTCCGGCAGGTACGTGGACTCCGCCCGGCTGTTCGGGTTTTTCACGTCCTCCCATTCTCTTTTGTGAATGATATGGAGAGCTTCCGGGAAGGTCAGCTCTTTTTCCCCTTCCTCAGTCAGCATCAGAATTCCACCGGCATGATCGAAGTCACAGTGGGTGAGAAGGACCAGATCGATATCGTGTCTAGTGAGCCCTGCTGCTATTAACTGGGCGGGGACATCCCAGGAGGAGGTCACTTTATAGATTGCCCGCAGTTTTTCGTTGAGTTTGTTGCCGATGCCGGTATCGATAAGGACATTCATGTCGCCGGTGCGGACAAGCAGGGGATCATTACACATCGGGATGAGATTGTCGTTGTCGACGGCATATCGCCTCTGCCAGAGAACCTTTGGAACCGGCCCGAACATCGTACCACCGTCAAGGTGAAAAAAACCTCCTTGTAGCCAGCGGATTTCAATGTCGCCGATATATAACGGTCCGTGGGTTGGGTTTACATCCATCTTGATATGTGCATCAGGTGGAAAGATAGAAAAAATGCTCTTCCGGTGAGATTTTCATCGCGATCCATAAACATTTCATTTAACGTTTTGTAGAATTTACACACCGATACTTGAGTGAAATGTTATGATACCAGATTCACAAGAGCCGGGCAAGGATACCCCGCGGCCGAAGTGATGGCCGAGGTGTTTTTTTCTCGCCGGCATTTTCTCGGATTCCGGCTGCGATCACCAGGGAAGAGTTTTTTTCCTTGACAAATAAAAGGCCTTTGCATAAAACAGACACGATAACAATGTTCTTTTTGATCTGTTCGATTCGTTCTGTCTGTTTTTTTTATCTTGTTTTTTCAGTATATTGTAGTTGTATACGAGTTAAAACGGAGTTTTCTTCTACGGTGAGAAAGGGTTTAGTTTTTTGGCTGAATTGAACTTAACATACTGCAAATATAGAATTATTTGTATCTTCTTGCTGGCTGGTCAATCTTTAAAAAAGGACAAACAGTAACGATGTTAAATGAATTGAATAAAGATATCCATATGCGTCTGGAAAAGGCGGTACTGGAAGTCTTTTCTAATTATGATTTTCACAAAGCGAGTATCAGGGATATCGCCGACAAGGCTGGCGTCAGCTTCACCACAATCTATAAACATTATGGCAGCAAGGAGCGGCTGGTCTTCGCCTTTGTCGATGTCTGGATGGGCAAGCTGACTGATCGGATTGTCGATCATCTCCAGGGAATTGAGGATCTGAAAGAGAAACTCAGAAAGGTCTTCTGGTTACAGCTTGACTATTATGAACGCCACCCCGGCCTCGGTCGGATTGTTTTTATGACCCTGCCGATGAAGACCTGGATGGCCGATGAAACATTTGCGCAGCCCCGGATGATGAACCTGATGATAACGGTTCTTAGGCAAGGGCAGGAGGAAGGGATTTTGACCTCTGATGTCAGGGCTGGCACTCTGCTTGATTTTCTGATGGGATTTGTCCAGCGGAGCTTTTTTATGTGGATCCTGCGGGGACAAAAAGAAAGTCTGGTTGAGCAGGCAAATGCCATGTTCGAGATGGTCTGGCGGGGCATGGTTAATCCTCAAAAAAAATAACCCGGCTCAAGAGAATCGATATTTGAACATTAAAAAATGTGAAACAGCTTAAACAGCTTAACGATAAAGCATAAGATTTTTTGGAGGTACAACATGAAGATACTGAAAATCGACCATGTAGGAATCGCAGTCAACAGTATTGAAGACGGTAAAAATTTCTGGGCTGAGACCTTGGGGCTGCATTTTGAAGGTGCCGAGACGGTTGCCGAACAGAAGGTGACAACCGCATTTTTCCCGGTCGGCGAAAGTGAGGTTGAGCTCTTGGAGTCGACATCACCGGATGGTCCCGTTGCTAAATTTATCGAGAAAAAAGGACAGGGATTCCAACATATTGCCTTTCGGGTAGAGAACATCGAAGCGGCTCTGGATGAGTTGAAAGAAAGAGGTGTCCAACTCATTGATCAAAAACCAAGAATTGGGGCAGGAGGCGCTAAGATTGCCTTTTTGCATCCGAAGGCCACCGGCGGTGTGCTGGTTGAGCTCTGTGAGAGATCGTAAGTTTTGTATTCCATACCTTTAATGGGTATCAGCCATAAGTGAGGACCAGTATATGTCACAACATCCGAAAAAAGAGAAGTGGGAGCAGATAGCAAGCAAGCAGATGAAGGGGAAATCCGTCGACACCCTGGACTGGATGACTCCGGAAGGTATTAAGGTAAAGGCCCTCTATACGGCCGAGGACATCGAAGGGATGGAGTGTGTGAATACCCTTCCGGGAATGGCCCCGTATGTCCGTGGTCCGATGGCGACCATGTATTCCGGCAGGCCTTGGACGATCCGCCAGTATGCAGGCTTTTCTACCGCCAAGGAATCAAACGCCTTCTACAAGAAGGCCCTGGCCGCAGGCCAGAAGGGACTCTCGGTCGCCTTTGACCTGGCCACCCACCGGGGCTATGACTCGGACCATCCACGGGTAGCAGGTGATATCGGCAAGGCCGGTGTCGCCATCGACTCGGTTGAGGACATGAAGATCCTCTTCGATGGTATTCCCCTGGATGAGATGTCCGTTTCGATGACTATGAACGGCGCGGTTCTGCCGATCCTGGCCGGTTATATCGTAGCTGCCGAGGAACAGGGAGTTAAACATGCGCAGCTTACCGGCACTATCCAGAACGATATCCTGAAAGAATATCTGACCCGGAACACCTATATTTATCCACCAACGCCTTCCATGCGGATCATCTCCGACATCATGGCCTACTGCTCCAAGGAGATGCCGAAATACAATACAATCAGCATCAGCGGCTATCATATGATGGAGGCCGGGGCCAACAGTGTCCTGCAGACGGCCTTTACGCTTGCTGACGGTGTCGAATATGTGAAGGCAGCCTTGAAGAGTGGCATGGATGTAGATACCTTCGCCCCGCGGCTCTCCTTCTTCTTCGGTATCGGCATGAATTTTTTCATGGATATCGCGATGTTGCGGGCGGCGCGATTCCTCTGGCACCGGCTTATGGCCCAGTTCAACCCGAAAGATGTCAAATCCTCGATGCTGAGGACCCATTGCCAGACCTCCGGCTGGAGTCTCACCGAGCAGGATCCGTACAATAATGTTATCCGCACAACCCTGGAGGCCCTCTCTGCTGTTCTGGGAGGGACCCAGTCGCTGCATACCAACTCGTTTGACGAGGCCATCGGCCTGCCGACCGATTTTTCCGCCCGCATTGCCAGAAACACCCAGATCATCATTCAGGAAGAGTCCCAGGTCTGCCATGTGATAGATCCACTCGGTGGTTCGTATTACATTGAATCCTTGACGAACAGCATCATCAATGAGGCCCAGAAGATCATCGATGAGATCGGAGAGTTGGGCGGCATGGCCAAGGCTATTGAGTCCGGCATGCCGAAGATGCGTATCGAGGAGTCGGCCGCTCGCAAACAGGCCCGCATCGATCAAGGCAAGGATGTGATTGTCGGTGTCAATAAATATAAACTGCCCAACGAAAAGATTGACTTTGAGGTCCGGGAAGTACCGTCATCCGTCCGTGATGAGCAGGTGGCACGGATCAAGGAGATTAAGGCCAGCAGGGATAAGGTTGCCGTGGAAAGGGCATTGGCCGATTTAACCAGTGCTGCCGAAAAGGGTGGCAATCTGCTGGAGGCCGCCTTGCCGGCGGTTCGGGCCCGGGCCACCATCGGCGAGATTTCCGATGCCATGGAGAAGGTCTTCGGCCGCTTTGTGGCCACGACCAGGTGTATTTCCGGGGCCTATTCTTCCGAGTATTCCGGCAATTCCGACGTCATTGGTTCGTTCAGGCAGAGGACCGAGGACTTCATGGCAAAACAGGGACGCCGGCCCAGAATGCTCGTCACCAAAATGGGTCAGGACGGCCATGACCGGGGAATTAAGGTCATCGCCAGCGCCTATGCCGATCTTGGCTTCGACATCGATATCAGCCCGATGTTCCAGACTCCTGAAGAGGCAGCGAAAATGGCCATCGAAAACGATGTCCACATCGTTGGGGCCTCCAGTCTGGCTGCAGGTCATAAGTCTCTTATCCCGGCCCTGATCGAAGAGCTGAAAAAGCTGGGCGGCGAGGACATAATGGTAGTTGCCGGCGGGGTTATTCCGCCCGGTGATTATGACTACCTGTTTGAAAAAGGAGTCAAGGCGGTCTTCGGACCGGGAACTCCGATCACTGAATCCGCCGACAAGACGTTGGCCTTGCTTGAAGAAAAATATCTGAAGTAATGGAAGTGGATATTGCTCTACCCTGTATCCCTTGAAAGTCTGGGGTGCAGGAATGATTATGGAGAAAACAGAAGGGTTCAACGACGTGGTTTCAGTATTCGGTTGTTGGACCCTTTTTTACGTGTAATTCACTCCAGGATCGATGTTTGATCCTAAAAACCAGTGGTCACAGGCGATGTTTAAAGACCCTCAATATTATGTCCAGGGCGTTCTCGATCATAACCGCTTGATGTTGGCACGAACGATTACGTTGATCGAAAGCACACTTCCGGCACACCAGGAGATGGCCCGCACAATTATCGACAGTCTGCTGCCCTCTACGGGTAACTCCATCAGAATTGGTATTACCGGTGTGCCAGGGGCCGGAAAAAGCACCTATATCGAGAGTTTCGGCACGATGCTCACTGAACTCGGGCATCGGGTTGCGGTGCTGGCCATTGATCCGAGTTCGACACGCAGCGGTGGTTCAATCCTCGGGGATAAGACGCGGATGGAAAAACTGGCTGTGAATGAAAAGGCCTTTATCCGTCCATCACCGTCAAGCGGGACACTTGGCGGGGTGGCCCGGAAGACCAGGGAGACCATGCTCGCCTGTGAAGCGGCAGGATTTGATGTGGTGATCGTAGAAACGGTAGGAGTCGGCCAGTCGGAGACTACCGTGGCCTCGATGGTTGATTTCTTCTTGGTCCTGATGATTGCCGGGGCCGGAGACGAGCTCCAGGGGATTAAAAAAGGCGTCCTGGAGGTGGCCGATGCGATTGTGATCAATAAAGCAGATGGTGATAATATCCTGCGGGCCCAGCTGGCCCAGAAGGAATATCAGGCGGCCCTGCATCTCCTGATGCCCTCCAGTTCAAACTGGTCGCCCCCGGTCCTGACCTGCAGTGCGCTGGATATGACCGGAATCGATAAGGTCTGGGAGACTATTATAGAACACCGCGCTGCTCTTACGGCAAGCCGGGAGCTGGCTGAAAAAAGAAAAAATCAGGCCCTCGACTGGATGGTCTACCTTCTTGATGAGGGATTGCGGGGATGGTTCTACAATGATCCCCGGGTGAAGGCCGCACTGCCGCTTCTAAAAAAAGAGGTGGAAAAAGAGAAGATTTCACCAACGGCTGCTGCAAGTACACTCCTTGCCTATCTGCAGAAGAAATCAGGGGTTGAATAGCCCCACGCCCTTGGTTCCTCCAGACAGAGAGCTGCCTTAGGGGAAAAGTAGCAGAGATCCCTCCGCATTCTATTATCCCGTTTATCAGGGTTAGGGAAACAGAAAAAGAAAAGGGTATTGGCAGGTCGGAAGACAAGCCAATACCCTTTTTTGTTGTGAGCTATGTTAAGTGATTATCCGATGACGCAGAGGGCGGCGCCCTTAGCCACGTTATCACCGCTCTTGAAATTGGTGGCCTGGATCGTGCCGTCACATGGTGCCGACAGCGCATTCTCCATCTTCATTGCCTCCAGAACCACGATGGTGTCACCTTTGCTGACTTTGTCGCCGATATTTTTCTCATATTTGACGATCATACCAGGCATAGGAGCCAATAAAAGCGTACCTGGACCGGTATGGACCGCCGGTGCCGCAGGAGCCGCAACAGCAGCAGACGGGGCGGCGGCGGCAGGCGCTGCAACAGCAGCAGCGGCTACAGGTGCGGCGGCTTTCGGCACCGACACGACCGGGGCGTCGCCGGTAGGATCAACATCGACGCTGAAGTGTTCATTGTCGACAAAGACATTGAAGGTCCTGACCCGGTCTGACTTGGGCGGAGCTGTGGTTTTCTTTTCCACCAGCAGGCCGGCTTTGGCCTTTTTGATGATCTCGTCTTTCCTTTTGACCTCTTCCATGGTGATGGGCTTGACGCTTGCAGGCACTTCTGCCTTACCGTATTTCCATTCCAGGAATTTCTTGCCGGTAACCGGATAGATGGCATAGAGGATCAGATCATCGAAATCAACGGCCAAGTCGCCTATTTCGGCCTTGGCTTTTTCAAGCTCTGGGGCGAGAACCTCTGCCGGTCGGCAGGTAATCGGCGTTTCGCCACGGGGATACCCTTTCAATGCCTTTTTCTGCAATTCGGCGTTGATCGGGACGGCGGTCTTTCCATAGAGGCCGAAGCACAGATCCTTGACCTGACCGGTAATCATCTTGTAGCGCTCATCGGGGGTGTCATGCAGGACATTGTTGACCGTCTGGACACCAACAATCTGACTGGTAGGGGTCACCAGCGGGATCTGACCGAGATCTTTACGGACGCGCGGAAGTTCCTTGTAGACCTCGTCGATCTTATCCAGGGCGTCCATCTCACGCAACTGGTTGACCAGATTGGAGAGCATCCCGCCGGGGGTCTGGTGCAAGAGCACGTTGATGTCGATAATGGAAACCTTGGAGTCGTCAAGCAGGTGTTTGTATTTCGGCAGAATCTCTTTTTCCAGGATCTCGTTGATGGCTGCCAGTTTTTTGATATCAAAGCCGGTGTCGCGGTTGGTACCCAGCAGAGCCATAACCAGCGGCTCTAAAGCGGCGTGGGATGTCCGGTAGGCATAGGGGGTCATACAGGTATCAATGATATCGACGCCAGCCTCGATGGCCTTCAGATGGCTCATCGGAGACATCCCGGAGGTAAAATGGCTGTGCAGATGGATAGGGGCCTTTACAGCCTCTTTCAGGGCCTTGACCAGGGCATAGGCGTCATACGGGGCGATGAGACCGGCCATATCCTTGATGCAGATCGAATCGGCGCCCATGGATTCCAGGTCTTTTGCCTTTTTAATATAGTAGTCCAGGTTGTAGACTTCACCGCCGAGGCGTGGCTCGGTCAGGGTGTAGCAGATACAGCCCTGGAAATGTTTGCCGCTTTTTTTGATCTGTTTGACGACGGTCTCGAAATTACGATAGTCGTTCAAGGCATCAAAAGTCCGGAAAACATCCATGCCGTTCTCAGCAGCACGGTCGACAAAGGCGAAGGCCAGGTCATCGGCATAGTTACGATAACCCACCAGATTCTGGGCTCGCAGAAGCATCGAGAACGGGGTCTTCTTGATATATCGCTTCAGGGTGCGCAGCCTCTCCCATGGGTCTTCGTTCAGAAAACGGTGCATGGTATCAAATGTTGCCCCACCCCAGGTCTCAATGGCCCAGAAACCGATGTCATCCATCATCTCGGCCACGGGGATCATGTCTTCGGTCCGGCCACGAGTGGCAAACAGGGACTGATGGCCATCGCGAAGGCTCAGGTCCATTATTTTAATAGGATTTTTTGCTTTCGGGCGGGTACTGTCATACTTTAATGCGGTCATTTTGACTTGGTCGCTCATCGTCTATCTCCTTACCTGGTCGTTGAACTTTGAAATCTATCGGAAGCGATCAAACGCTCTCATCTGGATCAGTCTACGCATGGCCATCATCTCCTGACGACCACTCATGCCCCACATATTCGCCTGAACGGCAGGGGGAGGGGCAGCTTGAGTTGCCGCCAAGTGTGCGCAGGCGGTTTCTTCTTCCTGTTGTATGTAGGCGTTCACCGCGGCCAATGCAGCGGCCATTCTTTTTTCCATTCCTGCCATGAGATCACCTAACTATTCTGCGGTTGAATATATTATTCTTGCAAAGAGATACCTTCCGGCCGAGTATCTCTCATGCTTTGGAGAAATTCAGGTCCAAAGATGAACCGCCTTATTCATAGACGGCGTATTCCGTCTCCTGCCCGAGCAGCTGGTCTATTTCAGTCTGTATCTTGAGTCGCTTTTCATTATTGACCCAGGTATTCCAGTCCTCGACGGAACGCCAGGTGCTGATGACCATGCTTTCGTCCGGTTTATCGATTCTTTTCAGTGTTTCTCCAGAGATATAGCCGGACTGACTCAGGGTCAGACTGCGTAACCGTTTGAGAAGCATGGTCAGTTCAATAGTATTTTTTTCCTGCACATTGCGTTTAATGAAGATTTTGACCGTCATTGTTTTCTCCCTCTATGTAATGCTTATATAGTAAAACCATTGAGTTAATGTTGTAATTCAAGGATCCCTCATTCATCAGGCTACGGCACATACCGGCTGGGATGCCCTCTCCTGTAGAAAAGGATTATAACGGGATATTTCCATGTTTTTTCATTGGATTTGTATCACGTTTGTTTTCCAGGGTTTTCAAGGCCTTGATTATTCTGAACCGTGTCGTGGATGGATGGATGATATCGTCAATGTATCCTCGCTGAGCGGCAATGTAGGGATTGGCGACGGCATCGTGGTATTCTTGTTCCTTTTCAGCGAGAAACTGGGCAGGATTCTCGGCCTTGCCGGCCTGCCTGCTGTAGAGGACCTCGGCTGCTCCTTTCGAACCCATCACCGCAATCTGCGCGCTTGGCCAGGCATAATTGATATCGCCCCGAAGGTGTTTTGAAGACATGACGCAGTAAGCGCCGCCATATGCCTTTCTGGTAATGACGGTGATCTTCGGAATGGTCGCCTCGGCGTACGCGTACAGCATCTTTGCGCCGTTTCGAATGACACCGCCGTATTCCTGGGCGGTTCCGGGAAGAAAACCCGGGACATCGACAAAGGTGATCACCGGGATGTTGAAGCAGTCGCAGAAGCGGACAAAACGAGCCCCTTTAATCGATGAGTCGATATCAAGAACACCAGAAAGATTTGCCGGCTGGTTAGCGACAATACCGACACTCATGCCGTTATACCGGGCAAATCCCACGATCAGATTTGGGGCAAAAGCCTCTTTGATCTCGAAAAAATCGCCATTGTCAACAGTCTGCAAAATGACCTGCTTCATATCATACGCTTCATTCAGATTTTCCGGAATGATAGTATTTAACAGGTCTGAACTCCGGATGACCGGGTCCTCACAGGGGATGGACGGCGGGCTTTCCATGTTGTTCTGGGGCAGGAACGAGATCAATTTTTTGACAAATCTGATCGCGTCAGCCTCAGAGGTTGCTGCATAATCGGAGACCCCGCTTCTGCTTGAATGCATGGCTGCCCCGCCCAGCTGTTCGACGGTTACATCCTCATGGGTGACGGATTTAACAACCTTCGGACCGGTCAGGAACATATAGGAGTTATTTTGAACCATGAGGATAAAGTCGGTAAGAGCCGGAGAGTACACGGCACCACCGGCGCATGGCCCGAAGATGGCGGAGATCTGAGGGATAACACCTGATGACATGACATTGCGGAGGAAGATGTCGGTATATCCGGCAAGGCTTTCAATACCTTCTTGAATGCGCGCACCGCCCGAGTCGTTCAGGCCGATGACCGGAGCGCCGTTTTTCATCGCAAGATCCATTATCTTGCAGATCTTTTCGGCAAAGGTCTCCGAGAGCGAGCCACCCAGGACAGTGAAATCCTGAGCGAAGACATAGATGAGTCTGCCATCGATAGTGCCATAACCGGTTACAACACCGTCTCCAAGAATTTTTGTCTCATCCATCCCGAAATCTCTGCACCGATGGGTCTTGAACATATCGAATTCTTCAAAAGTCCCAGGGTCCAGGAGCATATCGATACGTTCTCTGGCAGTCATTCGTCCCATGGAATGCTGTTTATCGATCCTTTTCTGACCTCCGCCCAGTTGAGCCTCGGCTCTGAGTTTTATAAGTTTATCCAGTTGTTCTTTCGTGTTCATGCGGTCTCCTTGGTACAGAATTCCTAGAGAAATCCAAACAATTATCAGGATGGGAAAGGATGGGTTCCTTCGTCTTTCAAACCTGTGATGGAAATTTCATAGAGATGGTTAAAACGTTCATTTCCGGACAAGGCCGGCTATTAAAATAACTCAATTAATGAGATCGGTAAGGAACCCTTGCGCGAGTTGCGAAGAACAAAAGGGCGTCCCCATTATCGATTGAAAAGTCTCGTATGTCCATTGAATATGAATCGTTCATGTATCAATTACCAGAGATGATATGCCGGAGGTGGAACTCAGAAAGAAAAAAGAGGTACAGTCTCTGATTCTGTCTGTGCATCACATGCCGGCATATCGGCAGACTTATACGACTTTCCCATCGTTTTCTCAATGAGTGCCTACAAGTCTTCTGGTAGTATTTCGGGAGGCTTAACCTCCTCCCGCCCCTTCCTGCTTTCTCATCGCTCAGCACCATACAATCCATATAGAGCACGCCCTCCATATGAATCAAGCGACAATTACGGATTTTTACCAGCCAGACCATCCGTACAACAGGAATCTTTCCTCAGGGGAATCTTAAAATTAAATGAATACTTTCTTACAGAGTTTTCCGAGACTTCCCAGATCCTTACAGACATGGATGCCACTCTCCTGCATGGCTTTAATCTTCGCCTCGGCCGTTCCTTGACCACCGCTGACAATAGCACCGGCATGTCCCATGCGTCTCCCCGGAGGGGCGGTAAGGCCTGCAATAAATCCAACAACCGGTTTTTTCATATTGGCGGCGATCCATGCGGATGCTTTTTCTTCAGCGTTGCCGCCGATTTCACCGACCATGACCACGGCTTCAGTCTCGGGATCTGCATTGAACCGTTCCAGACAATCAATAAATCCCGTCCCGTTCACAGGATCACCACCGATACCGATGCAGGTGGTCTGCCCCATACCCATCTGCGTCAACTGGTGAACAACTTCATAGGTCAAAGTTCCGGACCGGGAGACAACACCTACCGGACCGCCCGGCTTATGAATGCGACCAGGCATTATTCCTATCTTGCACTCTCCCGGGGTGATAATGCCGGGGCAGTTCGGTCCGATCAGCCGCGTCTGTGTCCGGGCAAGATAGTTTTTGATCTTGAGCATGTCCATGACCGGTACGCCTTCGGTAATACAGACAATCAGCTCGATTCCGGCGTCAATGGCCTCCAGAATGGCATCGGCTGCAAAAGGTGGCGGGACCAGAATCATCGAGGCGTTGGCTCCGGTCTGCTCCCTGGCCTGTTGAACGGTGTTATAGACCGGCACGGCATCCATTGACTGTCCGCCCTTACCCGGGGTTACACCGGCAACGACATTAGTTCCATATTCGATGCACTGACGGGTATGGAATTGTCCTTCCTGACCTGTGATGCCCTGAACAAGCACCCGCGTTTGTTTATTGATTAGAATACTCATTTTCTTCCTTCACTTGTAGGTGGTAATTCTTCTTTCACGTTCTAAAGTTTACAGGACTGTATCAGGATACAAGCTCTGCAACCTTTTTAGCGGCGTCGGCAAGATCGGTGGCATTGATAAGCGCCAGGCCGGACTCGGCAAGAATCCTGCGGCCTTCCTCGACATTTGTGCCTTCCATCCTGACAACAACCGGAACAGAAAGCTGAATTTTTTTGGCTGCCTGTACCACACCACTGGCCAGTACATCACAACGGAGAATACCACCAAAGATGTTGATCAGGATTCCTTTGACATTGGGATCGCTTAAAATAATACGGAACCCGTTCTCGACCATCTCTGCATTGGCGCCGCCACCAACATCAAGGAAGTTTGCCGGAGACGCCCCTGCCTGTTTGATGATGTCCATGGTGGCCATCGCCAGTCCGGCGCCGTTAACCATGTTGCCGACATTCCCGTCCAGGTTGATGTAATTGAGGTTGTATTTAGCCGCCTCGGCCTCTTTAGGATCGTCTTCGTCGGGGTCGTGCATTGTGACGACATCCGGATGCCGGAAAAGGGCGTTGGAATCGATATCCATCTTTGCATCGAGGGCCATAACAGTATTTTCTCCGGTGATAATCAACGGATTGATTTCCACCATTGAGCAATCGTAATCCACAAACAGGGCATACAGATTTTTCAGAAGAGCTGAGAACGGTTTTCTGATGGCCGGCTCAAGTTCCAAGCCAAACGCAACCTGGTTCAGATGATATCCCTTGATTCCGGTCAACGGATTTACAGAGACCTTAATGATTCTCTCGGGGGTCTTTTCGGCAACCTCTTCGATATTCATCCCCCCGTCTTGACTGGCAACAATGGTGACGGTAGCTGTCTCGCGATCCGGTACGATAGAAAGGTAGAGCTCTTTCTTGATGGTAACCCCTTGTTCGACGAGGACTTTGCTGACCTTTTTCCCCTCTGATCCGGTCTGCTTGGTGACAAGAGACATACCGAGGATGGCGTCCGCAGCCTCGACGACCTCTTTTAAGGTTTTCGCAACGCGTACACCACCGCCTTTCCCGCGGCCGCCAGCATGTACCTGGGCCTTGACTGCCACGGGCAGGCCAAGTTGCTCGGCTATCTTTGCCGCTTCATCTGAATTTGTACTGACATTACCATTTGGCACCGGGACATTATATTGACGAAACAATCCCTTCGCCTGATATTCATGGATCTTCATAAATCATTCCTGTTTTGGGAGGCCGGTTTAAATCCATCCGGCCTCCCAGAGAGTGTTTAGTTGTTGAGTAAACTGTCCCGTGACAGTTTACTTTGTACTGCCCTATTTTCTTGGAAATCCCATACCTGTGAGGGTGGCGGTGATTTCATTAATGATGGTCGGATCATCGATGGTTGACGGGACCCTGAATTCCTTGCCGTTGGCGATGGAGCGCATCGTACCGCGCAGGATCTTGCCTGAACGTGTCTTCGGAAGTCTGACGACATTGGTGACCTCTTTGAAACAGGCCACGGCGCCGATCCGATCACGCACCATCTGCACAAGTTCTTTGGCGATGACATTAGGATCTTTGGTGACGCCTGCCTTAAGGACAAACATTCCCAGGGGTACCTCGCCCTTCAATTGATCGTTTGTTCCCATAACGGCACATTCGGCCACATCCGGATGGCTGGCGATGATCTCTTCCATGGCGCCTGTAGAGAGACGATGGCCTGAGACGTTGATGACATCGTCCATCCGGCCCATGACATAGACATAGCCATCGGCATCGATATATCCGCCGTCGCTGGTGTCGTAGTATCCGGGGAAGGTGGACATATAGGCCTTGACGAAACGGTCATCGGCTTTAAAGAGTGTTACCAGGTTGCCTGGAGGAAGCGGCAGTTTGGCGACGATGCTTCCTTCGCTGCCCGCAGGGAGCTCGACTCCCTCATTATTCAAGATCTTAAGATTGTATCCGGGACAGGGTTTTGTCGGTGACCCCGGTTTGATCGGCAACAGCTCGATACCGCGGCAGTTGGCGGCAATGGCCCAGCCGGTCTCAGTCTGCCACCAGTGATCGATAACCGGCTTTTTAAGCAGGTCGCTTGCCCAGTGATAGGTATCCGGGTCGAGTCGCTCTCCGGCCAGATAGAGGCATTCGAATTTAGAAATGTCATGCTGTTTGAAGAGAACGCCATTGGGGTCTTCTTTTTTGATTGCTCGGAAGGCAGTCGGAGCCGTAAAGAGGCTCTTGACGCCATGCTGGGCGATGACCCGCCAGAAAGCGCCCGCATCGGGGGTGCCGACCGGTTTGCCCTCATAGAAGACCGTAGTGGCCCCTTTGATCAGCGGACCGTAGACGATATAAGAATGACCGACAACCCAACCGACGTCGGAAGCGGACCACCAGACATCACCTGCGTCTATATTATAGATTGCCTTCATGCTCCAATGCAGGGCTACGGCATGACCGCCGTTATCTCTCAGGACGCCCTTCGGCATTCCAGTGGTGCCAGAGGTATAAAGGATATAGAGCGGGTCGGTGGCATCCAACTGAACACAGTCAGCAGGTTTGCTGTCTGCAACCAGCTTATTCCAGTCAACGTCGAAACCAGCCTTCATCTCGGCCTTGACGATATCCCTCTGGAAGAGGACGCATTTTTCCGGCTTGTGAGCGGAGAGTTCGATTGCCTTGTCGACAAGAGGTTTATAGGCTAGGACTTTTTTGCCTTCCACGGCGCCGGAGGCGGTGATGATGATCTTTGGTTCAGCATGATCGATCCGAATGGCAAGCTCGTTGGCAGCGAATCCGCCGAAGACCACGGAATGTACGGCGCCGAGCCTGGCACAGGCCAGCATGGCGATGGCCGCTTCCGGAATCATCGGCATATAGATAATGGTGGTATCACCTTTCTTCAGGCCTAAACTCTGCAGGCCGCCTGCAAAAAGGGAAACCTTTTCAAGGAGTTCCTTATAGGTGATTTTGGCGATAGTGTTGGTTACCGGACTGTCATAAATAATTGCAACCTGATCTCCACGGCCGTTTTTTACATGACGGTCAATAGCATTGTAGCAGGTATTCATTTTACCGCCCTTGAACCAGCGATAAAAAGGAGGGTTTGAAGAATCAAGAACTTTGTCACATTCTTTGTACCAGTCAATGCCTTTTGCGGCCTCCGCCCAAAATTCTTCCGGTTTATCAACACTACGGGAAAATACAGCATCAAAATTAGTCATAGCTTGTCCTCATTTGGTCTGATATTTAGTCCACTTGTCCCATCCACCTGTCTGGGTCCCTCAAAGGCTTATACCGTAAAGCATATAAATCATCAAGGGATTTCATCTAACATTGTTACTGCAATCTCTCCCCCCAGACAATCATGAGCACCACAATTGCAAGAGATAAGTATCTATTTACAATGTGTTATACTCATTACGAGCCAATAAACTAAAATCCATTGTTGCGGCATTATGGAATTTTGTTTTGGCATATTATATTTTATAACATGTTGAAAATATATAATAAAAAAAACAAACAATGATAAAGAAAATATTATGAAAGAACATTGTTACCGTCTTTGTATTGACTGTTTTATGAAAACGTTTTTTCTTTGTCAAGGAAAAAATAGGAAAATACGATTTTCATTCTTCGAAAAGAGTGTTAAATTTTTATTATTATTTGTATAAACGGTTTGTTAAGTGTGTGAGACAATTTTTGTGTCTCTATACGGTGCCGAAACGGTACTCTTTTGATTCAAGAGAAGGTATGCCTGCTCCAGTCATTGAATAAAATCATGTTCTGCAAAAAAGAAGGGGTGAAAAAGGAGAGGTGTGTGTTGGGCGATTCAGCCGCGAATGGGATCATTAACTGTCCCTGCCAGAGGTTTTTCTGTTGGAAAAAGAAAGACAGGAAAAAGGGAGAGAAAAGACAACCGCATGGAAAAAGAAGGTGAAAAAAGCTTGGGGAGAGCTCATCGTGGACGCCCTCCCTAAGACAAGGGGTAAAGAGGAAAGGAGAGGGGAATCTCCCCTGGTTGATCTACGGACGTCCTGCTTCACACCTCAGTAAAACCGTCTGGATCTTCATGCTGAAATCATTGACGGTGGTATCCGACCAGTTGTTATAGCCGAAGCCGATCATGCCGCCACTATTTTCCCAGTCTTTATAACCGAATTTCCAGCCCAACCAGCCCTTATTAAAGAGATAATCCTCTTTCGGGCCGTAGAAAAAAAACTGGAAGTCATTGGTTCCTTTGCCTGGTGTCCTCCTGCTCATGCCGATGAGGATAAGGTCTGCACCTTTGTCCTTGGCGTATTCGGTGATCTGCTGGCCTATCCTGGCTCCGGTCAGTCCGGTTGGAGTATGGACAATGACATGGGCAAAGGCTCTGCACTGGGGAGGGACCTCCTTTTCTTGAAAGGTAACCCCGGCCTGGTCGGTGGCCGGGAAGCGGATTCCGGAATAGGTGACCGGCTTCGACGCGCATCCGGCCAACAGGACGAGAACAAATGAGAAAAGAGTAAAAAGCGATTGTCTAGACATGGCGGACCTGGTTTGAAGGTGAGCTTATTTGCAACAGTTATTTCCCATTTTTACTGCATCAGGTATCAGAACGCAAAGGGTATTTCTCTTTTTCCCCAAGGACAGAAACAGATGCAATCATTGGTTTCCATAGCGTTCTTCTATCTTCTTATTCAGGGCATCGCGCGGGAACCAGCTCTGGGTCTTGAAAAAGACCTTCCAGAGAAAAACATGCCCCCCGGGGTCCCGGTCTAAGGCCTCGATCAAATCACAGGCAAGAAGGTCCTCCAGGGCGGGAGCGAGCGATTGTCGAGAAATACCTGCATGCAGAGCCATTTGCAGCGGTTCCGCCTCGCAGAAATCAAAATCTCTGGCTCGGTAGACACGGTCGAAATCGTCGTCGGCATATTCGGGATCCTGGTAGAGACGATAGGTGTCCCCTGCAAAAAAACCGAAATGGCGCATGACCGGATAGAGCGCCTGGGCCGTCGGACTCAACTCCTGCCAGAGGCCTTTTTCCAAAAGACATTTATAAAACGGAAAGGCCCGGCCGGGAACTCTTGGCGGGGCGGCGATGAAGAACTTTTTCGAGCGTCGGCCCCTGGAAGTTATATAGTTTGTAATCTTGATATTGAAGAGTCCGTCAAGAGCCCGGATACCATTCCGGACTGTTTTATCAGTGCGACCGGAAAGGATAGCTATGATACGTTCGCCTGGATAAGCGATGCCTTTTTCATTTCGGTGGCAGGCAATAACAGGATAGATGGATTTAGCTGCTTTGGGAAGCTTTGCCCATATCATTTTTTTAATCAGCTGTCCGTCAAACCAGAAATGAGCGTTCCAGTTAATGTCTTCTTTAAAACGATACATTGCCAGTCGTATGGGTCAGATCCAGTAAGGTTTCAACTCCACTCTCTCATTTTTCAAATACTACCAGCACTGCAATAACTTGGCAATGGCTGTTAGACGGAAGCAGGAGATTGTCGTCACCTCCGGGCCAGGCGGACAGGGGCAGCATCGATGACCCACCGGTTTCCTAAAAAATCAGTTCTTTGAAATAGGTAATGGAAGGGAACTCTTTGGAAAATTTAATCGGCAGACGTGAGCTCGGCCGTGCCACATGGATTAAATGACGTATGCCGGAGTTCTTCGCTGATCGCAACACCTTAAGAGTATCGTCGGCAAGAAGAGTCCGCTCCCTGTCGAAACCAAGCATCTTTTCGAGATTTTTCCAAAATTCCGGATGTTCCTTTGCCTCGCCAACCTCTTCCGAGCAGATAATCCTTGTAAACCACGGACCGAGAGCAGTTTTTCGCAGTTTAATGTCCAGGGTTTTGGAATGGGCGTTGGTTACCAGGTGGACGTCTTTGCCGATAGATTGGGTGAATTTCAGAAAATCGATCACATAGGGATGCACCTGGATCAAATGATCGATCCTGCATTTGAGTTCGGGGATATCCAGCTGCAACTGATCGGACCAGTAATCGAGATCCGTCCATTGCAGGGTGCTCTCCACGCGTTCATAACGGGCAAGCAATGCTTTATGTGCATCATCCGGGCTGAGATCATTTGCTTCTGCAAAGATCTTGGGGACATATTCTTCCCAGAAATAGTCATCAAAATATTTATCCAGAAGGGTGCCGTCCATATCCAGAAGGACGGTATCGATACCGGACCAGGAGAAGTGAGGTTGAATCTGTGCGGTGGTGTTACTCATTGGTTAAAGAGATCAGGTCGGTTAAGGTTGTACGTACGGCAGCAAAGACGGCCGCAAGCGAGTCGAGCCTTGCCTGGATGATAAGCCTCCCCTCGGGGGTGAGGCGTGCAGTCTTGCCGCTTCCCCTGCTCAGGTAAAGGAGGATTTTTTCCGGACTGACCGGTGTCGTATCCTGAAAGGAGAAGACGAGATTGTCTTTCCCTCTTTCAAGTTTGCTGATACGAAGGGTGACAAGATCTTTTTTCAGGGCCACAATTTGAAAGAGATTGGATGTTTCCTGCGGTAATTTGCCGTAACGGTCGGTGATTTCATCCTGCAGGTCGATATGGAAGGTCTCGTCGGCCGACGACAGGGCTGATATCCTCCGGTAGACCTGGTACCGCTGGTTGATATCGGAGATATAGTCCTCGGGGATATAAGCCGAGATCTGCAGGTTGATTTCCGGGTCGAGATCATCGGACTCAATCTGTTCAGCGCCGGATGAAACCCGGGATTTCAGATCGGCGACGGTCTTCTGCAGGAGATCCAGATAGAGATCATAGCCGATGGCGGCGATGTGGCCGCTCTGGGAAACACCGAGCAGGTTGCCGCCTCCGCGTATCTGCAGATCGCTCATGGCCAGTTTAAAACCACCGCCCAGGTCGCTATAATCGATCAGGGCGCGCAGACGTTCCTTGGAGTCCTTGCTGAGTCCGTCCAGGGAGGGGACCAGCAGGTAGGCATACGACTGGACATCGGATCTGCCGACCCGGCCTCGCAGCTGATAAATCTCAGCCAATCCCAGCATGTCCGCCTGGTTGATGATGATCGTATTGGCGGCGGGGATATCCAGACCGGATTCGATAATGGTCGTGCAGATCAGGACATCGATTTCTTTATCCACAAAAGAGACCATCATGTCCTCCAGTTCCTTGCCGTCCATCTGGCCGTGGGCCACGCCGATACGGGCCGTAGGGACCAGATTCTGAACGGTTGCCGCCATTCGATGGATGGTCTTCACCCGGTTGTGGACGATAAAGACCTGACCGTTACGCCGTATCTCCTTCAGCACCGCCTCTTTAATCACCAGCTCATCATAACGGGCGACAAAGGTCTTGACCGGCCGTCTGTTTTCAGGCGGGCTGGATATCACCGAGAGATCGCGAATCCCGAGCAGGGACATCTGCAGGGTGCGGGGGATCGGGGTGGCGGTGAGGGTCAGGATGTCCACTTCTGCTTTGATATGCTTTATCTTCTCTTTATGACTGACCCCGAAACGGTGTTCTTCGTCGACAATGAGCAGGCCCAGATTCTTGTAAACGACATCTTTGGAAAGCAGCCTGTGGGTGCCGATGATGATATCAATCTTGCCGGCCGCCAGTTCCTTGACAAGACGCCGCTGGGTGGCGACGGTCCGAAAACGGTTGATGCATTCAACGGTGACCGGAAAACCCTGCAGCCGTTCCTTGAAGGTATGGGCATGCTGTTCGGCCAGGACCGTGGTCGGTACCAGAATGGCGACCTGGAAGCCATCCTCCACCACCTTGAAGGCGGCGCGGATGGCGACCTCCGTCTTGCCATAGCCGACATCGCCACAGACGAGCCGGTCCATCGGCCGGTCGGAAACCAGGTCGTCGATGACATCGGTAATCGCCTTATCCTGGCCCGGCGTCTCATCGTAGGGGAAGGATTCTTCGAGTTCGTGAAACAACTCGGCAGGTGGGGAAAAGCGCCTCCCTTCCCGGATTTCCCGCTGGGCGTAAATCTCCAGAAGATCCTGGGCCACCTTCCAGACCTCTGCCTTGACTTTTGCCTTGACTGTCTTCCAGGATTGGGTGCCGAGCTTATCTATTCTGGGTGTGGAATCCGATAATCCCTCATAGCGGGTGACCAGATTCAGCCGGTCAACAGGCAAATAGAGACGGTCACCGTCCTTATACTCGATGAGCATAAAGTCATTGCGTACGCCATTGAATTCCATTGTGACCAGGCCATGATAGAAACCAAGTCCATGGTCCCTGTGGACAACCACGTCCCCATCTTTGAGTTCGGCGAATCGGATTGGTTCACCTTTCCGGTGTTGTCCCTTTTTATGGCTCCCGAGCCGCATCTCTCCGAACAGCTCACTTTCCGAAAGAAAATGAAGCTGGTGTTCCGGAAGGCTGAACCCCTCCTGCAGTGGATGGTTGCAGAGAAAGAGAGAGTCTGTCTCCTGCGTTTCCCGGAGTAAATTCAGCGGTGCTTCGAGTAAGGCAATGCTCTGGCCATGTTTGTCAAGAAGTTCAGCCAGGTTCCTGGTGTGGCGATTTGATCGGCAGCAGATGATGACCGTATCCCCTTGCCCCTGCCAGAGAGCGATCTGATCTGCAAGCGGTGCAATCAGTCCCCGCTTGCGCCGTTGGGCTCCGATATCCTGTTTGAGCAGTCGGTGATTGGTCGTGGTTATGGAAATGGACTGGGTTGACTCCTCGCTGAAATCAGAACAGAGCAGGCGCGAATATGAAGTGATCCGATCCTGGATCTGACTTTGATTCAGAAAGAGGTCGGATGGAGGAAGGGCCGGAGAGGAATTTTTCAAGGCCTCCAGATAATTGGCCTCGATCCTTTCCGAGATAAGCTGTACCGTCTGCCGGCAGGATTCCGGGTCAACAATGACGAGCCGTGTATCCTGCGGGAGAAAATCAAAAGCAGAAGTCGTCGTTTTATCCGGATCCGGGGAGAAGAGCGGCAGAAAAAACTCCATCCCGGCAAACCGTCGATTATGAACGATATGGTCGTAGATCAGCTCTGTCTGGAATCTATCCCAATGATGTGTGACCGCGGCGTTGCGGAAATTTTTAAGAATCCGGTTCTGGGCCGGTGAATTCCGTTGCGGCAACAGAATGTCACTGACAGGCAATACGGTCATCTCGGCGAGTTCCTTCTCGGAACGCTGGCTCAGCGGATTAAATACCCGCAATGAATCCACGGTATCACCAAAAAAATCGAGACGGACCGGGCCGTCCTGGATCGATCCATGGTCAAGGGGAAACGGAGGCGGAAAAATATCGATGATACCTCCCCGGATGGAAAAGTCTCCGATTCTCTGGACCAGTGCAACTTTTTCATATCCGGCCCTGATCAAAGCAGCAGCCAGCTGCTCCTGGTCGCATTCCTCTCCAGCTATGATAAGTTCAGCTGAACCGCTAATAGTTTTCCCCGGCAGGACTCGACGCATCAGTGCCTCGATCGAGGTAATCAGAAAAAACTGTTTTTGCTTCTCAAGCAGGCAGTAAAGGGTGGACAACCTGGCAGCAGTCGTCTGCTGGTCCGGTGAGAGCGGCGTATAGGGAGGAACCTCATAGCTGGGATAAACCAGGATCCGGGTATCGGTAAACAGCCGAAGATCCTGTTCGAAAATGGAACTCAGATGTTCATCAGGGAGAATGCAGCAGCATGGCCCGGACGTCGACAGAGCGCTGATTAATGCAGGGCTGCTACCGCGCAGACCTGCAATATTGATGGTTGTACCTGATTGCAGCAGTTGTTGTGAGAGGGAAGACAGCATCACTAAAAAAAGAGCCGGTTGCGACTGGCGCAACCGGCATTGAGAGAGAGTTTTAGAGAAAACGAGCGATTATGTCAGAAAGAGCCGCCCATGGTGAAATCCCAGACGGAGTGAGCCTCTTGTTTACCCGCCACAGACTGAGGGTCGAGATTATATCCCCACTCCAGACGCAACGGCCCCATAGGTGAGTACCAGTTGATACCAAGGCCGGTGGATTTTCTGAAATCGCTGAACGACCAGTTCTCATTGTTATTGAACACCCTGCCCATATCATAAAAGACAACGCCCTGAACCCCCTGTTTGGCGACAAGCGGGAAGAGAAATTCCGTATTTGTATACCACATCTTGTCCCCTCCAATACGTTGGCCATTTTCCGTCGGGCTTATGTAGGCGTATTTGAATCCGCGCACCGTATTGATGCCACCCAGAAAATACCTCTCGTAAACGGGGAGTTTGCCTGTTTCATTTTCCCATGCCTGTCCGGCAGATCCGCGGACATGGAAGACTGTTCCCAAGAACAGCGGAAAATACCAGGAGGTCTCTCCTTCAAGCTTGGTAAACTGGGCGTCACCACCAAAAGGACCGCCTGCGTATTCAACACTGACAAGATTGTAGGAGCCCTTGGTGGGACCGTACAATTTATCCCGAACGTCCCGCTTCAAGGTATATGTCATTGCACTTGTTGTGTGGATATTCACTGATTCTTGAATGATATAAGGAGCATCGGCGGTCACATTGGTTAAATGTGTATCGGTAAATCTATAACCGGCGATTCCTATCCATTCACCCCAAATCGGGTAGCCGAGACGAATGCCACCGCCTTTGGTGTTGGTAGTATAATTTGTATATTCCCGCATAAGATTGAAAACATCCATTCCCAGGGACAGGCGTGAGTCGTTCACATGCGGGTCTGTAAAGGAGAGATTAAACTGCCTGCTGCTGCTTCCGGTGGTGGCGCTGAAAGCAAGCCTGTCGCCAAGGCCCAGGAAATTATCTTCAGAGATCTGACCCATAAGAACTACCTGGTCGACGGAACTGTAACCGACGCCGACGCTGAATCGTCCGGTGCTTTTTTCCTTAACATCGATATCCAGATTCATCTGCGCCGGATCGCCGGTTGGTTCCGGTTTGATGCTTACATCTTCGAAAAAGCCCAGTCGCTGCAGTTTTTCCGAGCTGGTGCGCAAGGCCTTTAAATCGAATATGCCACCTTCGGCTACCTTGAGTTCACGACGGATGACGTTATCCCGGGTTCGGCTGTTTCCTTTGATAATGATCCTGTTGATATAGACGAGATCCCCCTGTTTGATATTTAACATAATATCAAAACGTTTTTCATCCGGTGACTTTTTAAGATCCGGCCGGATATCAACGAATGCATAGCCTTTTTCGCCGTAGAGATCTTGAATTTTGAGGATATCTTCACGCAGAACCTTTCTGCTCAGAAATTTTTCCTTACGCACGGACATCATATCAACAAGCGTCTGTTTGTCCGTGATTAAATCCCCCGTAAAGTCGATGGTGCCTACGGTATACCGCGTGCCTTCCTCTACGTCAAAGGTGACATAAAGGTACTCCTGGTCCTGGGTGATAATAGGATCGCTGACTCTTGCATCTAAGAATCCATTATTATTGTAGAAAGCAACGATACTGTCCGTGTCTTGCTTGAGCTGGTCTTTATCAAGAAGCCCTGCCTCGGTAAGCCAGGAAAAAATCCATTTGGTGCTGGTTTTCATCGCATCCTGGAGTTCGCCGGCTTTAAAGGTGTTGTTTCCTCGAAAACGGATCTCTTTGATGTAGATTTTTTTGCCCTCGTCGATTGCAAACGTGACCTCTGCGGAGTGAGGGGTAGGGTAAGCAATCTCGGGTGTAACCTTGGTGTTGTAATAGCCCTTTGATCTATAGAAAGTTTTGATGCTTTCCGCACTGTTGTTCAGTTTAAAGGGATTCAGGATGCTCTGTTCCTTGATATTGGCAGCCTCCTTGACGTCTTTTTCATCGAGCTCAGCGATGCCTTTATAGGTAAGAGAACTGATTATCGGTTTTTCCATGGTCCTGAAGACAACAACCTTCCCTTTTGGGCTGTCTTTTACATCAACCTGAACATCGTCGAAAAATCCCATCTGATAAATTGATTTCAGGTCTTCCCGCAAAACGGATGGATTATAAGGATCGCCCACCTTGCTTTTAATATTTCGCAGAATGGCCCCGGAATCGATGTTTTTGTTTCCCTCGGGAGAGATGGAAGCAATGGCGAAATCCCGTGCCGTATAGGCAACTATGTCTCTCACTATTTCCTTGAGCGACTCCGGCAGATCTGCAGAGGACTTTGCCTGTCTGGTGTAATAGGTCGGGGTGCTCACAGACAGCAGGTCGAAGACCTTGACGTCAATACTGATCTGATTGCCAAGAACAGTGATAGAACCTGCGGCAATGTTATTTGTTCCCGTTGTTGCGGAGATCTGATGCAGATCCTTCGCGCTTGGAGGCCAGGTACCGTTGTAGTTAACCATTTTTTCAGCTCCGGCCCTGTCGATCATTGTCAGATTATAGGCGTGCAGTGCTTCTGCCAAACCGGTATCGGCAGACCTGGCGAGCTCTGCAGCATTTGTCTGGCTATTGACCTTAAGAGGGAGAAATGCGGTCTGCCCAGCGGCCTTTGCTTGTCCGGCAAAAAAAGGGAACTGCAGAAAAAGCAGGAGAAGAAGTACCTTTTTTGGAAAAAGAGCGCGCATTTGAGAGGTATCCGATGATCGTTCCCTTGTTAAGCACATATGGTTATCCCTACCTGGTAATAATTGAAAGAAAAATTGCCAATACCATGTATATCCCGTGAAAAATCAAATTTGGCGAGAATAAAATCCTGCCCATTATGCCATGTTTGCGAAAAAATGCAAAGAACACAAATGAAAGTGAGATAAAAAGATCTGCGGGATAGAGAAGATCCTTTTGATATAGTAGAAGAAGAGGGTATGTTCTCAGTGTATTATGGCTTTTTGTCTGCAATTGATAATCTCTTTTCTCAAAGCTCTTGAGAAAAAGCTGTGCCGTCTTTGGAATGATTATAAATCGTTTATATCAGGAGGACGCAAAGCATGGGGTTTAGTTATTGGCTGCAACCATTTCTCGATCTTCTTTTCCCAACGGTCTGTGCATCGTGTCGAAAGCTCTCGTCCGGCTCTCTGTCCCTCTGTAATTCCTGCCTGGATGACGTCCGGTATCTGCATTCACCTCTGTGTGTCAGGTGTGGTGCCCTCTTTGGAGATGGAAACGGAGGTGATCATCTCTGCGGCAACTGTCTGCGCAAGTCTCCGCCCTATCTTCTGGCACGAGCAGTAGCCCTTTACGCTCCTCCGGTGAGCACACTTCTCCACCTGCTGAAATATAGAACCGACAGGACGGTTTTGTCTACCCTCAGGCACATAGCTGCGCCGTTCGATTTTGGGCCCTTCGCCTCATGTGATCTGATCGTCCCGGTTCCCCTTCATCTGAAGCGACTACGGGAGAGAGGGCTGAATCAGTCACTTCTCCTGTCCCGCATTTTTTTCCCAGGGCAAGCAAAGGCAATACGTCCTGAGATACTGGTCAGAACCAGAGACACGGTGCCGCAAACCGGCCTTGGCGGCAAAGAGAGAAGAAAAAACCTCCGGGCAGCCTTTGCGGTAACCCGGCAGGAGAATATCAACGGCAAGGGCGTTTGTCTGGTCGATGATGTTCTCACGACCGGCGCCACCGTTATTGAATGTGCCGGTGCCCTCATGCGGGCAGGGGCAAAGGAGGTCAAAGTCCTGACGATGGCCAGGGCGGTGGAAAGGATGGTCGTTGATCCGACAGTCAAGCAGACAGCTCAGGATTAGAAAAATATTTTTTTTTGATCAAAATTTCATGAAACCCTTGATTGCACAATGATCCCGGAATTTCAGCAATGATATTTTAAGGTAATTTTAGGTAATTTTAGTAATCTTGGGAATAATTGAATTAAAGAACAAGATTAAATTGTTGATAAACTTCCGGTTGCTTTCGTAACTAATCGGAATTTCGTGGTAAAAGCACTGTTTTTGTTAGGGCAGTAGAATTAAGGCCTCCCGAAGGCAGGCCGTGGAAAGCCAGGCTGCATCTGTATCCGTGACTGTTAACAGAATCAAAAGAGAATTCCGGAAAAATTTCTGAAAATCGTCTTTGACGGGAAGAGGAAAATGGAGTTTATCATCGGGCATGCATGACGTGGTCGAAGAACATTTCCGACTGGTTCAAGGAGGAGATGGATCGTTTCAGATAATCTTCCCGCGTGCTAGACATGCATTCTTCTTGTTTTCATTATTTCATAGAAATTACTGTAGAGATTGACCGTACTTGTTCTGGATCGGTAGTAAATCTTTTTTTCTGGAGAGAATCGATGGTTTGGGATAAAACGAAGGAGATTCTACAGGAAGAGCTCTCTGATAATATCTTTAATCTCTGGATCGAACCGCTTGCCTGTGTGCAGGTTCAGGAAGATAGGATCAGGCTGGCTTGTCCGGATCGCTTTTTCAGTGCCTATATTGCGCAGAATTATTTGGCTATCATCCAAGAGAAGCTTAACGAAGCCGACCCCTTGCATAGAAAGGTGGTTCTCTGTGAGGGAAAGAACCAACTCCTGCCCACCCTGATAAAGGGGGAACAGCTGCGTCTCCCTCATCTTCCGTCAGGAGGATCGTGTGTGCGTTCGCTGCATCCACGGTATACCTTTGAGGAATTCATGGTGGGGGAGAGCAATATCCTTGCCCAGTCGGCCTGCCGGTCGATGTCCGTCTCTGACGATTCGATCGGACCTTGTCTTTATATAAACAGTTCCACCGGACTGGGGAAGAGTCATCTGACCCAGGCCGTCGCCCATCAGATTCAGGCTGAATCGCCAATGACGCGTCTGCATTATGTTACGGCGCAGCAGTTTTCCTCCGAGATGGTTCGTGATATCAAAGCGAACACCATGGATGGATTCAAAAGAAAGTATCATGAAAACTGTGATATACTGCTGGTCGAAGATGTCCATTCACTGACCGGAAAAAAGAAGACCCAGGAGGAGCTGAATGAAATCCTTGATTCCCTTATCAAATCGGGAAAGAGGGTTATCCTGACAGCAAACAGGATTCCACGTGATCTGGAGGGCATCGATGGTGAGTTCCGTTCCCGGATGGCCTCGGGTCTGGTGACCACCATCCAGGCCCCGGATCCGACAACCCGTCAACGGATTGTCCGCAACAAACTGCATTGTTATCACCTGCAGTTGCCGGAGGAGTTTGTCGCCTATCTTGCCCAGCATATCAAAGGAGATGTGCGGCAGATTGAGTCTGCAATTATTGCTATCCGTGCCAAGGCAAACCTGATGGCCCGTGCCGTTGATATGGAGCTGGTGCAGGAGGTCGTGCGGTCGGTGGTCGGTGAGCCGAAGATATTGACCGCCGAGACGATCAGTGAGTTCGTCGGCCGGCAGTTTAGGGTCAGTATTCAGGAGATGCAGTCCCGCTCCAGGAAAAAGACCCTGACCTTTCCCCGGCAGGTTGCGATGTATTTGTGCCGGAAACATACCCAGGAATCGCTTGCCGACATCGGCAGGACCTTTAACCGGGATCATTCCACCGTCCTGCATTCCATCAAGGTCGTGACCGGGCTTGCCATCCGGAATATCTCGGTCGACGAACAGGTGAGATTGCTGAGCAGCAAGATCCAGAAGCTCTAAGTTTGTAAAAAGGTGCAGGGGGCTAAAAATAGACCCCTTTGACAGATGTCTCCTGCCCGGAGTCTTTCCGGCCGGCCATGATGCTTTCAGCAACCCGGCCGGCTGTCTTGATCATATCGTTCATTCCAATTCCGTCCCAGCCGAAACCGCAGATGAAAAGTCCCTGCTGTTCGTTTACCAGTCTGTTCCGCCAGGCCAGGAGGTCCGGATAACCCTGTTCCGGCTGCGGGATTCCGCTGCTGTTTCGCAGGACCTTTGTATATATGGGTTCGGAGGAGATGTTCAGAATATCTTTGACATCGTCCAGTGCCTGCCGGATAAGAGTCCGGTCATCGAGTTCGGCCCGTTCCGGATGCCTGCGGCCTCCGGCCAGGACTTCGATCAGGGAACAGTCGGCAGGGGCCCTGCCCGGAAACATATTCGACGAGAAAAGGGCGCCCAGGGTAAACCTGCCCTCACTTTCAGGGATCAGATAGCCAAAACCCGGCGGCAGTTTGACCTCTCGGGCAAAGGCGAGAACGACTGTGGCGATCCTCGCCTCCGGGAGATCAGGCAGGGGGATCCGGTTGTCGATGCCCTTCAGAAGGGCAAGAGAGGCATTGACCGGCAGGGCGAGGACGAGATTTGCGGCCTGAAAGGTCCCTTTTTCCGATTCCACCTGCCAGCCGTCTTCGGTCTTGCTGATATTTTCGACACTGCAGTTTAACTGCAGATCAATCTCCGGCCGGAGAAATTCGGTCAGCCGCTCCGGCAGTCTCTGCATGCCGCCGGGGAAGCTGGTCATGGCCGGCATAGACAGCCGTCCGGGGCGGTTCCGCTGCCATTTTGCCGCCAGAAGACCCCGGATGACCGAGCCGTGTTTCTTTTCCAGTGCCCGAACGCCAGGCATAACCCCGTCGATGGTGAGTTTATCCATGTCGCCTGCATAGGTGCCGGTCAAGGCGGCATCGACAAAGGGAAGCAGGGAGGCGCCGAAACGATAGGCCGCCCAGGCGGCGACCGTCGGTTCTCCCTGAAGCGGTTTTTTCCACAGATCGGCAAATATTTGAAATTTGGCCTTCCACCGGATAAGGGGGGACTTTATGATCGCAAGCGGGGTCTGCGGGATCTGACGGAGTGAACCTGCTATATAGACATAGCGGACAAACCGGCTCAAAGGGGCATGGAGGCACTCGGTGGTAAGACCGATGTCCACGAGGATGTCCTGGCTCTCCCGGCAGTTGTCGAGATAACCGTGGGGCCCGGCCTCAGCGATGAAACCGTCCTCGGCATGTGTACGGATTGCCCCGCCGGTCCTCTCATTCTTGTCAAGCAGCAGAAATCTGTGTCCATAACATCTGACCCGCAGGGTCTGGGCGATGGTCAGGCCGGAAAGTCCGGCTCCGATAATCAGTGTGTCTTTCGTGTTCATTGCAGTGTCGCTTCGATGTATGAGGTGTTGATCCGAATGTCAATCCAACCGCCCTGGCGGAACATGCCGGGGTTGATGACCGTGGTCCGGCCGATGGTATCGACTCCTTTGCCTTCATGGATATGGCCGGCTATGCACAGGTCGGGCTGGTGTTTTTCGATGATTGTCCTGATAGCCCGCGAGCCGACGTGGCGGCCGTTCCGCAGCCTGTCAAGGAGGGTGCCGTGCGGTGGCGCATGGCTGACCAGAATGACCGGAATGCGTGAATTGTGCAGTGATTCAGAAAGCATCTTGAACTCCAGACCCTGGCTGTATGCCTGTTCACCGATGGTTGCCAGCTCATCTTCCGAAAATTCGGTCGGTGTCCGAAACGGGGTAATATTCGAGCCGCCGATACCAATCAGACACACCTTCTCCTGGAAAAGACGGGCCTGACCATGGAGATTCAAATCCAGCTCATCAAGGTAATCATTGATTTCGAAGTTGTCGAGGTTGCCGATCAGGGCCAAGACACTCAGATTGACGGAGAGGATCTCATTGAGGATCCTCTTAGCGTCGTGCCTGGTGCCGTAATTGGTCAGATCCCCGTTCAGGATGATCAGGTCGGCCGTTTCGATTCCCGGGATGTTGCGGATCTCCCCGGAGGACATGTGGATATCTCCAAATGCAACAATTCTCATTGGATGCTCCCGGCTTGTAAAAGATGAAGGCGATCCGGCCGAGCGGCTTGACAGACAGTGATATATGTTTACTATTTTCGCCGACTTTCTGGAAAAAATCAATGGAAAGGGTTCGCAAAAAGAATCCGGACTCCAAGACGATACAACTCATGAGGTGAAAAATGCAAACAACGACCTATGAATTCAAGGCTGAAACCAAGAAACTACTCGATATAGTAATTCATTCTCTCTATACGGAGCGGGATGTCTTTATTCGGGAACTTATTTCCAACGCCGCCGATGCGCTGGAAAAATTCAGGCATCAGAGCCTCACGGCCGGCGATGTCTTCGATTCCCATATGCCCCTCGAGATCACCATCGATCTGGATGAGAAGGCACACATCCTGACCATTACCGATACCGGCATTGGTATGACCAGAACGGAGCTGGAAGAGAATCTGGGAACCATTGCCCATTCCGGGTCGAATACCTTTCTGCTGCAATTAGTCGAGGCCGCGAAAAAGGATGTCAACCTGATCGGTCAGTTCGGGGTCGGCTTTTATGCGGCCTTTATGGCCGGCACCAGGGTCCGGGTGCAGAGCCGTTCCTGGGACGGCAGCGAAGGGCATGAATGGGAGTCCGACGGGTCCGGTTCGTTTACCATCAAGGAGGAGACCGGCCTGCATCGCGGCACGAAGATCATTGTCGAGCTGAAGGAAGACGCCCATGACTATGCTGTGAAATGGAAGGTGGAATCGATTATCAAACAGTACTCAGCCTTCGTCTCCTTTCCGATCAAGCTGGAGGGGGAGACGGTCAATACCGTGCAGGCCATCTGGACCCGAAATAAAAACGAGATTGCCGAAAAAGACTATGCCGAATTCTATAAATTTATCGGCAATGCCGTTGACGAACCGCTCTACCGCCTCCACTTTTCAGCCGATGCGCCTCTCGCCATCAATGCCCTGCTCTTTGTACCGAAAGAAAATTTTGAGGTCATGGGATTCGGCCGGGTCGATCCGGGGGTCAATCTCTACTGTCAGAGGATCCTGATCGATCAGCACTCGAAGAATATTCTGCCGGAGTGGTTGCGCTTTTTAAAGGGGGTTGTCGACAGTGAAGACCTGCCCTTGAATATCTCGCGGCAGTCGCTGCAGGATAATTCCCTGGTTGCCAAAATCCGCAAGGTGATCACCAAACGTTTCCTGAAATATCTGGATGAGGAGGCCGGTAGGGAACCGGAGGCCTATCTGGAGTTCTGGAAGACCTTCGGGATCTACTTAAAAGAGGGGATGACCTCCGATTATGAGTTTCAGAAAGAGCTCGGCCGGCTGGTGCGGTTCGAATCCTCGAAGTCCGAGGCCGGAAAGCCGATTGCACTTGCCGATTATGTGCTGCGCATGCGGCCCGATCAGGAGCAGATCTACTATATCAACGGACCAAGCCGGGCGGCAATCGAGGCAGGTCCCTATACCGAAATGTTCAGGAAAAACGATATCGAAATCCTGTACACGATGGAGCCCATAGACGATTTTGTTCTCAGTCACCTGGCCGAGTTTGACGGCAAAAAACTGGTCTCGGCCGACCGGGCCGACCTGTCGATCCCGAAAGGCGGTGAAGAAGACGGCGCCGATGCGGCCCAGAACGAGTCTTCCCTGGATAAAGGTGCCAAAGAGGGCCTGATCTCCTGGTTGAAGAAGACCCTGGCCGACAAGGTCGCCGATGTGATCGAGTCCAAACGTCTGGTCGATTCCCCGGCCATGATCGTCAATCCGGATGGCTACATGACCTCGACGATGGAACGGGTGCTTTCTGCCAGCCGGCTTGAAAAGGGCCTTCTCCATGAGAGGACCAAAAAGAATCTGGAGATTAATTTCGAGAGCCCTCTTATTTTACAGCTCTCCGAGCTTATGAAGACCGACGAGTGGTTCGCAGGCGAAGTGGCTGAGCAGATATTCGATAATGCGATGATCCAGGCCGGTCTTCTGGTCGACCCGCTGGAGATGGTGGAGAGAAATTATCGGATTCTGAACCGGGTTATAAAAAGCTAGACTGCTATGGAAAATGCTCGGAATTGATGTTGTTGTTGCCTGGTTTATTATTCTGATTCCGGGCAGCCGATGTTTTTTCCCGGCAGGAAGGTTCATATAAAAGTTGAAAAATTGAGGCCCACAGGCTATAGAGCGAGGGTGCGTTTATGTTTTTTTTATGTCCATCTTTCAGGGAGAAAGGTATGCTCTCATCGCGTCGTTTAAGTGGCCTCTTGCTGGTGGTTGTATGTATTTTCACGGGCTGCAGCAATTATCCCGTCAGGCATCTGGCCTCCGATGCCAGCTTGATCACGATCGGGAAATCAAGCCGGAATGACGTCCTGATCTATCTCGGTGAACCGGATTCGCAACGGATGGTCTCGGCGGATACGGAACAATGGGTCTATTTCGAAGAGAAGAAATCGCTGTTCCAGAAGACCCCGTTTGTCGGTAAGAACTTTAATCCTAACGGCTACGGGATGATTGTGATCACCTATAAATCTGATATTGTCTCTGATTGCCGCTATAGCGATTATGACAAGGATGAGTTCGGCTGGGCCGGTAAGTTTCGGTGGCAGGATAAAAAAGAGTAGAGTGTGACGGACGTCTATGCAACAATCCGCGAGCGGATGATCCAGGAGCAGCTGCTGCCGCGCGGGATTGATGATAGGTTGACCTTGAAGGCCATGCGGGATGTGCCGCGGCATGTGTTTGTCGACGATGCGATGTGGGGAAGGGCCTATGGTGATTATCCGCTCCCGATCGCTGCCGGACAGACCATCTCCCAGCCTTTTATCGTCGCCTATATGACCCAGGCCCTGGGCCTTGCAGGAACGGAGAGGGTCCTTGAGATCGGCACGGGGTCGGGGTATCAGGCTGCGGTCTTGTCCCGTATCTGTGATAAAGTTTTTACGGTTGAACGTGTTCATACCCTGCTGGCTTCAGCCCGCAGGCTGTTCGACAAACTGCGTTATTACAATATTGTCGCCAAGCTGGATGACGGTACCCTCGGCTGGCCCGAGAACGGGCCGTATGATGCAATTGTCGTCACTGCGGGCGGCCCGGTGATTCCTGCACCTCTTGTTGATCAGCTCGCGGATGGAGGCAGGCTGATCATGCCTGTTGGCGACCAAAGTATCCAGAAATTGCAGTTATTGATCAAACGAGAAGAGGCCATTGAGATTACCGATCTGGAGAGTGTCCGGTTCGTCAACCTGATCGGTGAGCATGGCTGGAGTCGGTGAATGAATCGAAGTCATCCGTTTTATCCTGACTGGTCGTCCGTCTCGTCGATCGGGGCAAAACCTCGCCGCATCGTGTTTTCGCTGATCACCCGCGGGTCCATGAACTGGACGAGATAATCCGGCCCTCCAGCCTTGGAGCCAACCCCTGACATCTTGAAACCTCCGAAAGGCTGACGCTCAACCAGAGCGCCGGTACAACCTCGATTCAGATAGAGATTGCCGACATTGAAGGTTTTCCTGGCCTTTTCAAGGTGGCTTGGGCTCCTCGAAAAGATCGCCCCGGTCAGCCCGAAGCGGGTGCTGTTGGCCCAGTCGATGGCCTGGTCGATATCCTTGGCCTTCATGACGGCCAGCACCGGCCCGAAGATCTCTTCCTGGGCCAGCCGATGTTCCGGAGTGATGCCGTCGACGATGGTCAATGGGACGTAGTAGCCGTTCTCCGGGACATCGCGACAGAGCAGGAGCCGGCCTTCCTGCCTAGCCAGCGCAATATACTCGGCGATCAGTTTCTGAGCCTCTTCGTTGATGACCGGACCCATGAAACAGGCCGGATCCTCGGCCGGACCGATGGCAATGGAGTCTGCCGCCTGGACCAGCCTTTCGATGAATTTTTCATAGATAGGTTCGACGATAATCACCCGGGAGCAGGCCGAGCATTTCTGCCCCTGGAAGGCAAAGGCCGAGTTGACGACCTGTCTGACGGCCTCGTCCAGATCGGCGTCGTCATCGATGATGATTGCGTTTTTGCCGCCCATTTCAGCCACGACCCGCTTGACCAGCGCCTGTCCGGGCTGAATCACCGAGGCCCTGTTGATGATGCGCTGACCCACCTCCATGGAGCCGGTGAAGGCGATCATTGCCACCTCCGCATGCTCCACCAGATAGTCCCCCATCACCGCCCCGCGACCGGGGATATAATTAAAGACACCGGGCGGCAGTCCCGCCTCCTGAAAGATTGCAAGCAGGCTATGGCCGATAACCGAAGACGGCCCCGCCGGTTTATAGAGCACCGGATTGCCGGTGACAAGGGCCGCAGCACTCATGCCGCAGCTGATGGCCAGCGGGAAGTTCCACGGGGCGATAATTGCGGCGATACCTTTGGGCTGGTAGGTCAGGTGGTTCATCTCGCCCGGCGTCCGGCCCATCCGGCGCGGAGAGCCTAAGCGGATCATCTCCCGGCCGTAGTATTCCAGGAAATCGATGGCCTCGGCCACATCGGCCTGAGCCTGTCCCCACTGTTTGCCGACCTCGAGAACCTGCCAGGCTGAAAGTTCATATATCTTTTTTCTGGCGATATCGGCTGCCCTGAACAGATACTGCGCCCGTTCTGGCGCGGAGAGCGCCTTCCAGGCCGGGAGGGCGGCACGGGCCTCTGCGATTGCCAGGTCGATTTCTTTTATTGAGGCCTGGCAGACCAGGCCGATGACCTCGTCGGGGGCAGCCGGATTGACCGAGGGGATTAAATCGGTGGTGGTAATATCTTTGCCGCCGATATGAAGCGGGTAGGTCCGGCCCAGATTCTGCCGGGCCAGGGCGATGGCCTCGGTAAAGGACGTCCGAACCTCCGCCCTGGTGAAATTGGCAAAGGGTTCGTTGGTGAAGTAATCCGGGGAGATGTGATGTTTTACAGGGTGCGTACTCGTAAGGAAAATCCGTTCCAGGGTCGAGAGCGGATTTTCCATCAATTGCTCCACCTCCTTCTCCTCGACAAAGGACTGCCGGAGGAAGGACTCGTTGGCGGTGTTTTCCAGAAGCCGCCGGACCAGATAGGCCATTCCGGGCAGCAGGTCGCCGTAAGGGGCATAGAGGCGGACCCGCCCTGCCACATGTAAGAGTCCTTTGCGTACCGGTTCGGCCATGCCGTAGAGGACCTGGAACTCATAGCGCTCGTCGGGGACCTTCAACTCTTCGGCGATCTCCATGACCGACGAGATCGAGCGGATATTGTGCGATCCGCAGGCAAGGTAGCAGATATCCTGGTTTTCCAGGATCAGGCGGGAATGCCGTTCGAAGGCGGCGTCGGTTTCTGCCTTGTACATATAGACGGGGATCTCCCAGCCGTTCTGTCTGGCGGTCACCGTTTCGTAGTCCCAGTAGGCGCCCTTCACCAGCCGGATGGAGATCGGCAGCCCGCTGTCTCTTGCCCATTGCAGAAGGTGCTTCAGGTCGGTATCGGTCTCCCGCAGATAGGATTGCAGCACAAGGCCGAAGTGCTGATACTGGCGGAATTCCTGGGAAGAGCGTATCCGCCGGTAGACCTCCAGGGTGATATCCTTGAAGCGATGGTGCTCCATGTCGATCTGCAGGAAGCCGCCCATCTCGATGACCTTCCGGTAGATGATCTCCAGGCGCTGCTGCACGCCCCGGACCGAGCCCTCGAAGTCCATCGGATCGGTCTGAGAAAAAAGGGCCGACGGTTTTACCGAGATATTCACCAGCGGCGCATAGCCCCAGTCCAGGTCATGGCCGCCGATAGGGGCCCATTTCCGGCAATTTTCCTGCAGGACGGCCAGGAGTTCCAGGTACATGTCCATTGAGGCGACGGCCTCTTTTTTGCTGACCGTGGCCTCGCCCAGGATGTCGACGGTGAAGGCGAAGCCGTCCTTCCGGATCTTCCTGATCGTCTTCAGCGCGTCTTTGCTGTTCTCTCCGATGATGAACTGTCTGGCCATTCCCTCAAGGTTCAAGCGGATAATCATGTTCATGACTTTGCCGGTCAGTTTGCCGATGATCCCGGCACTCCTCACCCCCCATTTCATGACCATGGGGACATCCTGATTGCCCAAGGCGAAATACTCTTTGATATGGCGGGCAAGCGACTCCGAGGTGTTCAGAGAGGGGAGGACATCGATAAAACGGAAGAGCTGGACCTTGAAGGCCTCATTTTTCATGGACCAGTCCATGACCTTGCCCATCCACCATCCCTTGTTGAAGATGGACGGGGCCTCCCCGCTGATGCTGGCGAAGAATTCTTTGCTGCGATTGATGATCTTCTGGTCCAGGGAAGAATTTTCCATGGCAGGTCTCCGTTTATAGTAACTGCTTACCTTGCTTTTAGAGTCGATACGATCGACAGCGATGGTCTGGTGATCTTTTAAGGTATCGAGGACTAGGCTTGTCCACGCATCGGTCGTCTTAATCGTCGCCTTGATCAGATACTTGCATTCGCCGGAGATCCGGTGCGCCTCCTGTACTATGAATTCTATTTACGAAGGAGGGTTAGTGTCAATTGAAAAATCCGCTTATCGGCAGATACTATAAATTGTTAAAATCTGTCGACAAGAGATGGCGGAGAAATCCGGGGAGGAGGCAGGCCCGAGTAAAGGGCTGACGATCGAAACCTGGATTTTTTGGTTTTCCCGAGAGACGGGAATAAGAAAAACCAAGGCGTTCATTGCCTGATTTTGAGTCGCCGGGGCCATATTGCCATGGACTGCCGGATGGGTCGGAAACGCCTCAACCATTCTCTCTTTTGGTATTGACAGAGCGGAGATACATGTCCTGAAAAATTTTGAGGGACAACGGAACATATCGATTAGACGTATTTTTATACATAACCTCAAAAACTGTAGCAGTCAACATTTTCGGTGTGTATAATGAGTGAGGAATACGAATTTCAATCATGATCTTAAAGAGGAAATATCAAGCACATTTTACAGGCTGATGCCTGATATTGAAACAGGGCAAATTTGCCCGAAAACCTCTTCACTATCATAGTATCAGGGCGAATATTCCTGATACTCAGTAGTTAGGCCGTGCAATCCAAGTTAGGTGGGGGGAGGGTGAAAGGGGAATCACTTCAGGCGTTACGAAAAGGTTGGCTTTGTCGTTCTCGTTTTCGTTTCAGCCGCTGCCGCTACAACTGGTATGAAGACCTTTGTGCTTGAACTTCCAGGCGCTGCGAAGTGGCTGGCTACAAGCGGTCTTTCCCTCACGTTAGCTGGGGTTGTTCAGCTGGAGATCAGCGGCCTATTTGAACGGATATTCAATCGCTACAGAGATATTGATAAGTATCCCTATGGGCCTCCCTCAAATATCGCGAGGGAAATCATTGATAACCCAGAAACCCCCATACGCAGTTGGCTAAGGACTACCTGCTACTTCGAGTTGAGAACCGGTTTCTGGCTGATCGTGCTTGGAACCATACTGCAAATATGGGCTGTGTGGGCCTGATACAACGCTGCCTAATAACAAGTTCGACGGACGGGGCTATCGCTCCGCCGGTGAACTTGTTGCTGAGTCTGTAGAAAAAGTCAATTTGCTGTTTTTAAAACCTGGTATTATGTGGAAATATATTGGGAGAATCTTGGAGATCGATCTAGAGACCGCTTAACTGCGGAGAAAATGAGTTGATTCAATTGATTTTAAAGTGGGTTTTTGTTTTTAAGACCTGAACACGGCGGTAAAAAATACTGTAAGGAGCTATTGCCCTTCCACGATGCGATGGCAGCACCACCGACGATTTTTTCCGGCGCGCCGACGGTGCGCTCTACCTCGCGAAAGCGAATGGTCGCGACAGGAGGATGGACATTTGCAAAAACTCTTTTTAGCAGGTCTGCTGCTGGTGGTGCTTACCACTGCAACATTGGCCCTAGGGGCGACGGGGACCGATTCTTCGATTTTTGTGTACACCTACGGCGACGAAGGGGCTGCAAGCGCCATCGCGCATTTTCTTGAAGGTGAGATTGGCGATGGCCTGAGGAGCAAATGCATCGATTGGACCAGCGAGACCAATGCGCTTACCGTCGTCGACTGGCAGAAGTTCGGCGAGACGATAGGTAAAGAGGAAGATCAGGAAATGCTGCAAAATTTGGCAGATGCGACCGGGTCTCGTTATGTAATGGGAATCGTTTCCTTCTCTCATCCCGATGGCCGGATTTCTGTGGCGGTTCAGGTGTATGATCGGGGAACGGATAAGCCGACCCAGATCGTCTACGAAAGTGAGCCTCCCACAAATGGTAAAACAGCTTTGGAGAACAGCAAATCCCTTGCCAATAAAATCGTGCAGACACTGTCTCCTCATTTCCCGAACCAATGTGTAGAGCATTGGCAGGGTACGATCAGCTACAGCTTTAAACGCGAAAACAAATCGGAAAAAACCGGGAGTGAGAAGGTCGGTTCCTGGCCCGGACAGCCGCAGGGGGCTGTCAACACCTCAACGTATACGACCTTGGACTCCGACAAGGATTTCGTCGAAGTGATGCTTCAGCCCATATCCCTGGGAAGCGAAGGCACAGACCGTCCGATGGCGCGTGTCGTCCACAAGTACGAGTTCCAGCTGAGCAGAAAAAACAAGTCGACAACCTGGATCAAGTGCGGGGCGTTCGGGGTCGGCCAACCGAATCCCATGCGCCAGACAGAGCGGGAGGAATCACATCTTATCACGAAAAACGGCAATGCCTCCTCCAAGGAGACCGTCCGTATTTTAATTGACCGAAATGACGGAAAGTACACGATCGAGGTGAAATATCCACCGGTGACTACAAAGCGGCATGAAGAGCAGAGCGATACCAATCCCGGCAACCGGTGCGACCCCAAACCGATTTCGTCGTCTTCCGAGAGCAGGGAAGCTCCGAGGGAAGCCACGAATTTCATAAAGGTGAGCGGCCAGGCAGACCCCAAGAACCCGGATCTGTTGTCAGGCAAAGACGTCACGGGGGATATCGAAAAAGGCGAGACGATGAGAACATGGAACCTGCGTCTGATAAAGCCGAAGCCGAAAGAAAGCCCATTCTGATTCTGGCATTCATGGCAGGTTCTTGTGACGATATCCGGTGTTGAATTCGCCTTGTTTAAATCTCTAATCAAACGACAAAACACTCTGGATGAACCAGTGCTTTTCATCCTCCATCTGAATGAAATGATAAAGAAACTTATCAAAAATACAGCTCTTTTGCTATTGGTTGCTGTTAACTTCTCGTCCCTCATTGGCTGTACATTCTCAAGGCAATGTATTTCTTCCTTGAGATCAACTGACGATTTTATCCCGCAAAGAGATGATAATAGAGTCTTATTTGAACTAGGTGCCGAGGAATATGCAAACAGGGTCGTCTCATTTCTTCCATCAGCGATTCAAACAGTAGAAGAAATACAATATCGTTCATTTACCAAGCCAGTTCGAGTACATGTATGCCGATCAATTGAGAGCTTCACCAAAATGTATGGGGCCAACGTCCGGGCTGGAGTGCTGACAAAGTTGTTTCTTTCTCCCCGGGTTTTTGAAGACGGAGATGAAATTGCAAAAATGTATCTCATACATGAGTTGTCCCATCTCCATATCCTTGATCAACTCGGTAACTACAAAATGAACGAATTGCCCGTTTGGTTCAAAGAGGGGTTAGCCACTTATGTTTCAAATGGTGGAGGTGCGCAGACGGTAACAGAAAAACAGGCAATAGAGTCCATAAAATCAGGCAAATATTTGGTCCCCGATGAAACGGGTGGCTTTATTTTTCAAAAATATCCAGGCGACTGGGAGTTGACACATCATATGTTTTATCGGCAAAGTATGATGTTCATAAATTATCTGGCTACGACAAATCCATCCGGATTTAGAAAGCTGCTTTTGGATATCGAAGATGGCGAAGGTTTTGCAAAAGCGCTTAAAGCTTCATACAATAAAGAACTGGAAGAATTGTTTGACGAATTTCTGCATAATATAAATAAGACAGGCTGATATCTATTAACTCGGACTGGCAATTCCGCTGCGTTCCATTGCTAGCCGGTTATAGGAAACGTTCAGCCTGTAGAAAAAGCCCTCTGAGACTAGTGGATCTCTTTTTTCGTCCATATAATTTTGGTATTGCACCAAGAACATTGGTTGAGGTTTCGAGTCATTACAAGGCTGCAATTTTGAGAACCACACATTGGACATTGAAATCCTTGAGACCAGCGAACTTTTTCCAACACCTTGGTGTATGTTTTTTCGGTCCTGAATTATTTCCACCGCGCAACAAGAGAGATCGCGGCTTTTTTGTGGTAAGATCTTCAGTAGGGCAATGGTTTTATTTCACTTAGAAACATAATGAATAAGCTGAGTTTTATTGAGAGCCGCTTTTCTATATGATTGATCGTTGGGAGATTCAGAGCAATCAGGGGGGAGACGAGATGGATAGCCAAGTGGTGTTGCGAGTACAGTTCCTGCTGTCATGCGCAGTATTTGCACTTCTATTCGCACTTGCAGGATGTACAGCTCCTGCACCATGGCCGGATCCTCAGTCGAACGAATCGCCCAGAGCAATGGCCGAAAACCCGTGTCCGTCAATAGCAGGCATTTATTCGAATTCAGCCAGCCCCAACCAATACTGCAGCGGCCTGGACGTGCAGGCCTGCAGCACGCTGACGTTTTACTTCTTTTCCCGTCATGTCCGGGAAGCAGCCGGTGTTTCCAACTTTCCAACAGCCACAGACGATTGGCCACTCGGGTCCCATGTCCGGATAGAGCAGCCTGCGGCAGACATCATACGGATTGCTGCGTTAGACCGTTCAGGTCCAGGGCAACCACGGATATTGGCGTCGAGGGAGCTTTCCAGGCACAAAGGCGACTTCACGTGCGAAAGCCAAAATATTCGCCTCGCACCTCGAGTGAATCGCGACTTTACGTTGTGGTTCGGGCGTCGTACCAATACCGAGTATCTAAAGATCGGAACCGATGGTAACGAGCTTGTCATACAAAGCACGCGCCATTATTCGAGTTATATCGGCTGGCTTATAGGAGGAACGATGCGTGAGGAGTCCGACTCGCTTCGATGGCAAAATTCTAACTCACTGTAAACAAAGATTAATCTTTACAAAGTTGTGTCGTCAATACCGGCAGGTTGTTTTGACTCAACCAGTCAATAACCCGGACTTGAAAGAGATCCCTTCACAAATCCCCCAATAAGTCGCTCAAGCTGACCCGCGTAAAATGAGCTGTTTTAAAAAGTGGCAGATACAAAGGAACCCTTGCCCGCAATTTTTATTGCATAACCTGAAAAATTGTAGCAGTGAATCATATCAGCGTGTATAATGGGTAAGGAACAGAGAATTTATCCAAGGAGGTGAAAGGGGAATATCATGTGCATTTCGTTAGGTGCGGCTTGATGTTGAAACAGGGCAATATGCCAGAAAACCCCTTGGTACAAGAGTATCAGGGCAAATTTACATGATAATCAGTCATTGATTATTCGGCGGGATTGGCTTGCTGGACATAAAACCAAAGGAGAACAATTATGCCTAAGAAAACCAACACAACACCCGAAGCAAATCGTATATGCAATCTGGTGCCTTCGCGCAATACCGAGCGCGACTGGAACATCGACCATGCCCTTGCGGCCAATGCCATCGCTGCGCCGGCTGCAGCCTTACCTCCCAGTATTGACCTTCGCGCGGCATGGTGGGATATCGGCGATCAGGAATCGACCGGATCGTGCGTCGGCTGGGCGTCTACCGACGGCGTTGCGCGCTATCATATGGTCAAGGCCGGTAAATTGGCCCAGCCCGGACGGCTGTCGCCTCGTTGCACGTGGATGGCGTCCAAGGAAACTGATGAATTTGTCAATCGCGCTGAAACATTCATCGAAGGCGTCGGAACGAGCCTCAAGGCAGCTATGGAATTTCTGCGCAAATACGGAGCGGTGCCCGAAGCCCTCCTCCCCTTCCATATTGCTACTACCATGTATTTGGGCGATGAGAACACCTTCTACGCCACTGCCGCTACCTGCCGCATCGCATCTTATTTCAATTTAGCCAAGAACCTTACGAATTGGCGCACCTGGCTGGCTACTCATGGCCCTTTCATGGCCGGATTGAGTGTGGATGCAACCTGGGATAATGCCAAGGCGACCCAGGGCAAGCTGGATACCTTCCAGCCCAACACCGTCCGTGGCGGTCACGCAGTCTGCATTGTCGGCTACACTAAGGACAAACGCTTCATCGTGCGCAACAGCTGGGGGCCAGCCTGGGGCGACAAAGGCTTCGCCTACGCCAGCGAGGCCTACATCAATGCCGCGTTTTTCAACGAAAGCTATGGCGCGACCATCTGAACGTGGTTGGTTGTAAAAAATATGCCGGTGTGACTGGAATACACATCCTGTTCATGGCATGAGTGACTGCGCTGACGGGCGGTTGCCGTATGCATTCCGTCAGCGCAGTTTGCTGTCCCAATACATCAAAGGCCCCACAGACAATGCTGTTGCTAGTCGAAAGTGATAACGGACGGACGGTGCATATCCACCAGGGAGAGTCGGTTCGAATAAACCTGCCGGAAAATGCGACCTCTGGTTACCGCTGGGTTATTGATTGCTACGATGAGGAATGCATACAAGCGCTTGCAAACGAACCTCGCTATCCGGCAAATGCCATTGGCTCCGGCGGCGATGTCACATTTATCTTCCAGGGAAAAAAAGTCGGCGAGGGCGAGGTTGTATTAAAGCACTGGCGTCACTGGGAAGGTGACTCCTCGGTCACCACCAGGTTCCGCATCCAGCTTTATGTGCTGCCGTAGCAAAATGCGCGTAGGATAAATCTCAACAACTCTAGATAAATACTTTAAGTATAGGGTCGCCACGCCGAACCTGCTAATGAATTTCACACCAATAAAGGCAACATCTTTACACTGAAGAGAAAAGTGCAAAAAAATAAGATGGAAGGTCGCGTCTAGGCAGAGAAGTATTGTTGCGATAGGGCGCTCTTTGTGTCAGCGCGACCATGACAGAAAGTAAAAAGTAGCTTGTCCTGCCTGTTATTTCAGGTGGTTGGGACTTATATCGATACTGGGCGAGGATATCATTTTTGTATCCGGCAACATTATCCGAAGGAGAATAAAAATGTCTATAGCTCTCAAACTCAAAGCGACTCTTGAAAAAAACCAAGCCACTTGGCGAGTAAACGAAACTTTATTGCACACCAAACCGCCCAAGTTCAAGTTGGGTGGGCTCTCGAACAATTTTGTGCCAGCAGCTCAAATTAAGGCGCTTGATTTTAAAAAATTGCTGGCCGGGCCGACCAACAATCCCTTTCTTTTAGAGCGCAGGGTTTCCCTTGGCTTTCTCACTGTGGCGGCGTCCAAGCCGGGGTTGCAGATCGGTTCCGTCCAAGGAGTGACCGCAGGGGAGGGAGGTGCCCCAGTTGGAGGTCCTGCGCCTGCCAGTGTTGATTGGAGAAACCGCTGGGGATGGCCCTGGATCACAACCATACGTGATCAAAATGGCTGTGAGGCATGTTGGGTATTCGGCGCCGTGGCGCTGGTAGAGTCGATGGTGCGCATCGAGCATTGTGTTTGGCCGTGGATTTCCGAAGGCGATGTGCACAAGGGGTTACACGCAACCTGCTGCCAGTGTGGCAACGCGGAAAATGCCTTGGACTGGATGAAAAACAATAGCGCGGCCGATCCCGGATGTTTTGCTTGGCCGATCACGGCATCTGGATGTTCGGGCTGTGGTGGCACCGGTGGCGGTCCTTATAATGCCGTGGCCTATACGCCCACTCCAGACCGCTCGGGGCGTTCCGTCAGAATACCGAGCTACACCCATGTGGGCAGTGTCGCAGACCAAAAGACGTGGCTCGATACGGTGGGACCACTGGTCTGCGGAATTACCGTCTGGACCGACTTTTTCTATTACGGCTCCGGAGTTTATCACAAGCAGGCGGCGGTAGGCGGCAAACCCAACAAGATAGAGGGTGGCCACGTCATGCTGGTTGTAGGTTATGACGACACGCTGAACTGCTGGATCGTAAAGAACTCCTGGGGCACCGGTTGGGGTGATGCAGGATACGTCAGAATTGGTTATGGTGAAGTCGACATAGACAGCGGCGCTAAGATTGGTATCACGGGTGTCAACCCGGACCCATGGACGAAGCGTCGTATGCACAACGGTGGTATGCTGGAGAGCGGCAATGGCGCTACGCACCGCAACTTTGAGTTGCTGACCACAGGGCCAGGCAATAGTATTCAACATTGGTGGCGTGACAACAGTGCTGCCGGTTTTCCGTGGAGCAAGAGTGTGAATTTCTGCAATGATGCTGCGGCTTGCCCCACATTCATATCGACTACATTCAATCGGAATTTTGAATCGGTGCATCTCACCACTTCACACCGCCTTCATCACTGGTGGTATCGGCAGCCCTCCGGGCCCTGGAATGACGGCGGCATCTTCGGTCCTCCGGATGCGAGTGGCGTTCCCGGCTTTATTCAGGGGAATTATAACGCACCCGGTAATTTCGAGGTCGTGGTCCGAACCTCGGATAGCAAGCTCACTCACTGCTGGAGAGATGGCGTGGGCTGGCACATCGGCGTCAAATTCGGGAGTAATGTAGCTTTCAGCGGCCCAAGTCTGATTCAGAGCCATTATGGTACAAAAGGCAATTTTGAACTGGTTTGTGTGTTGAGTTCCGGCAAAATGCAGCATTGGTGGCGCGATAATGATCACGGTATGGTCTGGTTTGGAGGAGCCCAGTTCGGCGGCGGAGTAAGCAGCCCGCCTTGCATGATTGAAGGTTCATACAGTGCCGCCAGCGAAAAAGCCGTTGGTAATTTCGAACTTTGTGTCGCTGCCGGCGGAGCTGTACAGCACTGGTGGCGTAGCCAATTTGACGGGCTGTGGCGGCAAAGTGCAACGTTTGGGCATGACGTCCAGGCTGTGGTCTCGCTGGTCGAAGGAAGTTTTGGTTTCAACCTGGAGGTGATCGTGCTTCGCATTGACAATAAGCTGCAGCATTACTGGCGTGATGGTGCAGGCTGGCATGAGGGGATTATATTTGGAAGCATCGTCTGAGATCGAACTTCACCCCGGTGATAAATGTCACCAGGCCCTTGGGAGCCTTGGTAGCGCGGGATACGCCTGGGAGTTTGAAGTATATGGGCCTGAAGGTGTAATTCGCGTTTACCAGGCCCCTCCGGGGTTATCCTCTATTGTTGAGGCCTCGGTGCTGCAAACTTACAGTGTGGAACATAATTTTATCATCGAAGCACTGGAGTTGGGAAAAGCTGAGGTACGATTTGTTTTAAGACGTCCGTGGGAAAAGGATGTCCCCCCAGTACAGGTGATGGCCGTTCGTGTTGCCGTTGTAAGATAAGAGCGAATAAAAAAGGAGGAATAAGAGGCGGGGCTCAATAATTCACGCAGTGACAGAGAAGCTGCTGGAATACAAATTGAGATGAAGCCGCCTACAGTGAATGACGATAGACTCGTCGTATACGAAAAAGCTCGTAAGGAATTCTTGGCAGGTAAGAGAGCTTGATTTTGGATTCTCCGATATCTCTCCACTCCCTGAGAGGCACTTCATAGATGGTGCGGCAGGCCTCGGGACGGTCCATGGTTTCAATGGTCCGGGCAATTAACTCCAGGTCAAAAAGCCACCGGGAGATGAATGGTTGCCCGAAAATCTGAGCAGCGAGGTCTCTTGCAATAAGTTTGGCGCCGCATTGGGTGTCGTAAAAGGGGAGATTCAGGAGAGTACTGGCGGCGGTGGCGACAACTCTGCCGAAATAATGGCGCAGCCAGCGACGTTCTATTCTGGCTCCCATCCGGCGAATCCGGGAACCGCAGACAAATCGTCTTGCGGGGACTGCCAAGGCTGCACCCATCAGGTCATGGATGGCGTCAAGGGGGGTAGCGAGATCCGCATCCCAATAACCGACATATCCCTCAGACTCCTCTGCCAACGCCCGGAGAACTCCAGAGCGGACCGCCTCTGCCTTGCCTCTGTTCTCAGGAAGGCGCAACAAGCTCATCCGGGAGCCTGCCTGCATGATCATTGACGAGACCATGGCTGCCGTTGTATCGGTGCTGCCGTCGTCGACGAAAAGAAACGTAACATTTGGATTCTGTTCGCTGAATTCGATAAAAGAGCCCTGATCGAGCCGGTCTGCCTCGTTAAAGCAGGGGATGACAAGGGTCAGCATGTCAATTCTTAAAGCTGTGGATCGGGGCCGGCATCCGGCCTCCCCAGGCGATAAACCGGCTCGATTTGCCGACATTTCTTATCGGCATGATCGGGCTTGCCCCGAACAGTCCGCCGAAGCTGACAATGTCTCCGGCCTCTTTGCCCGGCACCGGGATGAGCCGGGCGGCGGTCGTCTTGTTGTTGATCATCCCGATCGCCATCTCATCGGCAATAATTGCGGAGATCGTCTCAGCATCCACCGATCCGGGGATGGCGACCATATCGAGGCCGACCGAACAGACGCAGGTCATCGCCTCGAGTTTTTCAAGACACAGTTCTCCACGGCCAACCGCCTCAGCCAGGAGTGCATCCTCCATGACCGGGATGAAGGCGCCGCTCAAACCTCCCACGGTCTTACTGGCAAACAGCCCGCCTTTTTTGACCGCATCGTTCAACATGGCCAGTATGGCGGTGGAGCCGGGGGCGCCGATGGCATCGACGCCCAGGATATGCAGGATCTCGCCGACCGAGTCTCCGACGGTAGGCGTAGGGGCCAGGGAAAGGTCGACCACGCCGAATTCGATGCCCAGTGCCTTCGAGACCTGGCGGCCGACCAGCTCCCCGCAGCGGGTGACCCTGAAAGTCGTCTGTTTGATTTCTTCGGCAAGGTCGTCTAGGCGGAGATTTTCAGCCCCGTTGGTGCTGATCAGGCGTTCCAGGGCCCGGGCGATGACACCTGGACCGGAGACACCGACATTCAGGACCGCATCAGCCTCCTCAAGACCATGAATTGCCCCGGCCATGAAGGGGTTGTCGCCCGGCTGGTTGCAGAAGACGACGAATTTTGCCGCCCCGAACCCGTTCTGGGCTTTTGTTCTCTCGGCCAGTTCCTTCACCGTTCTGCCGACCATATCCAGGGCGTCCATGTTAATGCCCTTCTGGCTGCTGCCGATGTTGATCGAGGCGCAGACCTTGGATGTGACCGCCAGGGCCTCGGGGATGGAGGCGATATATTCCCGGTCGGTTGTGGTCATCCCTTTCTCGACCTGGGCCGAAAAGCCGCCCAGGATATCCACGCCTACCAGTCCCGCGGCGCGATCCAGGGCCTTTGCCAGTTCGACGAAGTCGCCTCTTTCAAAGCCAGCGCCGACAAAGGCGATGGGGGTGATCGATATCCGTTTGTTGACGATCGGGATCCCCAGTCTGCGGCTGACCAGATCGCAGGTCGGGACGAATTCACCGGCGAGATGAGTAATCTTTTTCTCGATCCGGGCGCAGGTCTCTTTAATATTACCACCCCGGCAGTCCAAGAGGTTGATGCCCATCGTGACGGTGCGGACATCGAGATTTTCCTTCTGAATCATCTCGACGGTGGCGAGGATCTGGTCTGAGCGTAGCATTTTCTGAAATTCTCCTGTCCTGATTGCTGGGGGGCTTGCCGATTGTTTGATTATTTCATCGATATCTCGTGGGTGACCCGGAAGATATCATTATGCTGCAGGACGATCCGCAGGCCTGTCTTGTCGGCATATCCAGCCAGATCGTCACGGACATCCTTGATGGCTGCGATATGGCTGAGGTCAAGCTGGAGGATCATCGTATACTGATCGTCGGCAAGTGTTGTTGCCAGGTCGAGGATATTGATACCGCGCTCATAACAAAACGAGCTGATGCCGTGAACCAGACCGCTTTTATTCTTGCCCTGAGCAGTCAGGATATAGGTCTTTTCGGGCATCCGGGCCTTCAGAATCTCTATAGGGGTGTCCACTTTTTTCACCAGCACATCGAATTTTTCCTCCGATGTGGTGTGGGAGAGTTTAGCTATCACATCCTCGGGGGTGATGGAACTGTTGAAGGTGGCGATCAGGATCATAGTCAGGTAGCCGCACAAAACAGATTGGTTCAGGTCGGCCAGATCGCCTTCCAGTTCAAAGATAGCTCCGGTCACATCGGCGATGATACCGGGTCTGTCCTTGGACATCACGGATATGATCATTTGACTTTCCATTGTCGTCTTATGGCTCCTGCCCGGCTTAAATGAATATCTGGAAACGAAAAGTCGCAATTATACTCACGCAGCGGGGAAGTTGTAAACAGGATTGTGGGAAAGCGGAAAATGGTGCAGGTGGCGCCCGTGGCGGTGGAAAGAAAGAGCGGGTCTGCCGGACGAGTTCAACGGCTATATCTGCCGGGTACCCTGTTTGTAAACGGGCTTTCGACCTTGGCCCCGTCAAGCATCCTGCGCATCTGCTTCATCTCGGTGACCGCTGCTCGCAGCTCGTCTTTGATGCGGTCCTTTTCCGGAGGTGCCGCCTGTTCCAGCTCTTTTTCCAGACCGCTGACCTTCTGCTGGGCCCGGTATAATTCCAGGGCTATGGCCTTAATTGACATAAGGTGTCCTCTAAAGTGGTTGCAGACTATGCTGTTTTTTTCGAAGAGACAAAGCAATTTTGTCAACTTCTGAAAAGGTTTCTTCGAGATCAAAGGCCAGGAGTTTTCTGTCCTCCACAACAATCCTGCCATCAACGATTACGGTGTGAACATCACTGCCCTTGCCTGCATAGACCAGAAGGTCCTGGTTATAGAATGGCCTCAGATGCGGGGCTTTAAGGTTTAAAAGGAGGAGATCGGCCGGGGAGCCGACGGCGAGCCTCCCGAGCCCCGGAAGACCGAGCAGTGCGGCATTCCCGGTGGTTGCGCACCTCAGGGCTTGCCGGGCCGGCAGGGCGGTTGCGTCGAGGGTCTGCAGTTTCTGGATCTTGGCCAGCATATCCATCTCCCGAAACATGTCCAGGCTGTTATTGCTGGCGCAGCCGTCGGTACCGAGCCCGACACGAATGCCGCGGCCAAGCATCCGGGCGACCCTGGCGGTCCCCGAAGCGAGCTTCAGGTTGCTCTGCGGGCAGGTCACCACATGGGCGCCTGTGGCGGCAAGGATATCGAGATCCTCATCGTCGAGCCAGACGCTGTGCACACAGACGGTGTTCGAGTCGAGCAGGCCGAGTGCCTTAAGATGCCTGACCGGACTCGTCCCGCGGGGATCGATCAGCATTCCGGCCTCCTGCCGGCTCTCGGCCAGGTGGATAAAGAAGCGGATCTCGTTCTCGTCGGCCAGGTTTTTAGCCTTGATCAGCGTTGCAGGCAAACAGGTATAGGCTGAATGGGCAAAGACTGCCGGGGTGATCAGCGGATCCCTTCCTGCCCAATCGTCGATGAACCCAGACACGGTCTCTACATTCCGGGCGGGGTCAGGGACGCCGGGGGCCGGAAAATCGATGATGCCGTGACCGACGACCGCCCGCAGTCCGGTATCCCGGCAGGCCCGGGCCACCGCATCGGCATGAAAATAGCCGTCGGCGACGGTGGTGGTGCCCGATAAGAGCATCTCGGCTGCGGCCAGTTTCGCGCACCAGTAGACCATCTCCGGATTGACGTGGGCGGCCTCTGCCGGAAAGATGTGGTCGTGGAGCCAGGCCGTAAGCTCAAGATCGTCGGCAAGCCCTCGGAAAAGGGTCATCGCGCAGTGGTTGTGGCCGTTGATCAGTCCGGGCATCAGCAGCTTCCGGTCGGCATCGATGATGGCGGCGCCTTCTGCCGATGGCATCCGGCTCATATCTCCGAGGTCGCTGATAAGACTGCCTGCGATCTGCAGAAATCCATTGGCGATAAGGGGGGAGGAAGTCTCAGTCAGGAGGGTACAGTTTGTGATCAGGGTTGTATCTGGCATTGATTTTTGGGACGAAAAGAATTCTTGTGTCAACCTGCATTCTTGAAAAACATGGGCATTTTCCGGCCTGCAGAGTATACTACTTCTTTTTGAATTTTTTGTCTGCAAGAGAGAGCGGGTATCAGATGGCTTTGCCTGTCTCCAAGAGAAAGATGTCAGATCGGCGCAGGTGGTCTTTTCTGCCCTGGGTCGAATATATAAGGAGTTGGTGTTATGGGTTTTCGTTGTGGTATTGTCGGCTTGCCAAATGTAGGGAAATCGACTATTTTCAATGCATTGACGGCGGCCGGGATCGATGCCGAAAATTATCCCTTCTGCACTATTGAACCGAATGTCGGCATGGTGCCGATGCCGGATCCGCGCCTGGACGTGCTCTCTGAGATGGTTGCCACCAAAAAGAAGGTGGCAACCCAGATGGAATTTGTCGATATCGCTGGTCTGGTCAAGGGGGCAAGCCAAGGAGAGGGACTGGGCAACCAGTTTCTCGGGCATATCCGGCAGGTCGATGCGATCGTCCATGTGATCCGCTGTTTTGAGGACGAGAATATTGTCCATGTGGATGGTGGTGTAGATCCTGACCGGGACCGGGAGGTCGTGACCATGGAGCTGATCCTGGCCGATCTCGATACCGTTGAAAACCGCTTGAAGAAGACTCTTACCCAGGCGAAATCAGGCGATAAGACCTTCAAGGCCCAGGCTGCCTTTCTGGAGAGGATCCAGGCTGTCCTGAACGATGGGAAGCCGGCGAGAAAGGTGACTGTCGATGGCGAGCTGGAAGAGAATCTTTTAAAGGAGCTCTGTCTGCTCACCGCCAAACCGGTCCTCTATGTTGCCAATGTCTCGGAGGATGACCTGCCGGACGGCAACGAGTTCGTGCGCAAGCTGGAGGCGGCGGCGCGGGAGGATGGCGACAGGGTGGTTATCATTGCCGGCAGTATCGAACAGGAGCTGAGCCGCCTGGATAAAGAGGAACGGCAGGAATTTTTGAGCGATATGGGCATGACCGAGCCGGGCTTGAATCGTCTGATCAAGGCGGGCTATGAGCTGCTCGGGCTGCAGACCTTTTTTACGGTCGGCGAGAAGGAGACGAAAGCCTGGACCATCAAGAAAGGCACGAAGGCACCAGGGGCGGCAGGACGGATCCATACCGATTTTGAGAAGGGCTTTATCCGTGCCGAGGTGATCTCCTATGATGATTATGTCGCCTGCGGTGGTGAGAGCGGTGCCAAGGAAAAGGGCTTGATGCGCTCAGAGGGCAAGGAATACGTGGTCGCCGATGGCGATACCATACTCTTTCGCTTCAATGTCTAGAGGGTTTGTCCTGAGGAGTTCACAGGGATGCCGAAGAGATGTTTCGTTGACCAGCTGAAGGATGGTGACCGGATCGATGATCCGTTTCTGGTGAAATCGGCTAGGTTTGCCGAGACCAGAGCGGGTAAGCCCTATCTGATCCTGACCGTTGCAGACAAAAGTGGAGAGATCAGCGGGCCGGTTTGGGACAATGTCCAACAGCTGGGTGAAAAATGTCAGCCGGGGAGCTTTATCCGTCTCTTAGGACAGGTTCAGTCCTATCGGGAAAAACTGCAGTTGAAGGTTGATGCGGTGGAGCGGCTCGAACCCGAGGATGTGGAGCGGGCGGATTTCATTGCCGTCAGCACCAGAAACCTCGATGACATGGCCGAAGGTCTGCAGGAGATCGTCCGCTCGGTGCAGAACCCATTTATCAAGAAGCTCCTGCAGCGGTTTTTCAAGAAGGGGGACCTCTGGGAGGCCTTCCAGGCGGCCCCGGCGGCAAAGGGAATTCATCATGCCTACGTCGGCGGCCTGCTCGAACATTGCCTGTCCATGGCCCGGCTTGCGGATTTCCTCTCCTCCCATTACCAAGGGGTTGACCGTTCTCTGCTCTTGGCAGGCGTTCTGCTCCATGATATCGGCAAGCTGAAAGAATTGCAGAGTGAGATGGGGCTTATTGAATACACCCCTGAAGGCCGCCTGAAGGGGCATCTGGTGATCGGCAGCGAACTGGTTGCAGCCGAGGCCTCCGCCATCCGGGATTTCCCGCCGGAGGTGTTGATCCAGCTGCAGCATCTGATCCTCAGTCATCATGGCCGTCAGGAATTCGGATCACCTGCGGTACCGATGACCGTCGAGGCCTTTCTGCTCAGTCAGATCGATGAGATGGATGCGAAAATGAATCTGATGGAGCAGTTGCGCCGGAAGATGACGGAGGAGGGGTTTAAATGGAGCGAATATCAGCGTCCGCTGGAGCGGTATCTGTATCTCTGTGGTCTGGGGGAAGAAAAAACGGATGCACAGGTTGATTCACCGCCGCCTTCCAGACAGCAGTCACTTTTTTAAGGAGTGAGCATGGGGTATCCGGCCGAGATCGGGAGGGAGCAGCAAGCGATAGCGCCGGTCTTTGCCCATCTCCTGGGCCAGGAAAAGGCCAAGACCCTCCTTACCCGTTCGCTTGCAGCCGGCAGGACCCCGCACGCCTACCTGTTCCGGGGTCCGGAGGGGGTCGGCAAACAGCTGTTTGCCCAGGTGATGGCTGCGACCCTGAACTGCAGGCAGACTCTTGACGGGGCGGCCTGCGGCAACTGCTCTTCCTGCAGGAAGTTCCGTTCCGGGAACCACCCCGATTTTGTCGTCATTCGCCCGGAACAGGGGAGTATCAAGATCGACAGGATACGGGAATTGATCAAGGCCTTATCGTATCCACCGTATGAATCGGCGACACGGGTGGTGCTCCTGGAGGATATCCACACCATGCGGCGGGAGGCAGCCAACAGCCTGCTGAAGACCCTGGAGGAACCGCCGGAGAATAACCTTTTAATCCTGACTGTGGAGTCCTCAAAGAGTATCCTGTCAACCATCTCTTCCAGGTGCCAGACTATCCCGTTTTTCCAGTTGAGCCAAGGAGATACGGTCAGGATTCTGCTCGAAAAGGGCATGGAGGAGAAAACGGCCGTACTGCTGGCGAGACTCTCCGAGGGCAGCCCCGGCCGGGCGCTGCTTTTCAGGAAAACGGAAATGGTAGAGACCTGGGAAAAAGTGATTACTGTTGTCATGGATTCCAGTGCAAGCGGGGACAGTCAGGTCGGGTTGTTGCTCCAGATGGCGGAGGTGATGGCCGGACTGAAGGAAAATCTTTTTCCATTTCTGGGGCTGTTGCGGATCTGGATACGCGATGCCTTGGTTTATCCCGTCGGGCAGGAGAAACGAGACGGGGCCATGGGCAACACTCGCTGGACCGGCCGGGATTGGCTCGGAAACAGGGCACCGGAGGAACTTTTTAATAAACTGCGGGCCATTGACAGGGCCGAGCAGGAGCTGGGTCGGAATTGCAACCGTACCTTAGTATGTGAAATTCTTCTTTTTCGTTTACAGCAACAGGAAAGGAAATAACCATAGAGTTTTTTATAATGAATGATGGGGATAATAAGGATGTTGTGCCGGGCCCGCTGCCGGATGTGGTGATCGATGTCGGCATAGATACCGGAACGGATATGGGGATCGATGCGGAAACAAGCCTTAAAGGGCTGGAGGGGAATCTTGCGTTTTATCGGATTCGTTTTCGCCGGGAAGGACAGGAATTTACTGCCGTATCTCAGGTCGCGGATCTCGTCAGAGATGAGGGCGTGATGGTGCGGACGGATCACGGTTTTGAGCCGGCTGTCGTGATCGGCGGTGCCCCGGCCTGCAAGAACAGCGGCTGCGAGAGGCGGGCCACCTGGGTGATCGGGCGGCAGGCTACCCCTGAAGAGTCGCAGAGATATCTCAGCCTCGCTTCCCAGGAAGAACATGCCTTTACGGTATGCGACGGACTTATCGAAAAGCACTCTCTGGAGATGAGTCTTGTCCGGGTGGAGCGGTTTTTCAACGGCAGCAAGATGATCTTTTACTTTACCGCCGATAACAGGGTCGACTTCAGGGAACTTGTCAAGGATCTGGTTCAGGAGTTTCGCACCCGGGTGGAGATGCGGCAGGTCGGTGTCCGGCACGAGACAAAAATGCTCGGTGGCATGGGGACCTGCGGCCGAGAACTCTGCTGTTCCCTTTTTATGAAAAAATTCGAGTCGGTTTCAATCAAGATGGCCAAGGAACAGGACCTGCCGCTGAACCCGTCCAAAATCTCCGGTGTCTGTAACCGTCTGCTCTGCTGTCTTACCTATGAGTACGATACGTACCGCAGACAAAGAAAAGGGATGCCGAAACCGGGCGGATTCATTAAAATTGGTGATGAACAGCTCCTGGTGAAGAGGCAGAATCCACTGCAGGAATCCATCCTCGTCGGCAATCAGGCTGGTGAAGAGCGATTGCTTATAAAAAAAGAGTGGCAGAACTGTGAACAGTTGAAGACCGAGAAGTCGGGCAAACGAAAAAAACCGGAAGACGAATGATCTGATCCCCTTTCCGTTAAGAGAAAGAAAACCGAAAGCAGAAATACTGCTCAGAAAATCAATGACTACCTATATTACCACCCCGATTTATTATGTGAATGCCGAGCCGCACCTGGGTCATGCCTTTACGACCATTGTTGCCGACACCTACAGCCGCTTTCGCCGCCTGTGCGGTGACGAGGTCCGTTTTCAGACCGGGACCGATGAGCATGGGGACAAGATTGCCGAGGCGGCCGGCAAGGAAGGCGTCGGGCCGAAAGAGTATGTGGACAGGATAAGCGCCGTATTCAGAAATACCTGGCCGCTCCTGCAGGTCTTCCCAGATACCTTTATCCGCACGACCGACAGTGAGCACATCAAGACGGTTCAGGATATTCTCCAATATGTGTACGATCAAGGGGATATCTATTTTGATGAGTATTCCGGTCTGTACTGCAAAGGCTGTGAACGGTTCCTGACTGAAAAAGAACTGGTTGACGGCAATTGCCCGGATCATCAGGTCCCACCCAAGGAGATCACGGAGCAGAACTATTTTTTCCGGATGTCGAAATACCAGCAACGCTTGATCGACTATATCCATACCCATCCGGAATTCATCACCCCTGAACGCTACCGGAACGAGGTCCTGTCGTTTTTACAGGAGCCGCTGGAGGATCTCTGTATCTCCCGGCCGACCTCGCGGCTCACCTGGGGGATCAGACTGCCCTTCGACCAGTCCTTTGTGACCTATGTCTGGTTTGATGCGCTGATCAATTATCTGACCGGCATCGGCTATCCGGACGGACCAGATTTTGCCAGGTACTGGGCGGTGGCGGAACATCTGATCGCCAAGGATATCCTGAAGCCGCATGCGATCTACTGGCCGACGATGTTGATGGCCATCGGCCTGACCCCGTTTATTCGGCTGCATGTCCATGGTTACTGGAATATTGATGATACGAAAATGTCCAAAAGCATCGGCAACGTCGTTCGGCCGGGGGAACTGGTGGCGGAATACGGGATCGATACGCTCAGATATTTTACCCTCAGGGAAATGTCCTTCGGGCTTGATGCAAGTTTTGGCCATGAGGCGATCGTCGCCCGGAAGAATTCGGATCTGGCTAATGATCTTGGCAATCTGTTCAGCCGTTCCACTGCGATGCTGTTGAAATATTCGAACGGGGTCGTGCCGCAGCCGTCGGATTCTGATGATCCGCTGGACGAGGACCTCCGGCTGGTGGCCACAGTGATGCTCTCCCGCTACCGGGAAACCTTTACCAATTTTCAGTTTCACCTGGGGTTGCAGTCGATCTGGGAGCTGATCAGCTATGCCAATAAATATATCGTCCGAAATGAACCCTGGGTCCTGGCCGTGGCTCCGGAGAAAAAAGACCGGCTCGACACGGTTCTGTATAATCTGGCCGAGTGTCTGCGCCTGCTGACCCTTGTGCTCTCTCCGGTCATGCCGGAGACGGCGGTGAAGATGGCCGTTGGACTGGGGCTTGGGGCCGGAAATGCGCTTGTCGGAAATCTTGATCAGGGCGGAGCCTGGGGACTTTTTCCGGCAGGGACATGCCTGCAGAAGATCGAGGCCTTGTTCCCAAGGATCGAAAAGATCAAGACTGTCGAGGATAAGAGTCCGTCGCAACCAAAAAAGCAGAAAAAAGGGAATGTCCAGGAAAATAAAGATGAGGAAGGTCTGATCACCTTTGAGCAGTTCCGGACCGTCGATCTGCGCGTGGCCGAGGTTGTCGCCGCCGAAAGGCTCAAGAATTCGGACAAGCTCTTGAAATTGACAGTCAAAGTCCCGGAAGAGCGGATCGTCGTGGCCGGAATTGCTGAATTCTATACCCCGGAGGAGATGGTCGGGCGTCTGGTCCTGATGGTTGCGAACCTGAAGCCGGCCCAGCTGATGGGGGTGACATCCCACGGGATGCTGCTGGCGGCGAAGACGGAGGTGGATGGAAAACAGCGGCTGGTTCTCTCCACTGTCGGAGATCGGGTTGAGGCCGGGAGTAAGGTTTCATAAGAAAAAAATCAGGAGTGTAAGATGTTTGTCGCACATAATTTTATCCTGGCCGTGGCCCAGCTGATCGACTTTCTCCTCACTGCCTATATGTGGATCATTATCGGCAGGGCGGTGGTTTCCTGGGTCAGTGCCGATCCATACAACCCGATCGTTCGTTTCCTCTACGAGGCAACCGAACCGGTATTGAGCCGGATCAGGGGTATTCTGCCCATAAGTGTCGGAGGAGTCGATTTCTCTCCGGTTATTGTCATAATGGTCATTATTTTCCTGCAGAGTTTTCTGGTACCTACCTTGAGACATCTTGCGATGTGAAGGTGCATGCAGAACTGTATGTTATCACTAAAATATAAACCTTTTCGTTGAATGGAGATCCCACATGGCTATCACTCCACAGGCTATTAAGGACCAGGAATTCCGGGTTAAATTCAGGGGGTATGATGAAATTGAGGTTAAAGCCTATCTGGAGTTGATCGCAGAGGAATTTTTCGAGTTGTCCGAGCAGGTCAGACGGCAGTCTGAGGACATTGAAGGTCTGATCGAAGAGAAGGAAGATTTGATTGAGCTGCGTTCATTGCTTGAAGGTGATATGACCGCCCTGCAGAGAAAATATGATCAGATTTCCGCTGAGGCTGGACAGACCAATGCAGGAAATACAACGCTGCTCAAGGAGATTGAAGACCTAAAGGCACAGGTAGCCAACCTGGAATGGGAGGGGAAGGAAAAGGAAGAAAAGTTGACTGCAGTGACCGGGCTGCTTGAAGATGAGAGAAAGGAAAAAGAGGCCCTGAATTCCCGGCTGATGACCCTGGAAAAACAGTGGGGTGAACAGCAGGAAGCTGAGATTGATTTCAAAGAGACCCTGATTGCAGGCCAGAAATTCTGCAAAGACCTGAAAAAGAAGAGTGAAGAGGAAGCCGGGCAGATTCTCGAATCAGCCCGGACCGAAGCCCTGAAACTCCGAGAGGAGACCTTCCAGGAATTGGCCCGCTATCCAAACGAGATAGAACGATTAAAGAAAAAACGAGACAGGGTTCGAGATGATTTGAAGACGGTGCTTACCCTGTGCCTGGAGAATCTCGATATATTCAATACCGTTGAAGCCGATGCAGAGGATTTTTCCGACCTGTTCCAGAGTGTGGTGGTGGCCGATGACGGCACCGTGAGCAGTGAAGACATGGCAAACCTCGATATGGAACTTGACTTGCCCGACTCCTTTCATGCCGGTTCCGATCCCGAGGAGGCGGATGCCTTCGATAGTGAGGCGGCCGATGTTTTATAGAAGCCGGTATTCCCCGTCCCTCTAGAGAGCATTGAGAGCATGCCTTTTCTGGCTACGCAAGGAGACGGCAGTCTGGCCCTGACCATCCATGTGCAGCCCAGGTCATCGAGGACCTGTCTCTGCGGGATTCATGGCAACGCCCTGAAGATGACCATTACTGCACCGCCCGTGGAGGGAAAGGCAAATAAAGAGGTTGTTGCCTTTTTAGCGGCCCTTCTGAAGATTCCCAGGAAAGATATCACGATTGTAAGCGGTGCGCAATCCAGGACCAAAAGATGCAGAATCGGTGCGTTGACCGAAGACGAGGCGAGGGTGCGGATTGCCTCAAAGATCGGATTGAAGGGTTGATGCTCAACGGGAGGAGACAGATGAAACGGTTTGTGATAGGGAACTGGAAATGTCATAAGACACTCGCGGATGCAGAGAGCTGGTTCGATGCGTTTGCGGGCATGTACGAGCCGGTCCCGGAGGTGTCCGTGATCCTGGCCCCCTCTTTTGTCTGCCTGGACGGCCTCTCCGGGTATGTCAAGAGACTCTGTCTGGACAATGTCTCTTTAGCTGCCCAGGATGTTTCTCCGTTCCCGAAGGGCTCTTATACCGGGGCAGTGGCTGCGGACATGGTGAAGGGGATGGTCGATTATGTGATTATCGGGCATTCCGATCGCAGACGCTACTTTCATGAGACCTCGCAGGATGTCGCCAACAAGGTGAATGAAACGGTGGATGCGGGGCTAGTGCCTATCGTCTGTGTCGATCGGCCCTCTGCGATGTCGCAACTCACTGCTTTGACTGATATCGACTGTGAAAAGATGATCATCGCCTATGGACCTGTTGATGCGTTGAGTTTCCGGATCCCCCAATCCCCGAAGGAGGTTGTCGAGGCGGCAGACCTGATCTCGCGGGCCCATCCTCATCGGCCCATTGTCTACGGCGGTTCCATAATCCCTGAAAATGCCCGGCAGTATGCATCTCTGCCAGGGATATCTGGTCTGTTCGTCGGGGCTGCAAGCCTGGAGGCCGCATCATTTGCGGCTATCTGTAAGGAGATGGCTGTCTACTGATCCAGCCTGCGGTTGCCTGTCAGTTTCCTGTCACAAAATCGCCTGTCTTGAGACAGCCGTTAATCGGCGGAATGCTTATCAGGGATACCGCCGGAGGTGCATGATCACATGTGGCGCAGGTCAAGGTCCGGTTGTCTCGACCATGACAGAAGGAGGATCTCTTTTAAGGCTGCACGGACCTCTTTTAACGGCGGGATTGCAGGGATGATCGGCAGGAGTTCTTCTACCGGGTCCGGAGGATGCAGGCGCAGCTTATCATCGAGGCAGCATTGAAAATTCGCCTCCGGTGCAGGCTTGAGTGCTTCGGTGTCCCCGGTCGAGCATCTGTCGAGTCCGCGCAGGAACTGCATGATTCCGGTGATGTCGTTCTTCCTGTAGAAAAGGTTGATCTGCTCACGGAGGGTATCATGGTCCTCGATCAGGCGGCAGAGTGCTGTCCTGTAGTCGATGATATGGTCGTGCAGGATGGTATAGGTGTCGAAGAACATGTTTTTAAAACAGGACCACCTGGTCAGGCCGCGGATCTTCCGGCCGCAGAAGATGCGCTTGCGGACGGCTGGCGATTTGTTGATATAGGAATCGTAGAAAAATCTCTCCGAGAGGCCGGATATCTTGAAAAAACTATAGATCAGATCGTCTTCCTGGAGGAGGGTGTAGATCCGGACCAGATCGAAGCCGATGCTGTTTTCCAGGTCAAGGGAGAGGGCGATGATCTTCTGCCGGTAGAGGTTTGTGTCCTCCTCGATGATCTTCCGGAAGCCGAAATAACGGTCCGCGATCTCTTTTTTTACCTCGAAGGTCAGAATATTGCTCAGGTCTTCCATATCATCCCTCTTGTGCCTGTGATCAGGGTGTCGGCCCCGGGCGGGAAGGGGATGCCGCTCATTTAATGTCTGGCAGACGGGCCGCATGCCTATTATAGTGCTTTTCGTCAGGAGATTCATCTTTCTTTTTCATGGTCGAATACATGGCATACACAGAAACACGGGAAGAAATAGCGACGCTGGTGAAGGAACGGGCCGATATCGTGCAGATTATCAGCGAGTGTGTTGACCTGAAACGCAGTGGTGTGCGATATCTGGGCCTCTGCCCTTTCCACGGTGAAAAGACCCCGTCGTTTTCGGTGCATTCCGGGCAGCAGTTTTTTCATTGCTTCGGTTGTGGAGAGTCCGGAGATGTCTTTTCCTTCATGATGAAGTACTACAGTCTCGATTTTCAGGGGGCACTGAAAGAGCTGGCCCGCCGGTATCAGATCGAGTTACCTGAAAAACAGATATCTCCTGAAGAGCAGAAAAGAAAACACCTGCGTCAGCTCATCTACCGGGTCAATGAAAAGGCGGCGGAAATCTTTCGCCACTGTCTGCTGCATTCTCAGGAGGCGGCCCCGGCCCGTGCCTATCTGCAGAAGCGGGCTGTTTCGGCTGAAATCCAGCAGAGATTCGGCATTGGGTATGCACCTGCAGCGGACAGGGCAGGCTGGGATTTTCTCGGCAGGCAGCTTGGCCCGGAGGAGCGGGCGGCGGCTGTCGAGGCCGGCCTTCTGGTAAAAAAAGAACGAGGTGGCGACTATGACCGTTTCCGTGATCGTATTCTTTTCCCGATTTATGAGAGTGACGGGCGTATAGCCGGTTTCGGCGGGCGTATCGTCGGCGAAGGGCAGCCGAAGTATATGAACTCTCCGGAAAGTCCGGTTTTCAACAAGAGCAAATTGTTACTGGGCCTTTTTCAACAGAAGGAGGCCATCCGCCAGCGGCGGCGGGTTGTTCTGGTTGAAGGCAATTTCGATATGATCTCGCTTGTGGCCAATGGTTGCGATAACGTGGTGGCACCCCTCGGGACTGCGCTTACGAAGGCGCAGATTCGAATACTGAAACACCTGGCGGATACGGTCATTCTCCTCTTCGATGGCGATGCTGCCGGCATGAAGGCTGCGGTCCGGTCTGTTCCCCTTTTTCTGGCCGAGCAGATGGAAGGAAGAGTGGCTCTCCTGCCTTCAGGGCACGACCCGGATACCTTTATTCGGGAAAAGGGGCTGGGCGAGCTCACCGCCCTTCTCGACCACTCTGAGCCGCTGGCCGAATTTATCTTCACCCAGCTGGTCAAGGAACATGGCCTGACCCTGACCGGTAAAAGCCGGATCATTGAAGAACTGCGCCCTCTGGTGAAGGCGGCGGAATCTCCTTTGCAACGTTCCGTGGTGATATCCCACTTCGGCGAGAAACTGGGAATTTCAGCGGAGCAGCTTGCTGTGTCGCTGGCTGGCGAAAGGGAGATAAATCCGCCTCTTGTCTCCTCCATTGTTTCAAAGAAGGAGATGGCGCTCAGCCCTGCCCAGAAACGTCTGGCTGGTTTTCTGGTCATGTATCCCTTTGCCTTGCCCCGGTTGGAGGCGGTGGGGATCAGGGAATATCTGGCTGGCGGGATCGGCGAGGTTCTCTTTTTACAGATTCGAACTTTGCTGGAAAGAGGAGGAGAGGTGCAGCCGGAAGACCTGTTAACGGTCCTGCCGGACGGGGCGGAACGCGATTTTGTGACCGAAATGCTGTTGAAGGCACCGTCGTTGAATCATCACAGTCCTGATGAAGATGGCCCGGAGAGTGAGATCGGTGAATTGATGGAATGGTTGAAGATGGAGCAGTTGAAGCGACTGTCTGATGAATTGCTTAAAAAAATCAATGATATCAAGCGGGATTCCGATCCTGGGGCTCTGGAAGTCCTGCTGCAGCAGAAACAGAAGGTGGACAGAGAACTGCGGGGGATAGTCGGTTGAGGTGCCCCTCATCCAGGAAAATTTCATTTTCCGGTAAATTTTTCAAGAGGTTATTGAATAATAAATTTAATTTGCTATAGTGTAGAGTCGATACCAGTTGAAGTTGCGGAGGCGATGGATACAATGTGCGCTTTATCGGGCATGCGGAAGTCGGAAAAATTGATGAAAGGGGATATCATGGCCGTACACAAGAAGGATGGACCGGAATATGCTGAATCGACCAGCAGTGATGAGTTGTATCCGGTTGAAGAAGAGTCTTCCATAGATGATTGGGCCGGAATTATCGACTTTGATCGTTATGGCTCAGCGGATCCGGATGGTCATGAGGAGAGAAGCGCGCCCAAAGCAGCTGATAGACGCAGCAACATATTCAGCGATCGTAGAAAAATCGATCGCAGGCGCACTGCGCGGGCCTCGACCAAGCAGAGTAAGCATTCTATTGATCCTATGAATATCTATCTGCGGGAAATGGGGACACTCACCCTGCTCAGCCACGAAGAGGAATTAAAGCTGGCGAGGATGATGGAGGAGGGGAAACGCCGGGTGCAGGATGCGGTTCTGGCAACCCCCCTTGCACTTCCGGCCATTAAGGAAATTGTCAAAGAGCTGAAAAATGGACAGCGAAAGATTTATGATGTGGTCCTGGGTATTCCGGATGGTCAGACAGGTTTGATCGATAAGGAGTTTCAGGATTTTCAGGATCGAGCTGAGAAGGCTATAGCGCTGGATGAGTCACGAGAGACATTGCGCAAGGAGTTTTTCTCCCTGGAAGATGGTTCCATCGAGGCTGATGGGGTATATCAGAAGATCATTGCCGCAGGTCGGGATATCTCCCGTCTTTTCCAGGACAAGATACTCTGCGCAAGTTGTATCAATACCGTGGCCTCCGGTCTGGAGGAGCTGTCGCAGCGATTCCGTCAGGTCCTTGTGGATGTCATGCAGGAGTATAAGCTGGCGGTGAAGGGCGTGGATAGGGAATTCAGCCCTCTGATAATTGAACGCAAGGTCAACCGGCAGCTGCAGGATGAGGCAGCTATCGACCATCAGACTCTGAAGGAGGTTCTCCATGAAATAGAGGCCGGACGCGATATGGCACGACATGCGAAGGAATCCCTCGTTCGGGCAAATCTGCGTCTGGTGATCTCGGTTTCGAAAAAGTTTGTCAATCGCGGGCTGCAGTTTTCGGATCTGATTCAGGAAGGGAACATCGGCTTGATGAAGGCGGTGGAGAAATTCGACTATCACCGGGGCTATAAGTTCAGTACCTATGCAACCTGGTGGATCAGGCAATCGATAACCAGGGGGATTGCCGATCAGGGCAGAACGATCCGTCTTCCCGTTCATATGATTGAAACCATTAACCGTCTGCTCAGGGTCTCGAAAGATTTTCTTATTGAGGAGCATCGTGAGCCGACCCCCGAAGAGATGGCAGAACACCTGGGGACCGAAGTGAGCAAGGTCAAGCTGGCACTGAAGATTGCCAAGGATGCGATTTCTCTGGATACGCCGGTTGGCGACGATGGTGAGACATTCCTTGGAGATTTCATTGAAGATGCCGGCCGGATTGGGCCGCATGAGGCCTCAATGGTGGAAAGTCTGCGTGAATGTCTGAGTCAGGTGATGTCTTCACTCTCGCCCCGAGAGGCGAAGGTCCTGAGGATGCGGTACGGTATCAATCTGGACTGTGATCATACTCTGGAGGAGGTCGGACGGTGTTTTGCCGTGACAAGGGAGCGCATCCGGCAGATTGAGGCACAGGCTATTCAAAAGCTGAAGCATCCCTCCAGGATTGAGGAGTTGCGGGTTTTTATGGTCGACAGATAGGGTATTGTAGTTACCCATCAGCTTTTCGGTAGTTCCTCTCCATGCCCTCCGGGTACTTTTCGGATGGCTGTCGGCTTTCCTTTCCTCACGGGTTGCAGGTGAATGTTGGTTATCACCTGGTCTTGCAACAATGATGTGGCCTCGTTTTTTTTACCTGATTGGATCAGGACGACATCTGCTGATAAACATGCTCCTGCTCGAGAGAAGGTGACGGTATGGCTGAAATTCTTGATTGGGTGAGCCTGAGTCTCACCCCGGGCCTCGGCGTTTCAGGATACTGGCGGCTGGTGGATCACCTCGGCGGTCCGGACCGGGTGTTGTCCTCCTCCCGGCATGATCTTCTCCAGGTCCCCGGGATCAGGGCGGGTCAAGTCGCCGGTCTTGGACAATCGGGGCCTCTTTATCGAAGAGGGGAACAGGAATTGGTGCAGCTGGCTGGATTTGGCGGACAGGCGATTAACCCTGAGGATGAAGCCTATCCAAACCTGCTCAGACAGATCAGCGATCCGCCGCCGGTCCTCTATGTCTACGGACGGACGGAACTGCTGAACGGGTGCTGTCTTGCCATCGTCGGCTCAAGGGCTGCAAGCGGGTATGGCCGCCGCGTCGCCTTTTCGCTTGCTGCACACCTTGCCGAGATGTCGGTGACCATCGTCTCCGGTCTGGCCCTGGGGGTCGATGTGGAGGCGCATAACGGCGCCCTTTCGGTTGGCGGGGGGACAGTTGCTGTCCTGGGATGCGGGCTTGATGTCGTCTACCCAGCTCAGAACACGAAGATTTTTCGCAGCATTCGGGAAAGTGGCGCCCTGGTCAGTGAATATCCTCTCGCTACCCGTCCGGAAGGCTTTCGCTTTCCTGCCAGAAACCGTATAATAGCGGGGATGAGCCAGGGGGTGGTGGTGGTTGAGGCTGCCAGGAAATCCGGATCCTTGATCACTGCTCAGTTTGCCCTTGATGAAGGCAGAGAGGTCTTCGCCGTTCCGGGGCAGGTGGACTCTTTCAAGAGTGAAGGAACACACTGGCTATTGAAGCAGGGGGCAAAACTGGTGCAGACCGCTGAGGATGTCCTGGAGGAATTGCGACCCGGAAGACCTCTGGAGAAGGCTGATTTTCCGGATAACAGAGCGGAGATCTCTCCGATATTGGAGCCCGATGCCCTTTTTCTGTTGAACTCTCTTGATTCCTATGCCTGCTCAAGAGATGCGTTGATCACAAAATCCGGTTTTTCGACTGGGCGGGTAAACGAACTCCTGTTGTTTCTGGAGCTGGACGGTTTCGTAGAAATTCTCCCTGGTGACGAAGTACGGCGTGTGAAGGAGCCTTCCATCACTCACAAGGCAGTTTGATGAGTTGTCCGGCAGGTTTTGAGCGGGGTTTTTCTTTTACTAATAGGTAACAACATGCAGTCAATTCAAATTGCACCCTCCATCCTGTCGGCTGATTTTTCCCGTCTGGGTGAAGAAATCGGTGCGGTCGATCAGGCCGGGGCCGAGGTGATTCATATCGATGTGATGGACGGTCATTTCGTTCCGAATATCACCATTGGGCCCCTGGTGGTGGCAGCTGCCAGGAAATCCACAAGAAAGGTCCTTGACGTCCATCTGATGATCGCAAATCCTGACTTGTATATAGACTCTTTTGCGGATGCCGGTGCAGACTGGATAACAGTCCATGTCGAGGCCTGCCCTCATCTGCACCGGACGATCTCCCGTATCAAGGAACTGGGGAAAAAGGCAGGCGTCGTGCTTAATCCGGCCACCTCGCTTGCCACCATCGACTATATCCTGCCGGAGGTCGACCTGGTGATGTTGATGAGCGTCAATCCGGGTTTCGGCGGCCAGTCCTTCATCCCGTCCAGTCTTGTCAAGGCACGAGCCTTGAAGAAGCAAATCGATGCCCTTGGTCTGCAGATGGGGATTGAAATGGACGGAGGGATCAGCCGACAGACCATAGGTGCTGCGGCTGAGGCCGGGGTGAATATTTTTGTTGCCGGATCGGCGGTCTACGGCAGCCCGGACTATGCAACGGTCATTGATGAGCTGAAGGGCCTGGCGATTGCCGGAGCGGCCAGACGCAGGTGAATTTTTTCGGAGACAAGAATTGAAATGGAAAGCGACTGGAAAGACTGGCAGAATACCGGAGCCTATCGAAGGCTGCTGGAACTGGCGCGGAACCCCTATGATCTTACGGCCCCCGATGCTCTGATTAAAGACGGCAGACTCACCAGATATATCTGCCGGACGGATGTTCTCTCCCTTCACTATGCGACTCAAAGGGTGGATGATCAGGTGCTTGCCTGCCTGCAGGAACTGGCTGATGAATGCGGGCTGATCCATCAGTTCGCTGCTATGCGAAGAGGGGCGGTCATGAACAGCATTGCCGGATTTGCCAGCGAGAACAGGCAGGTGTTGCATACAGCCTGCCGGGATCTTTTCTCGGATAAGCCAGCGGAACCGGCTGCCTCCGGCCAGGCGAGAAAAGAAATTGAGAAGGTGAAAACCTTTCTGGAAGAGGTGGAGAAGGGCAAACTCTGCAACAAACAAAAAGAAGCTTTCACTACTATGGTCCATATCGGCATAGGCGGCTCCGATCTTGGCCCCCGCTCGATGTTTGAGGCCTTGCGGCCTTTTGGACTGCAAGGGCGGGAAGTCTTTTTTATTTCCAATGTGGATCCGGATGATGCTGCAGGTGTCCTCAGGAAGGTTGATCTTCGCAGGACCCTTGTCAATATCGTCTCCAAGAGCGGGACAACGCTTGAAACCCTGGCTAACGAGACGATCATCCGCCGGGCCTTTACCGATGCAGGCCTTGATCCCTCCCTTCACTGTCTTGCCGTCACCGGGGAGGGGAGTCCAATGGATAACCCTGAGAAGTATCTGAGATCCTTTCATATGTACGATTATATCGGTGGTCGCTACAGTGTTACGTCGATGGTCGGTGTTGTTATGCTGGGGTTTTACCTTGGCCTTGACCAGGTGATGGACTTTCTGCGTGGGGCATCCATGATGGATATGGTGGCGGAAAACCCGCACATTAAAGAGAACATGCCCCTTCTCCTGGCCCTGCTGGGTGTCTGGAACCATAATTTTCTGGAGGCACCTACCCTGGCCGTGCTCCCGTACAGTCAGGCCCTGCACAGGTTCCCTGCTCATCTGCAGCAGTGCGATATGGAAAGCAACGGTAAATCGGTAACGCGGCAGGGCAGGCCTGTTTCCGCTAAGACCGGGCCCGTACTCTGGGGAGAGCCGGGGACCAATGGACAGCATGCCTTTTATCAACTTCTCCACCAGGGGACAGAAATTGTGCCGGTGGAGTTCATCGGCTTTCGGAAGAGCCAATATTCTGAGGATCTGGTGATCGACGGAACTACCTCCCAGCACAAGTTGCTTGCCAACCTCCTGGCCCAATCGGTTGCGATGGCCACTGGTCAAACGAGTGACAACCCGAACCGAAATTTTCCGGGAAACCGTCCGAATTCCATAATCTTGGCCGATCAACTCAACCCTCTCACCATGGGGGCGCTTCTGGCGCTCTACGAGGCCAAAATTGTCTTTCAGGGATTCTTGTGGGATATTAATTCATTCGATCAGGAAGGGGTGCAGCTGGGCAAGGTGTTGGCAGGCCGATTTCTGAAGCATATGAACGGGCGGAAGACGCAGGCTAACACCTTGGAGATGGCCGTTTTGCAGGCGACCAAACTGATATAAGAGGTATGAATAAACAATGAATAACCATTCATTTTGTGCATAAGTCAAATTCGGTTTTTTGTTGACAAAAGAGATGTTCACGGATATTCTCACGCGCTGAATGGTTATTCAGTAGAACACTGTATGTGTTGTGATCTACGAGTAACTCAAAGCAAAACCAGCGGAGTTGTTCTGACAGCGGATCGGCTGGTATTTACTCAATGTAGTATACATAAATGTTAAGTTGCAGGGAAATATACTGTAATTTTTTCATAGTTCTCTTGTCGTTTGGGCTGGTGTACAACCATATCCGGCCTGTTGTTTAGAGACGGAATCTGGTTATAGTCTATTTGTTAGGTAAAGGTTGCAGTTTAATAGAAATTCAAAGGAGGAAATCATGGCAAAGCATGAAACGCCCTTGTTGGATCAATTGGAGAGTGGCCCGTGGCCAAGCTTCGTTACCGACATGAAGCACCAGGCCGAAACCAAGCCCGAGGTTTGGGATATTCTTGGTCAGCTTGAATTGTCTTATACGGACAGGATTTCCCACTGGAAACACGGTGGGATCGTAGGTGTTTTTGGCTACGGTGGTGGTATTGTCGGACGGTATTCGGATCTACCGAAGCGGTTCCCGGGTGTTGAGCATTTTCATACTGTTCGTGTTGCCCAGCCGTCATCGAAATACTATTCCACAAAGCATCTCCGCGCGTTGATGGATCTCTGGGAGAAATATGGATCCGGTATGACCAACTTCCATGGGTCCACCGGTGATATCATCCTCCTCGGTACCCGGACTGAAAATCTTGAGCCCTTATTCTGGGATATGACCCATGACCTGAATCAGGATCTCGGCGGCTCAGGCTCCAATCTGCGTACTCCGGCCAACTGTATCGGCCAGTCCCGCTGCGAGTGGTCCTGCTATGACACAGAAGAGTGCTGTTATTTCCTGACCATGAAATATCAGGACGAGATTCATCGCCCTGCCTTCCCCTATAAGTTTAAGTTTAAATTTTCCGGTTGCGCCAATGACTGCGTAGCAGCAATTGCCCGCTCCGATATTGCCGTTATCGGCACCTGGAGGGATAATATCCGTATCGACCAGGCAGCCGTAAAAGAATATATCGCCGGCAATTATCCGGCAAACGGCGGTGCTCACAGTGGACGTGATTGGGGTAAGTTCGACATCCAGAAAGAGGTCATCGGCCTTTGTCCGACAGAATGTATGTGGATGGAAGGCGGCCAGCTGAAGATAGATGATAAAGAGTGTACCCGTTGCATGCATTGTATCAATGTTATGCCGCGTGCCCTTCGCCCCGGTGTTGACACCGGCGCTACCATCTGTGTCGGCGCCAAGGCCCCGATCCTGGACGGCGCCCAGTTTGCAACCCTGATCGTACCTTTCATGAAGGTTTCCAAGGACAATGACTTCGAAGAACTGGTAAACTTTATTGAAACCGTTTGGGATTGGTGGATGGAAGTCGGCAAGAACCGTGAGCGTGTCGGTGAGACCATGCAGCGTGTCGGTCTGCCTACCTTTATCAAGGTCATGGGCATTGAGCCGATTCCGCAGCATGTTAAAGAGCCTCGGTCCAACCCTTATGTTTTCTGGCAGGATGAAGAGGTTCCCGGCGGATTTGAGCGTGATGTCGTCGAATTCCGAAAGAAACATGCAGCTTGATGCTGTTATGATTTGATTCGTTTTTATCAATGATACTATAAGGAGTTTTACATCATGGGATATAATCCAGAAAAACCGATGGAAGGAAGGATTTCCGATCTCGGTCCGCTCTATTATGAGCAGTTTTTCCCCGCTGTCATCAAGGAAAACAAAGGCAAATGGCTCTGGCATGAGATTCTTCAGCCCGGTGTCCTGTTGCATAAGTCCGAGACAGGGGCCGAGGTCTACACGATTCGAGCCGGCGGTGTGCGTTTGATGTCAGTTGAGTTTGTTCGCGAGATCTGTGATATCGCCGATAAACATTGTGATGGCTTCATGCGCTTTACTACCAGGAACAATATAGAGTTCATGGTCGATTCCAAGGCGAAGGTTCAGCCTTTGCTGGACGATCTGAAGAGTCGCGGCAATAAGTTCCCCGTTGGTGGAACCGGAGCCGGTGTGACCAATATCGTTCATACGCAAGGATGGGTTCATTGCCACACTCCGGCAACGGATGCCTCCGGTGTTGTCAAGGCCGTTATGGATGAGTTGTTCGACTACTTCACCTCCATGACCCTGCCTGCGCAATGCCGTATCGCCCTGGCCTGTTGTCTGAATATGTGCGGCGCTGTACATGCATCCGACATTGCCATCCTTGGTGTGCATCGTAAGCCGCCGATGATCGACCACAGTCGTATCACCGGTGTCTGCGAGCTGCCTCTGGCTATCGCTTCCTGTCCCCTTGGCGCTGTCAAACCTGCAAAAATCGAGATTGACGGAAAAGAGATCAAGACCGTTAAGGTTAACAATGAGCGGTGCATGTTCTGCGGTAACTGCTACACCATGTGTCCGGCTATGCCTCTCGCTGATCCGGAAGGAGACGGTATCGCGATCCTTGTTGGTGGAAAGGTTTCCAACCGTATAAGTGCGCCGAAATTCTCTAAACTTGTTATTCCATTTCTGCCGAATACTACTCCTCGCTGGCCTGAGACCGTTGCAGCCATCAAGAAGATTCTTGTTGCCTATGCTGGAGACGCCAAGAAATATGAGCGCGTCGGTGAATGGGCCGAGCGTATCGGCTGGGAGAAATTTTTCGAGAAATGTGATATACCGTTTACAGAGAAAAGCATCGACGACTATCGCCTTGCATATGACACCTGGCGTACTACAACTCAGTTCAAGTACACAAGCCATATTAAGTAATTAAAGTGATATTTTCCGACCGGCTCGAATGTCGGACCGGTCGGAAACCTTGATGCTTTCTTCTCAAAAAATCAAAAAGGAGATTTGTTATGGCCTTAAGCATTGAAGATCTCAAACTTGCAATTTTGGAGAAAGCAACAAAATCTCCGAAGCCTCAGTTGTATATTAAAGATTTCTACGAATGCGATGTTGACTCAAAGCCTCGTGTTGTGAAGAATGCAGCAAATGATCTGGTAAAAGAAGGGAAGCTGATGTTTTGGTCTTCCGGTTCTACCACCATGTATGCGCTGAAATCTCGTATTAAAAATGAAGAGGGAGCCGAAGGCGTTAATTAGAAGGTCTTTTTTCATTTGAAGTTTGGAAAGTGCGGGGTATTTTTACTCCGCGCTTTTTTTTTGCTTTATGGAAATGGAGTGATAGGTTAATGGTCAGGATTCATTATTTACAAGAAACCTCCTCTACCAATAAAGTTGCTTATGATCTGGCCTTGAACGGGGAACCCTCCGGGACAGCAGTCATAGCAGTGTCCCAAGGAGAGGGCCGTGGACGACTGGGAAAGGTCTGGCAGTCTCCCCCAGGCAAGGGGCTCTATTGTTCGATAATTGTTCGTCCCCACCTGGCCCTTGAAGACTATCCGAAGATTACATTGACAGCAGGCCTGGCAGTGGCGATTGCTTTAGAAGAGATAACAGGACTGGAAATGAGATTGAAATGGCCTAACGATGTCTATGCGGATGGAAAAAAATGCTGCGGAATCTTGACGGAATCCTCATCCTTGACCGAAGAGAGAGAAAAACGTTTTGCGATTGTCGGTATCGGTATCAATGTGAATACTGAAAACAGAGATTTTCCGCTGGACTTGCAAAGTAAGGCCACCTCTCTTCGGCTCCTGACTGGGACCGAATATGATATTCAGGAAATATTCCATCGGGTGAGAATGCATCTCCTTGAAAAACTGAGACTGTTTGAATCATTCGGATTTGGAGCAATACTGAAGGACTGGCGAAAAAGAGATATGCTTTCCGGCAAGTGGTTGCAATGGGTATCAACTTCCGGAGAGATCATCTATGGACAGTCAGAGGGACCGGATGATGCAGGCCGGTTAATGGCGAAAGACCAGGAGGGAAATATGCATCAGATATTGTCCGGTGACATAAGTCTGGCGGAGAAATTCGGAAGCAAAGGATGTAGTTGTTCCTGACAAAAAAGGCCTGAAACTCAATTGAGGTCCAGGCCTGTCGATGTGATACCAATCCGTTTGGAATCAATAGCGATAATATTCCGGTTTATAGGGACCTTCGATGGTAACTCCTATATAGTCAGCCTGCTTAGCGGTCAAAACAGTCAGGTTCGCCCCGATTTTTTTGAGATGAAGCCGTGCCACCATCTCGTCGAGTTTTTTCGGTAAGAAATAAACCTTGTTTTCGTATTTATTTGGATTTTTCCAAAGTTCAATCTGGGCAAGAACCTGATTTGTAAAGGAATTGCTCATCACAAAACTTGGGTGGCCGGTCGCGCAGCCCAGATTCACAAGTCGGCCCTCGGCAAGAACGATCAGTCTCTTGCCGTTTGGGAAAATGACATGGTCAACCTGAGGCTTGATGTTTTCCCAGGGCAGATTCCTGATACCTGCAATGTCAATCTCAGAGTCGAAGTGCCCAATATTGCAAACAATAGCCTGAGCAGGCATCTGTTCCATATGCTCCCTGGTAATGACCTTGAGATTGCCTGTGCAGGTAACAAAGATATTACCAATGGCGGCCACCTCTTCCATGGTCACCACCCGATATCCTTCCATCGCAGCCTGCAGGGCACAGATAGGATCAATCTCGGTAATATACACTGTTGCTCCCATGCCTCGAAGGGCCTGAGCACATCCTTTGCCGACATCGCCATATCCGACAACAACAGCATTCTTCCCGGCAATCATCACATCGGTGGCGCGTTTGATGCCGTCGATAAGGGATTCCCGGCAACCATACAGGTTGTCGAATTTGGATTTGGTCACGGAGTCATTGACATTAAAGGCCGGGCACATCAGTCTGCCGGTTTTGGCCATCTCGTTCAGCCGATGCACTCCCGTGGTGGTTTCTTCGCTGATGCCTTTGACGGCGGCCATCTCTTTTGTATACTTTTCATGCATCACGAGGGTCAGATCGCCGCCGTCATCAAGAATCATATTGGGACGCCAGTTGTTTGGACCGAAGATGGTCTGATCGATGCACCACCAGAACTGCTCTTCGTTTTCCCCTTTCCAGGCAAATGTTGGAATACCGGCGGCCGCCATCGCAGCAGCAGCGTGATCCTGGGTAGAAAAGATATTGCAGGAGGACCAGCGGATTTGAGCCCCCAGATCAACCAGGGTTTGCATGAGTACGGCTGTCTGGATAGTCATATGCAGGCAACCGGCGATGCGAGCACCTTTCAGGGGTTGGGATATGTGATATTCCTCGCGCATTGACATCAATCCCGGCATTTCTGTCTCAGCGATGGCAATTTCTTTTCGGCCCCATTCTGCCAGAGAAATATCAGCTACTTTGTAATCATTTTCAGATGTTGTCATAATGGACGCCTCTGTTTCGTTCAAAAAAGAAGGCCCACCCTTTTAGCAAGGATGGGCTAGAGAGTAAAAAAATCAGACTAAACCAGCCGCAGCCTTTAATTCCGCTGCCTTATCGGTTTGTTCCCAGGTAAAATTGGCATGTTTTCTGCCGAAATGGCCATAAGCGGCGGTTGCCTTATAGATGGGACGAAGCAGATCGAGATGCTGAATAATAGCCTTTGGACGGAGATCGAAAAATTCAGTGATGAGCTCTTTGATCTTCTGATCGGAAATCCGACCGGTGCCGAAACTGTTGACATTGATCGAAACAGGCCTGGAGATACCTATCGCATAGGCAATCTGGACCTCCACCTCGGTTGCTATACCTGCTGCAATGATATTTTTAGCCACATACCGTCCCATATAGGAAGAAGACCTGTCGACCTTGGAAGGATCCTTGCCGGAAAAGGCACCGCCACCGTGAGAACCTTTGCCGCCATAGGTGTCGACGATGATTTTCCGTCCGGTAACGCCGCAGTCTCCAACAGGACCTCCGATGACGAATCTGCCGGTCGGATTGATGAAAAATTTCGTCTGAGCATCGAGCATGTCGGAGGGGAGAATGGGCTTGATAATGTCTTCCATCACCGCCTCTTTCAGGTCGTTATAGCTGATATCCTGATTATGCTGGGTAGACAGGACTACAGCCTCGATACGTTTGGGGCAGTTGTCTTCATATTCGACCGTTACCTGACTCTTGGCATCCGGTCTGAGCCAGGGCAGGCGATGTGATTTTCGAACCTCAGATTGTTTCTTCATCAGACGATGCGCAAGGGTAATCGGCAAGGGCATGAGGACGTCGGTCTCGTTGCAGGCATACCCGAACATCAGTCCCTGGTCGCCTGCCCCCTGCTCAAGGTCCAGACCGGACCCCTCATTGACCCCTTGGGCAATATCCGCAGACTGTTTATCGATGGAGGAAAGGACGGCACAGGATTGCCAGTCAAAGCCCATATCGGAAGAATTGTAGCCGATGTCACGAATAGTATGACGGACGACCTCGGGTAAATCGACCCATGCGGTAGTGGTAATCTCTCCGGCGATGATGGCCATACCGGTAGTGACCATAGTCTCGCAACCAACACGGGCATATTTATCCTGGGTAAGAATGGCGTCCAGGATGGCATCGGAAATCTGGTCTGCAACTTTATCAGGATGTCCTTCTGAAACAGATTCCGATGTAAAAAGATAATTTGACATGTGATATCTCCGTTATGACGTTAGCTTGAAAAAATCATCCCTGTAAGGTAGCTATGATAAGAAATCCTGCAAGGATTATTTTAGAAAATGAGTTTTATATTGAAACCGCAGTAGAAACGATGTCAAGGAAAATTAAGGAAATACGTGAGGAAACGACCGAAACAGGCAGGAGCGTCAGTTTGGTATCTGAAAATTGACGGAATAGTTAAGGCAATTCTCTGACTCCGAGCTTGATAATCTATGGGCAGGTGATTACTTTGGGGGGGCATAAGGCATGATACAGGCCCTTGATGAGCTATGGGCATTTCCGGATGGGTTCATTTAATGATTGGGACAAGTATCTCTCTTTGGATAAATAACAAGAGGACTGAATCGAAATATGGTACCCTTTACTGCCGATATAAGGGACAGGGTAATGCGAAGTAGAAGAAAAATGAGCTAAATAATGTCAATTCAGGAAGCACAGAAAGTATTTCTCATTGAAGAGCAGGGGCTGGCAAGCGTTCGCGAACGTATTGGTGACGAATTTATTCAAGCTGTTGATCTCATCGTAGATTGTCCAAGCAGGTTGGTGATAACCGGTATAGGGAAATCGGGGATCATAGGCCAGAAGATCACCGCCACCTTAAACAGCACCGGTACCCCGTCTTTTTTTCTTCATCCGGTAGAGGCCATGCATGGGGATCTTGGTATGGTCATGTCGACCGATGTCGTTATTGCTATTTCGTATTCCGGCGAAACGTATGAGCTCAATGCCCTTCTGGCCAGTCTGAAAAAAAGGGGAACAGCAATTATTGCGATGACGGGTGGCATGGATTCGACCCTGGCCAAGGCCTCCGATATAGTCCTCGATATTGGTGTTCCAAGAGAGGCATGCCCTCTGGGACTGGCGCCGACGGCCAGTACGACGGCAACGCTGGCGATGGGGGATGCGCTGTCCGTTGTCCTGCAGAACAGAAAACAATTTCAAGTCGCCGATTTTCGGGAAAACCATCCGGGTGGGAGCCTGGGGGAACGATTGAAAGTCAAGGTTGGTGAGGTGATGCTGACCGATGATCGGATTCCTGTCGTTAATGGAGACGAGTCGGCACTCAGGGCCATTCAGATACTTAACGAAAAAAATATTGGCGCCGTGATTATTGTCAATGGAGATCGACATGTAACCGGTATCGTAACCGATGGAGATGTCCGTCGGTATGTTGTTGGTGAGCTGGATTTCCAGGGGTTGAGGGCGAGAGATATTATGACGGCAGATCCCATCAGCATTGATGGTGAGATACTTGCAGCAGATGCCTTGAGCATCATGCAACGTCATGAGGTAACAGTCCTGCCGATAGTTGATCATAAACGGAAACTGGTGGGGCTACTCCACCTGCATGACCTTCTGGGTAAAGGGGAATTCCGTTTTCTTGTGTAGTTTTCTATGTAAGGAGAATGTACCATGTGCCAGATGAGTGCGGTGGTTGAGCGTGATGGAAAGGCGGAATTGGTGAAGGAAAATATTACCAGGCTGGACGTGCTGACCACGGGTGTACGGATAAGCACCCTTTTTGAAGGACCGACAGAACTGGCTGGTATGACGATTCATTATATAGATTTTTTGACCGGAAAAGTCTTTCTGCAAAAACAATAATTTTTTTGAAGGGGTAAGAGCATGAATCAGACGGAGAAATTGCGGGTTTTGTTGCCGCATTGGATTGAGCATAACCTCGGCCACGGAGAAGAGTGCCGGAAGTGGTCCGCGGTAGCACGCGAAGAAGGACGGGAAAAAATCGCCGAACATATTGATGCTGCTGTCAAGGCAATGATCAAGGTCAATGAACTGCTTGAAATGGCCCTACGGGAGGCAGGCGGTCACGAGCATGGTGGGGAGTGCGGACACCATCATCATCACAATCATCATCATGAGCATTAATGTCCTGAGATGAACCACTAAAGACGGATGCCGACCTCCACTGCTTCATTGAGTACAGGCAGACACGGGCGTAAACCGCCCTGTTGTTCTTCCCGTACTCAATGCCTTGATTTTGGTTTGTTTCTCTATCTATTGAGTTTCACTATAGAATTTCCACTGTTTGTTGGCCGGATCATAGATGTAGTTCATAATCAGGCGGAGCGGTTTTCCTTGCCCGTTGTCAGTGCATTCAATCTTGAAAAGCAGCCGTTCGTCAAGTTTTTTTACAAATGTTGCCTTCGGGTCGCTCAAAGAATCGTTCTTTGCAGCCGAATAATTCTTTAAGATGATATCTTTGTAATTTTCTACCAGATAAGCAACGCTCTCAGAGATAAGCTGATTCTTCTTCGCTTCTGCGATGGAAAGGTTTGCCTCTTTGGCTACCTGTTGAAATTCTTCTTCCCTGTTGAAAGAACTCTTAGTAACCGTATCAATGATTGACTGGAGTTTCTCAATAGCCTGTTTATTCTTTCCCTCTTTCAGTTTTCTGGCAACATCCTGCTTATCCCTGATAATAGATGCCTGCAGCATAATCCGGGAGATTTTCTGGCGGTTCTCGTCGGAGTTTACCTGTTTGAGAATTTCACTGTTTTCTTTCAGCAGTCTGATCGCAGATTCATAACTGCGTATAGCTTCATCCCATTGGGCATTGTTAAAAGCTTCCTTCCCGCTTTGTATAGCGGCAAAGAGGTCCGCTTTGGCCTTATTTTGATTTAATTCAGCTAATTCTGCCGCCGGTGGGGGCGAAATGTTTTTTACAGTATCAGTAGCTTTTTGATAGAGTTCAGCGGCATTCTGCCAGTCTCCCGCAGCAAAATAGGTATCCCCGACCTTTTTTGATCTAAGGAACCGGGTGATGAATAAGAGAGGCTCGATTGATTTGATTGTGGCAGGCATTACCGCATCGTCCAAAGATTTTGCAGTTTCCTGCGCCTTTTCAAGGGTGATCAGGGCCTTCTCAAGATCCCCTGATTCTTTTAATTGCCTTCCCTCTTCAATAAAGAGGTTCACCTGGGCAAGTGCCATGTTTTTTTTGATCCTGCCGATCTTTTCAAGAGCAGACGTATCTATCGTGCCGATCTTGGAATGGATAGTAATGGCGAGTTGATAACGGTCCTTTGCCTCTTTCCATGAAAGATTAGCCATGAATGCATCCCCCTCATCGCTCGCCTTATTAAAAGCAATCAAGGCGTCTTCATCGCTTTTGGGGACATACCGACCATTTCTCAAAACCATGCCTGTAAGGCCCTGACGCAATTTTGGAGAATTAAGTGTTGTCTGAATGGTATTTGCGAGTACAACCCTTTCCGTACCTTTTAAGAATTGGATGCTTTTAACGGTGGAGAGAGCCTCGTTACATTTTTGTTCAGCGCCGATAAAGTTGTTTTTTTCAAGAAGAACCTGACAATCTGAATACATGTCTTCCGCATGTTTGAATTGGGAATTACTGGAAGATAAGACAAAGATCACTAAACTCAAAAGGATGACTGAGGCACCGGCAATAACGATAGGGAAAACGGGAAGTCGTATTTCCGGTTTCTCATTAAAAAAAGTAAGCTTCTCGTTTTTCGGAACATTTTTGGAGCTTACATCAATCTCCGGCATGCTTGCCTGCTTAGGTTTATTTTCGGGTTCTTCTAGATAATCGTAGAGGAGGTTGGAAGCGCTTTTGGCCCGATTGACACTCTCCTCGATTTCAGGATAGTCCGAAACGGCTGCTGTCAACAGTTGAAATTTTTCCAAGGCCTTGCCCGGCTGGCCTTTATGTTCATAATCGAGGCCCTGCTGAAAGAGCTGTTTCGCTTTGGTCAATTCAAGATAGGCATCATTTTTTAATGTATCAAAATTGCTGAATTGCTTGTCGACCGGGAGAGCTTGTAGGTGTTTATAGAGGGTATAAAAACGCTTTTGCTTGACCATTAACTGCAGAAGATCAATATCGACTTCCATTGCCTGTGGTGACTTTTCTTGAGGCTCGGTAGCTGTACCGGGGGCAAAGGAATCGAAGTCCGACTTAAAATCAGATTCCTCAATGGTATCGATCTCAAGAGACTCCAGTGCAGTAAAAGAATCCTCTTCGTGAACGGGGAGCGCAGATGCAGGGGATTCTTTCGAAATATCAAGAACTTCAAAAGGAAGACGGTCCTTATGTTGTCTGTACCAGATAACAGCCTCTTCATTAAAGGCGTTTTCTGTTGAAAAGACTTCTCCGGAGATCATTTGCCCGATATGGAAAATCAGATCGGTCAGGGTGCTTTCTTTGTTCCAGAAATCACCAATGCAGATGGCTGCCTGATCAAAATCCGGATGAAAAACAGGTGATATGGGTTTACAATTAGGAGGAAAATGAGGAAAACCGAATGGAATAGTTATGGCAATGGAGTGATGTTTTGCCTCATGAATCTCTTTATTCTTGTTCTGGTGGAGTCCGGCGATAGTATATGTCACCTCATACCGTTCCGGTGGATCGCCATCCCCAGGCTTTATTGAGATATAACGATGTGTTCTGAAACGGTCATTGATTTCCTTGAAGATGGTCTCAAGCTGTTTGGTTGCGACGCCCATAAGAAATCACTTGATAAGGTGTTGAGAAAATATGATGAATTATTACCGTTATACTGATTTCTGGAAACAATCAAAACATAGCAGAATTATGATGAAATAACAAAAACAAAAAATAGCATAGCAAAGAATTTGAAAATTTGCTTTTAAAAGGGGGTTTTTATAAAATCCTTTTTTATATGGAAAAATTTCTCGCTATCAACAGGACAATTAGTATATTGGGTGCAAAGAACTTCCTTGGAGGATTGGAAAGGTCTCCGGAAACCTGTTTCAAACTCTTTTCTTCTCTGCCATTGTATGGGATCGTTTAAAGCCGTATTCAAAATAATTGAAGACAATAACTGCCCTCTGTACAGGCTTGAAGAGCACCTTGTTCTGTCGGAGAAGGCGTTAACCTTTCCAAAAGACAAAGAGGGGTGTTTGATCCTGGTCCGGGAGATGACCCAATTGCTTTTCGAACTTCTTGATGAGACGGAAAAGGAGGACGCCGGTGGAAAAAAGCCACGGGTGTTTACCTGCAGCGGCTGTACAGGTTTGATCAAATTTATCCGGGTCGACTCTGACGCAAGTGAGTATGGTGTTCAAGAGGGTTCCTTGCTTACTGCCGTACAACAGGTACTTATGGCCAAGATATCCGGTTATCCGTTGGTGAAGGCCTTTCCCCAGACTCAATTGAAGCGGTTCGTCGATTGTCTGCAGGAACAGGTCGTTTATTCCGGTTCGTATCTTATCATAAAAGGTGAAATCAACGAACATCTCTATATTATCCTGTCGGGTGAGGTGAGTGTCGAGGACGATCAGGTTAAGATTACGACCTTGCGAGAAGGTGATGTCTGTGGCGAGATGAGTTATTTCGGAAATAAAATTGCCAAATCATCCATCAGGGCCACGAGGGAAACCAAAGTCCTTGGTATCAGTGGCGATGATTTCGGCCGCTTGATGGGCGAGGCCGCCTCAGTACAGCTTTTTATGGCCAAGTTACTGGCAGAAAGGCTCGCCAAGTCCAATACGGTCCGCACGCGTGAATTCGAGGCCTGTATGCATGGGAGAATCAAGGATATGGCCCCGGCCGAACTTTTTCAGATATTCCATATGCATCAAAAGACAGGGGCGCTCTCCCTCGAGCTCTCCAGAGGAAATGCCAAGGTTTCTTTCCGTGAAGGGTGTATCATCAATGCAAGTTATGCCGATAAGCACAACCAGGATGCAATTTTTTCTATACTCGCCGAGAAGGAAGGCGTTTATCGATTTACAGTTGGTCTTTCACCTCAAGAGATGAAGGCCGCTGAGATCGGGGATTTTATGATGCTCTTGATGGAAGGGGTGAAACGGGTGGATGAGGTGAACGAGTCTGAAGGCTCCTTGTCCTGATTGTACTGTCGGTCTATTGCATGAATGGCTCCAAGGAGCAGATTTCCATAAAACTGGAAACATGAAATTCAGCTGGAAGTGTCGGGTTTTTAAAGGCAATAAGTCGCATGCCCGCGGCTTCGGTATGTTGCCTGTCTATGATCGAATCTCCGATATAGAGTGCCTCGTCAGTCTGACAGCCAAAATGTTCAAGAATTTCGAAAAGGGCATCGGGGGCCGGTTTCGGCTTCCTTGCATTTTCAGCAGTCATAACCTTGCCAAAATATCCTTGGAGGTTGAATTCCTTTAGCAGCGGCGTCATGGTGGTTGTGCGGTTCGTGGAAATCGCCAGATTAAATCTCTTCTTTGCAAATTCCAGGAATTGAACTAAATCCTTTTCCGTGTGCATGAAGCGGAAAAAGGGAGTGTAATCCAGGTTCCTGCGATAGGTGTCCACTGCGGCCAAATCCTGATCGGGATAATGGCGGAAGATATAGAGGACCGATTCTCTTACATTATGCATATGCACATAGGTAAGTTCATCTTCATCCATAATCGGTCTGCCGAAGTGAACGAGCAGGTGATTGTAGTATTCGCGATTGGCGATCCGGGAGTCAAACATGACGCCATCGCAATCAAAGATAATAAGTTTAAGCATAAACAGGGGATGAGATCATTATCGGTTTGATGAATATCGGCCAAAAAGAAAGTTTCTCAGCCAGTCTATAGCAAAAAAAAGCAGTTCCTCATCCTCTTCCAATGACTGTTTTCGGGGGGCGTCCAAGATAACATCGGGCATCTGACCGGTCAGCAGTTTTGTCCGGAAGGTGTCAAGATCATAAAGGGCGAGAACGTATGTCTCAATCTGTTCCTCAGACAAAATCATGCCCTGTCTGATCTTTTCATGCTGGAGAATGGCTGCCACGGCATCGTTAAAGCGGTTATAGGAAGAAAGGCCTTGGTCCTGACAGTACTGTTTCGGGCTCTGGTGCCGGTCTTGACCGAAGCCCTGACAATGGTTTTCTTCGAGAAGGACATAAAATTCCTCAGGGGTGTTCTGGTCTTTCAGTATGGCGGCACGTCCTATCGGGTATGCCCGGCAGGCGCCCGGCCGGTCTGCATAGACGGTGCAGCCATGATCGGAGACAAAGACGCAACTTGCCTTGCCGTCATCGACCATGGTCAGGTAGAGGCGGGGAAAGGTGTCCTGCTCTTCTCTTTCAATAATCACATACCGTTCGAGAAAGTCGGATGAAGTAAGTCCGGCAGCGTTTTTCAAACGCAGGACATCGTACGGGGTAAGCGCAAGTTCCAGCTGTCGGCAGCAATGGGTGAAACAGGGAATACCGGGGTGGCAGAGGAAAGAGAAGGTCTCCTCAGTTCCCACCTTTCTAACATTTTTTGGCAGCCGTAATTGTTGCGTGCATGTCCTCATGTGATACCCATACTCTCTGAGCTATTTTTTTTCCCAAAGCGTCACGATCGGGCTGGCGACAAAAATTGATGAATATGTCCCGATGATAATTCCGAGCAGCAGGGCAAAGGAGAAATCATGGATTACCGAACCGCCGAACATGAAGAGGGCGAGGACACTCAGAAAGGTGGCAAACGAGGTCACGATCGAACGGCTGAGCACCTGATTGACACTGTCGTTGATTACCGCAAATATAGAAGAGGCTTCCGACTTGTTCATATTTTCCCTGATACGATCAAAAATAACCACGGTATCATTGAGAGAATAGCCAGCCAGGGTCAGCAAGGCCGTCACGATCAGCAGGGTCATTTCAATATGCAGAATCCAGCATATACCCAGGACGGCAAGGACATCATGGAAGGTGGCGATGGCGGCGCCGATACCGAAACTGAGGTTGAAACGAAATCTGAGATACACAACCACTCCGGCCATGGACAGGACAATAGCCAATATCGCCTTATTTCGAAGAACGGCGCTTACCGAGGAGCCTATTTCAGATTGGCTTTCCAAAGAGAATTTTTTATCGGGAAGCTGGGTCGAGAGAACCTCGGTGATCTGTTCGCTAAGATTTGAGGCAACGACCTTCGACGATTTTTTAACCTTGACCATCAGACGATTTTCGTTCTCGACCTGCTGCAGTTCAACGCCCTCCAGATGGCTCTTGTCAATGGCGGCACGTATCTCATTCATTGAAAAAGCCTTGTCTGCTTTGTATTGCAGAAGGGAACCACCCGAGAAGTCGACACCCATGTTGGCATTGCCGAAGAGAATCTGAACAAAGGCGAATGTTCCCAAAAGACAGAGTATTCCAGAAAATACAAAGGCGACCTTTCTCAGCTTCATATAATCGAGATTCGGTTTTTCGATAAAGTGCATGTACTTAATTTTTGTTAATTTCTTAAATGAGTTGATGGTATCGAAGATCCAGTGGGAAAAATAAATGGATGTGAAAATGTTAAAAATTATACCCAGGGAAAGGGTAACTGCAAAACCTTTAACCGGCCCTGTCCCAAACAGAAACAGAGCCAGGGCGGTTATCAGGGTGGCTACATGAGCATCAATGATGGTCAGAAAGGCCTTGCTGAAACCTCCATCAACACTCGATTTGATCGACTTCCCGAGAGCATTTTCTTCCCGTATCCGCTCGAAGATAAGAACGTTCGAATCCACTGCCATGCCGATGGAAAGGACGATGCCTGCGATACCCGGCATGGTCAGGGTGGCACTGAGAACAGCAAGGCCGGTGAAAAGAAACAGGATATTGAGAACCATGGCCGTATTGGCAATGAGTCCTGACAGACGGTAGTATATCAACATGAAGCCGACTACGAGAATAGAACCGAGTATGCCGGACAAGAGGCCTTTCTGGATGGAGTCCTGTCCCAGGCTTGCGCCCACCGTCATATTCTGGATGATATCGACAGGGGCGGGAAGGGCACCGACCCGCAGGACGATGGCCAGATCGGTTGCCTCTTCATGGGTAAAGCTCCCGGAGATCTGGGCGGATCCGCCCAAGATCTTTTCCCGGATCACCGGGGCGGAGCGGACGATATCATCGAGGACGATGGCCATCCTTTTCCCGACGTTCTTTTCGGTGAGGGTGCCGAATACCCTCGCCCCCCTGCCGGTCATCTCGATACTGACATAGGGCTCATTAAAGTTGCCGCCGATCCGGACCTGGGCATCCTTGATCATGTCTCCCGTCATCAGGACCTTGTTCTGCAGAAGCAGCGGCCGGGTCGTCTCTTTTTTGGTCTTTTTATCGACGTCCTTTTCAAAGTAGATGGAGGTATCTTTGGGCAGCAGATTTTCCAGAGCCCGGTTGAGCTTTTTCGTGTCTTCCCCGTCATGCCATTTGCCGGAGCTGATGGCCTTGCCGATAAGTTCGGGAAGGTTTACTCCCTCCAAATCGGCTACCATTTTAAATTCGAGCTGGGCGGTGTCGCCGAGCAGCTTCATTGCCCGTTTCGGATCCTTGACTCCGGGAAGCTGGATCACGATTTCATCATTGCCCTGACGGATGATAATAGGCTCGGCAACACCGAATTGATCAATTCTATTGCGCAGGATCTCCAGGGACTGGTTGACCGCGTTTGTCCGGATATAGTCGATTTTTGTTTTCGATAAGGTCAGGAAAATACGCGGGAAGCTTCCTTCTTTTGCCTCGATCCGGACCTTAATGTCAGGATCGTCTTTGACGATGGCATTAATTTTGTCTACCGCGCTGGTATTGGGCAGTGTGAACATAAGCGTCCCGGGCTGTTCCGATTTGGTCTGGACGATGCTGATCGACTGCTCGGAGAGACGTTCCTTCAGGTCGTTGGCCGCAAACTCAAGAGAATTTTGGGCGGCTTTATCAAGATCCACCTTCAAGACCAGATGCATGCCGCCCTGGAGATCGAGCCCCAGATGCAATCCGCCTGGTGCCATATATTTCTTCCACCAGCTTGGCGTTGCAGAGTAAAACGACGGAATGATAGTGAGAATAGAGGAGCATATAAGAAAAACGACTAAGCCGAGCTTGAGTTTAAGTGAAGTATTCATGAATGTCCTTGGTGGCTTCTTAAGAAAAATCGATGTTGCCTCATTGCAGCCATATTGCAGTAGACCGACGCCAACAGCTTCGCGATTATAACGCAATGCCCGAATCTTGCAAGGTTCTGCTGGAAATTAATCCCTGAAAGACCCATTTTATGAAAAAGAATGCAGGTCAACGGGGCGGGAGCCATGATGGATTGAGATCCTGCAGGAAATCCGAGGCATCCTTCAGGGCCCGAAAAAATACCGGGGGAGAAGGCAAGTGCCCACTCACTCTGTTTTTCGGTTAATCGATGCCGCAAGACAGCCGGCGCTGAAACCATTGTCAATATTGACTACCGCTAATCCGGGAGCACAACTGTTCAACATGCCAAGCAGGGCGGCAAGACCACCAAAACTTGCGCCATAGCCGATGGATGTTGGAACCCCGATCACCGGGCAGCTCACCAGTCCGCCGACGACACTGGGGAGCGCACCTTCCATGCCGGCGGCGACGATAATCACCGAGGCCTTCTTCAGCAGAGGCTGATTGTCCAGAAGCCGGTGCAACCCTGCGACACCGATATCATAGGCGGCCTCCACAGGATGGCCGAGACTTAAGGCTGTTATCCTTGCCTCTTCGGCAACCGGAATATCGGATGTCCCGGCGCAGAGAACAACGACAGTGCCACGACAGGCAGTGATATCCGGGTCTTTGACGTTGCCGGTAAGAATACGGGCCTTTGGGTGATACTGGAGTCCGGGGACGAGGGCCTGAACCTGTTCAGCCTTGCCTTTATCTATCCGTGTTGCAATCAGAATGGTCTTGCGTATCAGGATGGCGGCGGCGATCACGGCTATCTGTTCAGCCGTCTTTGATTCTCCATAGATGACCTCAGGCATTCCCGTTCTGATCGTACGGTGGTGGTCGATACAGGCATCAACAACAATCTCGGACGGGAGATATTGCAGTTGGCTGACTGCGTCCTCGACACTGCATTGGCCGAGTTTAACGCAAGAGAGTAACTGGATGAGTTTCGTCTGATCCATAGGTAGTTTAAGAATCTGTGGGATGTTGAGAGGCGCGGGTTGAAATTTCCGCTGAAATAACGACCACAAACATTACCATGATTAGAAAATAAGGTAAAGGGGATTCGAGGTGGTTTACTGATAGTGTCGATTCTGTTACTATGGATCGCTGGTCGATTGATTGATCCAGAAAAATGATTTTCAGAAATTCAGGAGCAGCCGATGCATCAGGAAAATTTTCCGCCCTGCATACAGCATTTATTACAACACGGCAGTTATCCCCATGCTGTTGAAGAGATCAGACTGATTCAAACCCATATCTCTTTTGTGGTGATTGCAGGAGAGTATGTCTATAAACTGAAAAAACCCGTAAATTTCGGCTTTCTCGATTTCTCGACCCTGGAGAAGAGGAAATTTTATTGCGAACGGGAATTGGTTCTGAATCGTCGGCTGTGTCCGGAAGTGTATCTGGATATGGTCACCATCACGATTGCCGATGGCCGTTATTCTCTTGGGGGAGATGGAGAAATCGTTGAATACGGAATCAAAATGGCCCGAATGCCCGAGGATCGGATGATGTCGACGATCATACAGACGGGTGGGCTGACCAAGGCGCATCTCGATGCGATTATCACCACCTTGATCCCCTTTTATACAACTGCCGAGGCCGGGGAGACGATTCGAGAATTCGGTAGGTCCGAGGCGGTGTCGATCAATGTGCTGGAAAATTTTGAGCAGACGGAAGGCTTTATCGGCAAGGGCGTCTTGAGCCGTCCGGCCTTCGAGCAGATTAAAGGGTATGCACAGAGGGTTCTGGCCGACAGCAAACTATTTGATCGCAGGGTGGCGGCGGAGCGGATACGGGATTGCCATGGAGACCTGTATTCGGCAAATATCTGTCTGGCCCCGAAGGTTTTTATCTTTGACTGCATTGAGTTTAATGAACGATTTCGCTATTCGGATGTTGCGGCCGATATTGCCTTTTTGGCGATGGACCTTGATTTCCACGGCCTGGCTGAGCTGTCGTCCTACTTCATTAGCCGATTTATTGCTGCATCAGGTGATGACGGAATCCTGGAAATGCTTAACTTCTATAAATGCTATCGAGCCTATGTGCGAGGGAAAATAGGTCTTTTCACGGCCGGTGATCCTGCTGTCGATCCCCAGACAGCCGAAAGGTGCCTGGCGCAGGCAGGGAAATATTTTCGACTGGCGAAAGAATATACTGAAATGTAGGGATGTTAAGATGTCAGAGAAAAAACTGCTGCTGATTTTTTTCGGGATGATAGCCACCGGCAAGAGTCATCTGGCAGCGGCTTTTGCAAAGAAGTGGGGATGTGCGTATCATAATTCTGATATTGTCCGCAAGGAGCTGGCCGGGCTTGCCGCCGACAGTCGGCAGATCAATACCGTCGACACCGGAATCTACAGCAGCGAATTCTCCCGTCGCACCTATGATGCGGTGCTTGCCAGGGCTCAAAACGATCTCAAGCAGAAAAGGTACGCCTGTGTTGTTCTGGATGGATCCTATCAGTCACGCAGTGAGCGGCAACTTCTTTGTCAAAAGATCGGAAAACAGCACCGCGTAGTGTTCGTTCACTGCCAGTGTTCCGAAACCGTGATGAAAAAACGTATGGACCGGAGATTGAAAAACCCGCGCGCCGTTTCAGATGGACGCTGGGAGATCTATCTGCAGCAGAAAAAACGTTTTGAGATGCCAGTCGAGCTTCCTCCCGGGCAGTTGTTGACCTTTGATACCGACCGACCCCCGGCAGACCTGCTCCGACTGCTGGAGGAAAACCTGCGGAAACTTGAAGATGTAGAACCAGAGCATTAATACAACTGAAAGATTCAGTGGAAGAGAGGCTTCTTCTGTCTTTCGAAGAAAAGGAAAACACATGTATACGCGAATTTATATTTTGAGATTTCCAAAAGATACCAGCGAACAACCCTTTATTTACCAACTGGTGAAGCAGTATGATATTGAGTCGAATATCCTGAAGGCGGATATCCTGCCGCATCGGGAAGGAATGATGATTCTCGGCCTGAAGGGAAGCAAAAGTAATGTCAAGGCGGGGCTGGAATACCTGCAGGGGTTCGGGGTGCGGGTCGAACGTCTGGCAGCAGGCATTCGACGTGACGATGAGAAATGTTTCCAGTGCGGGGCCTGTACCGGTATCTGTCCGTCCGGCGCCCTGGCTCTCCATCGTCCGGATATGGCAGTTATTTTTGATCCGGATAAATGCACCGGCTGTAGCCAGTGTGTAACGATCTGCCCGGTCAGGGCGATGGAGGTATCTCTTGGTCAGAATTGGGCCTTGACGGACGGAGGGATGAGCGCATGATCCCAATTTTTCAGACCACGTGCCATCGTCGGCTCTGCCGTGTGGCACGTGGCTGAATTTACTCTTTCGTTTTCTTTGCCGGCGGCAGAGCTCCTCTGCTTGTGAATTCCCTCCAGCTTGGCAAGGAGAGCTCGGAGAACCACTCGGCGAATCCGGAATGCGGGGGATGTCCTGCCTGGATCTTTTCGAGAATATCCTTGGCCTTCGGTGTTATAATCGCATCCGGGTACATGGCGATCAGATACTTGAGCCGGGTTTCAGCCTCGCTGTATTTTTCCGTTCTCAGGTAGAATTTGACGATAAAAAATTCGTGATTGACGAGGAATTCTTTGGCTGCCTTGGTTCGCGCTGTGGCTTCTTCTGTATAGGGTGAAACTGGGAAGGCCCGTAATAATAGAGAAAAATCCTGAATTGCCTGAACAGCCCCGTCCGGGTCCCGATCAACGGTATCAATGCGGTTATAATTACACATTGCCTTTTGATACATCACATACGGCATTGCCTCATTCGTCGGGTGCCTTTCTTCAAATTGCTTGTAGAGCAGCAGTGCCTCGTAATATTTTTCCATGAAGTATTTGCAATCGGCCGCTTTCAATTCGGCAAGTATGGCCTGGGGACTGAAGGGATGCCGATCAAGGATTTCGGTGAAATACTGTTCCGCCAGGTCGTACCGGCCAACGTTGAAATCATCAAGACCTTTGGCGATGAGATTTTCCGCAGGCAGATGAACATCAACTTTTTTCCCTGAAAAATCAAAAAAGTCCTTAATGGTGGCACAACCGCTCAAGGTGAGGAGCAGCAGGACCGCGCAAAAGACATGAACTGAAGAAAAACGGCGCTGCAGGGGCATAGTGTACGGCTTTCTTGTAAGTAATCGCATGGTCAGACCGAAGACGGGATCAGCATAGCTGTCCGGAAATGATTTCTGCGGCAAGGCGAAGTGTAGACCCTGTCCGCTATTTAAACACGTTACGCATCTTTTGCCAGATATCTGCTTGTCTTCGAGGTAGATTGGGTTGGGGGCCAATCGATGTACCGGAAAAGACCAGCAGGTTATAAGAGCAGATTTTTGTAGTTTGCGTTGTCTCCGGAAGCTTCCATGCGCATAACGTCAGGAAACGAATGCAGCGCCGGAAAAAAAGACAACGCTTCTATAGAGCCTTGTTAATGAGGCTCACCAACTGGGTCTTTCCAACTGCTCCGGTAATCTGGTCAATAACCTCTCCTTTTTTAAAGAGGATGAGCGTGGGAATCGCCCTGATACCAAACTTGCCAGGTGTAACTGGATTGTCGTCAACATTCATCTTGTAGATACTTACTTTTCCGTCATATTCATTGGCTAGATCTTCGACAACCGGTCCAATAGCTTTACATGGTCCACACCAGGGAGCCCAGAAGTCGACCAGAGAGGGTTGTTCAGAGCCGATTTTGACATCAAACTCAGCGTCACTTACCTGTTGGACTTTGTCGGTTGCCATTGTGTATCTCCTTAACTATAGAAATTGATATATAAACTTTGAATGACCAATCTTAATCCGGCTCGAGATAACGGGGAACGACCACAATTCCGGCCTAGTTTACCTTTAGATTTTTTACAAGACAAGTAAAATGTGCTTTGTCTGGAGTCTTGTCCGGAGTCGATTGGCTCACTCGCCGGTCAAAGTCGGGTAATTTGTGTATGACTCGAGAAAAGTCAAGGGAGGAAACATGTTTGACAGTATTTTGTCTCTCATGCTATAGTCTCAAATTTTATCCTAAATGTTGAACAAGGAGTACGCATGGAAACCAGGATTTCCGGAAGTATGTTTCAAAAGGCACGGAAGGTGATTCCGGGAGGAGTCAACAGTCCGGTCAGAGCCTGCCGTTCCGTCGGCTGTGATCCTTTATTTATAAAAAGGGCTGCAGGGGCATCCCTCTTTGATGTAGACGGGAACGAGTTCCTCGACTTTGTCGGCTCCTGGGGGCCGATGATCATGGGGCATGCCCACCCTGCCATAATCAAGGCGATATGCCAGGCAGCCCAGGATGGAACCAGTTTCGGGGCACCGACTCCTGCCGAAATAGACCTGGCATCCCTGGTAGTGGAGGCTGTTTCCTCCATTGAAAAGGTCCGGTTTGTCAATTCAGGTACGGAAGCCACGATGAGTGCCGTTCGTCTTGCCCGGGGATATACAGGTAGAAAAACAGTTGTGAAATTTGACGGTTGCTATCATGGGCATGCTGATTCCTTCTTGGTCAAGGCCGGGTCCGGTGTGATTACCTTGGGGATACCGGGCAGTCCAGGTGTTCCTGAGGATATTGTCAGGAATACCGTTTCTATCCCCTATAACAATTTAGATATACTCGAAAAGACACTTCGCAACGCCTCCCTTGAGATTGCCTGCGTCATCGTTGAACCTGTGGCCGGCAATATGGGATGTGTGCTTCCGGCTCCGGATTTTCTTTCCACACTCAGGGCGTTGACCAGGGTGTTGGGGATTGTCCTGATCTTTGATGAGGTCATCACCGGATTCAGGCTGTCGTATGGCGGCGCCCAGGAAGTCTACGGTGTATCCCCCGACCTGACCTGTCTTGGAAAGATTATCGGTGGCGGACTGCCGGTAGGCGCCTATGGAGGAAAGGCGGAGATAATGGATTGCATTGCCCCGGATGGCCCTGTATATCAGGCAGGAACCCTGTCCGGGAATCCTCTGGCGATGGCGGCGGGGATTGCTGCACTCAAATTGCTGCAGAAGCAGGATTTTTACAATGAACTTGACAGAAAATCTGCCTGGCTGGCCGGTCGGTTACAGGACATTGCTGAAAGAGTCGGCCTTTCCGTGCAGATCAACAGAGCCGGTTCATTGATGACCTTATTTTTCACCTCCGAGCCGGTCACTGATTTTACCTCGGCGATAAAGTCGAACACGGATTTGTACGGCCGCCATTATCGGCAGATGTTGAGCCGGGGAATCTATCTTGCTCCCTCTCAGTTTGAAGTTGCTTTTATTTCAGCAGCTCACACGATTGATGATCTTGAAAAGACGGCCGAAATGACTGAATGGTCATTCAAAAAATTACTGGAAATATAAAAAAATCGTTGACTTTGGGGAGTAGGCATGCTACCAAAAAGCCTGCTATAATATGGGAAGTGTCCATAACAAGGGGTGGTGATCAGGATGTCTGATTTAAAGAATGAGATGATCGACTTACTTGCAAATTATGGGCATATCGGTTTTACCTTTGTCGCATGTATATTTGTCGGTCTGGGAGGCGGGATTCTTCTGGACCAGAAAGTATTTAATGGTCGTACTGCTCCCTGGTTTACTTTTATAGGGCTGGCATTTGGTATTGTTGCAGGCTTTAAGACGTTGCTTCAAATCCTCTGGCGTGTTAAAGACAAAAACGACAAAAACAACAAGAATGACGGAAAAGACGATAGAGGATGACGTGGTTGATGATTTGCTGTCCCCGCAGAAGATACAGCTTTTAAGTTGGCTATATCTTCTGATGTTAACGGTTGGTTCCTGGATTATTTTTTCGTGGTCGTTTGCCTGGCCCGTATTGGCGGGAGGGATTATCTCCATCCTGAGTTTTCGGGTCTCACATAAGGATGTCGTTGGATTCCTTGAATCCATGACTACGGTTCAGGAAGGCGAAAGCGAGAAAAAGGAAATCAAGAAAAGAAAATTTGGCCTAATAATCAAGTTCTGGTTCCGGATTCTTATCATTGGTATTGTTTTGCTGGTTATTATCAAGAGTCATAAAATCAGCAGAGATAATATCATTGGTTTGCTTCTGGGGTTGTCAACAGTAGTGTTTACTGTCACATTCACGGCATTGGGCGTGGCCAGGCACTATTTTTTCAGTGGGAGGAGGTAATAAGGGGTTATGGAACATCCGATACTTTTTATATCAATTATTCTGGAGAAGTTGGGACTTCCAGTGCCGCATGACTTTGTCGGGCATACTTTACTGGAAAAGTTGTGTGAACCGTATATGACCTATACCTGGCTGGTAATGATATTTCTCATTGTTGTCTCCAAAATGACCCTCGGCAATCTGGAGATGGTTCCTGGAAGCGGTCAGAATTTCTGGGAAATTCTTATTGGTGGCATGGATGATTTCTTTGTTGAGAATATGGGCAGAGAAATGGCTGATGCACTCTTTCCGATGCTGTCGACCTTTGCTTTATATATCGCAGTTGGCAACCTGATCGGCCTCATTCCCGGTCTGATGTCTCCAACATCCAGCATCAATACAACCCTTGCCTTGACCATCATCGTCTGGGCTACCCACCATGTGATCGGTTTACGTGCCCATGGCTTAAAATATTATAAACATTTCATGGGGCCCCTCTGGTGGCTGGTTCCCTTGATGCTGCCCATCGAGTTGATTAGTAATATTGCCCGCTTAGTTTCACTCTCTGTTCGTCTTTTCGGTAATATCATGGCCAAAGAGACCCTTCTGGCAATCCTGTTCATGCTGGCAGGTGCTTTTTTCGCGCCGCTGCCCATCATGATGCTGGGTGTTCTAGTTTCTCTGGTTCAGGCAATGGTCTTTGTGTTGCTTGCGGTTGTCTACTGTGCCCAGGCTCAGGAGCATGCCCATTGATACCTAAAAGGGTCCGCCGCTGCACTGGGTGGGGAGTACTGTGATTGTTATAATTGAAAGAAGAGTTTGTATATATAGGAAGAAGGCCAAAATAATAACTACATTTATAAGGAGAAAACAATGGAAGGTAATTTACAAGTAGCATTGATCTGTGTAGGCGCAGCACTTTCAATCGGTCTGGCCGGTCTTGGTGCAGGTATCGGAATTGGTCTGGTTGGCCAGGGTGCCACCCAGGGTCTTGCCCGTAATCCTGAAGTTCAGCCGAAATTGATGGTTTTCATGATCCTTGGTATGGCCCTTGCTGAGTCCTGTGCTATTTACGGTCTGGTTATTTCTCTGATTCTGCTCTATGCCAATCCTATATCAAAGGCAATAGTGTAATTTCGGATCACTGCGTTCCTTTCTTCGGAAGGATCACAAAAAGGCTGCAGAGTAATCTGCGGCCTTTTTGTATTTTGGATATAGAGATTTTTTTAAGAGTTGGGCAAAAGATACTGCAAAAGTTGAAACGATATGGATATCAATGATGATGATATTGTCATTCATCCTGTACGGTTAAAAAGAGAAAGTTCAATTCCGGAAACTGGCCTGCTGCTGGTCAATCCGTCCGAGGCTCGATATGGTTTGCAGGCGGCTCAGGCTGCCGGTGGCGAGGTGCGGAATCTCTACAATTCGCATCTCTGCGTGCTTGCGTCACAGGGATATTTTGTCGCCGGCCCGGCTATCGGGGCACCGATGGCAGTAATGACCATGGAAAAATTGATAGCTCTTGGCGCCCGGAAGATTATTCTTTTTGGCTGGTGCGGTTCAATGAAAGGCTCTCTGGCGATTGGTGATCTGCTCCTGCCGACAAGTGCCATGAGCGGTGAGGGGACTTCATCCTATTACGTTTCAGGCTCTCAACCCGGGCCCTCCCCCTTTGTGATCGATGAGGTTAAAAAGCTTTTGGAACGTTACAGCCTGCCCTGGCAGGAGGGATGTGTCTGGTCCACCGACGCCCCATATCGGGAGAAAAGGAGTTATCTGAAAACACTACAGCAGGAAAGGGATGTGTCGGCGGTGGATATGGAGTATGCGGCCTTATGCAGCGCAGCTTTTTTTCGGAAGATAGAGTTTGCGGCCCTCCTTCTGGTATCCGATGAAGTCTGGGGAACGAACTGGAATCCCGGATTTTCCAAACAGGAGTTTAAAATGAAAAGTCGATTGCTTATCGATATCCTTCTGAAAGAAGTTCCTTTGCATAAATAACATGAAAAAAGTCCATGTAATAAGCCTTGGCTGCCCTAAAAATATGGTCGATTCCGAGGTCATGCTCGGGATTTTGCAGGAGGACGGATGGATTGTTGAGGATGACCCATCACAAAGTGATGTCCTGTTGATCAATACCTGCGGCTTTATTCAACCGGCAGTGGAAGAGGCAATCAATGAAATTCTTGACCTGATTAAAATTAAAGAACAATTCCCTGAAAAACTCCTTGTCGTCACAGGATGTCTTGTGCAGCGGTATCAGGAAAAGTTGCAGAAGGAGTTTCCGGAGGTCGATCTTTTTATTGGTACGGAAGGTGTTCCTGATATCGCCAGCTTGATTCATGGCTGTATGGCCGGTAACTTAACAAAAACACTCCAGATTCCAGAACGTTTTCTGATGAATGCCAGGATGCCGCGCCAGCTTGCGACCCCCTTTTTCAGGTCCTGGTTGAAAATCACCGAAGGTTGCAGCAACCATTGTACCTATTGCATGATTCCTTCCATCAGGGGAGGGCTGCGCAGCAGGGCAGTTCGGGACCTTGTGGAGGAGACCATCCGCCTTGAGCAACTGGGCGTGCAGGAACTTACCCTTATTGCCCAGGATTTGACGGCCTTCGGCAACGAGACAGGCGGAAGCAACAAACTGATTGACCTTCTTCAGGCAATACTTACTCAGAGTTCTATCCCCTGGATTCGCTTGATGTATCTCTACCCTACCGGGATCCCGGATATGCTTTTTGATCTGATGGCGGCCCATCCCAGGATCGTTCCCTATCTCGATATCCCTTTCCAGCATGTCAGTGACCATATCCTGAAGAAAATGAATCGTCGCTATACCGGTGATGATTTGTACCGGTTGATTGACAAAATCCGCTCAAGTCTTCCCGATATTGCGTTGCGAACGACCTTTCTGGTTGGATTCCCAGGAGAAACCGAAAGTGATATCGTTCTGTTGGAGCAATTCCTTAAAGATGTGAAAATCGAACATGTGGGTGTTTTCCCGTACGCCAATGAAGAGGGGTGTCCTGCAGAATTCTTTCCGGATCAGTGTTCGGAGGAGGAGAAAAGCGGAAGGCTTGAACATATCCTTTCGCTGCAGACCGGTATTTCCACGGAAATATTGAAAAAATATATCGGCAAATTAGAGCCTGTGTTAGTTGAAGGTCTCAGCCGGGAGACGGATCTTCTTCTGGAAGGTAGAACAAGATTTCAGGCACCCGATATCGATGGCTGTGTCTATATAAACGAGGGCGAAGCACACCCCGGTGATATTGTGCTGGTCCGGATAGACGACACCCAGGTATATGATCTTATTGGGGGAATCGAGAGAGGCAGAAATGAGGACTCAGGTCCGGAAGGCAAACATTTTTCAGACGTTGGATATAAACGAGATTCCAACGTCTGAACGTGGTCTGACCTTATTTCTTCTTCTTCCTGTTGGTGTTTACCTGTTCCCGCAGGTCCTTTCCGACCTTGAAAAATGGCAGTTTTTTCGGCTTTACTTTGATTTTTTTGCCTGTTTTCGGGTTGCGGCCTTCGTACGAATCGTATTTTTTAATTACGAAACTGCCAAATCCCCGGATTTCGATACTCTCACCTTTTGCAAGTGCCTCTGTCATCGTTTCAATAACAGTGTTTGTAATAGCAGCAGCTTCGCGATGAGGTATGCTGATGTCTTGCGCCAGGGCCTCAATGAGTTCTGATTTGTTCATACTTCGCTCCTGTTTCCGGAAGATTGGTTGCCCCCCCGAGGGTCCGTTCACTGTTTATGGGTTAGTGTGTGATTTGGTTAAAAGAATAAATAAAGCAATTTTCAACCGTTACGGATGAATGGGTGTGTTAAATTTCTTTTAATACCGGCATGTTACAGAGAGTCGACCGGCCAGATCACCTTTTGATTCTTATAACTGTCTAGATTTAATCAGCTATTTTGTCGTTTGTAAAGAAATTTCTATAAAAAAATATTTTTAAGATCATTAGCCGATAAAATCCTGTATGCACCGGTCGGAAGGTCCCGTAAAAAAAGGTGACCATAGGCTGTGCGTTTAAGGGAAAGAACAGGATTTCCAATGGCTGCAAACATTTTTTTCACCTGTCTCTTCCTTCCTTCATGGATGGTAATTTTGACAAGTGTGGATTGGGGCATTTTCCCGACAATGGCAATTGCGGCCGGGTAGGTCTTTTTCCCCTCGAGGACGATCCCTTTTTCCAGGTGGTGGAGATCGGACCGGTTGGGGCGTCCTCGTACCAGCGCCTCATAGGTCTTTTTAACCTCGTGACGCGGGTGCTGGATCCTCTCGGCAAGCATGCCGTCATTGGTCATGATCAAGGCCCCCTCCGTGTCGAGGTCGAGCCGTCCCACCGGGAAGACTCGTGCTGTAATGCCTTGCAATAACGAGGTAACAATGGGGCGTCCCTGCGGATCGGACAGGGTGGTGACATATCCTTTGGGTTTGTTCAGGAGCAGGGTGACCGGCTTCTCCGTAAAAGTGACCGGTACCCCGTCCAGGCATACCGCCTGCATTTCAGGCGTGATCTTCGTGCCCATATCCGTGATTTTGATTCCATCAACGGTGACCCGTCCCTGCCGGATCATCTCCTCAGCGCTGCGCCGTGAAGCCAGTCCGCATTGGGCAAGAAATTTCTGCAGTCGCAGCGGCTCACTCATCTCCATCCGGCCGGGATAATTTTGCTGTAGAGGGCATCGACTTTTATCCTGGTTGCTTTATCAACCTCCAGAATATCGGTATACCAGGGTTTCATCCGGCAATCAAAGACGATGGGCGCAATGAGTCCGATATGAAACCTTTTGATGGTTGTTCCTGCAGCGTGGATATCAGCAGCGGGCTCAAATCGGGTGAAGAACGTCCACAGAAACTCCTGCGTCGAACAGGTTGCCTCGGCGGTATTATCGACAAGGATAATGACCGGCCATGTGCTTAGAAATTCCGAGGTGGCAATCCTGTCGGCGAGATCGGGACTGTCCTGATAGCCGGTCCCCTGCAGAACGAGGGTGCCGGGAAGAAAGACCGTCGGACGGCTGCAGCCCGGCGGCAGGGTGCCGGTGAAGGATTGAGGCAGTTCCCGCAGTTTTTCTTTCCCGAGCCCGAGGAGCATGGCCTTCGAGCCCTTATTGACCGATGGACCGGTATAGTCGAGTGTGTCCTGGGAGACGTTGGCGAAGATAAAGAGATCCCGGTCCCACTGAACCCGCTCCAGGACATGTGTCCACAGTCTGCCGAAATCGGTGATATCAATATCCCCGTCGGTGGCAATCAGAAACTTGGTCAAAGAGAGTTGCCCTTCACCCAGGATCCTGAGGCCGCAGGCGAAGGCCTCCCGCGGGTAGCGGTCGGCAACCCGGGCGGCTGCCAGGCAGTGGAAGCCGGTCTCGCCGAAGGTCTTCAGCTCCTTCACCCCTTTCATAACCAGCGGAAAGAGAGGAGACAGCAGGTCCTGGAGAAAATCGCCGATAAAAAAGTCCTCCTGTCTGGGCCTGCCGACCACTGTAGCCGGATAGATCGCGTCCCGGCGATGATAGAGATGGCTGACCTGAAAGACCGGATAGTCATGTTGCAGGGAGTTATAACCGTAATGATCGCCGAACGGTCCCTCCGGCCTGCGGATATGCGGCGGCACCTCGCCTTTAATCGCAAATTCGGCATGGGCGACAAGATCGTGTCCACCCCGCGGGTCGGCGGTCATATCCAGTTTGTCGCCTAAGAGCAGCGAGGTGAGAATCAGTTCCGGGATATCCTCGGGGAGCGGGGCAATGGCTGCGAGCATCAGAGCGGGCGGTCCGCCGATATAGAGGGTCAGCGGCAGTGCTTTGTTTCTTCGCTCCGCCTCGAAGTAATGGTAGCCGCCGCCTTTATGGATCTGCCAGTGGATACCGGTGGTGCTGTCGTCGAAGCGCTGGATCCGATACATCCCGAGATTATGTCCTCGCCCTTCGGGGTGTTCGGTATAGACGAGAGGCAGGGTCACGAAGGGGCCGCCGTCGCTTTGCCAGGAGGTCAGCATCGGCAGGCTGGAGAGCCGTGGCGGTGATTGACAGACGTCAAGAATGGGACCTCTCGGCCGGTTTTTCAGACCAATCTTGAGGCCTTCCAGGAAAAATCGGCGGTTTTCCCAGAGCTTGCCGATTGAAAGCGGCATAATTGATTCCGCCAGCCGGACCAGGTCGCGGACAAACTGCTGGGGTTTATCGCCAAAGGCGAGTTCCAAACGCCTGTTGGTGCCGAAAAGGTTGGTAGTTACCGGAAAGGAAGACCCCTTCACCCGGGTGAACAGCAGTGCCGGCCCTTGCCTTTCGATCATCCGCCTATGGATCTCAGCAATCTCCAGGTAGGGATCTACCTCTTCGTCAATGACCAGAAGTTCGTTATTACGACGTAAGAGATCAATATAACAACGTAAATCGTAAAGTTTGCTCCGGCTCATATCTTCTTTGTCCTGCGCTTAATGGTCATGTGGGGCCGTATCCTGGAGAAACAACCGATGATAGTCATCCTCGGAAAGGTGGCGTCGCATCAGGACCATAAACGATTCAACAAGGGTATCGATCTCGGTGCTGGAGAGGCGGGCGGCAAAAAAATCGGCAAATTCCCGTCTTCCAGCCAGCTGGAGAAAACAGGATAATGATTCCTTGTCAAGTTGACTGGAAAGGCCGAAGCATATCTGGTCTGGTTGGATAGTCATGGCGTTAATGAAGAATGTATAAATGATAGATGAAGTTCAATCAATAAATTTCAAATAGTTCAGTAATCCCCGAAGGGGAGGAATCGCCACAGATGGTGGAATCAGTTGCATGCAGCGATCCGCCAGTGAAGCGATCGAGTCCGAGGGCCGTCAAACTCACAGAAAAAGATCTTTTGCCAGGTGCCGAGGACGAGTCTGCCGTCTTCAATAAAAACGGCAAGAGAACTCCCCATCAGGGAGGCCATGATATGCGCCGGTGAATTTCCTTCCAGATGTTTGAAGGGGTGGGCCATCGGGACAATTTTCTGCAGACCGGTGATGATATCCTGCCTGACAGCCGGATCCGCTCCCTCGTTGATGGTCAGGCCGGCAGTGGTATGGGGATTGAACAGCGTGCATACCCCCTGCTTGAGGCCGGCAGTCTGCACCTTGTCGCCGACCATGGCGGTGATGTCGATCAACTCCATAGAACTTCTTGTAGTTATTGAAAATTTTCCAGCAATCATTCTTCCCCTCAATAAAGGTGGATGGAGTTGTAAAGGTCTTGTTCAAAGCCCGCTGAATGTGCATTCTGTACAGGAACTACCCGGTAATGTCCAGGTTTTTTGTAAGATTTCGCAGGCGCTCCAGCTCATCCAGAAGGTCCAGGGCCAAGGCCGCCCCAGGCAGGTTCACCCCCAGATCGCGCTGCAGCCGGACAGCAATCTGGATACGCTTCAACTCCTGGGCACCAAAACGCCATTCCTGAGCGGAAGAGCCGGACGGCGAGAGAACCCCCTCCCGGATCATTTCCTGGATACGTTCATCATCCACCCTGCAGAGACTGCAGGCCTCACTCAGTGAGCACCAGGTAGATTCGTCGATAATGAGAGTGGAGAAGTGTTCGTCCATGCTACTTTTTCCTCTTTATTTTCTCGGGTTAAAAGGGAATATTCTGGACATCTGCTCATAGAATTCTCTCTGTGCCTGGGTCTTGGCCGGCGGAGTCATGACAGTAAGGGTGATATACTGGTCGCCGCTCTGGCTTTTCGAGGAAAGACCGCGCCCTTTCAGACGTAACCTCCTCCCATTTTGAGAATTCGGGGGGATTTTCAGGTCGACCAGGCCTCCCAGAGTCGGTACTTTTATGGTGGCGCCAAGGGCCGCTTCCCATGGAGATACCGGGAGAGTGAGCAGGATATCCCGTTTCCGGACGGTGAAGAGCGGATGGGGGGCAAAGAGGATCTCAAGAAAGAGGTCGCCATTCGGGCCTTGATGACCTGGTGAGCCCTGGCCTTCAAGCCTGATCTGCTGCCCTTCAATGATACCCTTGGGAAGAGTGACCTGGAGCGAGGTGGGCCGGGTAACAATACGCCCTCCCGGTTCAGGAACGGTTCTGTTCAAGGTGATGGTACGACTGCTTCCGGCAGCGCTGTCCTCCAGATTGATGACGATCTTTGCTCGTATATCCTGGCCCTTGGCTGTGAAAGTGCGCTGGCCGAAATGAGGTCCGGCATCCGTTTGAAACGTGTGTCCGCCAAAGAGTGTCTCGAAAAAATCACTGAAATCGCTCGTTCCGGCAGAACTCTGCCTGCTGCCGCCGAAGTCAAAACCCGTATCCCAACCGGGGGGTGGTTCGAAATCCTGGCCTGCCTTCCAGTTGCTGCCGAAGCGGTCATAGGCTTTCCGCTTTTCCGGATCATGAAGAACTTCGTAGGCTTCACCTATCTCCTTGAATCGTTCCTCCGCACTAGGATCCCTGTTCACATCAGGATGGAATTTTCTCGCCAGCCGCCGATAGGCCCTTTTTATGTCGTCCTGGCCGGCATCTTTTTTACACCCGAGGATCTCATAATAGTCCTTGAACTTCATTTATTCACCTTGACGCATCACGTAATATTGAGGAGAGAAGCATGATCAGATGGCTGTATGATTCCGATGCCGGTTGTGAAAAATTATAGCTGATCAGGGTAAAAAAAAGGAAAAGGATTTTAAAATATCGGCAAAGATCCTTTGTTGACAACCCTATTTTACCGTATACTGTAAACATTTAAAGGGAAAAATTAAATGAACGGACTGATTATTCTCATCGGCTTTCGGGGGACGGGCAAGACGACAGTGGGAGAACTGCTGGCGCAAAGATGCGGTTGGACCTTTGTTGATACGGATCAACAAATCTGTCAGAGAAAAGGGGCTTCCGTCAAAATGATCGTCGAGAAGGAAGGCTGGGAGGGGTTCCGCCGCTGTGAAGAAGAGGTTTTGCAAGAGTTGGCAGGCGTGACCGGAAGTGTGGTTGCAACAGGTGGGGGCGCCGTAGTGCATCGCCAAGCATGGCAGGAGCTGAAAAAAAACGCGATGATCTTCTGGCTTACGGCCGATACTGCCATCTTGATGCAGCGTATCTATAAAGATGATGCGACTAAAGACAATCGACCGTCCTTGACAGGAAAAGGGGTCGCTGAAGAGATGGCCCAGATATTGAAAGAACGGGAACCCCTCTACCGGGAACTCGCTCAATTTACCGTTGATACGGGGCGGTTGAAGGTCGTTGAGGCTGTTGACTATATTTACGAAAGAGCAGGAAAAATTCTAGAATAAGGCAGGGTTGGGAATGGCAGGGAATACATTTGGCGAGGCCTTCCGGGTGACCACCTGGGGAGAGTCACACGGAACGGCAATCGGGGCCGTCATTGACGGTTGCCCGCCGGGGCTGATTATTGATCAGGCCGATATCGATCATGAAATGGCGCGAAGGCGTCCCGGACAGGGCGGGGCGTCAAGTCCCCGGAAAGAGCCTGATAAGGTGGAGATCCTCTCCGGTATCTTCACCCCCCACGGCGAAGAGATGCCGAAAACCACAGGGACCCCGATTTCTCTCGCGATATATAATAAGGACGCCCATTCAAAGTCCTATGATACGCTCAGGGACATCTTCAGGCCGGGACATGGCGACAGGACCTATCTTGCCAAATACGGGATCAGGGATCATCGGGGAGGTGGACGTGCCTCGGCCAGGGAAACAGCGGCACGTGTCGCCGCTGGCGCCATCGCAAAACAGCTTCTAAAAAAACACGGGATAGAGGTCTGTGCCTATACCGTGGCGTTGGGCGGGATCCGCATTGAGTCCTGCGATCTTGCAAAGATTCACGAAAACAGCTACTTCTGTCCTGATCCGGTCGCTGCAAAACGGATGGAGGCGCGTGTGCAGGAAGTCCGGACGCAAGGCGATACGCTGGGAGGGATTGTCGAGATCCGGGCTACATGTCCTGCAGGCCTCGGGGAGCCGGTGTTCGACAAGCTTGAGGCGGGGCTTGCCCATGCCCTGATGTCCATCGGCGCGGTGAAAGGGATCGAGATCGGCGCAGGATTTGCGGCGGCGGAGATGCTCGGCTCCCGGAACAATGACGCCATTGGGCAGGCCGGGTTTTTGGGGAACAATGCCGGAGGCATCCTGGCAGGAATATCCAATGGCGAGGACATTGTGATCAGGGTGGCGGTAAAACCCATTCCGTCCATCTCCAGGGAGCAGAAGACGGTCAACCTGGCCAACGAAGAGGTTACAATCCGGGTGGGTGGGCGGCATGACATCTCGGCCATTCCCCGGATTATTCCCGTCTGTGAGGCCATGGTGCGTCTGACCCTGGCTGATTATCTGCTTCGTGACAGGGCCAGCAAAGAGAGGACCGGGGCCGGGATATGAAAGGAGCCATCAAGAACATCTGGATGCTGACGCGTGAATTTAGCGGCCTGGCGGGAGCAGGCGGTGTCAAGGATGTAGTCAAGCAGCTGGCGGGAACCCTGGCTGGCTGGAGTGGACGGAAGGTATGTGTGGTTTTACCGCTCTACGGATTTATCCAGCCTCGCGATCATGGATTTCTGCCCCTTGAGGATCCCTCGCAAACAGGAGTGAACCTTGAGTATGCAGTGAACATGAATTACCCCGATATCGAGCGTCAGGAGACGGTCGGCGTCTGGTACAGGAAGTTAGGTAGGGTGCATGTCTATCTCCTGGCGGCCGAACGTTTCCGGGAAAAGGCCGATGTCTATACCTATACCTCGGCGGAAGAGGGGCGGACACCCTGGAAAAAACAGGGGGCGGGGCATGTTGATTATTTTGCGATGAACATCCTGCTGCAAAAAGGTGCCCTGGCCTTGATGCAGATCCTGAACGAACATCCCGATATCATCCATTGTCATGATGGTCATACCGCCGTTCTTGCGGCAATGATCCGGGAGATCGATGGCTTTCGGCATTATTTCCGTGGAACCGGGGTCGTCGTCACGATTCATAATGCCGGGATCGGATATCATCAGGAGGTGGCGGATCTGCCCTTTGCTCAGGCGATAACCGGGCTTTCCCTGAAGAGTGTTCTTGCAAACCGACTTGGGGATAATTTCGATCCGTTCATCGCTGCCGGTCGTCATGCAGTCCTGAATACGGTGAGTGAAAACTACGCTCGGGAATTGCAGGAAACACGGGATGATCATCTGACCGGCTGGCTTGGGCACCGCCTGTCCGAAATGGGGATAGTGCTGGAAGGGGTGACCAACGGCATCGATCCGGCTGATTTTGATCCCGGCCGGGCTGAGCAGAGCGGGATCTCCGCCGGTTTTGACCCCCTTCACGACGACGAACTGGAGGGGAAGAAAAATTGTAAGCTGGCAATGTTGCAAAAGCTTTCCGGAAATGAGATACTTTCAGGAGTATGGCAGTTCGGGCAACTGCAGCCGGATACGGACAAACCGCTTTTTACCTTTATCGGTCGTTTAAACGATCAGAAGGGAGTCGATGTACTGATCAGCTCCATCCGATATATGCTCCATCAAAACAAAGACTTCCGGATACTGTTACTGGGGAGCGGCGGGGTCTGGGAAGAAGATCAGATAGTTGGTCTGACTGAACAGCGGGGGAACAAAGGAAGGGTCTGCTTTCTGCGCGGATTCAGTCCGGCCATGGCCAACCAGGTCTACGCTGCCGGTGATTTTTTTCTCATTCCGTCCCGTTATGAACCCTGCGGCTTGACGGACTATATAGCACAGCTCTTCGGTAATCTCCCCATTGTCCATTATGTCGGCGGCCTGGTCAAGGTTCTGGATGGGAAGACCGGGTTTACCTACATGGAGGATAGCAGAGATGACCTTGTTGAGGCAATACGGAGGGCTGTCGAATGCTATAGAAGTCCTGGGTGCGTGCGCAGGATGCAGAAAGATGCGGTGAGGCAGATTCAGGAAAATCATACCTGGGACAAGGTGATGAAACGGTATCTGCAACTCTATAAGAAGGCAAGACAGCAGCGGATGTGACAGATCTTGTGATACATATCTTGTTTTTCCCCAACGAGAAAACATAATGGAGGCTGGGCATGACAATTAAAATCGGTATCAACGGTTTCGGACGAATCGGCAGAAATATTTTTCGGGCTGCAAGCCTGGATCCACTTTTCAAGGATGTCGAGATCGTCGCGATCAACGATCTGACGGATAACGCCACCTTGGCCCATCTTTTGAAGTATGATTCCGTGATGGGACGATTCGGGGGAGAAGTTAAAAGTGATGAGCATGGTGTTTGGGTCGACGGGCGTCATATTACCGTCACCAGCCATCGGAATCCTGCCGATATTCCCTGGGGAAATCATGGGGTCGAGTATGTGGCCGAATGTACCGGTCTTTTTCATGACGGCCAGACCGCTCATGGCCATATCGATGCGGGGGCGCATAAAGTGGTAATCTCGGCCCCGGCCAAGGGCGATGTGAAGACCTTTGTGATGGGAGTCAATGAAGACGAATATGAGGCGACGCAACATCACATTGTTTCCAATGCCTCGTGTACGACCAATTGCCTGGCCCCGTTCGCGAAGGTAATTCTGGATAATTTCGGCATTAAACGCGGCTTGATGACAACCATCCATTCCTATACCGGGGATCAGCGTCTTCTCGACTTTCCGCATTCCGATCTCCGCCGGGCGCGGGCGGCCTGTCTGTCGATGATTCCGACCAAGACCGGGGCGGCCGCCGCCGTCTCGCTGGTTATCCCTGAACTGAAGGGCAAGTTTGACGGGCTGGCCGTCCGGGTGCCGACCCCGAATGTCTCCCTGGTCGATGCCGTTATGGAGGTGGAGAGAGAGACCAGCGTCGAAGAGGTGAACCAGGCCCTGAAGGAGGCGGCAAACCGCTATCTGGGCTATACCGATCTGCCGCTGGTCTCCATTGATTTCCAGGGTGACAGTCACTCTTCGATCATTGACGCCCAGTCTACCAAGGTGATCGGTACATCAGTCAAGGTCATGAGCTGGTATGACAACGAATGGGGATATTCAAATCGCATGCTTGACCTCATCTTGTATATGGATGCGAACAGGCCTCTCTGATTCCGCATGATGGAAGGCCCCGGAGACGACTTCGGGGCTTTTATCTGCACTCTTTCCCTGTCTTTTTTGACACGAATTTTCCCTCCCTGTCCGTAAACTACAAGCAATTGGAATGGAAATGAAAATACACACCTCGCCGGCGGTAATCGAGTCGGATGCCTTGAGGGCAAATCTCCTGGAGACTGCCGAGAATGTGGTTATCGATCCGGAGCTGCTTCTTCTCTTGGATATGATGAAGAAATTTAAGGGGTTGTATTCAAGTCTTGAGAGTCTGCTCTATGAAATCTGCCATCCATTCCGGAACTGGAGTCTCATTTTGCCGGTTTTCAGGAGTTTTGTGCTGAAAAACACTGGGCATTTTGTTCGTCATCAGGAAGGACCTACGGCCGTTGAGCTGTTTGCGCGCTTGTTTTTCGAGGCGATCAACGATTCGGAAAAAAATGAAACCCTTCTCTCCCTGATCATTGAAGCGAAGATTGCCTGGATCGAGAAAACGATCAGTCTGCTGGAGGCTGGCGATCTCGAAAGGTTTGAAAAACCATTGAATCATATTTTTACGATGATGCGGGAGTTTGAAAAAGGCGACGGACCGGCCCTGATGCATATTGTGCAGGGGCAGCACCCGATGAAAAAAGTTGCCGGCCATCTGCTTGCCTTCAGTGCCCGGCAACCGACATCTTTTGATTATCGGCCGATTGCGCAGCTCATGCGTGCTATCCTTCTGAAAAATTATGAGTACTGGCTGCTGGAAGACGATCCGATGCCCTGGTTTCTGGAGCGGTGTGGCATTCTGCGTAACGATTTTCATTCGGAGCAGCTCTTTTCTTCGATCTCCCACGAGTCCATGCAGAAACACCGGGATACCCTGGTCGCAATTGATATCGAGTCTGATCCGGGAGGTGGACTGAGCCGCATTCTCGATCTGCCGGCCCATATCGATATCGTTCGATTTTATAAGGAAATACCTGAGAGATTAGCGAAGATCGACTCCACGCCGGAAGAAGAAGGGCAGGGGCAAAATCGTCCAGGGGACCATTTTGTCGAAAATCAGAAGCTGCTCTTCCTCTTCAAGATCATGGATACGAAGGGTCTGTACCTCATCCATGAAGAGACCTTAAGAGAGATCAATCGCAGTCTGGTGCAGCTGATCAGGCAGCAGAGCTTTGAGGAGATTGAAGAATTTCTGTTGACGACCTTTCAGCTGCTGAAAGCAAATGTCAATAAATATCCCCATACCTCTCTCCAATGCATCCAGGTCCTTGGGGGAGAGGTGTTCAACCGCGGCAATAGCCGCATGGTGGAGGCCTTTCTGTGGGGCGTGGTCCGTTTCGGCTTCCAATATGCCAAGGTCGCAGGTGTGGATGAGGATTGGCAGCCGCTGACCAATCCCGCCCATTTGAATAATATCCGGGTCTGGCTGACCTTGATCGAGCAGGAGCCCAAATGGTGCTCGACGCTTTTTTCGGCCCTCATCATCAATCTGAAACTCACCGGTACCTGTGTCAAGGATACGGATCTCTTCCAGAGGGATATCTCCGAATTGTTGAATCACCCTATCAAGCCGATCTATAACCTTGCCAAACAGTTTACCAAGCTTATGCCGGTCTTCTTTAATGAAATCGGCGCAGAGGGTGAATTGCGCGACGTCTCGACCGAGCTTGACGAGATCTATAAACGCAAGGATGTCCTGATCCATTTTTTACGAAAACAGAGTCACGTCGAGAGCTCCAACCTGATCGTCGATTTTATCAAGGCCATCTTTCTTTTTTGGAAGACAAGGAAGAAACATCTGCTCCAGCCGTATCTGCCGGAAGAGGTGTACAATCAGGTGGCGGTAGAGGGTCTGTTTATCGATGATCAGAATCGTCTTGCCGGGCGGATAATCGAGCAGCTTCATTTTCACAGCTTGCAGGATATTCTTGATTGGGAAAACGACGATCTGAAAAAATTTCTGGCCTCCCAGGCTGACCTCGATCCCCTGGAGCTCCGTCGGTTTGAGCTTCTGGTGCAGATGTTCAAGCTCCTGCACCGGAAATACAATCTGGGCTTTCAGGAGCTGCAGACGGAGCTGCTCCAGGCCGCCCAGGAAGGGTTTCCGGAGATGGAGGGTTTGCTTACGGAGCTTGAGGTCTGCGGTACGGTCGGTTGTCTTGAGGCCCTCTTGAAGAGTCTTGAAAGTCTGAAAGAGATAATCCTCTCCCCCGAGCATTTCCAGGCACGGGAGGATATCTATTATAAACGGCATATTGCAGTCGATATTCCTTCCGTCTACGGCCGCTACCGGGAACGGAAATTCGACAGTCTGGGCCTGACATTTCGTCTGGAAAACCTGGCTAATATCTATCTGGAAAAGCTTCCCGAGACCGTCAACCTCTCTTTTATCACGCAGGCGACCTTCTTTCGGATCGTCAAATGCCTGAAGCTTTTCCTGCAGGCCTTAAGGATTGATGGAATAACCTCACGACGTCTTGATATCTATATGTCATTGCTGACCAACTCTCTTAAGGTCAGACGCTTCTCCTATACCCAGTATATGGATATTTTCCGTGGGTTGTCGGAGGGCGTAAAAGATATCATCTATGCCTTCTATACAAACATCCATCAGAACAATCTGTCCATTATTATCCCCCAGATCAGCCCGAGCGATCTGGTGACTAAATACCGGTCTCAATGGGATGGTGATGAGATGACCAATACCATTTATCGCCTGTCTGAATCATTTTTCCGGGATCTGATCTCCTCCACCTTCGGTCTGCAGCATCTGGATAACTTTATCGTCAGGATAATTCAGACTTTGGAGAATCAGAAGGATATCCTGGACAAGCAAGGCCTCGACCTGCTTATGACCTATAATCCTGAGAAAACGATTTCCTCCCTGCACCGAATCAATCCCTATACAAACGATCTGATTCATCTGGGAAACAAAGGGTATAATCTGATAACCCTTGCCGCTGAAAAGAAACCGGTTCCTCCTGCCTTTATCATCACGACGGAGGTCTTTCGCTGCCGGGAGGCGGTCTTTGGTTTTTCCAAGGCACGGGACGAGTTCATGCAGCGTATCCGCGCCTCTCTCTCCGAGATTGAAAAAATAACCGGCAAAATCTATGGCTCTCCGGATCGGCCGCTTCTTCTTTCGGTCCGCAGCGGTGGGGCAATCTCGATGCCGGGGATGATGGCCACGATCCACAACGTCGGCATGAATGAGGAACTGATCGAAGAGTATGTAAGGGATCATGGCAATGCCTATCTTTCCTGGGATAACTATCGTCGTTTTCTGCAGTCCTGGGCGATGATTTCGGGGATGCAGCGTGAGGATTTTCAGGGCTTGATGGATGAGGCTAAGGCCAAGTATCATGTTGATCTAAAAAGAGAATTTTCTCATGAACAGATGAGGGAGCTGGCCCTTTCCTATCAGAAACTGATCCGGAAACGCGGGTATGGCATTCCCGATGATCCCTGGCTGCAGCTGGTCAATGCCATCGAGATGGTTCTGGATTCCTGGGACACCTTCAAGGCCTCGGATTATCGAAAGATCATGGATGTCTCGGACTCCTGGGGGACCGCAGTGATCGTCCAGGCCATGGTCTTCGGCAACCGTTCCGATGAGGCGGGAGCAGGGGTCCTCTTCACCGCCCATCCCTACCGGAAGGTCTCCCGTGTTGCCCTCTGGGGGGATTATGCCTATGGGGATCAGGGGGAAGATATCGTTTCCGGGCTGGTTACCAGTTTTGCAGTCTCAGTCGAGCAGGCGGAACTGGATGGGAGGGACGTGAACGAAACTCTGGAGCGCAGGTTTCCGGCTATCTATGAAAGGCTGCTCTCCATTTCGAGGGATCTGGTTTACGAAAAGAACTGGAATCCGCAGGAGATGGAATTCACCTTCGAAGGCCCAACCCCGGATGAGCTCTATCTGTTGCAGACCCGTGATATGATAACCATCAAAAAAAAGGAGCACCTGAATGTCTTTGTCGAGACCGATAGCCTGTCGCTGGACATTCTAGGGAAAGGTGTCGGTGTCTCCGGTTCCGCCCTGGCAGGCCGTGCGGTATTTTCAGAGAGCAATATCAGAGAGCTACGAAAATCCGACCCTGGTACACCGCTCATTCTTTTCCGCCAGGATACGGTGCCGGAGGATATCAAAGTGATTGACATGGCGGATGGCCTGATCACCTCGCGGGGTGGGCAGACCTCCCACGCCTCCGTAGTTGCAGTCCGATTGGAGAAGACCTGCGTGGTTGGCTGCAAGCATTTGAAGGTCTACGAGACGGGCCAGTATTGTGAGATCGGCGACAAGAGGATCCATTTTGGTGACCGGGTGTCCATTGATGGGCGCAACGGTCTTCTCCTCCTGGGGGTTCACCAGATCCAGGAAGAGACACACATACTGCCGATTTGATATCGCCGATACGCACATCGTGTTTTGATAGGGTTGTTTTATCGAAAAAATTGGACAGCCGACCAGGGAAAGTGGTAGTATTGAAAAATCCGCAGGTTGATAGGAAGTGGTGAACGCTGTTTGCGTTCGACATATCTTTCTGGTTTGTAATGTATCTCTTTTCTTGCTGCCTTTGACAGATGGTATCCGAATTATTCCATGTATGAATCATTGGATGAGGTGAATGACTATGGCTAAGGAAAAATTTTTCAAGGGATCGAAACTCCTGGCACTGGCGAAACAAAAAGCATTACAGGTCGGTCTGAAAAGTGATGGTTTGAAGCTTGAGGAATTGATCTGCAAGGTTCAGGAAAAAGAGGGCAATACCGTCTGTTTCAGGAAAAAAAAGACCTGCCCGGAGACCTTGTGCTGCTGGCAGGCGTCCTGTAGTGCGGAGATGCTTGCGTTATAAGAGTTGATGTTCGTCTGCTCGTCTCCTTTCCGGCGTATCAGAGTGTGGGCAATGATTTGGTGAATTGAACAGTCCGGGCTTCTCCCTGCCTCTCTTCCGGCTTGATGGGTTGCCTTTTTCTGCTGTCTGAGAAAATTAAGGGCAACCAAACCTCCCCTTTATTCCCGTCTAAAAAAGTTGTGTGTCCAACAATCGTCAGGATCTGTTTTCCGGCACCCCTAAGGCCTTGAGGATAATGGCGAGCGGGCAGAATTTTGAGATTCCGTACTGGAAGAGATTCAGCCCGACAAAGGCGGTAAAAAACAGCCAGTACCGGCTGTGGAAGACAGGACTTGCGGGTACGCCGAGAGCGAGACTTACCAGGATAAAACTGCCGGCAATAGTGTGAACCCAGTCTGTAACGATCATAATACTACTCCTTGTGGTCCGGACAGAACAGCTTCTGCATTTTTGTGATCATGTCGAGGATTCGTCTGTCGGTAATCCTGTTGTAGATGAAATTGGCCTCTTTTCTGAATTCAATGATTCCCTGGGCACGAAGGATATTCAGATGTTGAGAGATGTTCGCATTGGTCGTCTCCACCTGATTTCTGATATCACCCACCGATAACTCCCGATTTTGCAGGAGACAGAGGATCTTCAGACGGATCGGATGGGACATCGATTTCAGGATTTTTGCCAACGCATCTATTTGTTCATCTTTCATATGTTCCGTTTTCCTTTAGCGAAATTATTTTAGCATTTAATTTAATACCTGTTACGGTTTTGTAAAGATCATTTTGTCATTTTTTGCAAAGAAGGGGCATGATTGAAGGGGCGGATTGGTGGCATTCATGGTCGTAGAGAATGCGATCATGGAGCAAAAAAATCAAGAAGTCCGTTTCCCGCTTGAATACAAACCGGAAAAAGGGTTAATTGTGGAAAAATTGCCGATCCTTTTTCTTACTTAAAGCTTATTTACGGATAAGCTTTAAATCATGCATCACGGGAGGAGAAATGAAGAAGACATTAGTGAAACCGGCCGAATGTTACCTCCATATTATAGATCCTCAACAGAGTTTGATGGCCCATATACATCGGGCCGAGAGGGTTGCCGCCGTTATTAAACTCATGCTGGCCGGCACCGGGATTCTGAACATTCCTGTTATTGCCAATACACAATACAAAAAAGGTCTCGGTGGCTATGTCCCCCTGCTGGAGCCGCTGATGGAGGGCATCCCCAGGCCTGATAAGACCGAATTCAGCGCCATTGCCAATGCGGCGACAAGGACTCTGATTGATACGCTACCCGGCACTGTCAACACTATGATTCTGGTCGGAGTGGAAACACATATCTGTATTTATCAGACGGCGATGGGGGCACTGGAGCGAGGGTTGATTCCGTGGATAGTTGCCGATGGGGTGTCATCGAGGAGTGTCGAAAATCATGAATTGGGCCTGACCGCATTGCGCTCAGCCGGTGCGAGGGTGGGGCCGGCTGAAATGATAATCTATGAACTCCTGGGTAAAGCAGGCACCCCCCAGTTCAAAGAGATATTACCGTTTATTCTGGATTTTAATAAAAATATCAGGTAATGACGTCGAAACCGATAACGGATTCGGATAAAAACCTTCAATTTATTCATAAAAAAGAAAAGAACCATGACTGGCAATGAATTACGGGCGAAATTTTTAGAATATTTTCAGAAAAACGGTCATACAGCAGTCGAGAGCTCTTCCTTGGTGCCGGTTGATGATCCGACCTTGCTGTTTACCAATGCTGGAATGGTCCAGTTTAAAACTGTTTTCATGGGAGAAGACCACCGCGATTACGTAAGGGCCACCACCAGTCAGCGCTGCGTCCGGGCCGGCGGCAAACACAACGATCTTGAAAACGTCGGATACACGGCCAGACATCATACGTTTTTCGAGATGCTGGGTAATTTTTCCTTTGGTGACTACTTTAAGGACGAGGCGATCCGTTATGCCTGGGAGTTTTTGACCAAAGAACTGCAGATACCGAAAGAGAAACTCTGGGTCACCATCTATGAAGATGACGACGAGGCCTTTGCCCTCTGGGAGAAGGTTGATGGTCTGTTGGAAGGACGTATAGTCCGGATGGGTGAAAAGGACAACTTCTGGGCCATGGGCGATACCGGTCCCTGCGGCCCCTGTTCCGAGATCCATATCGATCAGGGAAAAGAGGCCGGCTGCGGCAGACCCGACTGTGCCCTGGGCTGTGATTGTGATCGCTTTCTCGAGCTCTGGAATCTGGTCTTCATGCAGTTCAACCGGGCCGAAGACGGCACCATGACCAGATTGCCCAAGCCGAGTATCGATACCGGTATGGGCCTGGAACGGGTGGCAGCCGTGCTGCAGGGAAAATCGAATAATTACGATTCGGATCTGTTTGCCCCGATCCTCTCCTGCCTGGAACAGCTTTCCGGCCGTCCCTATGGAAAAAAATCTGATGACAATGTGGCCATGCGCGTCATCGCCGACCATGCTCGGGCCACTTCCTTTCTCGTTGCCGACGGTGTTCTGCCCTCAAACGAAGGAAGAGGGTATGTGCTCAGGCGCATTATGCGCCGGGCGGTCCGCTACGGCAAGAATCTTGGCCTGGAAAGGCCGTTTTTAGATACCGTAACTGCAGTCGTTGTTGGTTCCATGGAGCATGCCTATCCACATCTGAGCGGAGCCGGTGAGCTGTTAAAGAAGGTCGTGAATAACGAAGAGGAGCGGTTTCGTGAGACCCTGGAGAATGGACTGACAATTCTCGATCAGGAAATTTCCAGGATAACGAAAAACAAAGAAAGGATCATAGGGGGCGATTTTGTTTTTAAACTCTATGATACCTATGGGTTTCCTGTAGATATTGTCCGGGATATTTCCTTTGAAAGGAAGGTCGGTTTTGACGAGGCGGGCTTCAACCGGGCCATGGAAAAACAGCGGGCTAAATCGAGGGCCTCACAGAAGGGCGAAGGTATCCGTCTCCGTGATGAAGGGGTGAAAAAGCTGTTGGATTCAGGGAAGAAGACAGACTTTGCAGGGTATGAGAAACTTGAAGTGCAGACGATATGCGACACCCTTCTTGACAACAGCGGCAGTGCAATTGACAAACTGACTGCCGGAAGCCTGGGAAGACTGTTCGCCCCGGTGACCCCCTTTTATGCTGAAGCAGGCGGCCAGGTCGGTGATATTGGAACAGTGAAATGGCGAGAAGGACAGGCCACGGTTCTTACGACCTTTGCGGAAGCAGCGCTTATCATCCATCAGATACGGATAGAGGAAGGGACACTGGTTTCCGGTCAGAAGATAAGCCTGACGGTAGGGGAGATGTCGCGGGCGGAGATTGCTGCAAACCATACCTCGACGCATCTCTTGCAGGCGGCGATGAAACGTATCCTCGGTGATCATATCAAACAGGCCGGCTCTCTTGTCGGGCCTCAGAGGTTGCGTTTTGACTTCACCCATTTTTCCCCGCTCAGCACAGAAGAAATTACGGCCATTGAGCGACTGGTTAATGCCAGGATCCGGGAAAACCTCCCTGTTAATACGAGGATTCTGGCCCGGGATGACGCGATCAAAGAGGGGGCAACCGCACTCTTTGGCGAGAAATACGGAGATTCGGTCCGGGTCATTTCCGTCGGAGAATTCTCAAAGGAGCTCTGTGGAGGCACGCATGTGAGGGCCACCGGTGATATAGGCCTGTTCAAGATTCTCTCAGAGTCTGGAATTGCATCAGGCGTGAGAAGAATCGAGGCGCTGACTGGGAGGGCTGCCTTCGAATATTTACAGGTGATAAGCCGCAGGGAGACCGAAATTGCGGCACTTTTAAATGTACCGGCAGAAGAAATTTCCACCAAGATCAGAAATATGTTTTCGAGTCAGAAAAACCTGGAAAAGCAGGTTGCGGATCTGTCTACGCGTCTTGCCAGCACGGATCTTGACGATCTCTTTAAGAGCGCTGTAGTTATTGCCGGCGTCAGGGTTATTGCGGCCGAGATTCCCCTCGACAGTGCCAAGACCCTGCGGGAGGTTGGTGACAAAATCAGGGATGGTCTTGATTCCGGGGTGGCCGTTCTGGGAGGGGTTGTCAAGGACAAGGTCGCGTTGTTGGCGATTGTGACTAAAGACCTCACCGCAAAGATCAGCGCCGGTGATTTGATCGGCAGGGTTGCGACCATCGTCGGCGGTAAGGGCGGGGGCAGAGCGGATATGGCCCAGGCCGGCGGCACTATGGTAGACAAGCTCGGAGAAGCCGTCAGATCGGTGCAGAAACATGTTGCTGATATACTCGGTGTCTGACGACAGAAACGGGCACCTTGGACGGAGAAAATTCCTTCCGAGTTTCATTATGAATTTTATTAGAATTGAGGTTGAGCAGATTTTATAAATTAGTTGACATGGCCGATTATTTACAGTAAAAATTTTTTCGTTGTGAATGACCATTCATTTTCGTTATGAATGACCATTCATCTCAATGCTTGCAAGTTTATATATTTTAGAGTATGTCCTCATTCAATTCTGAATGTTGAGTTTATAAACTTAAGTTGATCAGGAGAATGCAAACATGGTTACGGTGGATATTACTTTGTTGTTTCAGATGATAAACATCATTGTCCTGATGTTTATCCTGAACGGAGTCCTGTACAAGCCTGTAAAGAAGATTTTGCGTGACAGATCTGAAAAGATGCAAGGCATGCAGTCTGAAGTTGCGAGGATTCAGGAGAATGCGCGTCTCCGGCAGGAAGAAGTTGATAAAAAAATGGCCAAGGCATCCGGGAAGGCAAAGGCCGCCCTGGATTCTGCACGAGCCGAGGCGGCTTCTGCAGGGAATGCGAAACTTGCTGCGATAAAGGCTGAAGTTGAAGCCGGCAAAGAGAAGAGGATGGCGGATATTCGGTCTCAGATCGACGCCGCTGCGAAAGGTCTTCAGGGGAATCTCAATGGGTTCGCCGTCGCTATGGCCAGTAAAATTCTGCGAAGGAGTCTCTAGAGATGAAAGGAGTGAAGCGAGTAGCCAGGGGAACGGTTCTGGTCGCGGCAACACTTTGGTTTGCTTTGTCCTGTGGGACGGTTTGGGCGACAGAGCCCGCCAACCCCCATATGGAAGCAAAGGCCGGCCAGGTAGTTGCTGCAGGCGCACCAACGGCGGGTGCAGCGGTCCATGAGGGTAAGGCGGCGGAACATGCTGCCGCCGAGCATGGACCCGTTCATCATGACAGTCTCTCGAAAGAAAAATTGTGGAACCTGGGCTTCAGGGTTATGAACTTTATAGCCCTGATGATCATTTTGATAAAGTTTGCTGCTAAACCAATTGCAGCCGCACTCAGCAGCCGAAAAAACAAGATCAGGACCGAGATCGAGGATCTCCAGGCGCGCAAAGCAGAGGCTGAAAAGTCCTATAGAGATTTTGAGGCTAAACTGGCAAGCGTTGAGAAAGATATAGACACAATAGTCGAGAAGGCCATTGCTCAGGCTCAGATTGAGAAGGCCAGAATCATTGAAAAAGCGGAGCAGACGGCAGCCGACATCCAACGCCAGGCGGAGATGGCCATCCAGAATGAAATAACTGAGGCCAGAAGGATGCTGAAGAACGAGATTGCAGATCAGGCTGCAGCGATGGCTGAAGAATTGATTATCAAAAACCTCACAGCTGCCGATCAGGTGAAGATCGTTGAAGATTATCTAGTTAAAGTAGGGGCCGTCCAGTGAAACAGACAATCCTAGCGCGAAGATATGCCAAGGCACTTTTTGCTGTTGGTTTGGAAAACGATAACTACGAAGCCTATAATGAAGCTCTCCAGGGAGTGGCCGGGCTTTATATCTCTCATCCGGAAGTTGGTGACGCTTTGACCAATCCACTCTATCCTTTGGATGTGAGGGAAAAGGTCATGGTTGGACTTGTCAACTCTATCGGAGTAGATAAAATCATGGGGAATTTTCTGAACCTGCTGGTGCAGAAAAAACGTGCTGAAATACTCCCCGAGATTGCAGAAGCATTTCAGATTTTGGTTGATATTGAAAAGAATGTCAGCCACGGAACCGTTATTTCAGCGGTAGCACTCAGTGATGAATTGCAGGCCAGTGTTCAGGCCGCGCTTGAAAAATTAACAGGCAAGAAAGTTGAGCTGTCGACCAGTGTCGATCCATCTTTGATTGGCGGGATTATAGCTAAAGTCGGAGACCTGGTACTGGATGGCAGCATCAGGACACAGCTTGCAGGTTTAAAAGATTCCATTAAGGGGAGAGAATAGATGCAGATCAAAGCCGAAGAAATCAGTCAGATTATCAAAGATCAGATTGGGGAGTACGAGACAAGTATTGACCTTAATGAAACCGGCACCGTTATCTCAGTCGGTGACGGTATCGCACGTATCTATGGCGTACAGAACTGTATGGCCATGGAGCTTCTTGAGTTCCCGGGTGGAGTTATGGGACTCGCATTGAACCTCGAAGAGGACAATGTCGGTTGCGCGGTCCTCGGAAGTGTTCAGGGAATCAAAGAAGGTGATATCGTCAAACGTACCGGGAAAATTGCCGAGGTACCTGTCGGACCTGAGATGGAAGGCCGGGTTGTTGATGGAATCGGATTCCCCATTGATGGACAGGGGCCAATCAATGCCAAACTGAGCTCTAAGATTGAGGTTCTGGCCCCCGGTGTTATTGCCCGTAAAGGCGTCCATGAACCATGCTATACCGGCGCCAAGGCTGTCGATGCCATGACTCCCGTCGGCAGAGGCCAGCGTGAGCTCGTCATCGGTGACCGTCAGATTGGTAAAACGGCCCTCTGTGTCGATGCAATTATCGCTCAGAAAGATACCGATGTGCATTGTATCTACGTTGCCGTCGGACAGAAGAAATCAACAGTTGCCTTGGTCGTTGAGGCGCTGAGAAAACATGGCGCGATGTCCTATACAACAGTGGTCGCGGCATGTGCCTCCGATCCTGCACCTATGCAGTACATTGCCCCGTTTGCCGGTACTTCGATGGGCGAATATTTTCGGGACAACGGTATGCATGCGTTGATTGTATACGACGATCTGTCGAAACAGGCTGTTGCCTATCGTGAGCTTTCCCTGCTTTTGCGACGTCCGCCTGGACGTGAGGCCTATCCTGGTGATATTTTCTTCAACCACTCGCGTTTGCTGGAGAGATCTTCTAAGGTGAACGATGCGTTAGGCGCAGGTTCGCTTACGGCTCTGCCGATTATCGAAACCCAGGCAGGTGATGTTTCTGCATTTATTCCGACAAACGTTATCTCCATTACCGACGGTCAGGTATATCTTGAGCCCAACCTGTTCTTCTCCGGTGTTCGACCGGCAATCAATGTTGGACTTTCCGTATCCCGCGTAGGTGGTAGTGCCCAGGTTAAGGCCATGAAACAGGTCGCCGGTACTCTTCGTCTCGACCTTGCCCAGTATCGTGAGCTTGCCGCTTTTGCAGCCTTCGGCTCCGATCTTGATGCGGCCACCCAGGCCCAGTTGACAAGAGGTGAGCGCCTGGTTGAAATACTCAAACAGCCGCAATACCAGCCGTTGCCCATGGAGAAACAAGTAACGATCCTTTTTGCCGGAACCAATGGATATTTGGATAAACTGCCGGTAAATACCCTGGCTAGTTTTGAGATGGAGCTCTATTCATATATCGAGTCCAATGAGCCTTCTATCTTTACGGATTTAAAAGAACAGAAAATATTCACTGATGAAATTAAGGCGAAACTGAATAAAGCACTGACCAGCTTTGGTAATACATTCAAGGCAACTAAAGGTCTTAACTAATCAAAGATAGGTCCAAGCTATGCCCAGTTTAAAAGACGTAAAAACAAAGATCGGTGGTGTCAAGAAGACAGCTCAGATCACCAAAGCCATGAACATGGTTGCTTCTGCAAGATTGCGGAGTGCTCAGGAGAAGATGGAGAATTTCCGGCCATACACCTCCAAGTTCAACGAGGCGATGTCGAATTTATCTGGTGGTTCCAACACGAGCAGTTTTCCTTTAATGGAAGTTCGCGATTTAAAAAATCTGGAACTCGTTGTTATTACATCCGATCGTGGACTTTGTGGATCCTTCAACTCTAACATCATCAAGACTGCTTTAAAAAAAGTAGCCGAATGTAATGCGAAAGGAATTGGGGTGAGTCTTGTCTGTGTCGGAAAAAAGGGTTTTCAGCTATTAAAAAAGACCGGAAAAGTTCGAAAAAAATATACTGACATCATGTCATCATTTCAGATGTTTAATGCGCGTGAGATTGCATCAGACGTTTCGGAAAACTTTCTGAGTGGAAAAGCTGACAGGGTAGAAGTTATCTACGGACAATTTAAATCGGTCGCTGTACAGAAACCCGCTGTTAAACCGTTTCTGCCGGTGCAACCTATTCCAGGAGACGGGACAAAAAGTATTTCTGGTGAATATATCTATGAGCCTTCGACAGAAGAGATCATGGATGTCATGCAGCCATTATATTTGAATGTCATGATCTATCATGCCATGCTTGAGGTTGGAGCCAGTGAACATGCAGCCAGAATGACTGCCATGGACAATGCAACTAATGCCTGCAAGGATATTGTTGATCACCTGACTATTGTTTATAATAAAGCTCGCCAGGCCGCTATTACGGCCGAACTCATGGATATCGTTGGCGGTGCTGAAGCCCTTAAATAATATCTGACCATACGGAAAAACTAAGACTCTTGAGGAGGGGTAAGGCCCTATGAGTAAGCAAAGGATTGGAAAAGTAATTCAAGTAATTGGTCCCGTAGTGGACGTCGAGTTTGACGCCGGGAATCTTCCAAACATTTTGAACGCCATGTATATCAGTAATCCTGGCATCTCAGATGTGAAGGATAATCTGGTTGTTGAGGTGGCACAACATCTCGGCAACAATGCCTGTCGTTGTGTTGCCATGGATCAGACCGACGGTCTGGTACGGGGTATGGAAGTTCGTGATTCAGGGCAGCCGATTACTATCCCGGTTGGCACACCATCTCTTGGCCGGATTATGAACGTTGTTGGTCGTCCGGTTGATGGTCTGGGGCCGATCAGTTCAGAGAAGACCATGCCCATCCATCGGAATGCACCTCTCTTCACTGAACAGGATACAGAGGTTCGCGTTCTGATAACAGGGATCAAGGTTATCGATCTTCTCGTGCCCTTCCCTCTTGGCGGTAAAATGGGACTGTTCGGCGGTGCCGGTTGTGGAAAGACTGTTATCATGATGGAGATGGTTAACAATATTGCCATGCATCATGGTGGTATTTCCGTATTCTGTGGTGTCGGTGAGCGAACCCGTGAAGGAAATGACCTGTACCACGAGATGAAGGAATCGGGTGTTTTACCGAAGGCTGCTCTTGTTTATGGACAGATGACGGAACCACCGGGAGCGCGTGCTCGTGTTGCCTTGACTGGTCTTACAGCCGCGGAATATTTCCGTGACGAAGAGGGACAGGACGTTCTTTTCTTCGTTGACAACATCTTCCGTTTTACCCAGGCCGGCTCCGAGGTTTCCGCCCTTCTCGGTCGTATTCCTTCTGCAGTTGGTTACCAGCCGACCCTTGCTACAGACCTTGGTGCTCTGCAGGAACGTATTACCTCGACCACCAAAGGCTCCATCACTGCAGTTCAGTGTGTTTATGTACCTGCAGATGACCTGACCGATCCTGCACCGGCAACAACATTTGCCCATCTTGACGGGACTGTTGTTCTTTCACGACAGATATCGGAACTTGGAATTTATCCTGCCGTTGATCCGCTTGACTCTACCTCTAGGATTCTTGATCCGAATGTTATCGGGGAAGAGCATTACCGGGTGGCTCGTGGTGTGCAGGTATCTTTGCAGAAATACAAAGATCTTCAGGACATTATTGCTATTCTCGGTATGGATGAGCTTTCCGAGGATGATCAGCAGCTTGTTTCCAGGGCCAGAAAAATACAGAGATTCCTGTCGCAGCCTTTTACCGTTGCTGAGGTCTTCACCGGTATGCCTGGAAAGTTTGTAAAGATTGAAGATACTGTCCAGGGATTCAAAGAGATTCTTGAAGGAAAACACGATGATTTACCCGAGATATCTTTCTATATGGTTGGATCAATTGATGAGGCAGTTGCCAAAGCCGCTACCGCTAAAGCAAAAGAACAATCTTAATAAAAGAAAAACGAGGTCAGTTCAATGGCACAACAGATACGATTGGAAGTTGTAACACCAAGCGGAGCTGCTGTTAACGAGGATGTTGATATTGTTAACGCGCCGGGCTATGGTGGCGATTTTGGTGTGCTTGCCAATCATGCGCCTTTTCTTTCAACAATCAAGATTGGTCTTCTCTCTTACGAACAGGGAAATAAAAGAGAAAACTTAATGATCAGTGGTGGTTTCTGCGAAGTTTCCAACAATAAGATCACTTTTCTTGTTGAGAGTGCTGAATTTGGCAAGCAAATCGATGTCGATCGAGCAATGAAGGCAAAAGAACGGGCTGAAAAGCGACTTGCTCAAACATTGCAGCACGATGAATCGATAAGTAGGACACGGGCTGAGGCCGCCTTGCAGAGGGCATTAGCAAGAATAAAGGCATCAAAAGTAGCCTGAATTTTCGTAAACTCATAAAAAAAAGACCGTCCCCAAAAGGGCGGTCTTTTTTTTTTGTTCGAAACCGTGGGAAAATCAGTGAATTAGGGAAAATATTGTGGAAGCTGTTGTGAAATTATAAACTTGCAGTATTGGTATCGATATAGGATTGAATACCTGAAGAAATATCATTGGCCATGCTGTCAAGGAAACGGTCACTCTTCAGGTGTTGGGCATCGTTGGGGTTACTGATAAATGACATTTCAACCAGTATTGCCGGCATTTCAGCGCCGATCAGAACATAAAACGGGGCCTGTTTTACGCCCAGACTTTTAATATTGGAGAAGTTTTTTTCAAGACCAGTGATAATTGAGGTATGAACCTGCTGTGCAAGACGTGATGATTCATTAATTTTAGAATTTTTCAGGATATCCGACAAAATATTTTGCAGGTCACTCATCTGGTGAGTGGAAGTTGCATTTTCAAATGCAGCAACACGCATTGCTTCAGGGTTGGCTGTCAAGTTTAAGAAATAAGTTTCAATCCCGTATGCTGATGTCGAGGGACTGGAATTTATATGCAAAGAGATGAAAAGATCGGCATCGTTTGTATTGGCTATGGCCGTTCTTTCTTCAAGGGGGATAAAGATGTCATTTTTCCTCGTCAGAATAACTTTACAGCCAAGTTTTTTCTCGAGTATTGGAGCCAGCTTCTGGGCCACCTTCAATACAATATCCTTTTCTTTGAGATTATAGGCCATAGCACCCGGATCTTTGCCTCCGTGACCTGGGTCAAGTACTATCTTTTTGACCCGCAGGCCGAGTTGCTGGGCAAGAGAAAACGTTTTTCCGGAAGTCGAGGCTGGGGGATCGACAGATGATAGGTTTTTTTGTTGATCTGAACTCACACGATTTTTTTTGTTATCGTGAAGAACAATAATCTTCGCCGCCGGTGCTTCGGTCGCTGTCTCGGTCGATACCACCGCTGGTGCCTTTGCTGGTGTCGGCGGTGGTTCTTCAAGTGCTTCAGTAGGCGTTTTGTCAGCTGGTTTTATCGGCTGGATCTGCTCGATCGGTTGATTAACCTCGGGAGCGGCAGACTCGTCCTTATTCTGACCACGGACATCGACCACAACACGGAAAGGGTCCGGCAGGCTGAATACTTTATATGAGGAGATTGATTCAATGTCCAGGACAACCCTGACGGTATCCGCATTGTACTGACCGGTTCGTATTCTCTTCAACAGGCCATCTTCAATAGGAACCGGGGATCTGAATTTCGGATCGACATAGCTGTTGGAGAAATCGATATACAGCCTTCTCGGCTGATCCCCAACCTGTTCTAAAAGCTGTTCTTTGAAGGTGACCGGGCCGGAGGCATCAATCACGATCCTGGTATAGTCGTTGGAAGACCAGTATTTCACAGGCAGAACATGAATCAATTTTGTCGTTTGAGAAGTACCAGTCGGAACAGCGGGGGGGGGATTTGTGCCAGGGGCAAGAGGGGCATTGTGATCCTTGGTAAGTGCCTTGAGAGCGTCTGCTGCCTTGGCCTGCATGTCTCCCTTTTGATACTCTGTTACTATCCTGTTGAGGAATTCGGCAGCCTTTTTGGTATCGTGGAAATTGTCTAAATAAATGTTTGCAACAGCCCAGAGAGAATCATCGGCAAGTTTGTTATCAGAATAACGGGTGGATAAATCATTATAGGAGGATATTGCTTCATCGAGATCCTTTTTATCTTTAAAACGTGAAAACATCCGCTGGTATATTTTGCCGAGCATAAACAGACAGTTCGGGGCATATTCGGATTGCGGGTAGGCCTGATGGATTTTACGGAAATGGCTTGCACATTTTACCCAGTTTTCTCGCGAGTTGCCGGCCTTTACATCGTTTTCAAGCTGGTTGAAGGATGTTTTTGCGGTTTTATATTGCTTTTCAATAGATATCGTATTGTTGCCCTTGTCGTTTTTTCCGAGTGCAAACGATGGGATAAGAATAAAAATGAATAAAAAAGCAAGGAAAAGATGAAGAGATAATCGATGCATTACTTATTGATCCGGTGACTAAACATATAAATTAAGCAGCATATCTGATGAGCGGATGCCTGAAGTAACTTTTCACATGATATGGTCTTCTCTGCAGGGTCTTCATAAAAGAGCGGGTTTTCTTCGTCAGATCGCTTTGGCTT
>CAIUQR010000064.1 GCA_903901335.1 uncultured delta proteobacterium | reverse complement strand
GGTTGAGATGGTTATGCCCGGTGACAACGTATCGGTTACGGCAGAGCTGATCACCCCGATAGCGATGGATGCGGGACTGCGGTTTGCGATTCGTGAAGGCGGTCGGACTGTAGGTGCCGGCGTTATCAGTGAAATTCTTCAATAATCGCTTCTATTCATAAACAAATTACCCGGCTTCTTTGCGGAGAGCTGGGTAATTTTTTGTAGAGGGAAAGGCTGGCATGAGAGATATAATTACCCTGGCATGTGGGACATGCAAACGTCGTAACTATACGACAACGAAAAACAAAAAGAACACACCGAATAAACTGGAGTTCAAAAAATACTGCTCCTTCTGTAAGGTTCATACGCCTCATAAAGAGACCAAATAGGCGAAGTTGAGCATTCAAAGGCCAGTAGCTCTAATGGTAGAGCGCCGGACTCCAAATCCGGATGTTGGGGGTTCGAGTCCCTCCTGGCCTGCCATGGTTTATTTTATAGATATGGCTGATTGGTATGAATTATTTTATCTGAAGTGGTTTATCATACCTGCATCATGTTGAAAGATCAGATCTTCAGCAATCATTAGAAAACGTAAAGAGTGTTTCTGCATCGTTGATACTTTGTCGGTAAAGTTCAGTTTTTGAAAATGGCAAAATGGTATGACAAATAAAATAAAATCGAAAAAGAACGGTGCGGTTGTCAAAGATGAAGGATCGACTTATTCACCGGAAAAGATAAAGTTGTTTTTTGACGAGGTGAAGGTCGAGTTTACTAAGATTGTCTGGCCTTCCAGAAAAGTAACGTTGAGTCTCACAGGGGTTGTTGTTGTATTGACGATAATTATTGCTGCCTATTTGGGGTCTGTTGATTTGTTATTGGGCAAGTTGGTATCATCTTTTCTGCAGTGAAATTTTAAACATCGTGATGTCTGTTTGTGCGGTAATTGATGGGACAATGGTTTTAAACCCTTAAATTCTAACAAAGCTGGTGACAACATACCCATGGCAAGACAATGGTATATACTTCAGGTTCATTCAGGTTTTGAAGATAAGGTCAAAGCAACACTTGAGGAACGGATAAGAAAAGAAGGACAGGAAGAACTCTTCGGGGAAATTCTTGTTCCAACTGAACAAGTTGTTGAGATGATTAAAGGAGCTCGAAAAACCTCTGCCAGGAGGTTTTTCCCGGGGTACATGTTGGTCAGTATGGAACTAAACGATTCAACCTGGCATACAATTCATGAGAATATGCCGAGAGTGGTTGGGTTTGTCGGCGATGATAAAAATCCTGTGCCCTTGTCTGACGAGGATGCCGGTAAAATTATAGGCAGGATTCAAGACGGGTCGGAACGACCGAGACCCAAAGTGATATTCGATATAGGCGAGGTGGTTCGGGTCATTGATGGTCCGTTCGCCAATTTTCAGGGTAGAGTTGATGAAGTATATCCTGAAAAAGGAAGGGTAAGAGTATTGGTCTCTATTTTTGGACGGGAGACACCCGTCGAACTTGAGTATGTGCAGGTATCCAACACCTGATATTTTGTACTTGATGAATATAATTAATCAATAGAACGACTCGAACATTTAGAGTAAAATCAATACATTTTGTTTTAAAAATTTGATCGTCGGAGTGAGCAATGGCCAAAAAAATAACGGCATATGTCAAATTACAGATCCCAGCCGGGAAGGCAAATCCATCTCCACCCGTAGGACCGGCTCTCGGCCAGCAGGGCGTGAACATAATGGAATTCTGTAAAGCTTTCAATGCAAAAACTCAGTCTATGGGCGATACTATTGTTCCTGTTGTTATCACGGTGTTTCAGGACAGGTCGTTCACTTTTATTACAAAGACGCCACCGGCTTCGATTTTGCTGCTCAAGGCTGCCGGTATTCAAAAGGGATCCGGTAATCCAAAGGCCCAGCGTGTAGCCGAGATTGGACGTGACAAAATACGTGAGATTGCAGAGATCAAGCTTCCCGATTTAAACGCGTATGATATCGACAGCGCGATGCGGATCATTGAGGGAACAGCGAGAAGTGCAGGAATTACAATAATTGAATAAGATAAAATTTTACTACTGTTAAGTGAGAAAGATCGCTTAAAAAAGTAGGAGGCTGGTATGCCGAAACACGGAAAAAAGTTTAATAAAGCAGTCGCGGACCACGACACAGCGGTTGTGTATACGTTGCAAGACGGGATAAAAAACGTTCTTGAGTCAAAATATGCCAAATTTGATGAAACGTTTGATATTGCGATGAAGCTGGGAGTTGATCCTCGCCATGCAGACCAGATGATCCGGTCGTCAGTGGTTCTGCCGCATGGTAATGGGAAGGTAACCAGGGTGCTTGTTTTTGCAAAAGGCGCGAAAGAGCTTGAAGCCAAAGAGGCAGGGGCCGATTATGCCGGATCGGACGAACTGGTTGAAAAGATTCAGGGAGGCTGGCTGGATTTCGATAAAACCGTTGCAACTCCGGATATGATGGGGACCGTCGGTAAAATCGGCAGGATTCTCGGGCCTAGAAATCTGATGCCCAACGCCAAACTCGGCACGGTTACCTTTGATGTTGCCAAAATTGTAAAAGAGATAAAAAGCGGAAAGGTGGATTTCAGGGTTGATAAGGCTGGAATCATTCATGCCGGAGTTGGCAAGGTATCCTTTGGTGAAGAGAAATTGCTGGCGAATATTGTGGCTTTTATTGAGAAGATCTTCCAACTCAAACCCTCAACCAGCAAGGGTATTTATTTGCGATCGATTGCCTTCTCATCAACAATGGGTCCCGGATTCAGAATCGACCCGCTTGATGTGCGGAATCAGATTAAATAAAGTTACAAGATAGATTTACGTTTTTGATTGTTGATATGAGGTCGGAGACAGCAGGCACGTATGTTTAATCGGTGTACATTCACCACCTGCCGAGACGGAATTATTTCGTATTGGATTTAAATTGAAATAATGAGCTACTGGTTGTAACTGCTGTTTCGAATTTATTAATATTTAACCAGAAAAGGAGGAGTGCCTTGAACCGTGATGAAAAATCGGCAATAGTCGCTGAACTGCACGAATCATTTAATCGTGCCAAATTCGCTGTAGTGACAGACTATTGTGGATTGACAGTTTCGGAGATTCAACAGATCCGTATTGAATTGCGGAAATGTAACTCCGAAATTCGCGTTGCGAAAAATACTCTTCTCAAAAGAGCAGTTACAGAAACAGACAATGCTTCATTAAGCGATGATTTCACTGGAACCACTGCCGTGGTTATGGCCTACGGTGATCCTGTTGCGTCGGCAAAGGCGCTGGCAAAATTTGCTGAGGATTACAAAAAATTCCAGATACGGTCTGCTGCTTTTGAGGGAGAAAGGCTCAATATGGATCAGTTTGTTGCCCTGTCAAAACTTCCTTCCAAAGAGGTTCTGTTAGGACAATTACTTTCTGTGTTGAACAATGTACCTACCGGACTTGTTCGCGTGCTTTCCGGAGTCCCGCGATCATTCCTGTATGGATTGCAGGCTATTAAGGATAAAAAGGAACAGGCTGATAACTAATTGTCACCTTCCTCGACACATTTAAATCTCAATACAAAGAGGCAAAGAATAATGGCTGTTACAAAAGAAGATGTAGTTGACTTTATTTCCAATATGTCCGTTCTTGAGCTTTCGGTACTCATCAAGGAACTTGAAGAAAAATTCGGTGTGTCTGCCGCTGCACCCGTTGCTGTTGCTGCCGCCGGCGGTGGTGCTGAAGCCGCTGCTCCGGTCGAGGAGCAGACAGAATTTAATGTGATCCTGGCCACTGCCGGAGACCAGAAGATCAAGGTTATTAAAGAGGTCCGTGCCATCACCAATCTTGGACTGAAAGAGGCCAAGACCCTGGTTGAAGAGGCACCCCAACCTTTGAAAGACGGTGTCACAAAAGAAGAGGCTGCCGATATAAAAGCCAAGATCGAAGCGGTAGGTGGTACTGTAGAGATCAAGTAATTGTACGATTTCGGATGTCGTTCCCGAACGGAACCGCTCCGGTTTGATGCAACACGCTACGGGCTTTTGCTGCGTAGCGTGTTGCGTTTCAGATATCAAAAAGGGTGTCTGAAAAATATTCTTATATTTACGGTATGTTGTGTTGCAGGTTTGTTTATCAGTCAAGGTACTGAAAATACTTCTATCCTAATGGTCGATATCATGATCTTACGTACTGCACATACTGTTACTTTCCCCTTTTTCTTTTTTCCGGATTTTTGCACGAGTTATCCACGCGACTGGACCCCTTTTGCTATTCCCTGACGTATTTTTCCGCTTCACAGACAATTAGACAATTTGTGTCAAACTGTTGTAGTTAAGGTAAACGATCTTAAGGCAACCTCGAGGACAATATATGGAACGAGTTAGAAAGAAATTTGCCACGGTGGCGAGCATAATTGAGCCGCCCCATCTGATATCCATGCAGAGGAAATCTTATGAGAAGTTTCTGCAGATGGATAAGAACCCAGATGACCGTGAAGATTACGGGTTACAGGCTATTCTGAAAAATGTCTTTCCTATCAATGACTTCAATGGAGTTTGCTCTCTTGAATTTGTCAGGTATAAATTTGGTGAGCCGAAATACACCGTCCAGGAATGTCTGCAGCGTGGAATGACCTATGAGATCCCTCTTAAAATAATTGTCAGGTTGTTAACATTTGATATCGACGATGAGACCGGGGTTCAGACCATACGAGATATTAAAGAACAGGAAGTTTTCCTTGGTTCGATACCGCTGATGACTGGCGATGGCGTCTTTGTGATCAACGGCACTGAGAGGGTGATTGTCTCCCAGTTGCAGAGATCTCCCGGGCTCTTTTATACCCATGATAACGGGAAAAGTCATGCCAGCGGCAAGCTGTTATATTCCGCACGTATCATCCCGGTCCGGGGCTCATGGATAGATCTGGAATTTGATATCAAAGATATTCTGCACGTTCGTATTGATCGGAGACGTAAATTCCCCGTTACGACCTTATTGAAGGCCATCGGCTATTCCGATGAACAGCTGTTAAGGGAATTCTATCCTATTAACAGGGTGATTTGCGATAAAGATACATTTAAAATTCGGTTTGATCCCGAGACTGCCAAAGGTCAAAGGCTGGAGTTCGACCTCATAAGCCCGATAGACGGTGAGGTTATTGCCAAAAAAGGCAGAAAGGTAAGCAAGGTTCTGTCGAAAAAGATTGAATCCGTCGGCATTGAATATCTGCAGATTTCCAGAGATGAACTTACAGGGCGCTATCTTGCCCAGACCATCCTGAAACCTGATACCGAGGGCGAAATACTGGCTTTGTCCAACTCAGAGGTGAACGATACCGTTCTGCAGTCCCTCCTGGATGCGGGCATTAACGAATTCGATGTGCTTTTCATCGATGGTGTCCAATACTCCGAGGCCTTCAGGCGGACTCTCGCCCTTGATAAGGTTGCTTCCAAGGATGAGGCCTTGCTTGAAATTTACAGAAGACTCAGACCCTCAAGCCCACCTACGGTTGAGGTCGCAGCCACGTTTTTTGAAAATCTGTTTTTCAATCAGGATCTCTATGATCTTTCCGAGGTCGGCCGCTATAAGATTAATGCTAAACTCGGACTCGATATTGACATCCAGCACCGAGCACTGACTCATGACGATATTATTCATTCAATCCGCTATCTCGTTCGTCTGAAGGATACTCAGGGCGGGGTTGATGATATCGATCATCTTGGTAACAGACGGGTGCGGACGGTGGGGGAACTTGTAGAGAACCAGTACCGGATGGGGCTTGTGCGAATGGAGCGCGCCATCAAGGAGAGGATGACCCTGCAGGATGTTGAAACACTGATGCCGCATGATCTGATTAATCCTAAACCCATCTCCGCGGCTATTAAGGAATTTTTCGGTACCAGTCAGTTGTCTCAGTTTATGGATCAGACCAATCCGCTTTCAGAGGTAACCCATAAGAGGCGTCTTTCCGCCCTGGGACCTGGTGGTCTGTCGCGTGAACGGGCAGGCTTTGAGGTTAGAGACGTGCATCCGACCCATTATGGGCGAATATGCCCGGTTGAGACACCTGAGGGTCCGAACATCGGCCTGATTGTTTCCCTTGCGACCTATGCGCGGATCAACCCCTATGGTTTTATTGAGACTCCGTATCGCAAGGTTGAAAACCGCATAGTTCTCGATGAGATGAAATACTGCAGTGCCTTGCAGGAACAGAAGCATATCATCGCCCCTGCATCGACCCAGATTGATGAACAGAAGCGAATTGTTCCCGACTCGCTTATTGTCAGGGAGGACGGGGAGGTTGTTACTGCTACCGCAGACAAAGTAACCTACATGGATATTGCCCCGAATCAGCTGATCAGCGTCGCTGCTTCACTTGTGCCGTTTCTCGAAAATGATGATGCGAACCGTGCGCTTATGGGTTCCAACATGCAGAGGCAGGCCGTTCCGTTGATGACCACCGCTGCTCCCTTTGTCGGTACGGGGATGGAAAGGTATGTGGCGCGGGATTCCGGTTCCTGTCTGCTTGCCGGTGGCGATGGTGTTGTTGAAGAAGCTGATTCGAATCGGATTGTTGTCCGTTATGAGCAACCAGGAACAGACGGTTTTGCTACCGGTGTTGCGGTTTATCGTCTTCAGAAATATAAAAAATCAAACCAGAATACATGCTTCAACCAGAAGCCGCTGGTTCTTCCGGGTCTGCTTGTCAAAAAAGGGACAGTCCTTGCGGATGGACCTTCCTGTGAGCAGGGTGAGCTTGCCTTAGGGAAAAATGTAACCATAGCCTTTATGCCCTGGCGCGGGTTCAATTTTGAAGACTCGATTCTTGTCAATGAACGGTTGCTGAAGGAGGATACCTTTACTTCTGTGCATATCGAGGTCTTTGAGACCATGGCCAGAGACACAAAACTCGGAAAAGAGGAGATAACCCGCGATATCCCCAATGTCAGCGAGGAGACCCTTAGAAATCTGGATGATTCCGGAATCGTTCGTATCGGTGCCGAGGTGAAGGCGGGTGATACGCTCGTCGGCAAGGTCACTCCCAAAGGCGAGACCGTCCTCTCACCTGAAGAAAAATTGCTGCGTGCCATCTTCGGTGAAAAGGCGCAGGATGTAAAAGATTCCTCTTTACGGGTGCCCCCAGGTGTTGAGGGGGTTGTCATCGATGCCAAGGTCTTCTCCAGAAAAGGTGTGGATAAAGACGAACGTTCCCTGATGATTGAGGACCTGGAGATAGAGAAGTTGAACCAGGATAAACTCGATGAACTGGAAAGCCTGAAGCGTGGAGTCTGCCGCGAGATCGGCGAGATTATGGATGGACGAACTGCCAAGCATGACGTTCTTGGCCTGGATGGAACCGTCGTTTTAAAACTTGGCAAAAAATTCAGTGCCGACATGGCGTTAGCCATTGGGTTTAATAATCTCACCTCCGTTGATTTTTCTGAGAAGTCAAAATTCGGGGATCAGATTGAAGCAGTCTATGGACGTTACAAAAATCAATCCAGACTGATTGCCGAGAGATACGATGGAATTATCGACCGGATGAGAAAAGGGGATGATCTGCCTCCGGGTGTTGTCAAGATGGTCAAGATCTATGTAGCCACCAAACGTAAGTTGTCGGTGGGTGACAAGATGGCCGGCCGGCACGGGAATAAAGGCGTTGTTTCCCGCCAGCTGCCGGAGGAGGATATGCCCTTTTTCGCCGATGGTACAACCGTGGATATTGTCCTCAATCCTCTGGGTGTTCCTTCCCGTATGAATGTCGGGCAGGTTCTTGAGGTCCATTTAGGGTTTGCGGCCAAAAAAATTGGTGAGCAGTTGGAAATTCTTGCCAGAAAGGGCGCCGTTGACGAGATTAAAAAGAAAATATCAGCTGTCTATTCAAAAGAAGAATATATGGCGATAACGGAAGGCCAGAGCGATGAAGAATTGATTGCCTGGGCGAGACAACACAAAAAAGGCATACATATGTCTACCCCTGTCTTCGATGGAGCAGCCGAGAGCAGTATACGACGGCTCCTGGTCGAGGCAGGCGTTGATGAGGTCGGCCAGAGCCAGCTCTATGATGGCCTGACCGGAGATCCCTTTGCCAACAAGGTCACCGTCGGTGTCATGTATATGTTGAAGTTACACCATCTTGTCGACAATAAGATTCATGCGCGGTCAACAGGGCCATATTCTCTGGTCACCCAGCAGCCGCTTGGCGGTAAGGCCCAGTTTGGTGGACAACGCCTGGGAGAGATGGAGGTCTGGGCAATGGAGGCCTATGGCGCAGCCTATACCCTGAAGGAGTTCCTGACCGCCAAGTCCGACGATGTCGAGGGCAGGACGACGATGTACGAACGTATTGTCAAAGGGAATAATTTCCTGACGACCGGTCTGCCCGAATCCTTCCATGTTCTGGTCAAAGAGTTGCAAGGGCTTTGTCTGAATATGGAGCTTATAGAAGAATAGTTGCGATTATCTCTCCGGAGTGCAGCCTGGTCGGATTCCGGAGAGTACCAAAGACCAACTTTTAATAACCCTGTATGGGGCATAATCTCTTCAAAGTCTGATTGCTTTAATCCGCACATCAGGCATTTCCAAAAATCTCTGGAAGAGGTGATTTAGTGGAAGAGTTATTTAATTTTTTTCAAAAACCGAAAGCTCCAATAAAGTTCAATAAGGTAAAAATCTCGCTTGCTTCACCCGAGAAAATCATGGACTGGTCCCATGGTGAGGTGAAGAAGCCTGAAACTATTAATTATCGAACCTTCAAACCTGAAAGGGATGGGCTTTTCTGTGCGAAAATATTCGGTCCGGTGAAGGATTTTGAATGCAATTGCGGCAAGTACAAACGCATGAAGCATCGCGGAGTAGTCTGTGAGAAGTGCGGTGTCGAGGTAATCCAGTCAAAGGTCAGGCGGGAGCGTCTCGGTCATATCAAACTGGCAGCACCGGTTGCCCATATCTGGTTTTTGAAGAGTCTGCCAAGCAAGATCGGCGCAGTTCTCGACATGACTCTCAAACAACTTGAGAAGATATTGTATTTTGAACAATACGCCGTCGTAGCCTCCGACGTTGAAGCGTTGCCTGTCGGAACGTTGTTTACAGAGGACAAATACCGTCAGGCACGTGAAGAATATGGTGGAAAATTCAAGGTAGGAATCGGTGCGGAGGCGATTCGCGAACTCCTCCAGGCACAGGATCTTGTTGCCCTGTCCAAAGTGCTTCGGGAAGAAATGGCCACCACGAATTCCCAGACCAAACGGCTGAAACTCGGCAAAAGACTGTTTGTGATCGAGGCCTTTCAGGAATCAGGTAACAGACCTGAATGGATGGTTCTTGAAGTTATCCCGGTGCTTCCTCCGGATCTTAGACCGCTGGTTCCTCTTGAAGGCGGACGCTTTGCAACATCGGATCTCAATGATCTGTACCGGAGGGTGATAAACCGCAATAACAGATTAAAACGTCTGTTGGAACTGGATGCGCCCGATATCATCATCCGGAATGAAAAACGTATGCTGCAGGAGGCCGTCGATGTCCTTTTCGACAACGGCAGACGAGGACGAGTGATCACCGGCGCCAATAAACGCCCGCTCAAATCACTCTCCGATATGTTGAAAGGCAAGCAGGGACGTTTCCGGCAGAATCTTTTGGGTAAACGTGTTGACTATTCCGGCCGTTCCGTCATTGTCGTCGGCCCTCATCTGCGATTGCATCAGTGTGGTATCCCTAAGAAAATGGCCCTTGAGCTGTTCAAACCGTTCATCTATAACAAGCTGGAGAGGAAGGGGTATGTCACCACGATAAAAAGTGCGCGGAAGATGGTGGAGAAGGGTTCCAAGGAGGTATGGGACGTTCTGGATGAAGTCGTTACCGAGTATCCGGTGATCTTGAACCGCGCGCCAACGCTCCACAGACTAGGCATGCAGGCATTTGAGGCGGTGTTGATCGAGGGCAAGGCAATTCAACTCCATCCTCTGGTCTGTATGGCGTTCAATGCCGACTTTGATGGTGACCAGATGGCTGTACATGTGCCGCTCTCGGTTGAAGCCCAGGTCGAAGCGCGTGTGCTGATGATGTCTACCAATAATATTCTTTCTCCGGCCAACGGTGAACCGATCATCATCCCCTCACAGGATATTGTCCTTGGTCTCTATTATATGACCAGGGAGCGTATCAATGTCAGGGGGGAAGGGAAGGTCTTTTCCAATCCGCTGGAGGCGAGGATTGCCTACGATCATGAAGCGGTTGATCTGCAGGCCAGAATCAAAGTCCGGATGGATGGCGAAATTATCGATACCACCATGGGGCGTATCATATTAGGAGAACTGCTGCCTAAAAGTATTCCGTTCTCCGAAATCAACAAGGTGATGAGCAAAAAGGCCTTGGCTCAGCTAATCGATTACACCTACAGGCATGCAGGAACCAAGGATACTGTTATTCTGGCCGATCGTCTCAAGGATACCGGTTATGAATATGCTACACGTGCCGGTATTTCGATCTGCATTAACGACATGAAGATTCCGCTCAATAAGGAAGACCTGGTTGAAAAGGCGGAAAAGGAGGTCCTGGATGTCGATCAGCAGTATTCGGACGGTCTGATCACCTCCGGAGAAAAATACAATAAGGTTGTCGATATCTGGTCAAAGGTAACTGATGATGTTGCCAATGAGATGATGAATGAGATCAAGGTTGATTACTTCCGCGACAAGGACAACAAAGTCGTCGAGGCACCGAGTTTCAATTCTATTTTCATCATGGCAGATTCCGGTGCCAGGGGGTCAAGAGACCAGATCCGGCAGCTGGCCGGGATGCGTGGACTTATGGCTAAGCCGTCTGGGGCGATTATTGAGACGCCGATCAAGGCCAATTTCCGCGAAGGTCTTGGTGTGCTCGAATATTTCATCTCGACCCATGGTGCGCGGAAAGGTCTTGCCGATACTGCCTTGAAGACGGCGAATTCCGGATATCTTACCCGGCGTCTTGTGGATGTCGCTCAAGAGGCGACCATCATTATGGCAGACTGTAAGACCCTGGATGGAATAGTGGCCGAACCGCTTCTGGATGGTGGGGAAATAATCGTTCCTCTGGGCGACAGGATCTTAGGTCGTGTCGCCTTGGAAGATGTCTGTGATCCGTATTCGGGAGAGGTGATTGTGTCTGCCGGAAAAGAGATCACCGAGGAAAGGGTGCGGTTGATAGAAAGAGCGGGGATTGACAGGGTTTTGATCCGATCGGTTCTTTCCTGCCGGGCACGGCGCGGTGTGTGTGCGGCCTGTTATGGCCGTGATCTCGGACGCGGCCATATGGTGAATATAGGTGAGGCCATAGGCGTCATCGCCGCCCAGTCCATTGGTGAGCCGGGAACCCAGCTGACCATGAGGACCTTCCATATCGGTGGAACCGCCAGCCGATCTGTTGAACAGGCCGAACTGAAAACCCAGCGCGGTGGCACGGTTGCGTTTAGAAATTTTCATTCCGTCGTCAATGCGGAGGGTGTGAAAATTGTAATGAACCGCAATGCCGAGATCATGATTCTGGATGACCTGGGGCGTGAACGAGAGCGCTTCAAGGTCAATTACGGTGCCCAGGTTCTGGTACAGGAAGGTAAGGAAGTCGAGGCAGGCAAGATTTTGGCGGATTGGGATGCCTATACGATTCCAATTGTAGCTGAGGTCGGCGGTGTGATCAAATACGGAGATATTATCGAGGGCATCACCATGCAGGAAAAGGTTGATGCGGTAACCGGTAAGTCCTCCAAGGTTATTATTCACTCGAGCAGCAGTGCCCAGTTGAATCCACGGGTGTCCGTAAAGAATGAGCGGGGAAAAACATTAAAGCTCTCGGATGCCGATGTCTATGCCCGGTACAGTCTGCCTGTCGGTTCCATTATTTCTGTTTCTGAAGGGGATGTGATCAAACCAGGAACGATAGTTGGTAAAATTCCGCGTGAAACCTCCAAAACCAAGGATATCACCGGTGGTCTGCCGCGGGTCGCCGAGTTGTTTGAGGTCAGGAAACCGAAAGAACCGGCAGTGATCACGGAGATTGACGGCCGGATTAGTTTTGGTAAAGAACTGAAAGGAAAACGAAGGGTTATCGTTACTCCGGAACATGGTGATCCGCTTGAATATCTGGTGCCGAAGTCCAAGCATCTTATCGTTCATGAAGGAGATTATGTTCAGGCAGGGGAACCCCTTATGGAGGGAACTGTTGTTCCAAATGACATTCTCAGGGTCCTTGGCGTCAAAGAGCTGGCTAAATTCCTGGTCAACGAGATTCAGGAGGTCTATCGACTACAGGGTGTGCGGATTAATGACAAACATATCGAAGTCATTGTCCGGCAGATGCTGCGCCGAGTCCAGATCACTTCCGCCGGAGAATCAAAGTTCATGCTCGGAGAACAGGTAGAGTGGTGGAAGTTTGAGGATGAACGTGACAGGCTCATAAATGAGGGCCTCACACCTGCTGTTGCTGAGCCGATGCTGCTTGGCGTGACTAAGGCGTCACTGTCTACGGAGAGCTTTATCTCAGCTGCCTCCTTCCAGGAGACAACCAAGGTTTTGACCAATGCAGCGATGGCCGGCAAGGTCGATGAACTCTCAGGATTGAAAGAAAATGTGATTATGGGACGCCTTATTTCTGCGGGAACCGGTGTCTTGGGCAATACATAGAGAAGGGAAGAAACAGAGCTGTGTGCGTTTTTATCTTGACACTACAGCTGCATTAGGGTAATTATTTTCGCTTTCGTGCTGCAGTTCAGTCTCGTAATCTGCAGTTATTTTGTCAAAGAAACAATAACAAGGTTAATCGAACAGGAGCAGTAAACGTAATGCCAACTATTAACCAACTCGTACGGCAGGGCAGAAAGAAAAGTGTGAAAAAGACCAACACGCCTGCCTTGAAAGGATCACCTCAGAAAAGGGGTGTTTGTGTAAGAGTGTACACAACAACACCAAAAAAACCGAACTCCGCTCTTCGAAAAGTAGCCAGGGTCAGGTTAACAAATGGAATTGAGGTGACTTCATATATTCCCGGAATTGGGCATAATCTCCAAGAACATTCGGTTGTGTTGATCAGGGGCGGCAGGGTAAAAGATCTTCCAGGTGTTCGCTATCATGTGGTTCGTGGGACACTTGATACCTTGGGAGTTTCTGATAGACGACAGGGTCGATCAAAATACGGAGCAAAACGGCCTTCATAAGAGTGCCTGCTGAAGAGAGAGGAAGCTAAAATGTCGCGTAGAAAAATTATTGATAGACGGCCCATAGATCCGGATCCTCGTTACAACAATCTCCTGGTGAGTAAGTTCACGAATGGTTTGATGGAACGGGGAAAAAAAAGTCTTGCCCAGCGTATCTTTTATGATGCGATGGATATCGTTGCAACGAAGGTCCAGGACAGTGATGTCTTGACGGTCTTTGAAGAGGCGATGGAGAAAGTAAGACCAAAGGTTGAAGTTAAGTCGAGACGCGTTGGTGGTGCAACCTATCAGGTGCCTATGGAAGTACGGCAGACCCGGCGGAACGCACTGGCCATTCGCTGGATTATAGGGTTTGCGAAATCTCGTTCGGGGAAGTCAATGTCCGAGAAGCTGGCAGCAGAGCTTGTTGATGCCTATAACAATCGAGGTTCTGCTGTCAAAAAGCGTGATGATACCCATCGGATGGCTGAAGCCAATAAGGCCTTTGCCCACTATCGCTGGTAAAAAGAGAGGTCTGCTAGAGAAAATTCCTTTCAGGGGCTGACGTCGACTGAAGAATACTTAATTTTTTTTAGGAAACGTTGAATGATTGCCCGCGATGATCTGTCGGACGTGCGAAATATTGGGATAATGGCCCATATCGATGCAGGGAAGACAACAACAACTGAAAGAATTTTATATTATACGGGCCGATCGTATAAAATCGGAGAAGTCCATAATGGAAATACCGTTATGGACTGGATGGAACAGGAACAGGAGCGAGGGATCACAATTACCTCGGCTGCGACAACCTGCTTGTGGAAAGAACACAAAATCAACATAATCGATACTCCTGGGCATGTTGATTTTACTATTGAAGTTGAACGGTGCCTGCGAGTACTGGATGGTGTGGTTGCTGTATTTTGTGCAGTAAGTGGTGTGCAGCCGCAGTCTGAGACGGTATGGAGACAGGCTGACAAGTATTCGATCCCCCGTCTGGCATTCGTTAACAAGATGGATCGGATAGGCGCCGATTATGAGCATTGTCTGAAAATGATTTCGGATAAGCTCGGTGCAAATCCGGTATCGTTGCAGGTTCCTGTCGGTACCGAAACAGAATTTGCAGGCGTAATAGATATTATAGAAGAGAAAATGCTTGTTTTTGATGAGCAGTCTCTTGGTCAGGAGGTTGTAGAAAAGCCGATACCTGACGAATACAAAGCAAAATTCGCGGCCGCACGTATGGCTTTGCTCGAGAAGTTGGCCGACTTCGATGAGCTGGTCATGGAAAAATACTTAGAAGATACACGGGTATCTGCGGAAGAAATATACGATGCACTGAGAAGGGCAACCCTTGCGTTACAGGTTGTGCCTGTTCTCTGTGGGAGTGCATTTAAGAATAAGGGTGTGCAACCCCTTCTGGATAGCGTCATTCGTTATCTGCCCTCACCAAAGGATATTCCGACAGTTGAGGGGAGAGACCAGTCCGGGGAGATCATGTCACGAAAGACCAGCCCAAAAGAAGATTTCTGCGGTCTGGTTTTTAAACTGATGAGTGACACCTTTGTTGAGAATCTTGCCTTTGTCAGAATATATTGTGGCAGGCTTAAGGTAGGAGACAGGGTTCTCAATCCAATAAAAAATAAAAAGGAAAAAATTGCCAAACTTCTGCGACTCCATGCCAATAAAAGAGAAGAAGTGCAGGAGATCAGTGCCGGAGACATAGGAGCGATTGTCGGGCTGAAGTTTACGACTACAGGTGATACCCTGTGTTCCACGGGCGATTATATCGTCCTCGAAAGCATGGATTTTCCGGAACCGGTCATCGGAGTGGCAATTGAACCGAAAAGCAAGGCAGAAGAGAAAAAACTCTCTGAGACTTTGCAGAAGATAGCGATCGAAGATCCGTCATTCAAGATCTCTGTCAATAAGGATACGGGGCAGACGATAATTTCCGGTATGGGAGAGCTTCATCTCGAAATTATTGTTGATCGACTGGTGAATGATTTTAAGGTTGCTGCAAATATCGGTAAACCTCAGGTCGCGTTCAAAGAGACAATTACAGAGAAATGTAAGGCAGAGGGTAAATTTGATCAACTGACTGGGGCAAAAGGCCAATACGGGCACGTTGTCCTTGAGGTTGAACCTCTGGAACGAGGAAAAGGCTTCGAATTTGTCAGCCAGATCGACAAGGCTGTTATTCCGGATGCTTTTCTCGGAGCAATACGAAAGGGCATTGCCGATAGCCTGGATTCTGGCCCTTTGATTGGTTATCCGCTGACCGATCTGAAAGTATGTCTGATCGGGGGGTCGTACCATGAGGATGAATCCACAGAGATGGCATTCGGGATCTCCTCAGCGATGGCGATTCGACGGGCATCGTCGTTGGCCAAGCCGGTGCTGCTCGAACCAGTAATGGATGTAGAAATTGTTACCCCTGAAGAATATATAGGAGATGTAATCTCTGATCTGAATAGTAAACGCGGAAAAATTGTCGGTGTTGCTGCAGGAAAGGATCTTCAGATAGTCAGTGCTCATGTGCCGTTAACTGAGTTGTTCGGTTACTCTACATCACTGCGATCAGCTACTCAGGGCAGGGCAAATTTCACCATGCAATTTTTAGAATATGATACGGTTCCTGCTAATAAAGCAGAGGTTATAATTAAAAAAATCAGAGGAATATAAGTCTAAACATATTGGGGAACGACTATGTCAAAGGAAAAATTTAACAGGACAAAGCCGCATGTCAATGTAGGAACGGTTGGTCATATTGATCATGGTAAAACTACTTTGACTGCAGCCATAACTCGCGTGTTGTCTTTAAAGGGTCAGGCAAAATTTACTGACTT
>CAIUQR010000063.1 GCA_903901335.1 uncultured delta proteobacterium | reverse complement strand
GGTTGAGATGGTTATGCCCGGTGACAACGTATCGGTTACGGCAGAGCTGATCACCCCGATAGCGATGGATGCGGGACTGCGGTTTGCGATTCGTGAAGGCGGTCGGACTGTAGGTGCCGGCGTTATCAGTGAAATTCTTCAGTAAAGGTGGATAATGATACCTACAGAGAAAATACGCATTCGCTTAAAAGCCTATGATCACAAGCTGCTTGACCAGTCGACGTCTGAGATTGTCGAAACAGCGAGAAGGACGGGCTCTGCTGTATGCGGGCCGATTCCATTGCCGACAACGATCAACAAGTTTTGTGTCTTGCGCTCACCTCATGTTGACAAGAAATCCAGAGAACAATTTGAAATGAGGACGCATCGTCGTCTCCTGGATATCCTTGAGCCGACTCAACAGACAATAGATCTGTTGATGAAACTTGAGCTTTCAGCGGGTGTCAATGTAGAAATTAAGCTGCCGTAGATTTGCAGTTATTTCAAAGTAAATTGAAGCATCAGGTAATATTATGCCAAAGACAATAGGTATACTGGGTAAAAAGGTTGGGATGACTCGGGTCTACAGCGAGATGGGTGAATCTACGCCTGTTACTGTGATAGAGGCAGGCCCATGCAAAATACTTCAGGTAAAATCAGAAACCAAAGACGGATATAACGCTATCCAGGTTGGTTTCAGCCAGAAGAAATCCTCCCGGATAAATAAACCAATGACCGGCCATTTTCAAAAAGCTGGTTCTGAAGGATTCTACCACATCCGTGAATTCAGGGTTCTTGATCCTGATGTCTTTCAGGCCGGACAAGATATTACACTCGATACGATTTTCAAGATCGGTGATATTGTCGATGTCCAGGGCTTGAGCAAGGGACGTGGGTTCCAAGGCGTTATGAAGAGGCATGGCTTTAAAGGCGGTGGAGATTCACACGGATCTAATTTTCATCGAGCTCCAGGGTCTATTGGTTGCAGTGCATGGCCTTCAAGAGTCGTCAAAGGAAAAAAAATGCCGGGCAGGATGGGGAACACTACTGTAATAAAGAAGAGTGTGAAGGTGATTGATATCCGTCCGGAAGAGAACATAATTATTTTGAAGGGACCGGTTCCGGGCTCAAAAAACGGCCTTTTAAAGATCTATTCAAGATAAGAAGAACTTGATCCGGTTCAAGGAGATAATGATGTCAACTGTAAATATATATAATACCAAAAACGAAAAGGTCGGGGAGATTGGTTTGAACCCGCAGATCTTCAATGTTGAGGTAAAAGAGCATCTGCTTCATGACGTTGTCCGGATGCAGCTTGCCGGTAGACGTGCTGGTAGTGCATGTACCAAAACCAGGGTTGAGGTTAGTGGTGGCGGTTCGAAACCTTGGCGCCAGAAAGGTACAGGGAGAGCGCGTTCAGGAAGCAGGCGATCGCCGGTCTGGCGTGGTGGTGGTGTGGTTTTTGGCCCGAAACCACGTGATTATTCCTTCAAATTGAACCGTAAGGTTAAAAAACAGGCGCTTTCAATGGCGATGAGTGCCAGACTGCAGGAAGGTAATCTTATGGTTCTTGATGCATTTCAGATGGATGTTATCAAGACGAAAGAGTTCATGAATGTGATGAATCTGCTCCAGCTCGATAACTGTATAATCATCACCAACGATGCTGGGGAAAATTTACATAAATCGTCACGTAATGCGAATGGATATAAGGTTATTAACGTTGATGGCCTCAATGTATATGACATTCTGTTACATAAAAAACTGGTACTGGTTCAGCCTGTTATCGATAGCCTTGAAAAGAGGTTGATGTCATGAAAAATATATACGGCGTGCTGCAAGGGCCACGGCTCACGGAAAAGGCCTCATCTTTGCATGAAGAAGATGGCAAGGTGGTCTTCAAGGTAAACCCAAAGGCAAACAAGATAGATATCAAAAGAGCGGTTGAAAAAATGTTCAGTGTGAAAGTGAAAAACGTCAGAACCGCCAAGATACATGGAAAGCAGAAGAGAGTCGGGCGGTCCATCGGTTTTACCAGCGATTGGAAGAAGGCGTATGTGACACTTTCAGAAGGTAAAATTAACTTTGCTGATGAATTATAATTATTAATTCTTTTATGAGTGTAAATTTTACCTCTTTACTTAATGAGATTCTATCTAATTCAATAATGATGGAGCGACTGGGAAATCATGGCTATTAAAACTTATAAACCAACATCAGCTGGTAAACGGCATCATGTATCTGTACAGAATGCTGATTTGTCAGATAAATTGCCGGAAAAAAGTCTTCTTGCCAGTCTGTCAAAGACCGGCGGAAGGAACAATTACGGCCGAGTAACCTCTCGTCACATCGGCGGAGGACATAAAAGAAAATACCGTATCATCGATTTTAGACGTAATAAAACTGACATAGCGGCAAAGGTCAGTGCCATTGAATATGACCCTAATCGATCGGCGAATATTGCCCTTGTTAGCTACCTAGATGGTGAAAAAACCTATATACTGGCGCCGGATGGAATCTCTGTTGGTGATCAGATCATCGCCGGGGATAACGTAGATATACAACCAGGAAATTGCCTGCCGTTAATTAATATCCCGCTTGGTACCGTTATTCATAATATTGAACTCAAGATCGGCAAAGGGGCACAGATGGTCAGGAGCGCCGGGACATCGGCACAGCTCATGGCTAAGGAAGGAAACAATGTGCTCGTACGGTTGCCCTCCGGAGAAGTAAGGAAATTCAACAAACTTTGCAGGGCGTGCATAGGCCAGGTTGGAAACAGGGAACATGAGAGCGAAAAACTTGGAAAAGCCGGAAGAAAACGTTGGCTTGGAAAAAGACCACATGTCCGGGGAGTTGCGATGAATCCGGTTGATCATCCCATGGGTGGTGGTGAAGGAAAGAGCTCCGGTGGACGTCATCCATGTACTCCATGGGGGTATCCTACAAAAGGTTACAAAACTCGAACGAATAAAGCCACCGATAAATATATTGTTAAGAAGAGATCATAACGTACAAGGAGTAAAGTATGGCTCGTTCAATAAAAAAAGGTCCATTTATCGATGTCCACCTCTTTCAAAAGGTGGAGAAGGCCATTGAAAGTGGCTCGAGAAAAGTTATCAAAACATGGTCCAGACGTTCAGAAATCAGTCCGGAGATGGTTGGTTTGACCTTTGCTGTGCATAATGGAAAAAAATTTATACCAGTATTTGTTTCTGAAAACATGGTGGGTCACAAATTTGGTGAATTTTCACCAACAAGAACCTTTTACGGCCATGCATCGGATAAAAAAGTTAAAAAATAATCAGAAACGTACTGTTCTTGTAAGGACATATTCAGGAGTAAGACTATGGAATCAAAGGCCGTAGGGAAATATATCCGTATATCACCACAGAAAGCCAGACTTGTTGCAGATGTGGTGAGGGGAATGGGTGTGGATAAGGCTCTTACCACATTGCGATTCATGCCGAAAAAAGGTGCAGGGATATTGCGTAAAGTTATTGAATCCGCAGTGGCTAACGCCACCCAGGATGAGCACATAGATGTGGATAATCTTTATATTAAAAAGATCTTCATTGATGGAGGGCCTTCCTTGAAAAGAATCAGTCCTCGGGCAATGGGTCGCGCTACAGGTATTATTAAACGATCAAGTCATATTACAGTTGTTCTTGATGAAGAGTAATTCATTTGATTATTCGAAGCTCGATTCTAATACCTAAATTATTCTTTATTGAACTTAGAAAATTCGTTGGAGGACTGTTTTGGGGCAAAAGGTAAATCCATTAGGACTGAGACTTAATATTACCCGGACATGGGATTCGATCTGGTATGCAGATAAAGATTATTCCGTATATCTAATTGAGGATCAGAAGATTAGAAAGTTTCTTAAGAAACGTCTCAATCATGCTGGCCTTGCCAAGATCATTATTGAACGTACTGGTGATAAGGTGCGGATAAAACTCTTCACAGCCAGACCAGGAATTGTTATCGGAAAGAAAGGCAATGAAATTGAAGCCTTGAAAGACGATTTGGAGAAAATGGTTAACCGGAGAGTCACCTTGGATATTCAAGAGGTGAGACGACCGGAAGCCGATGCTCAACTCGTTGCTGAAAGTGTTGCCTCACAACTTATCCGAAGGGTGGCTTTTCGGCGGGCGATGAAAAAAGCAGTAAGTTCTGCGCTTCGCTTTGGTGTACAAGGAATTAAAATATCCTGTTCGGGGCGACTGGGAGGGGCGGAAATGTCTCGTTGTGAATGGGTGAGGGAAGGCAGAGTACCACTGCATACCTTACGTGCTGATGTTGATTACGCCCTTGCTGAGGCCAATACTACCTATGGGATTATTGGCGTGAAAGTCTGGATTTTCAAAGGTGAAGTACTGAATGACATAGATAAGGCTGTAAACGGCTAATGGTTATCGCCTGGGAGAAGACCTATTTCATCAGTGTAAATATTTGGAGTAGAAGATGTTAAGTCCAAAAAAGGTAAAACATAGAAAAGTCTTTAAAGGCAGAATGAAAGGGGTCGCAACAAATGGCTCATCAATCTCATTCGGCGAATACGCCCTGAAGGCTTTAGTTTGTGGAAAGATGTCGGCGCAGCAGATTGAAGCTGCGCGTATTGCGATCAACAGAAAAATTAAACGTGGCGGTAAGGTGTGGATTCGTGTATTTCCCGATAAACCAATTACAAAAAAACCTGCCGAAACTCGTATGGGAAAAGGAAAAGGTAATCCGGAATATTGGGTAGCTCCAATCAGACCAGGGAGAATTCTCTACGAACTGGGAGGGGTTGATGAGGAATTGGCTGTCAGGGCTTTGACATTGGCTGGTAATAAACTTCCTTTTGCCACCAAGGTTATTTCAAAGAGGAACACATTATGAAAGCGCCCGAATTTCGCAAGATGTCAGAGGATGAGTTGGCAAAAAAAGCAAAGGAATTGCGCGAGGAGCTGGGAAATCTCTCGTTTCACCACAGGTTAAGGCCGTTAGAGAATTCAGCTCGTTTGAGACAAATCAAAAAAGATATTGCCAGAATTGCAACCATATGTCGTGAGAAGGTTTCAAATTAGGATTGGAGTTAAATCATAATTTTTGAATCATTTCTTACCATAAAACATCTCGAATCGAACACATTATGAGTGAAATAAAAAAATCAAAAAAGACCAGAACCGGCTCTGTTGTAAGTAACAGAATGGAAAAGAGTGTTGTCGTGCGGGTTGAACGCAAGGTTCGTCATAAACTTTATGGAAAGTATATGAAAACAAGTGTTAAATACCTTGCTGATGATCCTGAAAATCTATGTAATATCGGTGATACCGTGCTGATTGAGGAATGCCGCCCGTTGAGCAAGAAAAAAAGGTGGCGTGTCAGGACAATACTTGAACAGGCTGTATAACACAGCTTTTTTTCACAAGAAAATTTACTCACTGCAACTGATGATACATCAGGTGAAATTATGATACAAACAGAAACAATACTGAACGTCGCAGATAACTCCGGTGCTAAAAAAGTACTGTGCATTCGTGTTCTTGGAGGAACAAGAAAGCGGTATGCCCGTATCGGCGATGTGATTGTCGTTACCGTTAAAGAGGCCATACCGCACGCCAAGGTAAAAAAAGGTGATGTAATGAAGGCAGTTATCGTTCGAACCGTCAAAGAAATGAGACGCATGGATGATACTTGGGTTAAGTTTGATGAAAATGCAGCAGTCCTTCTCTCAGCAAGTGGCGAGCCGGTTGGCACACGCATATTCGGACCAGTAGCTAGAGAGTTGAGAAATGAGGGCTTTATGAAAATCATCTCATTGGCTCCCGAGGTACTTTAACGTTCCATACACTCTATGGAATCTGAAAGAGATAGATTGAAAAAAGGTATTGAAAATGGGACAGGGTAAAACATACCTGAAAAAAAATGATCAGGTTGAAGTTATTGCTGGGAAAGATAAGGGAAGAGTTGGGAAAATCCTGAGAGTCTTAACTGATTCTTCAAAGGCAGTCGTTGAACGCATCAATATGGTCAAACGGCACACCAAACCACGAGAGATGAACCAGCAAGGGCAGATTATTGAAAAAGAGGCGCCAATACATGTATCAAATCTTCAATTGATCTGTCCGGAATGCACCAAAACTGGTCGTATCGGGAAAAAAATTCTTGAAGACGGAACCAAGGTCAGATTCTGTAAGAGCTGTGGTGGTTCCATCGAGAGTAAATCATAAGCAATGACATAATGCTTACGTCAGGAGTTATACATGGGTACGCTGAAAGATTATTATAAGGAAGAGTGTGTTCCTGCACTTGTACAGGAATTTGGATACACAAATTCAATGCAGATCCCCAAGGTCGAAAAGATAGTTTTAAATATGGGACTAGGGGAAGCAGTGCAAAATCCTAAAATCATTGAGGGCGCAACTGAAGAGCTAACCAGAATTGCCGGACAGCGTGCTGTCGTCAGAAAGGCAAAGAAATCAATTGCCACATTTAAATTACGGGTAGGGATGCCTATCGGTTGCTGCGTTACATTGCGTGGTGACAAAATGTACGGTTTCTTAAGTAAACTGGTCAATATTGCTCTTCCGCGTGTGCGGGATTTTAGAGGATTGTCTCCAAAGGGATTCGATGGGAAGGGGAATTTTTCCATGGGTGTTAAAGAGCAGATTATTTTCCCTGAAATTGATTATGACAAAATCGATAAGATCAAAGGCTTGAACATCTCCATTGTGACATCGGCGCCAACAGATGAAGAAGGACGTTCTCTGTTGAGATTGCTCGGAATGCCATTTAGGAAATAATGTACTTTTTTTGATTTGATATTCATTAAACTCTATTGAATAACTGGAGGCTGGCTTGGCTAAAAAATCAATTATTGCAAAGGCTAAACGCAAACCAAAGTTTGAGGTTAGGAAGTACAATAGATGTCCTTTATGTGGACGACCTCGCGCGTTTATCAGGAAATTTGGTGTCTGTCGAATTTGTTTCAGGAAATTAGCATCAAGTGGTGAAATTACCGGTGTGACAAAATCGAGCTGGTAGATTATACTACTGAATTTATTTGTAGGATTTTGTCTTACATTCGAAAAAATAAGGAGTGTTCGCTATGTCAATGAGCGATCCCCTGGCAGATATGATGACCAGGATTAGGAATGCTGTGATGGTTAAATTTGATACTGTTGTAATGCCCAGCTCTCGTAATAAAGCCAGCATTGCCAAGGTATTGAAAGATGAAGGTTTTATAAGTGATTTTAGGGTAATAGATGAAGGTATTCAGGGAACCCTGAAACTCAATCTGAAATATGGGCCGAACAGGGAATCGGTAATTACGGGAATCAAAAGAATCAGCAAGCCCGGTCTGCGAAAATATGCAAAGGCTGACGCACTGCCCAAGGTTCTGGATGGTCTCGGGATTTCGATCATATCTACCTCAAAAGGCATCGTCACAGATAGAACGGCAAGGGCTCAGAATACTGGTGGGGAGATACTTTGTGAGGTGTGGTAACACTCACAAATAACGGAGGTAACTATGTCTCGTATTGGAAAACAACCAATTCCGGTTCCTGCTGGAATTCAGGTCCAGATTGATGGACAGCATATCGTAATTAAAGGAAATAAGGGATCGCTTGAGCGTGATATTATCTCAGAAATCGAGGTCCTTTTCCTGGGCAGTGAAATCATTGTCAACAACCGGGTAGAAAACAAAAAAGTCAATGGGTTTAGAGGATTAACACGAACCCTGATTAACAATATGATACTCGGCGTTGATAAAGGTTTTTCAAAGGTTTTGCTTATTGAAGGTGTCGGCTATAAGGCAAATGTGACAGGAAATAACCTGAGCCTGAACGTCGGGTACTCAAATCCGGTTGAATTCCTTCTTCCAGAAGGCGTTCATGTGACTGTTGACGGCAATACAAAAATCACTCTCGATTCGATTGATAAGGATCTATTGGGCCTGACGGCTTCTCGCATTCGCAGTATTCGAAAGCCGGAACCATACAAGGGCAAGGGGATCCGTTATGAGAATGAGCATATTGTCCGGAAAGTAGGTAAGGCCGCAGGCAAATAATATTTTTGTGATGCGTTTCGCGATTAAATAGATAATGGAAATAATACAATGACTAAGTCGAATTCCAAAATTACGGCGAGGGCAAAACGGATAAGCCGAATTCGAAAAAATATCTCCGGCACCAACGAAAAGCCCCGTCTAAGAGTATTTAAAAGCAACAAGCATATATACGCCCAGATAATTGACGATGTCGCCGGAAAAACAATGGTGGCTATGTCGACCGTTGAGAAGGATTTCGAAAAGGGCAGTGAGAAAGGAAAGATAGAATCTGCAAAAAAGGTCGGGAAGATAATTGCAGAACGCGCTCTTGCAGCCGGAATCAGTAAGGTCGTCTTTGATCGCGGCGGATATCTTTACCATGGACGAGTAAAATCACTTTCCGAGGGTGCTCGGGAAGGTGGTCTTCAATTTTAATGAATTCGCTAAATATGGGGGTGTCCCTTGTCTGATTTCAAACGTTCTAAAAATGAAAACATTGAGGAACTGATCGAAAAAATTGTTTATATCAACAGGGTTGCAAAAGTTGTAAAAGGTGGACGCCGGTTCAGCTTTAGTGCCATTGTTGTTGTCGGAGATGGAAAGGGTAAGGTCGGTTATGGACTCGGCAAAGCAAATCAGGTTCCCGAGGCCATTCGTAAAGGAGTTGAGCGTGCAAAAAAAGACATGGAAGCCGTTTCACTTACCTCTCTTTCCATTCCTCATCAGATTGTCGGCAAGTACGGGGCAGGAAAAATTTTGCTTAAGCCGGCTTCTGCTGGAACGGGTGTTATAGCAGGTGGCCCTGTCAGGGCAGTGCTTGAGGCGGCAGGTGTATCAAATATCTTGACGAAGTGTCTTGGTTCACATAACCCGCACAATATGGTCAAGGCAACCTTGGATGGATTGAGGAGCCTGAGGTCTGCAAGTGTTATCGCTGAACTTCGAGGAACGACGACAGAGGCACTTTTAGCGTAAAACCAGTAGCCTGTTGATTTGATTGTTTTTACAGGTACTTTTAGAATATCTTTGAATAGAGAAGGTAGTAAAATGGCCGAGATGATAAAGGTTACTCTAGTTAAGAGTAGTATTGGCAGTATTGAAAAAATTAAAGCTACTCTGACTGGTCTGGGACTCACTAAACTCAATAAGACAGTTACACGAAAGGATACTCCGGAAATACGTGGTATGATTGCCAAAGTGAGTCATCTTGTCCGCACAGAGGAGGTTTGAAATGATAACGCTTGGAAATCTTTCTCCGAACCGGGGATCAAATAAAAACAAGAAACGTGTTGGACGAGGGTATGGATCCGGCAATGGAAAAACTGCCGGAAGAGGGCATAAAGGGGCCAGAGCTCGATCAGGATTCAAAAGCAAACCTGGCTTTGAGGGTGGTCAGATGCCGCTTCAGAGACGTTTGCCGAAAATTGGATTCACAAATAAATTCAGCAAGGAATATACGCTTATCTCTTTGACACAGCTCAACAGCTTTGATGATAATTCAGAGATAACCTTGGAAGTTCTTATTCAGGCCGGAATGGCAAAAAAGAATCAATTGATTAAAGTTCTTGCTAATGGTGAAGTTAAAAAAGCTTTAAAAGTAAAAGTTAACGGAATAAGTGCAAGCGCCAGATCAATGATTGAATCAGCAGGTGGAACCGTAGAGCTTCTTGCATAATCCAACTAGCTGGCAACAGTTGCCTCTGGCTGAAAATCGAATGTACGGAAAATTTGTCGATGATGTGTTTTTGACCTTGTCGAGCACAGGATAGAGAAAATGAGTGGATTGCAGCGGGCAGCCAATATTCCGGAACTACGGAAAAGGGTGATATTTACCATAATCATGCTGGCGGTGTACAGGATAGGGGTACAGATACCGACACCAGGCATCAATGGAGAGGCACTGGCTGCTTTTTTTCAGAAAAATGCGGGAACGATATTCGGCATGTTCAATATGTTCTCAGGTGGAGCATTAAACCATTTTTCAATCTTCGCTCTTGGAATCATGCCCTATATCAGTGCGTCCATCATTATTCAACTCCTGACGGTTGTTGTGCCGCAGTTGGAGGCTCTCAGTAAAGAAGGAGAGGCTGGAAGGCGAAAAATTACCCAATATACTCGTTATGGAACTGTTTTCCTGTCTGTCATCCAAGGGACATTTATTGCCATGGGTCTTGAAGGAATGACCGGCCCAGGAGGTGAGGCGATTGTTTTAAATCCCGGCATACAATTTCAGCTGATGACTATGCTCACACTTACATCCGGTACAGCCTTTATTATGTGGCTTGGTGAGCAGATGACTGAACGTGGAATCGGCAATGGCATATCACTTATAATTTTTGCAGGAATCGTGGCACGAGGGCCGGCAGCGATCATCAACTCACTCGAACTGGTAAAATCCGGTGAGATCGCTATTTTCTTTATCCCGATATTTCTGATATTTATGTTTGGAATAATCGCTGTAATAGTCTTTTTTGAGACCTCACAGAGAAGGATTCCGATACAGTATGCAAAAAGGGTGATTGGTCGGAAAGTCTATGGTGGGCAAAGTTCGCACCTTCCATTAAAAATCAATATTTCCGGCGTGATTCCGCCAATTTTCGCATCATCGATCATGATGTTTCCTGCCACTATTGGCGGGTTTGTTCAGGTTGATTGGGTCAAAAGAGTTTCAGCTGCCCTTTCTCCAGGTAGCCCATATTATTATATCCTGTACGTGGGGATGATCGTGTTTTTCTGCTTTTTTTATACGGCAGTCACCTTCAAACCCGATGATGTGGCAGAGAATTTGAAAAAGAATGGTGGCTTTATACCTGGTATACGTCCGGGAAAAAAGACTGCCGAATTCATAGACAACGTCCTGACACGATTGACGGTTGTCGGTGCAACCTATTTAAGTGCCGTATGTGTCTTACCTACTATTTTGATTTCGAGATTTAATGTCCCGTTCTATTTTGGTGGGACGGCTTTGCTGATCGTTGTAGGAGTCGCAATCGATACTATATCTCAGATTGAGTCCCATCTCGTGATGCGAAATTATGAAGGGTTTATGAAACAGGGAAAAATTCGCGGACGGAACTGATACGTGGGGGCTGCAAGACACGATCAGAACAGTAAATCAATGATGGTCAAAAAGCCGGAAGAGATTCTCCTTATGCAGGAGGCAAATCAGATTGTGGCCGAAACTCTGGCCATGCTGGAAAAAACTGTTGAGCCTGATATCACCACCTGGGACCTTGATAAATTAGCTGAAGATCTGTGTATACGTAGAAATGCTATCCCTGCATTTAAGGGATACAGAGGATTTCCGGCAAGTCTCTGCGTTTCTATCAATGAAGAGGTTGTGCACGGAATTCCGTCAAAGAAAAGAAGACTGAAAAAGGGTGATATTCTTTCCGTTGATTTCGGAGTGAAATATAAAGGATATTTTGGCGATTCAGCAATTACTATCCCTGTCGGCAAGGTGGACAGTGCAAAAAATAGACTCATAGATGTAACAAAAGAGTCACTGCAGCGTGCCATAGCGCAAGTTCAAGTTGGTAAAAGGATTGCGGATATTTCCGGTGCGGTGCAGACATATGTGGAAGAGAACGGGTTTTCTGTAGTGCGGCAGTTTGTCGGCCATGGTATAGGAACGTCGTTACATGAAGGGCCGGAGATCCCGAATTTCGTTCAGGATGAGCCATCACCAAGGATTTTAGAAGGCCTGGTTTTGGCCATAGAACCTATGGTGAACATGGGAACATATAAGGTGCGAATTTTACGAGATGGGTGGACAGTTATAACATCAGACAAAAAACCCTCCGCTCATTTTGAACATTCAGTAGCTGCAACATCTGATGGGCCTCTGGTTTTGAGTTCCAGGCAGGGCTTCTAATACTGTTTATGTCCTAAAAAAATGCTTCTCTTTTTAGGTGGCATGTATTATAATGCTTGGCTTTTGAATTATTGTTTACATTTTTCCAGGAGCCTGTATGGCAAAAGAAGAAGCGATTGAGGTTGAAGGCACTATTATTGAACCATTACCGAATGCTATGTTTCGTGTAGAATTGGATAACGGTCATAAGGTTCTTGCGCATATTTCTGGTAAGATGAGAATGCACTTTATTAAAATATTACCAGGGGATCGGGTGACAATCGAACTTTCACCGTATGATCTGAGTCGAGGCAGAGTCACGTTCAGAGCAAAAAATGCTAAAAAGAATAAATAGAGAGTCAGACTACAATGAAAGTACGATCATCTGTGAAAAAATTATGCAGTGAGTGCAAGGTGTTTAAGCGTAATGGAGTGGTACGCGTTTCCTGTAAGGTTAAAAAGCACAAACAACGACAGGGATAACCTCCTTTTGTCACTTAATTTACTACTACTCTTTTAAGGAGATGGATCTTGGCACGTATAGCTGGAGTAGACCTTCCAAAAAATAAACATATGGATCGGGCTTTGACCTACATTCATGGCCTTGGGTTGGCGTCTGCGCGACAGATACTCAATAAAGTCGACCTGCCGTTTACCATGAACAGCGACGATCTCAACGGTGAAGACGTAAGTCGTATACGTAAGGTCATTGAAGAAGAGTATACTGTTGAAGGTGATCGCAGGCGGGAAGTATCGATGGATATTAAAAGGCTTATGGATCTCGGCTGTTATCGGGGGAGACGCCATCGAGCCGGATTGCCGTGTCGCGGACAGAAAACAAAGACAAATGCCAGAACTCGAAAGGGCCCACGTCGCGGTGCATCTCGCCGGAAATAAATGATATAATTACAGGTGTAACTATGGCTGGAACGAAACGTGGTGAAACACGGGTTAAAAGGAAGGTTAAAAGAAATATATCTGAAGGCATTGTTTTCATATATTCTACTTTTAATAATACGATTGTAACTATTTCCGATAAGCAAGGAAATGTTGTTTCATGGTGCAGCGCCGGTGTGCTTGGATTTAAAGGGTCAAGAAAGAGCACTCCATTTGCAGCACAGAATGCAGTTGCAGATGCCGCAAAAAAAGCTCTTGAGCAGGGAATGAGGAAGATTGAAGTAAAGGCCAAAGGACCTGGGCCTGGAAGGGAAGCAGCGTTACGAGCTCTTATCAATACTGGTTTAGAGGTGAGTCGGATTTATGACGTTACCCCAGTACCACATAATGGATGTAAACCTCCAAAACGTCGCCGCGTTTAATACGCCGATTATGCAATGTTTTTCGGAATAATAAAATTATAACGGAGGCCTACGTTGGCTAGAAATATTGGGATTTCATGTCGCAGTTGTAGACGCGAGGGTCTGAAACTGTATTTAAAAGGTGATAGATGCTATTCTGACAAATGTGCGTTCGAGAGACGTGCTTTTGGGCCAGGGCAGCATGGTCAGTCAAAATTCAGGAAGCTCTCTGATTATGCTGTTCAATTACGGGAAAAGCAAAAAGTAAAAAGCATGTATGGTATGCTTGAAGGTCAGTTCAGGTTGACATTTCAAAGAGCTGATGGGCAAAAGGGAGTGACTGGTGAGAATCTCCTAGTCCTTTTAGAGAGACGTCTTGACAACACGATATTTCGTCTAGGTATAGCTTCTTCCAGAAAACAGGCAAGACAATTAGTCAGGCATAAACACATTCTTATTAACGGTAAGAAGGCGAGTATTCCTTCATACCTGGTATGTGTTGGTGACGAGATCACTCTCAAGGAAAAAAGCCGTACGAATGCCTTGATTGTGGAGAATATGGAGGCGGTGGCCAGGCGTGGCGTTCCGAGTTGGCTTGAACTCGAAAAAGATACTTTCAAGGCCAAGGTCAAAGTACTGCCTAATCGTGAAGAAATAACAATGCCGATACAAGAGCATTTGATCGTAGAGCTCTATTCGAAGTAGTTGTTCGACTACGTCAGCTGAGAAACATCAGGCTGGCTATAAGATTAAACATCATTTAACGTGCCTGATTTAACGTGCCTATAGTGAATGTGGTGGAATGATACTTAAATCGTTTCTGTCCTTTCATTGTAGGTATTACGCATTTTTAGCTGATATAATACGCAGAGAAGGAAATATATGACCCAGATTGCCGATGAAGCAGCACCCTTTTACCGGAACTGGCATGAGCTTATCAGGCCTGAAAAGCTTGAAGTTGAAAAAGAAACATATACGGATTCATATGGTAAGTTCATCTGTCAGCCATTGGAAAGAGGATTTGCTTCAACTATTGGAAATTCGTTGAGACGCATTCTGCTTTCTTCGATCCAGGGTGCGGCTATAACGACTGTGAAGATTGAAGGTGCTCTGCATGAATTTACTTCATTAAAAGATGTTAATGAGGATGTAAGTGAAATCATACTGAATATTAAGCAGATTGGCATAAAACTGAACTCGATTGATTCACAGGTCGTTTATATTGAAAAAGCAGGTCCAGGCGTTGTAACGGCAGGTGATATCAAAGGATCTTCGTTTGTCGAAGTAATGAATACAGATCAGATTATCTGTACGATTACCGGAGAGACCACCTTTCGAACAGAAATGACAGTGGAGTGGGGGAAAGGATACCAACCGGCAGAAAAGCAGATTAAAGATGATTTAGTAATTGGTCAGATACCTATAGATGCCATATTCTCTCCGATTAAAAGGATTGAATTTGTTATTTCGCAGGCTCGGGTAGGTCAACAGACTGACTATGACAAACTTACCATAGAAATTGAGACGGATGGAAGCATTCGACCGGAAAATGCGCTGGCCTATGCTGGAAAAATCCTCAAAGAGCAGTTGACTATATTTATCAATTTCGATGAAGAGAAGGCAGAACCTGAGTCAAATGACGATGACGGTCAACGAAGTGAGCCTCTCAATCCCTATCTTGATAAGCCGGTGGAAGACTTGGAGTTGTCGGTACGTTCGGCAAACTGTTTGAAGAATGCTGAGATAAATTTCATAGGCGATCTCGCCCAGAAAACCGATCAGGAAATGTTAAAGACTAAAAATTTTGGTCGGAAATCTCTTAACGAAATAAAAGCATTGCTTGCAGAAATGGATCTTACCCTGGGAATGAAATTTGAAAACTGGACTCCACCGAATATCTCGAGGAAAGACGAAGGGCAGGATTGAAATACTTTGCACTTCTCATTTTGATCAATATACAGAGTTGAGGATTATTACATGAGACATAAAAAATTCGGTAGGGCCCTAGGTCGTTCAAGTGCTCACCGGTCCGCCATGTTCAGAAATATGGTTACATCGTTATTTGAACACGAACGGATTGTGACAACCCATGAGAAAGCAAAAGAGGTTCGCCCTATTGCAGAGAAAATGATCACTTTGGCCAAACGCGGAGACCTTCATGCCCGACGAAAGGCACTGAGTTTTATTCGAAGTAAAAAAATCGTGGCCAAACTTTTTGATCAGATTGTTGTGCAATTTAAAGAGAGAAATGGCGGTTATACCCGCATTGTTCAGACGGGTGTTCGCCAGGGAGATGCGGCGTCTATGGCCATCATTGAACTTGTTGGTTATGTGGAAGATCTCGGTAAAAAGGATCAAGACAACTGAGAACTGATCTTAGAGAATTGAAAAAAGCTGACATGAATCATCGATTCATGTCAGCTTTTTTATTGGTAGTTAAGAAACTATTTTTCCTTAAATATCAGTAAACTAAAGCTTTAGCATAAGTGTAATAATAATTAGCTTTATTGTATATTCAGGTGTGTGATGGAAAAGAAATTTCCCGAACATATGGTACCATTGGAAAATACGAAATTTGTTTTTTCATGTCATCCTGGTGCCGGATGTTTCACTATATGCTGCAAAAACGTGGACATGTATCTTTTTCCGTATGATGTCATAAGATTGAAAAATGCACTTGGTATTGATTCGGAAACGTTTCTCAGGAACAATACACGATTGATTCAGGGAAATAATCCATACTTTCCTTCTTTAATGATGAAATTAACCGATGATGAAGGAAGGGCCTGCCCATTTCTTCTTGAAGACGGGTGTTCAGTGTACAACGATAGGCCTTCCTCCTGCAGGACCTATCCTCTTGAAAGAGCAGTAGACAGGGATCCCGGTAGAAACAAGGCTGACGATTTTTATTTTCTGACCAACCATTCCTATTGTCTGGGACATAAGGAAGGTCGAATGTTTTCAGTCAAAGATTGGATAAGAAATCAGAAACTGGATTCCTATAATATGATGAATGACTTATGGGCTGAGATTGACAGCATGATTATGACTAATCCATGGAGGGGGGAGGGAAGCGGAGGTCCAAAACAGCAACTTGCCTTTATGATCTGTTATAACATTGATACATTCAGAAAGTATTTGTCAACCAACCGGCTTTTACAGGAATTCAGGTTGTCGAGGGAGCAGAAAACGCGCATTGAAAGGGATGATTCGGAATTATTGAAATTTGGGTTTCAATGGTTAAAGCATCTCTTGACGGGTAAATCAAACCTCATGACCCGATAGTGCCCCCACCAATTAAAATATGGACGAGTAATTCTGGAAAAGTTGCAAAACGCCTTATCCAGTGGTAGTATGTAAAGTTTATTGTGTTGATGGAAAAGATTGGGAAACTTCTGCTTATGGTAACTATGCACATTAAACGGGTTGAATAACAGAACAGACACAAAACACCAGTGGTAATGGACCATTGGCTTGAAATTACTCAAAAATACACACATCCCAGAGGAAACTGGTGTCACGAACGACTGAAAAAAGATGTCGGTAGTGATGAAAGCTGGGATGGAGGAAAAACCAGAAAACGGAGAAAATCATGGAAAATGCAACAGTAAAGGAAATGCTTCAGGCAGGGTTGCACTTCGGGCATCAGACTCGTCGGTGGAATCCCAAAATGAAGCCATATATTTATGGTCCACGCAACGGGATTTATATCATAAACCTGGATATGACAAAGCGCATGTTCGACAAGGCCTGCGACTTTATCTGCACCGAAGTCGGCAGGGGCGGAAGTGTGCTTTTTGTCGGAACAAAAAAACAGGCACAGGCCATTATCAGCGAAGAGGCAAAACGTTGCAATATGTTTTATATCGACCATCGTTGGTTGGGTGGTATGATGACGAACTTCCAGACCATTAAAAAGAGTATTGATCGTCTTAAATCCATTGAATCCATGCAGGCAGATGGCTCTATCAACCGGTTTCCGAAAAAGGAAATTCTACTGATGGAAAAGGAACGAATTAAACTGGAACGTAATGTCGGCGGTATCAAAGACATGCGTTCTTTGCCGACGGTCCTCTTCGTTGTCGATCCGAAAAAAGAGTCTATTGCCATTGATGAGGCCGGAAAACTTGGTATTCCGGTAGTCGCAATTACCGATACGAACTGTGATCCCGGTGGAATCGACTATCTGATTCCAGGCAATGATGATGCCATAAGATCTATCCGGTTGATAAGTAAATATATTGCAGATGCTGTTTTGAATGGGCAGGCTCAAAGAGACGGAGAAAATGCCTCGGAAGAGGCGATTGCCGTAACCATGGGCGATGCGGAGTACCAGAAGGTTCAAGAAGATATTGCTTCGGCGGAGTGATGGGCAGGAAAGGGTCCCCTTTGACAGATTGCTAGCTGTGCTGCTTTTTAGGGGCGGTCTTTGACCGCCTCTTTCATTACGGATAGGGAGAGAATGAATTCGATGAGAACAGTGTTCTTTCGACATTGATTTAACTTCGTAATTCGGACAACCGCGATACGTACCTTGAAAATTGTTTTCCGGCACTTTTTTCAATCCTTCTCGTGGGACAAGAAAACAAAGAAAATAATTTTCAAGGTGCTCAACTGCTGAAAGACTAACGTTGTATGAAGTGAAATTATGGAGGCACCATGAACATTACAAGTCAAATGGTAAAAGACCTGCGTGATAAGACGAGTGCAGGCATGATGGATTGTAAAAAAGCCCTCACGGATACCAATGGTGATATGGAGAAGGCCGTCGATCTGCTTCGTCAGAAGGGACTGGCCGTTGCGGCAAAACGGGCCGGGCGGGCAACAAGTGAAGGCGTTATCGAGACATATATCCATGCCGGCGGTAAACTCGGTGTGATGGTGGAACTCGATTGTGAAACGGATTTTGTCGCCAAGACAGATGCATTCAGAGGATTCGCCCGTGATCTGGCCATGCATATAGCGGCTGCTAATCCTGTGGCCGTAACACGGGAAGAGGTACCGGAAAATGTAATTTCCCGGGAGAAAGAGATCTATATTCAGCAGGCGCTTGACTCTGGGAAACCGAAAAGTATTATCGAAAAAATGGTTACCGGTAAGATGGAAAAATTCCTTGCCGATATATGTCTCCTCGAACAGAAGTTCGTCAAGGACCAGGAGCGCTCCATTCAGGATTTATTGACCGATATAGTCGGAAAAATGGGCGAGAATATCACCATTAAACGTTTTGTCCGCTTTCAGGTCGGAGTGGAATAGTATTTTCCAGAAAACCGGCCGGCGTAGAACATTTGCCTCTGTTTGCCGTACGTGAATTTTGATAACGTCAATTCATAGTGAGGATACAAATGCAGATAGAGTACAAACGAATCTTGCTTAAGCTCAGTGGCGAGGCCCTGATGGGGAATGACTCTTTTGGCATAAACACTGATGTTATCGACTATGTGGCAACGGAGATAAAAGAGATCGTCGATATGGGCGTCCAACCCGGCCTGGTAATTGGTGCCGGGAATATTTTCAGGGGGGTGGCCGGGGCCAGCAAGGGAATGGACCGCACCACTGCCGATAATATGGGGATGCTGGCAACTGTGATGAACAGCCTGGCCCTGCAGGATGCCCTTGAACGGAAGGGAGTACTCACCCGGGTTATGTCGGCCATACCCATGCAATCCGTCTGTGAGCCGTACATCAGAAGGAGGGCAACGCGGCACCTGGAAAAGGGGAGGGCTGTTATCTTTGCGGCCGGCACAGGCAACCCCTATTTTACCACCGATTCAGCCGGTGTTTTGAGGGCCTTGGAAATAGACGCGAATCTGATCATCAAGGCAACGAAGGTTGATGGTGTGTATGATAAAGATCCGGTAACCAACCCTGATGCTGTTAAATTCGACCGCCTTTCCTACGATGATGTCCTGATAAAGGGACTGCGGGTGATGGATGCGACTGGAATTGCCCTTGCAAAAGACGATAATAAGCCTATCATTGTGTTGAATATGAATGTAGCGGGAAACATCAGAAAGGCCGTATGTGGCGAACATGTCGGGACAATGATAGCCTTTTGATGGTAATTATAATCGTAAAGAGTGTGAACGCAGGTGACCTATGAATGAAGTGATTTTTGAGATGGCTGAAAAGATGGAAAAAAGCATTGAAACCTTCAAACATGAGCTGTCAAAGGTTCGTACCGGCCGTGCCTCCCTTGGTCTTCTCGATAATATATCCGTTGATGCCTATGGGAGTGTCCTTCCTCTCAACCAGGTTGGTACGATGACAATTCCCGAGAGCAGAATGATTGCCATTCAACCATGGGATCCCCAGATGTTGCCGGCCATTGAAAAGGCCATCCTGAAGTCAAGTATCGGCCTTACACCTATCAGCGATGGAAAGGTCATCCGTCTGAATATTCCTCAGCTTACCGAGGAAAGACGGAAGGACCTTGTCAAGCAGGTGAAAAGGATTGCCGAAGAATACAGGATAGCCATGCGCAATGTCCGGCGGGAAACAAACGACATCCTGAAAAAGCAGAAGAAGGATAAAGAAATTTCCGAGGACGAATTGTTTAAATTGCAGGAAGAAGCCCAGCAGGAAACCGACAATTTTGTCAAACAGATTGACTCAATTACCCTTTCCAAGGAGAAGGAAGTCCTGGAAGTATAGGGAGGCGGTTTGTGGTTGGTCCGCAAAGAATGCGCCGGCCGGTGGGGATTGTTAATTTAATGTGCAGATTTATATCAAAATCGTCTCTGATCTTTTATGTCCTCTGATCCCAGTATTGATCCATATCACTTACCACGACACGTAGCAATCGTCATGGATGGAAATGGTCGGTGGGCTGAGAAACGGCATAAACCTCGTCTGTACGGCCATAAAGCCGGGGCGGATTCGGTCCGTGATGTCGTCGAGATCTCCAGAGAAATAGGTATTGAGATCTTAACACTTTACGCATTTTCGTCAGAAAATTGGAACCGGCCGGCCGGTGAAGTGACTGGCCTAATGTCCATCCTCCAGTCGTACTTGACCTCTGAGCTCTCTCGGATGCTGAAAAACGATATCCGGCTTACCTGTATCGGGGACATGTCAAGGCTTCCTGACGGTGTTCGTATGGTTTTACAGGATTCAATACAAAAAACCTCAGGAAATTCGAGTCTTATCCTGAATCTTGCCTTGAGTTACGGCTCCAGAAATGAGATGGTCAGGGCTGCCCGATTACTGGCGGATAAATGTGTTCGCGGAGAACTGACTCCCGAGGAAATCGATATAGAGACGATCTCCAATCATCTTTACACCGCAGGAATAGCCGATCCCGATCTCCTGATCCGTACGGGCGGAGAGGCACGATTGTCAAATTTTCTTCTCTGGCAGATATCCTATGCCGAGATCTATTTCACCGATGTGATGTGGCCGGATTTTCGTAAAAAAGAGTTTCTTCTGGCCATTGCCGATTTCCAGAGTCGCGAACGTCGTTTTGGCAAGACCGGCGCTCAGCTGAGAACAGGCTGAGCCATGGAACGGACTCTTCCCGGTCTGGCGTTGGCTGCGTGCTGGTTACTCCTCCTTCTGAGGGGGCCATTCTTCCTCTTCTGGGGAGTTATGGTTCTAGTCGCCTTGATAGGGGGGATGGAGTATGTGAAGATGTGTGTTCGTCACGAGTCGGGCCTGTTCCGGACACTGATTCTCGCCGGCATTTTTGTTCTGCCGGTTGTTACCTCCGGCCTCAAGGCAAGCGCCGGAACAGGGCTTTTCGTCTCTTTTTTTCTCCTTGCCTGTTACATCCTTTTTCACTTCCGGTTCGTTACCAACAGTTTCGAGGACCTTTGCCGTTATAGCTTTGGCATACTCTATATCGGCTTTTTGACATCTCATCTTGTCCTGATCCGTCAGTTGCCTGATGGTGCGGCATGGCTGGTGATTCTTTCAGCGATCACTGCCGGTTCTGATTCGGGCGCTTACTATTGCGGCCGTGCCTTTGGCCGGATAAAACTCTGTCCCAACATCAGTCCCAAAAAAACCGTCGAGGGGGTTGTCGGGGGGCTCGCCGCCGGTATTGCACTGTCTGCCTTTTTTGCCTTTCTATTGCTGCCTGCCGTCAACTGGCTGTTCCTGCTGCCTGTGGCCGCCTTGTTGACCGGGGCAGGAATTTTGGGGGATCTGACTGAGTCGGTGATAAAACGGGGAACAGATACCAAAGACTCGGGCACGATACTTGCCGGACATGGAGGGATTCTTGATCGCATGGATTCCCTGTTGTTTGCAGGACCGGCGCTCTACTATCTGCTTGTGCTCGCAGGGCCAAAATGAAACGGATAGCTCTTCTCGGAGCAACAGGTTCAATCGGTCTTAACGTCCTGGACGTGGTGCGCAGGTTTCCGCAGCAATACAGTATTGTCGGTCTTGCGGCCGGTCGCAATATTGCTTTGCTCCGGACGCTGATTCTTGAGTTCAGACCACAGCTCATTTCTGTTCTGGATACTGAACACGCAACCCGGCTCTGTGCGCTTCTGCCCGCTGAGTGGCGGACGAAGGTGGTCTCGGGGACGGCCGGGAATAAACTGGTCGCTTCCCTTGCCGATGCCGACATGACGATATCCGCAATTGTCGGTGCGGCAGGTCTCCTCCCCACCCTTGCCGCCATCGAGGCGGGCAAGGATATAGGCCTTGCCAATAAGGAGACCCTGGTCATGGCGGGGAAGCTCGTCATGGCTGCGGTCAAAAAAAATAACGTACGGCTGCTGCCTGTCGATTCCGAACATAGTGCGATCTTCCAGGCCCTCGAAGGAGGACGAAAAGAGGATCTGGCGAAGATCATCCTGACCGCATCGGGTGGGCCCTTCAGAGAAAAAAGTCTGGCCGAGTTGGAGCAGGTCACGCCGGAGCAGGCCCTGGCCCATCCCAACTGGAATATGGGCAGAAAGATATCCGTCGATTCTGCGACTCTTATGAATAAAGGGCTGGAGGTTATCGAAGCACGATGGCTTTTTGATGTCCCTCTGCAGATGATTGAGGTTGTTGTTCATCCACAATCGATCATTCATTCCCTGGTTGAGTTTCAGGACGGATCGGTGCTCGCCCAGCTCGGTATCCCGGACATGCGCATCCCGATCGCCTTTGCCTTGTCGTATCCGGCCCGGCTGCCTCTTCAGCTGAAGCGGCTGCAACTTTCCCAATGTGGCCATTTGGAGTTTTATGAACCGGATTACGATAGATTTCCGGCCCTGGACCTGGCCTTTACTGCACTTCGGCAGGGTGGGGTTATGCCCGCTGTGTTGAATGGTGCCAATGAGGTGGCTGTCGAGGCCTTCCTCGATGCGCGGATCAGCTTTCCGGCTATCGCCAGGATCGTGGCGCTGACCATGGAACAGATAAACAACGGCAGCGAGGACAGCCTGGATGATATTCTGGCTGCCGATCGTGGCGCCCGCCGGGAGGCCGGAAAAATCATCGATGAATTGTCCGGGAGGTTCTGAATCTGATAAACTGGACTCCTACCGGTTGGCAAGCTGCTTTGGCATGACTATTATTCCTTTTACTTTTACATGATATTATCAATCCATGAATACAATCATTTCTTTCATAGTCGTTTTAGGTGTCTTGATCTTTGTCCATGAGCTTGGCCATTTTTTGTTTGCCAAACTCTTCCGGGTGCAGGTCCTGAAATTTTCCCTTGGTTTCGGCCCGAAGGTATTCGGCAGGGTGGTTGGCGAGACCGAATATCTGATTTCCGCATTTCCGCTTGGGGGATATGTAAAAATGCTCGGCGAGAATCCCGATGAACAGAGCATAGAGCCGGAACACCGGCAGAGGTCTTTTGCCCATAAGCCGGTTCTGCAGCGTTTCTGTATCGTTCTTGCCGGCCCCTTGTTTAATCTGTTATTTTCGGTGTTCCTGTTTTTTGTGATCTATTCTTTTGCCGGGCTCCCCACGGCGGTTGATAGTGCCCGGATAGGCAAGGTCGGTGATCATTCTCCGGCTTTCGCTGCAGGCATAAAGCCAGGGGATACGATTCTTACGATCAATGGCCGGGACACCAAAAAATGGGCCGACGTCCTGGATGGTGTAAAGGACAGCGATGGCAACCCCTTGACCATTCTCCTGCAACGAGGTTCTGAGCATTTGGAGGTTCAGGTGACTCCGGCCATTGACAGCGCCAAAAATATCTTCGGTGAAGAAGTTGAGAAGCGCTATATGATTGGTATTATGAAAGATAATGAGATTACGTATGCACGGGTAAATCCACTTAAGGCCTTTAAGGAGGCCCTGACTCAGACCTGGATGTTTATATATCTGACGGTAATGGGACTCGTGAAAATCCTGCAGCGGATCGTTCCTGCCTCGGAACTGGGCGGGCCGATCCTGATCGCGCAGCTGGCCGGAGAACAGATGAAGGCCGGCTGGGCGAATATTATCTCGTTCACCGCGCTCCTCAGCGTCAATCTCGGCATCTTGAATCTCTTGCCGATCCCTGTCCTTGACGGTGGTCATCTCGTGTTTCTGACCCTGGAGCGGATCCGGAAAAAACCATTGAATGAGAGGACACAGGTTATCGCCCAACAGATCGGCATTGCCTTTCTCGGGACCTTGATGGTCTTTGTCTTTTATAACGATATCGCCAGGCTCTTTAAATAATGGATGGACAAAAGCCTCTGATCCTCGCCTTAGATACAGCTACCGGTTGCTGCAGCCTGGCCCTGACCACCGGTACGGTGGCAGGCGGCAGCGTTATGGCCTCTCTTTCTTTAAACAGCAGGGTCACGCATTCCAGGCGACTGATCTCCGCCATTGACTGGCTGTTTGCCGAGACCGAGGTCGACTGGCCGATGATCGACGGGATAGCCGTGGGTCTTGGTCCCGGAAGTTTCACAGGTCTGCGGATCGGTATGGCCACGGCCAAGGGGCTGGCCGCGACAGCCGGAAAACCGCTTCTCGGCATTTCAACCCTTGATGCCCTGGCCGGAAATTGTCTGACCACACGTCTGATCTGTGCTGCCGTGGATGCAAGGAAGAGGGAGGTCTATGTCGCCTTCTATCGCTGTGACGGTTCTGGCGTGGCCCGGAGAATCAGCGAAATCCGGGCCGTCGATCCGTTGAAACTGGCGGATGAAATTGAAGAGCCGGTGTTGATTGTCGGGGATGGGGTGCTGGTCTATGGTGACTGTTGGCAAAGGGATTTTGGCGGAAAAGTGGAATTTGCCCCGGCCAGTCTGCATTACCCGTCCGCCGCCGTTATCGGTCTCTTGGGCGGGCAGAATTTGCAAAACGACCAGATCCTTGATCTTGCGACTGCGGTGCCCTTGTATGTTCGGGCTTCGGATGCCGACTTGAGTCTGGAGTCGAAAAAACGTCACCTCTCCGGAGAAGGTGCATGATCATTCGACGGCAGACCAGGGAAATACGGATCGGGAACGTGATTGTAGGCGGGATGCATCCGATTTCCGTGCAGTCCATGACCAATACGGACACCAGGGACGTGGAGGCCACCGTCCGGCAGATCCATGACCTGGAGCGGGCCGGTTGCGAGCTGATCCGGGTGGCGGTCATCGACGAGGCCGCTGCGCTGGCCCTGCGCTCAATCCGGGACAAGATCACCATCCCGCTCATCGCCGATATCCATTTTGACCACCGCCTGGCCGTGGCGGCGATGGAAAACGGCGCCCAGGCGATCAGGATTAACCCGGGGAATCTTGGTGGTCCGGAAAAACTGGCCAGGGTTGTGGCTGCGGCAAAACAGCATCAGGTGCCGATCCGGGTCGGGGTCAACAGCGGCTCCATAGAGAAGGATCTGCTGAAAAAACATGGTTATCCGACCCCTGAAAACCCGGAGGCCCTGATCGAGTCCGCGCTCAGCAATGTCAGGCTTCTGGAAGGGCATGGTTTTCATGAGATCAAGATTTCGATTAAATCCTCCGATACCCTGACCACCATCAGCGGGTATAAACGCCTGGCGGGACGTACCGGTTACCCGCTCCATCTCGGGGTGACCGAGGCGGGTGGACTGATAGCCGGCACCGTCAAGTCCAGCGTAGCCCTGGGGATCCTCCTGTACGAGGGGATCGGCGACACCTTTCGGATCTCGCTGACGCGGGATCCGGTGGAGGAGGTGCGGGTCGGCTTCGAGCTGCTGCGGTCACTGAAGATCCGCGAACGCGGTCCGGAACTGATCTCCTGCCCGACCTGCGGCAGGACCAGGATCGATCTGTTTTCGGTGGCCGAGGAGGTTGAACGCTATGTCCAGACCATGACCGCCCCGGTCAAGGTTGCGGTGATGGGATGTGTGGTGAATGGTCCCGGTGAGGCCAAAGAGGCCGATATCGGGATTGCTGGCGGCAACGGGGTCGGGATTATCTTCAAGAAAGGTGTACTCTATAAAAAAGTCGCCGAAGAGGAGCTGTTACGGGTCTTTCTTGCTGAGCTTGCGGTAATCGAAGCTGAATGGAAAGAGAAGGCTTCAGTTAACGGCACCGGCCGGATATGATAGAGGGGATAAGGCCGGAAATGAACAACGGCCCTTGTTCCTATGAATTGCAAAATTTTACTCTTTAACTAAGCGATGCGTTACTCACAGATTTTATTACCGACACTGAAAGAGAATCCGGCCGAGGCCGAGGTTGTCAGCCACAGGCTGATGCTGCGGGCCGGTTTTATGCGCAAGCTCACCTCCGGGATCTACACCTACCTGCCGTTTGGGCTAGCCGCGATCAGGAAGGTTGAACGGATAGTGCGTGAAGAGATGAACAGGGCAGGGGCCCAGGAGCTGGCACTGCCCATGGTCCAGCCCGCCGACCTCTGGATTGAGACCGGCAGGTATGAGAAATATGGCCCGGAACTTCTTCGCTTCAAGGATCGTCACAACAGGGAGTCCTGTCTCGGTCCCACCCATGAAGAGGTGATCACGGACCTGGTCCGGCGGGAGATCCACTCCTATCGGGACCTGCCTGTGAATCTCTATCAGATCCAGACCAAATTCCGTGATGAGATCAGGCCCCGGTTCGGCCTGATGCGGGGACGCGAATTTCTGATGAAGGATGCGTATTCTTTTGATGTCAGCGATGAGATGGCCGAGGTTTCCTACCGGAAGATGTATGAGGCCTATAAACGGATCTTTACCCGTTGCGGCCTTGAATTTCGTGCCGTGGAGGCCGATTCCGGAACCATCGGTGGGAGCTTCTCCCATGAATTCATGGTCCTGGCCAAGACCGGCGAGGATACGATCGTCGTCTGCAAGAACTGCGACTATGCGGCTAATATGGAAAAGGCGGCGGTCCGGCCGCCTTCAGCGCCTGCTGCTGTCGATATGCTGGAGATGACCAAGGTGGAGACCCCCGGCAAACGGAAGGTTGAGGCCGTCTGCGAGTTTTTGAATATCGAACCGGCTGACTTGGTGAAGACCCTGGTCTATATCGCTGACGGTCTGCCTGTAGCTGTCCTGGTCCGTGGCGATCGCGATGTCCAGGAGGTGAAATTGAAAAATCTGCTCGGGGTGGCCGATGTGGCGCTTGCCGATGACAAACAGGTCTTCGATACCACCGGTGTCCCGACCGGCTATCTTGGCCCTAGAGGGATCACGATCAAGATCGTTGCCGACTTGGAAGTTGCCGTGATGCGCAATTTCGTGGTCGGAGCCAACGAGAAAAATTTTCACCTGAAAAACGTCAATATGGACCGTGATTTCACTGTCGAGGCCGTTGCCGATCTCAGGCAGATCACCCCCGATGACCCGTGTCCGAGCTGTAACGGTCGGCTTGAACTCACTGAAGGCATTGAGGTTGGCCATGTCTTCAAATTGGGGACCAAATACTCGGAAGCGATGCAGGCCGTTTTTCAGGACAGCGATGGTCTGGAGAAGCCTTTTGTGATGGGATGCTACGGGATCGGAATTACCCGTGTGGTGGCTGCGGCGATCGAACAGAACCATGACCAGAACGGGATTGTCTTTCCGGTACCTCTGGCCCCGTTTCAGGCAATTATTCTGAATCTGGACCTGAAAGATGCCGCCATTTCCAGGGCTGCGGAAGATTTGTATCAGAGTCTCCAGGACCTGGGTGTCGAGACCCTTCTGGATGACCGGGACGAACGGCCGGGCTCCAAGTTCAAGGATGCCGACCTCCTAGGGATCCCGTTCAGGATCATGATCGGCAAACGGTTCAGCAAGGACGGGGTGGTGGAAGTACGACGCAGACGTGACGGATTCACCGAAGAGGTGAGTATCGATCATTTGCCCGGTATCCTGCAGGCAAGAATTGCTGCGGAGATTTCAGGATAATCGGTAGGATAGGATATCCAGATGAACATAGCATCAGCTATAAATCCCAATGGCCTGAAGGCACTGGTCGGCAGTTATCTTCAGGATACTGATCTTGCGATTATCGATGCTGCCTGGTCGTTTGTGCTAAAAGTACATGACGGCCAGAGGTATTTTTCCGGTGAGCCATATGTGATGCATTCCCTCGATGTTGCCAGTACCTTAGCCTCAATGCATCTCGATCTGGATACGATCCTGTCAGGCCTGATGCACGGGGTGTTGAAGGAAGGGGTCACGGTAGAGGACCTGCGGGAGAAATTCGGTGACGGAGTGGCCGCAATCGTAGAAGGATCCACCCGGATAACCAATGTCCATTATAACAACAAGCTCACCCACCAGGCCGAAAATGTCCGCAAGATGCTCCTGGCCATCGCCGCTGATATCCGGGTGTTGCTGGTCAAGCTTGTTGACCGTCTTCAGGATCTTTTTCTGCTCGATCATTTAGGAAGAGAGGTTCAGCTGGAGATTGCGCAGGAGACCATGGATCTCTATGCCCCCTTGGCGAGCAGGCTGGGGATCGACTGGCTGAAACGGGAACTGGAGGATTTGGCCTTCAAGTTTCTCCATCCGGAAGAATTCCAGGAGCTGTCAACTAAACTGGAGAGTTCTCTGGCCGAGCGTCAGCGGTATGTCGACGAGGTCATCTCCATCCTGCAACAGAAACTGGCCGGGAGTAATATCCATCCCATCCGTATTATTGGCAGACCCAAGCATCTGTATTCAATCTATAAAAAAATTATCTCCCAGAATATCCCGCTGGATAAAGTCTACGATAAGGTAGCTTTTCGGATAATCGTCGCAACCGTCAAGGAGTGTTATGAGGCCTTGGGTATTGTGCATGCCGACTGGGCACCGGTTCCCGGCCGGATCAAGGATTTCATTTCGGCGCCGAAATCCAACAACTACCAGTCCATGCATACAACGGTGGTCGGCCCCCGCGATAATTTCATCGAGATCCAGATCCGTACCGAGACAATGGATCGAATCGCCCAGGAAGGCGTCGCCGCCCATTGGGCCTATAAAGAGGGTCAGAAGATAGACAGCCGTGATGCCAGGCTCTTCAAGGAATTGAAGAAACTGGTCAATTCCCTGCAGGACGAGGAAGATCCGAGAGAGTTCCTGGAAAGTGTGCGGGGAGAGTTGTACGAGCCGGATGTCTATGCGCTGACTCCGGGAGGAGAGGTCAAAGAGTTTCCCCAGAAGAGCTGTCCCATCGATTTTGCCTATGCCGTGCATACTCAGGTGGGTGACCACTGTGTCGGAGCCAAGGTGAACGGCCGTCTCGTCCCGCTTAAATATCAATTGCAGAATGGTGATATCATAGAGATAATCACCTCGCCAAATCAGTCCCCCAGAAGAGGTTGGCTGGAGATAGTCAAGACCAGCCGTGCCCGCTCCCGGATCCGCTCCTGGCTGAGAAGGGAAGAAAAGGAAAAGGCCGTGAAACTCGGCCGCGAGATCTGCGAGCGGGAGCTGAAAAAGAACGAGACGACCCTGAAAAAGATGGTTAAAGGCGGCCATATCCGGTTGCTTCTAAAACAGCTGCATTGCAATTCATTAGACGATATGCTGGCTAAGGTTGGCAGTGGTATAATCACGGTCCAGACCCTGATCCGGTTTTTACAGCCGCCGGAACTCCTGCAGGAAAAGGAGACCGCGTTTCAGGAACTTCCTCCCGAGAAGATTGCTCAGATGATGGTGGCGCAGTCGGTCTCCCCGGGACAGCAGGGCGGGTCGACGATCCGCATAGATGGTATTGACGATATGCTGATCAAGATAAGTCAGTGCTGCAATCCAGTGCCTGGTGATCCCATTGTCGGTTTTATTACTACCGGTCGCGGGGTGTCGATACACAAAGCGGAATGTGCCAATCTTCACAGTACCGACCCCCGTCGCTGGCTTGAGGTCTCCTGGTCGGGAAAGGATTGTGGTCAGCACCGTGTCGAACTCCATGTCTCGGCCGAGAACAGGCGCGGCATCTTTGCCGATATCAGTTCGGCAATCAGTTCGGATAATGCGAATATCGTCGATATTGCCGCCCATACCATGCCTGATGATATTGCCGATCTGCGCATTGCAATCGAGGTGGAAAATCTCAGCCATCTGCAGGTGGTGATTCAGCATCTTCGTCAGATGGAGCATGTCCTTTCCGTGAGAAGGACCTGAAGTAAAACATCTCCTGGAAATGAGGATCATTGTGGTTATCTGTGCTGTCTGTGGTAATGAAGGAGAGGCAGGGAGTTCGATCTGCAGATTCTGCGGGGCTAAACGGGAGTCGGATGGCCAAGAAAAGGGCGGTGTTTTTCATAAGACCGTCAACCTGGAGCATGGCCGACCTTTTACAGAAACAGCGATCAAAAGGCTTCTGAACGAAATTCAGACGGCAAGAATCGAGCGAGTCAGGGTCTTGACTGTCATCCACGGGTACGGTTCGAGCGGAAAAGGCGGGGTGATCAGGAGCGAGTGCCGGAAAAACCTGGACTATCTCTGCAGTACTGGGGGAATCAAAGAATATATCCCGGGTGAAGATTTCTCGGGTAGATCGGGACCGGTGAAAACTCTGCTTCGGCGGTTTCCCGAACTTGCGAACAACAAAAATCTGGACAGGCATAATCCCGGGGTCACGCTGGTAATTATCCAATGAGCTGTTTGCACGCCTTGTTTGGGGCCCCCTTGCGATACACAGTGAATTAAGAGAGAAAATGGAGTAAAAGAAAAAACGCTGATGATCTTGTCAGGAGAGAAAGAGTGACTACCATGAGCACAGGGATTTTCTGGAGAGCGACGCTGCCCGTTGAGGGAGGTTCCACCCTAAAGAATTGCAATTACAGGTGTTCTATGTCTTTCAAAGAATGAATTCAACGAGATGAGAGGAGTGGTAATGAAGAAACTGGTTGGTATTATAGTTGCCTGTTTATTCCTGGTACCGGGTGGGCTCCGGGCGGATGAGCAGGGCAAAAAGGCGGGCGAGCTGAAGACTTTTCAGGAAAAGCTGAGCTACAGCATGGGCCTGGATGTCGGGACCTATTTCAAGGGAATCGGTGATGAGATAAATTTCGAGACCCTTATTCGGGGCATTGAGGATGCCTTCAAAGGCAACCCCAAACTCCTGACCACTGAGGAAATGGCGGCGGTACAGAAAGAGTTTGCCCAAAAGATGAAGGTTCGTCAGGAGGAAAGCCTGCGCAAGGTCAAAGAGACCAATAAAAAACTAGGTACAGCCTTCCTGGCTGAGAACCAGAAGAAAAAAGGTGTCGTGACCACCAAAAGCGGTCTGCAGTATGAGGTATTGAAAAAGGGCAACGGGCAGAAACCGAAGGCCGCCGATAAGGTGAAGGTCGATTATATCGGCAAGCTGATCGACGGAACCGAATTCGATAACTCGATCAAACGGGGAGAACCGGCAGTGTTCGGCGTCGATCAGGTTATCCCGGGCTGGAGTGAGGCACTGCAGCTTATGGATGTCGGTTCCAAAAACCGGATAGTGATCCCGGCTGAGCTTGCCTATGGCGAGCATGGCGCGCCACCGGTCATCGAACCCAATGCCGTCCTCGTCTTTGAGGTGGAACTGCATTCGATCGAAGCGGAAAAGAAATAACCGTCCCCGAACTGACCAGTAGCAATGACTTTTGCGGCCATGAAGATGTCGATCTTCATGGCCGTTTTTTGTTTGCAGCCTTTACTCCGGATAGACTTACGGTCTTCAAGCCTTCGAGCAGGACGAAACGTCCCAACGGGATAATCTCACAGGGGAACGATTTAACAAACAGAGGGTTGTCACAGAGTCCACCGGAGAGATAGAGAACCTCGGGCTTGCCGGAGAAATTGAATGCATTCAGGGCGATCCCTTTGACAAAACGGGCCACTGCCGTGGCCTCGTTTTCACCATTCACCACCGCATCGAAAATATGGCTCATCCCCAGAACCCCGCAGGTAACCGAAAACGAGGCGGAAGGGACCTCAAGAGTTGAAAAGTCCAGGGCATAGTATCTTTCCAGGAGTTCGATGGTAAATCCCATGGAGGCGCCGCATTCAGCGTTCCAGCCCATGTCCTTGACCTTTCCCTGATCGTAGCGGACATATTTTATATCCCTGCTGCCGCAGTCAAGCAGTGTGAACCTGCCGCCGGGAATCAAAACCTCGCCACCCTTGGCCAGCGCGGTTAACTCGTTTACATAATGATCGGCATAGCGTTTGCCGTTGTGTCCGGTTGCGACATCGACCCGTGTTGTCCTCTTGAGCTCGCGCGTCGGGAGCAATTGCGGGATGTTCGTAGCGAGGTCCAGGAACTTGCAATAGGATGTGCCGAAATCAGCCAAGAGCATCGGTGACACCGGAGAGTTCAAAAAAAGCCTGGATCTTAGCCTTTGCACTGTTACCGGCGGTCACATCGCAGTCCAGATAGAGACCGCGCGGGTGGCGATTAGCCAGATGTCTGGCCAGTGCGGTTTTGGCGCAGAAAGACTGGGCAAAGAAGACCGTCGGAACGTCAGGGTTGAAGTATTCTTCCAGCGTCCGGTTGGCCGGGGTCTTGTTTTCCATACAACGGGTCCAGCCATAGACATGGGTTGTATCCGGAAAGAGGGAAAGGAGTGAAAAATCCCTGGGCGGCACCCCCCAGAAACCGGCGGTCGGTGTACATCTGGGCAAGGCTGTATGGGACTGCGTTGACCGGACGGAGGCGGTGATCGCCATCATCTTATCGAAGAGTGCCATCCGGGTTGAGCAGACAGGGGTGCCGAAGTCCAGCGTGTCCTGATTGATAGTCCGGATGATCTTCGTGACCGGCAGGATGTCTGCAAGGATAGTGGCGGTATGCATCGCGCAGTCACATTTGCCGGGGCCGACGTCGATATAGATCTCCTCAGGCATCAAGGTGAGACTGTTGACGATGACCGTGCGCAGGATCGCGCAGTAGACCCTCGGCAGAAACGGTGAGGCGCATTCAATATCCTTTTGGACGATGGGCTCATCCAGATCAAAGACGATGTATCCTCCATTTTCGATCTTGCTGATGATCGCCAGCGGTGGGATACCAACGATGCCGACGGTCTTTTTCGTGTTCTGACTGGCGGCCATCGGTTTAATTATCCTGTTGATAAAGAAGAAAGAGACCGGCGGCGGCAAAGACGAGATGGACAATGGTTGCGGCAAACAGAGGAAAGATATAATCGGCCCTGGCCAGGGACTGCAGGGCGCCCCATATTCCCCAGGCGATAAAAGCTATGCCACAGCTTGCCGGTATTGCGATGGACAGGTCTCGCCCCCATTTCTGGTAGGAGAAAATCAGGATAGGCATTCCTAAAAAGATCAACGGCAGGCCAAGCAGGACATAGGAGATACGGCCTAAAAAATCTGCACTGGCCTTCACCCTTTCACTGCCCGTATCTTTTTTGGCGATATCTTTGTACAGATCGGTGAGTGACATTTCTTCCGGTTTATATTCGGGGATGAAGAAGATTTCCGGTGATTCAGGAAGCTTAATCTGTTTATCGTCGAATATCTGTATCTCGTATTTATCGCCTGTCCGTTTCTGTATCTGTCCTTTGTGCAATTGCCAGGTTTCCTGATTGTATTCAGCTGCCTGGCAGGTTACCAGGGTGTCCAGATGAAAATCCTTATCCCAGGTCGAATAAGAAAAATTGCGGAAGATAAATTTTCCCGGATCCTGCCATTTAAATGAATAGAAGCCTTCACTTCCCTTATAATAATATCGGCCATTCCGGTGAGCCCCGAGCGGGACCTTTCCCTGGATATCTTCATACCAGATTCTATCACTGGCCGAGATGGTCAACGGCAGGATCCATTGGGCCATCGCCAGGTAAAGCACGGTTACGCAGATGCTGGCAAAAACGATGGGCTGAATGATGGTTTTCAGCGGGATGCCGCTTGCCTTCAGGGCCTGCAGTTCATGGTTGTGGTTCAGGATACCAAGGGTGATAACCCCGGAGAGGAGGATGAGAACCGGCCCAAGTTGATCAAGGATGAAAGGTACATTCAGGAAGAAAAAAGCGATGGCGTCGCGAAGTGATTTGCCGGCATGGGTAAAATGATCAATTTTATCAAAGAAATCTATCAGGAGATAGATAGCGATAAAACCTGTGGCCACCATCAGGAAATTCCTGATGAACTGGCCGAGAAGATAACGGTTCAGCAGTATCAAGACAATACTCCTACAAGCGCAATCGTTGTGAAATGATGAAACCCAGAGCGACAGCTGCAAGGCCTGCGATATTGCTTGCCAGTATGTATCCGAGGGCGTGTAAGGGCTCGCCCGCTTTGAAAAATTGCATTGATTCCCGGGCGAAAGTGGAAAAGGTGGTATATCCTCCGAGAAAACCGGTGAAAACGAAGAGCCTGAACTCGTTGCTTACGTGTAACCTGTCAAAATAGTTCCAGAAAAATCCGATCAACAGACACCCAGTGATATTGGCGAAAAACGTTGCGATTGGAAAATTTACTAAAGAAATTTTTTCCACTAAAAGTGCGACGATATATCTGCCCAAGGAACCGATGGCTCCTCCGATAGCAACGGCCAGGATTTTTTCCATGCTGCGTGTTAAAATATCACTCTAAAAGAAGTCCGTCTTCTGGAAATTTTCAAGAAAGTTCTGCTTATTGTCCGTATTGCGGTTCGTATCAGGTACCATTATCGAGGACTTCCGTCAAGAGGAAGCTGAGCAGCGGTCCTCCTGTAGGTGCATATCGGGGAACCAGTATCTTAAAGAGATTTTCTTCTATCTGGAGAATATTCCCTTCCAGCCGCCCGAGATAAGGCGGGTAATGGTTATCAGGATAAAGGGGACGGATAGGCCGGCAGGTGCCGCCAGATAGCGTGCCTGCCAGACCGGTTCGAATTTCGCCTTATATTCGTAGAGTCCTTCAAAGTTGTAAAATTCATCACCCAAGTCAAATATTGTCGTGCCGATTTTGTGCCATAATGGTGCGAGAGGATGCCTTTCCAACCCGGCAAGTGGTGCGATCCCGAGGGAAAACCGTTGGTAGTTTTCCGCTTTTCCCCAAAGCATCAGCTCGACAAAGAGAAATTCCATTATGCCGTTCGGACTTTCCGGATTGTAGCGCATCAGGTCAACCGATAGCTCTTCCTTGCCGCTGTTTTTCCAGAGATTGGCAAAGGCCATAATGCGTCCTGCCTCATCGCAGACAACCGCAACATCTGTACGGCAGATATAGTCTTCACTGAAAAACCCCAAAGAGAAGCCTTTCTCGCGAGTTTTCTTGCGCAAGAGCCATTGATCTGAAATATCCTGCAAAACAGCCACATTCTTTGCAAGCTCCTCTCTGGTAAGGATAGCAAAACGGTAGCCCTTTTTGGTGAACTTGTTGCGAGCGGTGCGTTGCGAGGCGTACTTGCCGCCCTGTAGTGAGAATTTTGTCAGATCGACCCTGGCCTCTTCGCCGATTTTTAACAGGGAGAGCCCAAGGTCGAGGTAGTAAGGCAAATATTTATCGCTGACCTGATAGAATACCGATTTTGCATTATAATGATCAACCTGTTCACGAAAACGCCAGAGAAGACCGTCGATTGAGGTGGGTTCACCCAAGGGGTCTCCCATCACAATCCAGTATTTTGGTGTAACGGCAAACATTAAAAATGCCCTTCTGTCATCGCTCCAGCTCAAGTACTTGTCACCCAGCAAGGCCAGAAATCCCCGGGGATCGGTCGCATCGGCAAGCAGGGAAGCTGCCTCGTCCAGTTCCTTTGGCCCTGGTTTTTGAAGTGTTCTGGGACGGGCAACAGTCAATAAATAGTAGAAGGCATAGCCTGTTATTGATACGGTCAATAAGAGTACGGCTCGCAGAAAACGGGGGGCATCGGCCTTATAGGAAAATTGCCACCAGAGTTCATTTGCGTATTGGATATGTTGAAAGGCGAAGAAGCCAATCCAGGTCGACCCCGCCAGAACAATCACTATCATTGCAATCCATGGACGGGAAAACGGCATGTCGAACAGGGAAGACTTTCGTCGGAAATAGCTTTTGGCAGGCAGCATCAGGAGCAACATGACCGATAAGGCAGAGGCTTCCTGCCAATCAAAGCCTTTCAGTATTGAGACAATTATGCCCAGGACTAAAAAAAACAGGCTGCCGTACCATGCGGCGTCCAGGCGCAGACGTATCCCTCTGGCCAGAAACAACAGAAGAAGTCCAGTGAGACTGCCGAGAAGATGAGATATTTCAATGACGGGCAGAGGAACGAAATCACGCAGCCAGTCTATTGCCCACGGTTCTGTCGGTATGGCACCGGAAACCAGGAGTGCTCCTGCGGAAAAGAGTAAAAGGATGGAGTAAATTTGCGGGATAACGAAGGACAATAAGCGCCTGAAGGCCTTGCTGCCTTCAACGAGGGCATGGCGTCTGGAAAAGGCCTCGTAGCTGAGCAGGCCACCTCCTGCAAGGATCAGGGGCAGAAAATAGTAGGTTATCCGGAACAGAAAAAGTGCGCCAACGAGTGAGAAATGATTCGACTGTGTTGGATGTATTGCCGACATAAGCCATAAAAAAGTGCTTTCAAATACGCCTATTCCGCCCGGAACCTGGCTGATGATGCCGGAAAACTGAGCTATAACAAAAACCAGTAAAAATGCCATGAAACTGATTTTGACATGGCCGAACAGAAACATCCAGAGAACCAGTGCGGAGAGAACAATGTCGAGCGCGGCAATCACTGTCTGCCCTAAGGTCATGGGAAGTGAAGGAAGGCTCAGCTCCAATCCCTTGAAAATCAGAGGCTTTTTCCAGAAAATAACTGCCATCCAGTATCCACCGAGGCAGACCGTGCAGATTGCAGTCAACCAGCTGATCATATGAGGGTTTTTAAGGGGATGGAGCAGAAACCTGGGCAGGAGGAGGCTGCTGCACAGTCCTAATGTCAGGATGCCAAGGAAATATGTGAGCGTCAGAAAAAGCGAAATTTTCATGACATCCCAACCCGGAATCCCCCAGGCGGAATAAAAGCGGTAGCGAACCGAGCCGCCGGAGGCCCAGGAGTGGCCGGTGTTGTTGCTGATCGGGTAACTGATCAGGGATGCAACCAGAATTTTTGCTACAGGAACCTGGTTGTGACCGGTGTAACGAAGCGCCAGAAAGTCATAACCGGTAAGGACAAGATAATTGACGACTGTGAGCGCAATTGCTGCAAAGAGGACACCTGCGGGCACGAGCTTAATGGAGTGCAGAATATGAGCTATATCGTGAGATCCGAGCTCCTTATGAATAAGAATAAGCGCCAGTCCGAAGAGAAACAAGGGGAGGAGATAGGCGACCTTTTGGAGAGAAGACAACACCGGTTCATTTTTCATATTGGTGTTCCGTCATTAAATTTTTGTCAATGTGAACCAATGATCAGTTGCTTCCCTGGAGACCGGCCTGGCGATATATGTCGATTATTTTCATGGTGAGTTTTGGGTAATCCTGGTCAAAATGATGGCCCCCGGGCAGTTCCAGGAGCCTGGCACCTGGAGTCGAGAGGGCGGTGCATGCTGAATCGGTCTTTTCCTCCTGTCCGAAGATGCAGAGAATTTTGTTTCCTTGAATACGGTTCAGTTCCGGCGCAATCGGCAGTCCGTCAGTGCTCTTGCCGATCCAACCGGAGACATGTATCTCGAAATCGGCGGTTTTTCCAAGCGCCAGCAGGACAAGCAGGGCAACGCTTTCCCTATCCTGCTCCGACAGGCGATTATAGAGCGCCGGCAGGATATCGGCACCAAAAGAATAGCCGGCGAGCACGAATTTCTTCGCCTTCCAGGCGGTACGGTAATAGGCCATGATCCCCGCCAGGTCCTTGGCTGCTTTTTCCGGCGTTATGCTGCTCCAGAAAGCCCGGAGCACATCCACGCCGATGACAGGGTATCCGTGGTCAGCCATCAGGCCGGCCACAGCCCGATCCAGATCACGCCAGCCCCCGTCTCCTGAATAAAACAGGGTGACCGTCTCATTGGGATTTTTTGCGGGGACCTCCACGACCGGCAAAGGGGTTTCCTGACTGTGTTCGGCTTGTATTTTTGCGATTTCATGTACGGCAACGGTATCGAGGGGTGTATTATATGGCTCGATAGCGGTTTTAGCGCCTGCTATTCCACGAACAAATACCGCAGTATCGGTCTCCGGTTGATCAGTCCACACGGCCAGCCATTCCCCCTGCAGGGGAGGAGCTGAGTTCAGCGGAGAACAGAGTTCTGTGCCGCCCGGAATTTTCATGGAGAAACCAACGGACAGGTTTTTTGATGCTCCGCCCGACTTTGTCAGGGCCGAGAGAAACGGTAAGAGACCGCCATCCTCGATACCGGCCAGAATCGAGTGCTTCTTCTTTGAGGCATGCGCCCAGTTTGCCAGGATCCTCACCGGATCAATAATATGGTCGGCCTCCAGGCAATGGTGATCTTTTCCGGCAAGGGCATGCAAGGCGCTGGCTGTATCGACTATCGCAACCGCGTCCCCGGCTTGAGCAATGCGGTGCGCCAGATCGTTCGCTTGAAATTTCTTTGTATCGGCAAAAATCACCACCAGATTCTGAGAGGTGAGCAATGGACGGGCGACGGTGAGAGTGCCAAAGACGTCGTTTGTAAGGACATCATGTACAACAGGAAAATTTTTATGGGCGGCAAACCAGACCAAACCGGCAAGCATGGAAGTTATGAACAAAGCAACCCCCAGTCGTCCAATTAAATTGTGCATAAATTTCATGAAATCAGTTGTCTCTTCTCTGTATGTATTTTCTTCAAAGCCGGTCGGCTATCTCCATTCCCTGGGCGATAGCCCGTTTGGCGTCAAGCTCTCCGGCCTCCAGCGCTCCGCCGATGAGATGATAGCGGACCCCCAGGGCATCAAGTTCATTTGCCAGTTCAAGCTCGGAAAGCTGGCCGGCGCAGATCACCACATCGTCAACCTCCAGGAGCTGCTCCCTGCCGTCATGCCGGATGAGCATACCTTGCGCACTGACGGCAAGATAGTCCACCCCGTTCAGGATTTTCACCCCGTTCCTCTTCAGTATCGACCGGTGAATCCAGCCGGTTGTCTTGCCGAGTCCCGCCCCCGGCTTGGTCTTTTTGCGCTGGAGCAGGGTGATCGTTCTGGAAGGAGTCACTTGGCGAATTTTCCCAAGGCCACCTTCGCCGCCATATTCCATATCGACTCCCCAGTCGGCCATAAATTCCTCAACGGATTCAGGGGCCGACCGTTCATGGAGCAGATAAGTAGCCACATCAAACCCGATGCCTCCGGCACCGATGATGGCCACCCTTTTGCCTATCTGTTTTTTTCCTGAGATAACCTCGGTATAGAGAGAAACATTGTCACCCTCCACACCCTTGAGCGCAAGCTTCCTCGGTTTGACTCCGGTGCTTATGACGATTTCCTCAAAATCACGCAGGTCGGATGGCCTTGGGGTGGTATGCAGCCTCAGGTCAACGCCGTGCAGCAGCAGTTGGTGCCTGTAATACCTGAGGGTTTCTGCAAACTCCTCCTTGCCGGGGATCTTCCGGGCCAGCAGGAACTGACCACCGATCTCGCCGCTCGCCTCAAAGAGGTTGACGGCATGCCCTCTGGCGGCAGCCGTTGTCGCACAGGCCAGACCTGCGGGTCCTGCGCCGACCACTGCCACTTTTTTGGGTTTCTCTGCCGTGACAAAGGGTATGATCGTTTCCCGGCAGGCCCGGGGGTTGACCAGGCAGGTAGCTGTCTGCCGGGAGAAGATCTGGTCCAGGCAGGCCTGGTTGCAACCGACACAGGTGTTGATCTCCTTGAGCCGGCCTTCCGCTGCCTTGTTTACCCAGTCCGGATCCGCCAGAAAGGGCCTGGCCATGCTGACCATGTCGGCGCAACCTTCCGCCAGCACTGCCTCGGCCACATGGGGCATATTAATGCGATTGGTGGTGACCAGAGGAATCCGGACCTCCCCCACCAACCGTTTGGTCACCCAGGCAAATCCGGCCCTCGGCACCATGGTGGCAATGGTCGGCACCCGGGCTTCGTGCCAGCCGATACCGGTGTTGATGATCGTGGCTCCAGCCTGTTCGATTTTCTTGCCCAGTTGGACGACCTCATCCCAGGTACTGCCGCCTTTGACCAGATCGAGCATGGAAAGCCGGTAAATGAGGATGAAGTTGTCTCCTGTGGCCTTCCTGACACCTTGGACGATCTCAAGCGGAAACAGGATACGGTTTTCAAAAGAGCCGCCCCACTGATCGTCCCGGAGATTGGTTTTGCGGGCGATAAACTGATTGATGAGATAGCCTTCCGAACCCATGATCTCAACCCCGTCATAGCCCGCTTCCCGGGCCAGCTCCGAACATGTGATGAAATCGCGAATGGTTGCTTTGATCCCGCGGTCACTGAGTTTTCTCGGCCTGAACCTGTTGATTGGCGCCTTGATCGCCGATGGCGCCACGCAGAGGGGATGATAACCATATCGCCCGGCATGGAGAATCTGCATGCAGATCCTGCCGCCGGCAGCGTGTACTGCCTCGGTGATCAGCCGGTGATCCTTTACCTGGGAAGGACTTGCCAGTCGCAGAGAAAAAGGCGCCACCCAACCTGATCTGTTCGGCGCCACCCCGCCGGTGACTATCAGTCCCGCCCCGCCCAGGGCACGGGCGGCATAGAAGGCTGCCATACGCCGGAAGCCGTCCTTTTCCTCCTCGAGACCGGTGTGCATGGAGCCCATCAGGATACGATTTTTCAGGGTCACAAATCCCAGGTCGAGAGGTTGCAGTAGGTATGGATAAACAGGATGCGAATCCTTCATTGCTCATTCCTCTCTTCGTGGTTGTAAATCATCTGCTTTGGTGTCTTCCAAAAACTGAAGTTGATTGGCTCGGGTTATTGGCCAATAACAGAAAATAATCGATGCATCAATACCTCATCAGGGGCCGGATTCCAATTTTTACAAGAGGTTCGATTCAAAACGATTGGAAAGGGATAGCAAATCTGATAGGGTGCCTTCTCAGAATTTGTATCTGCAGAAGAGCGGTCAGAGACTGCTTTATCGCCTCTTGCTGTGTTATTTTTGCAATTAGGCTGTGTCCTGCAGGCACCTGGCTAAAGTATAAGAATACCCTTCTATGATAAAAGCACAAATAATTCATTCCCTCAATTATCTCCTTGGCGATTCCGAAACACATTCCCTGGAGAACCGGGTATTTAATTCGGTTGTGATTCTGATCACTCTTACCGGTGGAATTGCCACAGTGTACAATATTTTCCTCCACAACCACATTATTATAACGGCCTGTTCCGCTACAAGTGTCATCCTTACTTCTTGCATCTATGGATACTCAAGGAAAACGGGGAAGTACAGGCAGTTTGTTGTGCCGGGTGTGTGCTATTTTTTCGTGATCATGATCATTGGCTGGCTAGCCAATGATGGAACAAAGGGCGCCGACGCCTATTTCCTCTTCCTGCTGATGACCAGCGGGATTATCCTGCTGCAGAAGCCTTTTCCGGTGTTTTTCGTCGCCATTGTTATGACCCTTATTGGTCTCCTGGCGGTGGAATTTTATTGCCCGGCCATTTTTATCGGCTACGAAACCGGGATACAACGATTTTTTGATATGGGAATCTCGTTGATTCTGTGTCTGGTTTTTAACGGGATGATCATCCATTTCGTTTTTCGGGAATATCTCCGGGAGCGGCGGCTGAAGGATGCCTTGCTTGCTCAGACCATCAGGGACAAGGACGAGTTGGAGCGGGCGCAGAATGAGATTCGGGTGTTGCGAGGCTATCTTCCTATCTGTGCGAGTTGTAAAAATATCAGAGATGAAAGTGGAAATTGGAATCAGATTGAAAAATATCTCAGTGAACATTCAGAGGCCAGGCTAAGCCATGGTATCTGTCCCGACTGTGTCGCACGATTATATCCGTATATCCGGAATTGAACACCATATTTTATAAGAGGAGGCCATGATTGAACGTCTGAGAATGACGCTATCTCTTCCCAGGACGGGTGATCAATGGGTGGCCGGGATAGCGGCTTTGTTGCCCCTCAGTCTGGTTGTCGGGAATGTCGCCTTTGAACTGGTTACCGGGATGACCGGATTTTTATGGTTGGTTCAGTCACTTTTCATACGGCATGACTCCTTGCAACGTATTCAAAAGCATACCGTTTTCTGGCCATTGGTTTTCTGGATGACAGGAATTATGATCAGCAGGGCGGCCAATGGCTTTTCCGCTTTTGAATTGTTTCATGATCTGGCATTCATACGGTACGTTTTTTTTGTTCTGGCGATAGTGGATATTTCCAAGCGGTTACCTGTGGATCGGTATCTTTTTTCCGGTGTAGTTGCAGGAGTTGTATGGGCCGCACTCAATACCCTTTGCGCCTACATGCTGGGTTTTGATATTATAGGGCACCCTTTGAGCTATTATACGGAGAAGTTAAATGAAGGCCAGCGTATTGGCGCTTTTTGCGCGTTCGTGTTTCCACTCTTCGCTCTCCGTCTCATTGCGGCAAAAGACTTGGAAAAGGCGGGAAGACTTTTTCTCTTAGTGCTTATCGCGCTTTCCTTGGGATTGCTCCTTGTTACAAAAAGCAGGACAGCATGGGGCGCAGCAGGAATCGGCATCATAGGAGGTTCTGCCATGGCTCTGCACGGCAGGCAGCGATGGGCGATGATCGGAAGTATTTCGATTGCCATGGTAGTCGGTGGAGGCTTCCTGTATTTTACCGGATATCAAAGAGGTCTGGCCAGTATGTATGATCGATTCTGGATCTGGGAGAGAAGCCTGATCATTTGGAAGGAGAATCCCATCTGGGGGGTGGGGATTTCCAGCTTTCCAAAGGCTATCCACCAAATGGCGATGAGTACGGACTTTCGGCCTTACGTCTCTCCTGACGGAGTAATTTATAAGGTCGACAGCGCCTCCCATGCCCATAATTTGATACTCCAGCTGTTGAGTTGTACCGGCCTCTGGGGTTTATTGTCGTTTTTTTGGCTGTTGACAAATGCAACCCGTCAATTGCTGAAGGATATTCCTTCCCGGTGGCTCGGTCTGGAGACATGCCCGTTTGTTGTGGTGGGAATTGGGCTTACAGGATGGAACATTTACGGTACGTTTTATGCGAATATCGTGATGTTTTTTATCGCATGGATGGGATCTCAGCACGCAGACTCGTCATAGATTTATGAGGATCCCCTCTGTTTCAACAACCGACCCTTCCCGGTTATGCCACCTTGGCATGCTCATCATAGAGATAGCGCTTGATTTTATGGGTCGCCGTCTTGATAAAGGGCTCCCTGCGTTCACATACTTTTGATATTCTTGATGTTTTCGGCAACTGCCCGTTAATTTCCGAGCGCATTGTTTCCATCAGTTCTGCCAGGTATTCGTGACGCCGGGTTCGTGGTTGATCGGCGGTCTGTTCATCAATAAATTCATAATCCGGGTAGACCCACGCCTCCAGCTTGTCGTTGTTTTCAACTATCAGGGCCTCCACCACCCAATGATACGCGTTCATCTTGTGTTCAATGCCTTCCGGATACACATTTTCCCCATTGGCCATCACAATCACATTCTTGGAACGTCCACGGATATGGAGATTTCCCCGCTCGTCCAGGAATCCGATGTCTCCGGTGAGCAACCATCCATCCTCTTTGATAGTCTCTTTCGTCTTCTCGACATCATTGAAATAGCCCCTCATGACATTCGGGCCACGCACTACTATCTCCCCGATTCCGTTTATCGGATCAGGATCGACAATCTTCACCTCTACGCCCGGGATCGGTTTACCGGCTGAGCCGGTGGTAATGGTTGCATCCCCGAGAGGTCCGCCGGAGAGCAACGGCGCGGATTCCGTCAGGCCATAACCGATCAGATACGGAAATTTTGCCTCGAAAAGAAAGTTCTCGACCTCGGGATTCAGTGCGGCACCGCCGATCCCCATGAGCTGCAGATTGCCGCCGAAAAACTCCAGGAGCTTTGCTCCAATCCGTTTATAGACAAATCGCCTTCCGAAGCCCGTCTTACATAGCAGGGAGATCGCCCAGCTTTTTTCGATTTTCGGCAGCACCCGTTTTTTATAAATCTTTTCGAAAACGAGCGGTACGGCGAAGATCGCAAACGGTTTTTCGTGCTGGCAGAGTTTTTGCAAAATGGCTGGGGTCGGGGTCTGGCCTGCATAGGCGATCCGGCAGCCTTTCAACAGCGGCAGGATGAAACCGCAGGTGAATTCATAGGTATGGGACATTGGCAGAATGGACAAGAAGACATCGCCGGGGTTGATTTCGGCAAGGGTAGAGGCGGCAAATGCATTCGAGGTTAGATTTTTATGGGTCAGCAAGACCGCTTTCGAATAGCCGGAGGTCCCGGATGTGTAGAGAATGGAAGCAAGGTCGCCTTCGGCGACATCCGGAAAGCTGACACTCTGTTTTTGCTCCTGCATATAGGCGACAGCCCCTTCCATATACTCTGAAAACCGTCGCACCTCAACCACTCCCTCAACGCCTGCATAATCATCCAGGGTAATGATCGGTCCGGCCAGGATCTTTTTGAGTTCAAAGATCTTTTCGATCTGGCGCTGCGTGATGAAAAGGACCTTAACCTTCATTTCATTGAGGATATGGTGCACATCCATTTCTGGAAAATCCGGGAGAATAGGAACTGCGACGGCACCAAGACGAATCACGGCAAAATAGGCGATTCCCCAGTTATGGGAGTTTTCCGCGAGGATCGCCACATGATCTCCCTTCTTGACCCCCTCCCTGTTCATACGTGCCGCCAGGGCAAAGATACGGTCATGGAATTCATGATACGTCAGTGCTTTCTCCATCGCCATGCCCACAGCCGGCAGGTCGCCGAACTTTGCGCAGCTTGAATCCAGGATATAATTCAAGGTCATTCGTACTTCAGCCGTCATACCTCAGTCTCCTCATGAAAAAAACGTCCAACCCATTCACGATCGGGGCGTATCAACCAGGAACCGCAGCACTTGTATTGTACATGAAAAAAAGCAATGTGAATGATTGTACACAAAAGGGTATTTTTGGTCAATTAAAAGGAAATATTCTCTAATAACAAACATATAATGGGATAAATCGATAGATTCAGTCGAAACAACTTGACAAGAAAGGCCGGACATAATAAAAAACCAACAGTCCGGGACAGTCTTTCCTCATGATATATAAACAAAACTCTCTCTTTGCCCATGAACGGAACTAAATTTTTGTGCAGGAGCTTTTTATCCCTGCTTGTCTGTTGTTTCCTCTTCGCCTATCAAGCTATGGCGGCCCCGGTCCTGAAAAGCACCGGGGCAAAGAAACATGTCGGAAAGATTTCCAAGAAACGTCATGTTTCCCATCGGGTTGCGGTCCGGCATAAGCATAAATCACCCAAAGCCGGGAGTTCGTATCTGGCGGCGAGATCTACCCCGCAGGATTCCCGGATCAATAACGCATTGTCGGCAAAAAGTGCCATTATCATTGATGCTGCCACTGGAAAAACACTCTTTGCCAGATCTCCCGATATTCACAGACAACCTGCCAGTACTATCAAGATCCTGACCGGGATGATTGCTCTTAATACCCTGAGTGACGGAGATTCGGTTTCGGTCAGCTTTAAAGCGGCCCAGCAGCCGCGCTCCAAGGTCTTTTTGGATCAAAACAGGGAATACAACGCCAACGATCTGATCAATGCGGTTCTCCTTGCCTCGGCCAACGATGCCAGCGTGGCCCTGGCCGAGAAGATTGCCGGCTCTGAACAGTCATTTGCCCAGAAGATGACCACTTTTGCTCACCAATGGGGTGCAAACCAAACCGTATGTAAAACCGCAACCGGTCTGACTGCCCAGGGCCAGGAAACAACAGCCCGTGATCTTGCCATCATCTTCAGACATGCAATGGAGAACCCGGAATTTGCGGCCAGGATGAAACAGGTTAATGTCAATACGGCGGAAGGGAAGGTTTTGCATAGTCATAACAGGGCGTTATGGCAGGTTCCCGGGAGTGAAGGCGGCAAGACCGGTTATACGGATGTCGCCAGACAGACCTATGTCGGGAAGTTCAGGAGGGGCGACGATGAGATCATTGTCGCCATCATGGGAAGTGAGACTATGTGGGGGGATCTCAAAAAACTGGTGGAGTTTGGTTTCATTAAAAAGAATTCGCATCAAGTTGCAGCCATTTCGGAATCCGTCTTAGAGGTGTCAACGGCGAAAACTCTGGCCGGGGGCACCTGATTATCCAGCCATGGCCCTTATATCTCCAGCGCATCCGGCGGATTTTTGCGCCGCAGGAGTTTTTTCACTGTTTCAATAATCTCTTTTCTCTTTAAAGGCTTTGGTATAGCAATGATATTGTCCAGATATTGGGCGGCGGTCAGGTATCGCTCCTTTGCGATTGCGCCACCGGCGGAAATTGCAATAATCGGTATGAGCTGATTCTCTTTCCGCAGTTCCATTATCGTTCTTAGTCCGTCCTTCACCGGCATAACCAAGTCGGTTATGACCAGATCAATTGATGTCTGATGAAAAGCATCAAGTCCTTTCTGCCCATCCAAGGCGGTTACAACCTGATATCCTTCGGCCTCCAATATTTTTCTGAGGACCTCCAGAGTCATCAAATCATCATCAATCACAAGAATCTGTTTCACAGCACTCACCTGAATATAGATATGTTACTTCCCCCCGGAAGCAGCGCTATAGAAATACGACATTTTATCTCTTTTGGAAACAAAAATTACCTGGCCTGCGTTTCTTCCGGATTTTAAACATACAACCAAAGAGAATAGGATCATCAAAACCTGCAGTCTTCCCGATTTTGCTTTGCGAATAATTCTTCTAAGGGACTTATCAGGATTCCAGGGGATACCCTGAAGAAATGTTGTGATTTTCCCAGGAATTATCAGTCTCTGGCGAGTACTTCAATATGGTCGACAGTCAGGGTCACGGCACCGAAATCCTCTTCGACCAGACCGGTGAGTAGATAGGGTCGTCCGGATGTCAGCAGGTGGGCGTAGCGGCGATAAACGCCGGGGAAAAAGGTGGCCTCAACCATCCCTGTTTCGTCCTCGAAGGTCAAAAACTCCATGGCTTCACCGGTTTTGGTGGAGACCAGCTTGCCGGTGAGCAGCCAGCCGATAAAGCGAACCCTGCGTCCGGCGCAATCCGGCAAGGCCCGTGCCGTGGTCAGCCCTTTGTTATTTTTTTTAAACAGAGACAGGGGGTGGCAGCCGCAGAGAAAACCCAGCACCTCATATTCCCGCCGGAGTAGCTCGCGCTGATCCGGTGCGGGCAGTGGGGGCGGGGGCGGCAGACGGATATCGAACAGGGAGGAGTGCTTCATGGATGCCTGCACCCGGTGAAAGGCGGCAAGCTCCCAGAGCAGCATCGCCCTGTTGTTTTGGGCTTCCTGCAGGGAATCGAGTGCGCCTGCATGGATCAGGGCGCGGGCCTCGTCTTCTGCGGGCCGGGCGCGATGGAAGAAATCCGTCGCGCTGGTGAAGGATCGTTCGGTCCGGCTGTGGATAATCCGGTCCAGGCATCTGTCTGACAGACCCTGAACTGCCTGCAACCCCACCAGGACCTGACGGCCCTCTCCCTGCCAGGACTTGTCGCTTCGGTTTACATCCGGTGGAAGGACCGTGACTCCCAGGCGTTTGGTCTCCGAGACATAGGCAAAGGTCGAATAATAGCCGCCCTTGTTGGAGATCACCGCCGCCATGAACTCGGCAGGGAAGTGGCTTTTTAGATAGGCTGCCTGGAATGAGACCCTGGCATAGGATGCCGAATGCGGTTTACAGAACGAGTAGCCGTCAAAACTCATCATCATCTTCCAGATCGCTTCGGTATCCTGCATCTCCACCCCATGGTCAGTGCACCCGGCAAAGAACTCGTTCTTATAATCGCGTAATCTCAGTTCCCTGTCCTTTTTCGACAGGACCTTGCGCAGGCCGTCGGCCCGGGCATGGCTGAAGCCTGCCAGACTGACCGCCACCTTCGAGACATCTTCCTGGTAGACCATGAGTCCAAAGGTCTCATCGAGGACGTCTTTCACCTTTTCATGCAGAGGTTGCCAGGCCCCGCCATGCAGTCTGCGCACATACTCGCGCACGAATTCGTTGGCCGCGGGCCGGATAATGGAGGACTGGAGAACCAGCTGTTCGAAATCGCCGCTGCCCGCCTTTTTCTGCAACAGCCGCATGGCCGGACTCTCGATATAAAAGCAGCCCATGGTGATTCCCCGGGAGACGGCGTTTTGGGTAAGGGTGTCATCTTCGGGGTGCCAATGAACCTCATCAAAGGGGACGCCTCCGGCCGTGATCCTGGCGATGCAGTCTCGGATAACCCCGAGACTGCGGTTGCCGAGGATATCGATCTTGACCAGTCCCGCCTCTTCGGTGCCGTCCTTTTCCCATTGGATGATCGGCACGCCCTTGGCGGCCGTCTCCACCGGCACGTAGTCACAGATCGGTCCCGGCGTGATCACGACCCCGCCGGGATGGACGGAAAGATAGCGGGGGATGCCCAAAAGTCTCTGGGCAAGGTCGATAATCTCCGGCCAGGGGGCGGAGAGATCCTGATCTCTCAGGGAGGGAAGCTCTGACAGGCGCTGCTGCAGATCATCGCTGCCATGGGAGAACCACGGGACCCGTCTGGTCAGCCGGGAGATCTCACCCTCGGGCAACCCGTAGACCTTGGCGGTTTCACGAAGAGCCATCCGGGGCTTGAAACCGATATGATTGCAGACCATGGCGGCATGGCCCTGATGCTCCTGCAATACATCCGCGATCACCGCCTCGCGCTCGTCCCAGGAAAAATCGATATCGATATCAGGGGGATCGGTCCGTCCCGGATTCAGGAAGCGCTCGAAATACAGGTTGTGTCTGATCGGGCAGACGTTGGTGATCTGCAGACAGTAGGCGACCAATGACGCCGCCCCCGAGCCGCGGCCGCAGATCCGTCTCTTCCGGCGGCTGCCATCCGGCTGCAGGCGTAAGACGATATCGCGGACTACCAGGAAATAGGAGGAGAAGTCCATGCTTTCGATCACGTGCAGTTCGTGCTCCAGCCGGTCCACCACCGGCTTGCTCAGATTGTCGCCGTAGCGTCCGCGGGCCCCGAGGTAGGCGGCGGCGCGCAAGGCAGCTGCCGTATCTGTTCGCCCTTGCCAGGGCGGCATAACCGTACCGAAGACGGGCCCGGTGAATGAACAGCTCTCGGCCAGAGTCCGGCTTGCCGGAATTACCTCCGGCCAGATGGCAAAACGTTCTCGATAGGTGCCGGGAGGGGAAAACCAATTTTGGCCGCCGGCCGTCTCTACCTCGCTCAGGCGAGACAGACTGGTGTTGCAGGCAATGGCCCGCAGCAGACGGTAGAGGGGGACGTCATCTTCCTCGGCCAGACCGCAGTCCGGGGTCGCCACCGCCGGGATTCCTGTCTCGGCCGCCCATTTTCTGAGTCTGCCTGCGGTCTCTGTGGGCCTGTCCCCCAGGTCGGCTGCAACCTTCACCCCGTGAGTCAACAGTCCAGCGACAAGAGACTGATTCCGGGAGAGCACGATCAGACCTTCATGTATGTCGATAATCGCTTCTTCCAGCTTGAAAGGGCCTTTCTGGTGGCGTCTCGTTATCAGATTACAGAGGTTTGCATAGCCGCGGTCGTTTTCGACCAGACAGACCGCAAGCCTGCCGGAATCGGGTTCGGTGATTTCAGCCCCGATCACCGGCCGCAGCCCTTCCTGTCTGCAGGCCGACAGAAAGGGCCAGAGGCCATAGAGGTTGTCCCGGTCCGTCAGGGCAAGCCCTGCATAGCCGTATTTTCTTGCCAGGGCGCAGAGCCGGGCCGGGGAGGCGGTCGCGCGCAGCAGGGAGAAGTGGGAACGGACATGCAGTGGGAACATGGCGATTATTTAAAAAGATATGCAATAAAAGCAGATCAATGGGAGACCTGGAACGCCCCGGTCTGGATCAAGGCGTGCCCGAAACGGTCCCTGATGCGTTCCAGGGCTCGAGATGCCTTTTCCTGTCGGATCTCATTGCCTGCAGCCTCTGGAAAGAGCAGGAGTTGGGGCGACTGTCTGTGCAATCGGTCGCAGACCAGCCGGCAGCCGCGGACACGAGTCCTTCGGGTCCAGGCCCGCTGCAGGGCCAGCTGCGCCAGGTTCCGGAGGGTGAAATCAGCGGATGTCCCCAAACGAGTGGTGGTCTGCCTGACCGAATGGACCCCATCCGCATAGGTGATCCGGATCCAGACCTGCCGGGCGACCTGCTTTCTTCGGCGCAGTTCCTGGCAGGCCCTGGCGGCCAGATCCGCAACCACGCCCTCCATCTGTCTCCGGTCGTTGGTGTCATCGGCGAAGACGTGTTCGAAAACAACCGGCGCTGTTTCCATCGTCCCTGCTGCAATGACGCTTTCGTCGATGCCGTGACTGGCCCGGTACAGGAAGCCGGAGCGACTGCCAAAGGGTACCAGCAGCTGTTGTCTGCTTAAGCCCGCCAGCTGGCCGATCTTGATCAGGTTGAACTCGCGCAGCCTGCGCAGCTCCACCGGGCTCAGGCCCGGCAGCAGGGCCAGCGGCAAGGGGGCCAGAAAGTCTTCCTCTTCGCCTGCGGCGACGATATACTCGCCCACCGGTTTGACCAGGCGGGAGGCCACCTTGGCCACGAGCTTGTTTACGGAAAGGGTCCAGATCGGGTTGAGCCCCAGGTCGTTGCGCGCACGTTTTCGGACCTTCCAGCCGATATCCGGAGCAGGGCCGAAGAGCCGGTGCGTCCCGGTCACATCGACAAAGACATGGCCATCGCCTGCCCCCTGCTCAACCAGCGGCGAATAGTCCCTGATCTGGCCGAGGAAGGCCTGCATCGCCCGCTGATAGATATCCGGCCGGGGAGGAAGGACTGCCGCTCCCCGACAGAGGCGGGTTGCCTGGCGCAGGCTCATCCCTTTTTGCACCCCGCACTGGAAGGCCTCCTCGCTCATGTCGTAGACGACAGCCCTGGCCGCCTGGAACGGCGCGACGATCACGGGCCTTTCCCGTAAGGTACAGTCGGCGACCCGTTCCACTGCCACGGCGAAGTCGGCGACATTGAAATGGATGATTGCTCTTTCTCTGTCCATCACTCTCCAGGAATTTTGATCAACTCCCGGGCCTTGCCGGGTGCCTGGGCGCGGACATGGTTGTTGAAAAAGATGATTCCCTGCCCGGAGCGGAAGGCCAGGATCTTAAGGTGGGGCGCCGCCCCTTCCTGCAGTTCGGCAGCGGAATAATCGTAGTCGAATTTTTTCTGCATATCGGTTGGTTTCCTGCCAGCGGGGTATAAACCGCTGTTCACCCATTCCGTGTAGGAATAGCCGCATGTTTCTCGAGAGACCTGATATTTTCTCTCCGCAGGTCCTGCAGGTTGGGAGGGCCTGTTGATTTCGACAACACCGAGATGCTGTGTCATTTGGTATTCTTCCCGGCAGCTGAAAATTCAGGACTCCGGCCCCTGATCACGCCGACAACCTTCCCCTGGACCAGCAGTTCGCTAAACGAATACCGCATAATCGGAAAGGCGTCGTTCTCCGGGTGTAACTCGATATGATCGGAATGCAGGGAAAAGCGTTTGACCGTGGCCTCGTCACCATGGATCAGAACGACGACGATCTCACCGTTTTCGGCATACTGGCGGGGTTCGCAGATGACCAGATCGCCATCGAGGATTCCGGCGCCCTGCATGGATTTGCCGCTGACCCTGAGACAGAACAGATTGTCACCGGCAAAGAGGGTGCGGTCTACAACCACCGTGCCGTCCCAGGTCTGCTGGGCATACATGGGCAGACCGGCGGTGATCCGGCCGATAATAGGGAGTTCCCGGCCTCCGGCGGAACTGGTAGCGGCCGGGAACTCCGAGAGCAGACGAATGGTCCGGCTGTAGTGGCCGCCCCGTTCAATGAGGCCTTTTTTTTCCAGCTGGCCCAGCATCTGGGCCACGGCTGTGTGGCTGACCCCCATATCCGTTGCCGCCTGGCGCAGACTGGGCGCCCTCCCGTCTTCGGCTATTTTTTCTGTCAGGTACTGCAGAAACTGGTTCTGTTTGCCGGTAAGTGCCATCGCATCTTCCCTTTCGCCTGTGTTTACATTTATCTATAAGTTATATTACAATACCTTGTTTTTTGTAAATGTCAATATACATTATGCGAATGTCTCCTGCGGCGGGTGTCATGCTGTGACGTTGACTGGAAGGACGTTGAGAGAATGAAGCCGCCTGTACAGAGAGACCTGAGGATACAGACGCATCTGAATGAGACAAGAAAAAAACACTTGTCAAGAGCTAACAGATTGTATGGGCACTTCTATGTGAGTGCAATATCTCTGTCGGAGATCCCCGAAAATGGAAGAAAAGGCCTTTCTCGGTTAACGATTTCCCCGGTTGTTGAAAGTATCCGGAAGACTTCAGAATCACAGATGTAGTCCTCATAAGGAGTTGCCGATGTCTTATATCATCAGAACCGAGCACGTCGCTGCAATAACGGGTAAAGATACGCCTTTAATGCCTGGTCTTGCCGAGTGGATTAATAAAGTCTGCCCGTCGTATGAAATAGACAGCCCGCAGGAATACTACTCCATTGCGAAGATTGTCCTGACCTGATAATATTTTCTACCCGTTTTCATCCCCTAAAGGGGTACTGAATAGAGTGTCCAATTTTTCTGCTGTAGGGTGAACTCAACATTGTTAAAAAAAATCACGGCAGCATCTCTGCAATCGAACGGTTCGAATACTTTGCAATGGTGTTGGTGATGTCCCTGATTGCCTGGTTTGTCTGTCATCCTCTGTTGTCCCTGGATTTCTGGGGAGATGACACATTTCTTATGACAATGGCGGCTAAGCACAATGTCTTTGAGCTCCTCTTTAAAGGACCGGGACGTGCTATCAGTCAAAACAGCTTTATGCCCCTGTTTGGGGATATCTTTTTATATCGATTACCTTCTGTTTGGCGTTAATTTTCTTGGCTATAACCTGCACAGCCTTTTTCTGCTCGTCGCCGTAGGTTTTCTGGCCTACCTTTTTCTCCAGCAAGTCGGTCTGCATCGATGGCCGGCTCTGACCAGCGGGATTACCCTGATGGTTTCTCCAGCGATGGTAGCTGTGGCCGGACACTATTCCATTCGCCACTACCTGTTTGGCTTTGCATTCGCCCTGCTCTCACTGATGATGCTTCTCAAGTGGTGCACTACTTCTCGTTCAGGATGGTTTTTCGCTGCTGTTCTTTGCTATTTCCTGGCCTTATGCAGCAAGGAAATCTATGCCCCCTTGCTGGTCATAGCCGCATTCTCGTATGGCCTTCACCCTCAAATCTCAAGAAAACCCTGACAGGTTATTCGTCGGTGTTTATTTTCTACCTTCTGTTGAGATGGCTTATGCTTGGTTCTGTTATCGGCGGATATTCCCGGGGGATTGAATGGGGTGCCATGCTATGTTACTTGATTAAAAGTCTGCCCCGACTGCTCCAAACAGTTGTATGGGGAGGTGCAGCACCCGGGGAATTTCCGGGTCGGCCGTAGCCCTTGGGGGATTGATCCTTAGTGCAACTTTTTTGCTGGCGGCCAGATCAAAAGGCCTGAGAGGGGTTATTTGTCTGTCAGGACTGCTGGTGTTATCCCTTTGCGTGGTCGCCCTGACGCTTTATGTCCCCATAATCCGTTACGGCGAAGATCCTTATTATTGTCATGGCGACCGACTGGCCCTGGCATTCAGCTCTGCAATCTGGTTATCCTTCTGATAGGTCGGACCGCTCCGCCTATCAGCAAATAGAGTTGACCGTGTCAACTTGCCTGCTGGGATGGCTTCGCCAGCCGCAGACAATCCGCCACGCTCCGCTCATCCGGGTTCCGGTATCTGGCCGGTCGTCGCCTGACTGAGGAAAAGGTCATGCCGTTCATTGTACTTCTTCTGGCCCTGGCAATTATCGGCCCCTTGACGGTGTATGGTGGCCTGGCAACGGCCAGCAACTGGAAAAAAACAAGATAAGCATTGATCACGTCACGTATCTCAACGAGCACGCAGCGCAAAAAATGTTGGTCATCGGCGATCCCGCCGGATTTCAGCCCTCGGTCTGCCGCTGAACGTGGTGTATGTTGATAACGGCTCGTCTGATCGATCTCTGAAAAGAAGAAATCTGCGGATCCCCTTGACCAAACGGTTGGGCAATCAACTCATATCCGCCCTGTTTAATCTGCTTTTTCGACAGGGTGTTACCGATTTGTATACCGGCTGTAAGGCTCTTAACCGCTCGGTTTTGCGGAGAGTTAATCTGCAACGGCAAGGTTTTGAACATGTTTTGGAGCTGGCTGCGAAGCTGGCTCGGAAAAATACTGTTGTTAAGGAAATAGCCATCGATTTTACACCACGGTACACGGAGACAGCTAAGATGAAACATCTTTCAGAAACCCTGAAATGTCTCTATCTTGTCGTATATTATTTTCTGACTGTACGGACGAATGGGTAAACTGATCGGACTGATACCGGCGGCAGGTAAGGGCGTCAGGGCCAGGCCCTATACCACCCTTGTGCCCAAAGGAATGCTGCAGGTTGATGTTCGCCCTAACCTGGAAAGGATTATCTATCTGATGCGCGATGCGCTCCAGATAGATGAGATTTACGTGACTGTCGGCTACCTTTCCGCTGTCATTAAAGCGTACTTCAAGGATGGATCCCAGCTGGGAGTGCGTTTGCACTATATCGATAATACTGAACTGGATAAAGGTGTGGCCTGGTTGATTCTGTTGGCTGGCAGACAGTTGTCGGCGCCATGCTGCGTCATACTGAGCGATGAGTGCTATATCGGTTCCAACCACGCTCAGCTGCGTTATTTTCCGTATAAAGAGGCCATCGTCGCCTGTGCTGCGATGAAGGCCGAGAATACCAAGCTTATCAGGCGGAATTATTCGGTACGAAAAATTGGCAACAGGATACTGAATCTGCTCGAAAAACCTCAAATCCTCGAAAATAACTTGCTGGGTTTGGGCACCTTTATCCTCACCCCGGAATTTTTCCCCCTGTTAGAGGAAGCATGTGCGCAAGCACCCTCCGGCTATGTTGAATTTGTTACCTTCATTGACAGCCTCTGCCGGAATGATCCGGGGGGTCTCTGCTTTGAAATGGAGGGCTCCTATTTCAACATCAACGATCGAGATAGCCTGAATCTCGCCCGTTTCTACGAAAGAAACAGGAGCTTTGCAGACAACCGCATTGCTTTGTTGCTCTATTCGGAGGGGGGCGAAGAAAACATTGATTTCACCATCAATCGCTATCGCCGGAACCGGGCCATTGATGAGGTGTATGTGGTACTCCCCCACGACAATACTATCGAGCATAAGGTCAGAGCCAGTGGGGCAAGCGTTATTCTTTGCCCGCTGGCAGTGACTCTGTATGGCGAAAAGATTCGCTACGGGATGGATCGTATGGTTGGAGACATCCTGATCCAGGCTGAGGCGGAGTATACCTTCGCCGAACACGACATCAATAAGCTGCTTGAGTATCTCAAGGAGGCGGATATGGTGGTCGGTACTCGCACTACCCGGCAGCTCATTGAGCAGGGTTCAGACATGCGAGGTCTGGTGCGCATAGCCAATATAGTATTAGCTAAACTGATTGAACTTTTGTGGTGGCGACGGGAGGTGCGGATGTCGGATGTCGGGTGCACTTTCCGGGCTGTGTGGTCCAGCTGCTATCAGGAAACAAGGGATCGGCTGCATGGCCGAGGATCCGAACTTCTTGCCGAAATGATAATTGAGATAATGTATGATCGTAAGCGGATGATAGAGGTCCCGGTCAACTATTTCAACCGAAGTGAAGCGATGAATGCAAAATACCGCAACCGTAAAACATTTCTCAGGATTTTATCGATGATTGCCGGTAAACGGTTGTTCCGTAAGTGGTGATTGCACCTAGGAGCGTGTTTGCAGTTTTAGCAGGGAAATTTTCCTGTCTTTCTGGATTTTATTCTTTATCCTGATCGTGGTCGGCAGCCTCGTCTGGCTCGGTGCTCTTTTTCTCCTGTTTGCGTTGTTTTTTCTCGTCTTTCTTTTTTTTCTTTGAGAGTTCTTTCTGGCGTTTATCAAATGTGTAGTTGTTTTTTGCCAATGGAATACCTTTACGTTATATTTATATCAAATTATTATTTTGACAAATAAAAGCAACTGGTTATGGTGGTTGATGGTCTTGTAAAAAAAAACCCCGCGGAAGGCGGGGTTTTTGTAATGATTATTCTGCAGCGCTTATTGCTGTACGACATTCTCTGCAGCCGGACCTTTCGGGCCGTCAACTACATCAAATTTTACACGGGCGCCTTCAGCAAGAGACTTGAATCCTTGTGACTGGATTGCGGAATGATGAACGAATACATCTTTGCCGCCATCCTGCTCAATAAAACCAAAACCCTTAGCATCATTAAACCATTTAACTGTACCTTCTGCCATTTTGCACTTCTCCTTAAAACAGGTTCTGCTTGAGAACCACTTGATTAATTGCCGCCTTACCAACAGGGTAGACGGTTCGCAGCTTGTTTGTCCAAACAAAAAAACCGCGCTTCCTCTCTGCAAGGATTGCGCGGTTATCTTTTTAGTATTTTTTTACTACAAACATGTCCTGCACACTTATTGGTATATTATACGACCTGACTGCAAAAAGCAATAAATTTATTATACCCGAGAAAATAAATGAAAGAAAAGGAAAATGCGAGGGGGGATCAGAGTGTCTGATCGGTGAAATACTGCATAATTGATGGGCATTTTATCAACGCCTGGGTAAGGCTCTGTGAGCAGAAAATGTGAGTAAAAATTATAGCGCTGAAAGAATGAACACGTTACTCTGGCAGAGTCTTCTCGTTTGCAATCAGGCGCATGGTTGCAGTAGAATAATTGCGAGGGGAATGTATCAACTCTCAGATAAGGAGGTTTTGCACATGAAACGGCTGTTAGTAAGTCTCATGCTTTCATTGATTGTTGTCGGCTTTTATACCGGGTCATTTGCCGCTGGTGCATATGATAAATATCTTACCGGCGCTGATATTGAAAAAATAAGTGGAATGTCCGGTATTAAAGAAGTGCCCAGAGATCCAAGCAAAGGTGCCGGCGGCGACCTGAATTTCGCAGGTTCGGATGATAAGCTCGTGGTCATGGCAGGTTTCCAGTCCGCAGATTACTATGCGAATTACAAGAAACAGAAAGGTTATTTCAAGTCTGATGTCAAAGGAGTTGGTGAAGAAGCTTTTTCGGGTCCAGCATCGTTGGGACCAGAATATATGCTGGTCTTCCGGAAAGGGAGTCACTGTATAACGCTCACCTCGTTTTTTAATATAGGAGGCCCGGCCTCGAAACCTCTTGTGTTGACACAAGAGCAACTTGTCGAGCTCGGGAAAATCGTGGCGGAAAGACTTTAGAAAACATCACCATTACCGGATTGAGACATGCAAAACACAATACGCAAGGTGTTGACCAGAAAATATCTCATAATTACGGTAGCAGTATTGCTGCTGTATACCCTTGCCGGTTTCGCCATCGCACCAATGATCATTCGCTGGTACGTGCCCAGATATGCGCAGCAGAATTTGCATTGCCAGGCTGGTCTTGAGAGAGTCCGCATCAATCCCTTTTTATTTTCCGTCGAGGCCAACGGATTCAATCTCAAACAAGCAGACGGATTGCTGCTTGTTTCTTTCGACAGGCTTTTTGTCGACCTGGAGATGAGCAGCCTGTTTCGCTGGGCGGTTGTACTGCGAGAGCTGGCTCTCGATAAGCCGGAGATCCACCTGGTCTTTGAACCCGACGGCACGATCAACTTCGAGAAGCTCGTTCCTGTGTCTCCGCAACCGCCGGAGCCTGCAAAGCCCAACGCCAAACCGTTTCGGTTCATTTTACAGACACTCGACATTCAACAGGGACGGATTGCCGTTGTCGATAAGCGTCAGAGCACGCCAGCTGATTTCAACCTTGAGAAGCTCAATCTGCATTTGAAGGATTTTTCCACAGTGAAAGACCACAATGGAATATATTCCTTTTCTGGGACGAATGAAGACGGAGAGTCCATCCAGTGGGAAGGGGAGATCTCTTTAACACCGTTACACTCAAAGGGAAAGCTCAGTCTCAAGGCTATCCGGACTGCCAGTCTGTGGAAATTTTTCAGGGATACCAACAACCTGGAGCAGCCTGCCGGCCTGATCAATGTCAACACGGAATATCACCTGGATGCAGCTGCCGCACCGGTTCAGATGACACTCGATGGGCTCAATGTCTCCTTATCGGACCTGTCATTGAAGCTGCTCGATGCGGATAAGGCCTTTCTTCAATTGAAAAAAATCAATCTGGACGTACCTCGTTTCGATCTGGCGAGCAGACAATTGCATGTGGGAAAATTGCTGTTTGAGGAAGGTGCTGTGGATGTTCGAATCGACAAGTCCGGAGGCAGCAATCTGCAACGGATAATCCGTGCAGCATTACCGGAAAAGCACCATGGGGAGGGGCCTCCGTCCCCCGCAGCTTCCTCTTCTGAATCTGCTTCTGGAGCTGATCAAAAAACAGAGCCTCATTCAACTCTTGCGGTTCCGGCATCTGCACCGCCTCCTGCGGCAGATCCTTCTTTCAAGATAAACGCGGATTCCATAGAGATAAAGGCTGTTTCAATCGCCTTGGAAGATGAGAGTCGAAAGACCCCGGTCAAGGCTGGAATTGCCGGTCTTGATCTCAGTCTCAAGGCGGACGTGGAGGTAGGCTCTAACGAGAACAAAGTAGCACTAAGGGAAATAACAAGTGAACTGAAAGCTATCAATCTTCAGGATCCTCAGTCACAGGGGCCGCTGTTTGCAACAGAGAAACTGATGGTTGAAGGAGGCGAGTTCGATCTGGGAGCCCGCTCCATTACCATTTCTCGGATTGCCCTGAACAAGGGCCGCCTGGATGCGGGCATAGACGCCGAAGGAAAGATCAACTGGCTGCAGCTTTTGCAAACAAAAGGGGCAGCTGAAGAGGCCCCAGGGACCAAACCTTCATCCGATGCCGGTCCTGCCTGGAAATTCCTGGTCAAGTCCTTCGAAGTAGAAGGCTTCAGTTCAAGTTTTTCAGACCAGACAACACATTCCGGCAAACCTGTACTCGGTCTGCAGGGCTTGAATGTCAAGCTTACCGGGGTTGACGGCATATCGCCAATGGGATTTTCCGTCAGTTTTCAGGTTGAGCAGGGCGGTACTGCATCAGTGAATGGCACAGTGAACCCATCCATCCCGTCTGTGGAGGCCGAGGTCAATGTATCCGGCGTGGTGCTCACATCCCTGCAGCCCTATATTGAGCCATATGTCACTCTTGTATTACAGTCGGCATCAGTTTCCACTCGGGGCAACCTGCGGTATGGGGTTCCGGGAGATGCTCAGAATACAGCCTATGAAGGGGATTTCAGTTTGAATGGTCTCCGCCTTACCGACCCCGGTTCCAAAAAACCTTATTTCAGCTGGGATGCCGTGCAGATTCCCAAATTCAAATTGACGCTTCAGCCCAACGGACTGGAGGTGCAAGAGATCAAGATATCCAAACCTGTCGGGGAGTTTATTATCGGGGAAGACAAGACCTTGAATTTGGCCAAGGTAATAAAAAAGAAGCAGGGTGAAACCAAGACCCCAACGCCGACCAAACCAGAACCCATCAAACCCGGACCAGTTAAACCGGACTCAGCCAAACTGGGAGCAGCCAAACCTGGACCAACCAAGCCGGGGCCAACGAATGTAGCGCAAAAAAACAGTCAGGATGTCTTTCCATATCGGCTTTCCAAAGTGCAGGTGATAAACGGTAACATGGTCTTTGCCGATTTGAGCCTGCGGCCAAGATTCATGACCCGTATCCATGATCTCAAAGGGATGGTCACTGGTCTCTCGTCGTCCAAGGACGCGCAGGCCAGGGTCCAGATGGACGGACATGTGGATCAATACGGGCTTGTAAAAATCAGTGGCGTGATCCGTCCCAACGATTTTGGACGTTCATCCGATATTGACTTGGTTTTTCGCAACCTGGAGATGAAGAACCTTTCGCCCTATTCGGGAAAGTTCGCCGGTCGCCTGATCAAAACCGGCAAGTTTTCAGCGGACCTGAAATATCAGATCCATGATTACAAAATGACGGGAGATAATAAAATTATCATTGATAACCTGGTGTTGGGAGAGCAGGTCGACGAGCCTGGCGCCTCCAACCTGCCCTTGGATCTGGCCATCGCGCTTTTAAGGGACGCAAACGGCCGCATAGATATAGGCCTTCCGGTAACCGGAGATCTGAATGATCCCCAGTTCAGTATCGGGCCGCTCATCTGGAAGGTTTTGACAAATCTGATTACCAAAGCGGTGACGGCCCCCTTCCGGGCACTTGGAAGTCTGTTCGGGGGAGAGGGAACGAATTTCGATGCAGTGGAGTTTGACCCTGGAAGTGCCGACCTCCCCCCGCCTGAGAAAGAGAAGCTTATCAAAATCGCCGATGCAATGAAACAACGGCCGCAGCTCAAGCTCGTCATCCAGGGGAGGTACAGCCCTGAGGTGGATGGTATGGAATTCAAGGACTTGAGCATACGCAGAATGATAGCCACCAAACAAGGAGTAAAACTCAGCCCGAACGACGACCCCGGTCCGCTCGATTTTACCGACTCCAAGACCCAAAACACGGTGGAAAATCTGTATAAGGAACGTTTCGGGAAGCCGTCGCTGACGGAACTGGAAAAAGGCGTCGAGGCAGGTTCCATAACGTTGCGAACGCCTGCAACCCACCAGGAGAAAAAAGGCAAGGAAACGGGTTTCTTTTCAAGGATGTCCGATAACTTGAAACTCTATAAGATCATTCCGGGAGGGAAAAGTCCCGAGCAGGCCACCCTCTGGGCGGGAGAGCTTTATATCCGGCTTGTTGAGAGTGAAAAAGTGGCGGACAGCGCTCTCCAGCAGCTTGCCGGAAAGCGTGCCCAGTCCATTGCCGCAGAACTGGAAGGCCCAGTGCAGGTCCCGAAAGAACGTGTAGGCATCAAGGACCCCGAGCCTCTTTCCGGTGATGAGCGCCCATCCGTCAAACTCTCTCTGGATGCTCTTTAGCACAGAATGGAAAGGGGACATCCCGTACTCCTTTTCCTGACTAACGACAAAACCATGCAAAGAAATTCCATGGACAAGGACATTCACTTAATCAGGTTTGATGACGAGTTTAAAATCTGTCCCCTGTGCGGTTATAAGGATGGTTTTCATTCCATGTTGGAACGCGACGGTGAGAAGGTTAAGTGGCTGTTTATCTGTCCCTCCTGTCACCAGGTATTCGATATCGGCAGAACCTTGGAGTAGTGCCTTTTTTCAGGCAGGGCAACAGCAAGAGAGCAGCAGGGCAGGCTAAGGAGTGCTCATACTCGTTTGGAACGGCACGAACCGATAGTAAAACCAGGAGAAAGATATGTTTACCCTTGCCGATATTCGCAATATAGCCATACAGATTGAAAGAAACGGGGAAGAGACATACCGGAAGGCCGGCAAAGCCGCCAGGAACCCCAAAATCGCCAAGGCACTGGACTGGATGGCCGATGAGGAGCGGCGTCATGCCCAATGGTTTGAAACAATCCGGTCAACCAGGCCATTGACACAGGAACAACAGGAAATAGAGTCGATGGGCCGGATCCTGCTTCAGGATATGGTCAAGGGAAACACGTTTCTTCTTGACCAGAGGGAACTGGAACATGCCGAAACCGTGATGGAGATCGTTGTCAGATCGAAGGCACTCGAACAGGATACCATAATCTTCTATGAATTCCTGTTGAGCTTTCTTGACGATGATGAATCAATCCGAAAAATGGAGATAATCATCGGAGAGGAACGTAATCATGTCAGGGAGTTGGAACGCATGGAAGAAATTTAAAGCTCCATATTACGCTATTTGGTTCTGGAAATATGGAAATCATCATCTATCGTCATGCAGAGCCAAGAGTTTCAAATAATGAAATAATTTCAGGTCATGATTTCCCGTTATGGGTCCAAAGGTATAATGATTCAGGGATTTGCATTAACGAGTTTGCAGGTGAGAAGGAAGAGGCTGTTTATACAAGTGATCTTGCAAGGAGCCTTGAAACAGGAAGGCTTATCGGCAAGAATGTCATTCCAGATCCACTCTTTCGAGAAGCTGAAATCCCCTTGATAAAATTTCCTGCAATTCGGTTTAAGGCAAAACTATGGCTATTTATTTCAAGGTCTCTCTGGTTGTTGGGGCTGAAAACAAAATGTGAATCGTTGAGAGAGGCTAGGCAGAGAGCAAGGAAAATTGTTGAAAGAATTGATTTGCAGCTTTTAAAAGATGAAAGAAGAGCCTCTTGCAAAAGTCTCTGGTAATTGATTGTAGAGGCCCAGCCGGTGTTCCGGAGATATTCGTATAAGTATATGAAATAGTTGAGCTTCACAAAGTTTTTTCTGTTATTATTTGTTTGCGAGACAATAAAACAGGAG
>CAIUQR010000062.1 GCA_903901335.1 uncultured delta proteobacterium | reverse complement strand
TTGGCCGCCTTTGATCGCTCCTCAATCGCAAAATCCTCACCGCAGCGCTGCTACGCTTGCGGTTTTGTTCAATCGTCACGATCAAATCCGTCTCAAAATCCAGCGCGATCCCATGAAAGCTTAATTACAGATAAGCTCTAAAGTTCTTTGCCGCAGAGCACGGGAGGAATCATCGAAAATTGAACAAAGGGGATCAGGCCGGGCGAGACAAATGAATGTTCCCCGGTAAAAAGCAAACCCAGCTGAGCTGGATAAGAACCTTTAGACAATCTATTTTCTTGTGAAAAAAAACAAGAAAATAGATTGTAAGGTACTAAACAGCCCATAGACTATCTCTTCTTAATACTCTATGTTCCATTTAAATGCCAACCATCGAAATGATTTTGCCTTCTGCAACCGTTTCGGCCAGGTTTGCTGATCAGTGAGGGATAGGTAAGTTATCATACTGACCCCTTCGTAACCGAAGTAATTCAAATTTGCATTCAAGATGACATTTTGGTAAGATATTGCCATGGAGGTGAGCCATGGCAAGAAAAATATCAATCGATCCTGATGACGTACAAAAAGCCAAACAATTACGTGACCAAGCAACCTCGGTTAGCGAATACAGGAAAGCCCTGTCGGTGATTCTGGTCGCCGAGCATGGCTTTGACGCAGACCAGGCAGCAGATGCGCTGGGTACAAGCCGCCGCACTGTCTTTCGTGATCGAAGCAATATTCGCAATCAAAACGACACATCAAAAAAGACATGGGGCGGTCGTCGGAATTCTGTAATGACCATCGAAGAGGAACGAGAGTTTCTCGATCGGTGGCAAGAGCAGGCAACGAGAGGTGGAGTGTTGACGGTACCTCCTCTTCATTCAGCTTTGGTTGAACGGATAGGACATGCCATTCCTCTATCAACAACATATCGTTTGTTGGCTCGGCACGGGTGGCGCAAGGTGCAACCGGATTCCAAGCATCCCAAGAGCGATCCGGAAGCTCAAGATGAATTTAAAAAAAATTTCCGAAAACAGTGGCTTTCGCCTGCCTGAAAAACGTGAACCGGCTGCCAGTACGGGAGTTCCGTTATGAATATGCAGATGTCAGCCCATGGGATGGTTGTCTCGATTATATGATGACCGAGAAGATGAATACTGAAAATTTTCCCGCTTTCTGGCCCAAGTAGGTGAGGCACACAAGGGAGAATTTATCGTCATGGTTGTCGATGGAGCATCATCTCACAGAAGTAAAGATCTTGTCCTTCCTGAAAATGTGGTGTTGAGAAGACTGCCATCATATTCACCGGACCTGAATCCGGCCGAACAAATATAGAACATATTGCGACGGAACTATTTTGCCAACCGAGTCGTCGAATCACTTGATGCCGCAACAGCCCAAGCAGAATTCGGCTTGACAGAGATGGCGGCAAATTGGGCAGCAATGAAAAGTTTAACCAATTGGCCCTGGATTAGTGTCATCTTGAAAGCGTAATGGAATAAGCAGATTGAAGTGGCTCGGAATAAGCAAGAAGGCAGCCAAAAACAAACGTTGACGCACTTGAAAAGAAGGGATTTATTTTGTCAGAAGTAGTCTATCGTCCCGGTTCCAAGGAGCGACTAGGGGTTCGAATAAGCATCCCTCCCAGACCCTCAACCGCTATATTTTCAAAAACTCCATTAGAGGAAATAAGAGATGCGGTTAAAGAAGTGATTTTTACTATGCGATTCAAAAATCTGATTCGGCGGGGTGCGAAGCCAAGAGATCACAAAAATCTCATAGTGGAGCACCCCCCTTTTTTGTTTTTATTATAAAAGGCTATCTAGTGGAGTTTGATATTAAATTGAATCAATACCCTACATTCCAGACTGAGATCAATTTTTCACGTATCCACCAGGTTTGTGATGGTCCGACATTTTTGCTAGATAACCAGGAGGAAACCGATTTAATCGATGTAAACGATTGCTCAGGTGAAAAATTATATCCAGTTTCACCTTTGTGTACTCTGATCATTCTGACCATGCCATACGCATGAACAGCAATAGAAAAATCGTACATATTGACATGGATGCGTTCTTTGCTTCCGTTGAACAGCGCGACAACCCCGATCTCCGAGGCAAGCCGGTTATCGTTGGCGGTCGTCCAGACAGCCGTGGCGTGGTGGCCGCCTGCTCTTATGAAGCCCGCAGGTTCGGCATCCATTCCGCTATGCCCAGCGCCCGGGCTGTAAGGCTTTGTCCCCGTGCGGTTTTCATTCCACCTCGAATCAGTCGCTATAAAGAAATATCAAACCAGGTAATGGCCATTTTCCATGAATACACCGACCTGGTGGAACCGCTTTCTTTGGACGAGGCATTTCTCGATCTTACCGAAAACCATTTCCAGGAACCATTGGCTTCACTCCTGGCGCAGCGGATCCGCAAGCAAATTTTCGATACCACAGGTTTAACCGCTTCCGCCGGTGTCTCCTGCAACAAATTTTTGGCCAAGGCAGCCTCTGCTATGAATAAGCCGGATGGCATCACGATCATCCGTCCCTCGGCGGCGCTTTCTTTTCTGTCTACCCTGCCGATCGGCAAATTTTACGGAGTTGGTAAGGTGACAGAGGCAAAGATGGAGAGGATCGGCGTGAAAAAGGGAGAGGACCTTTTGCGCTTTTCCCGGAAAGAGCTTACCTTCCACTTCGGCAAATCCGGAGAATATTTTTACAACATCTGCCGAGGCATTGACCCCAGGCCGGTAATAAGCAGCAGGATTCGCAAGTCGATCGGTAGCGAAACCACCATGGCTGAAGACATCCTTGACCTTGAGCGGATTTATGCTATTTTGCGGCAGCTGGCCGGTTCGGTGGCAGCCAGTCTTGAAAAACATGATTCCGGCGGTTATTCTTTAACCCTCAAGGTACGTTACCAGGACTTTCTGACCATTACTCGTTCTGCTACATTCACAGCACCACTGTTTACCGCTGCGGATATCCTTTCCTTTCTTCCCCGGCTGCTACACGGTACCGAGACTGGCCGACGCAAGGTGCGACTGCTCGGAGTTACCGTTTCCAGTCTGATCACCAGGAGCGGCACCCCTTATCAGCTACGTCTGCCATTCCCTCTTGGCAGAGATAGCAGTTTTTCGTCAACAGGTACTGACCAGCAACATTTCTCAGGAGTATACGTAACAAAAATCGAGCCGATTATATGATATAATTTGGTCATCAAAGCCCTGTTTTTTCTACAAAAGGAAAAGGAGGAACTTATGACCATCCCGTTATGTTCACTTAATAATTACTACCCGTATGACT
>CAIUQR010000061.1 GCA_903901335.1 uncultured delta proteobacterium | reverse complement strand
GGTTATGTTCAAGGGCAGAAAACTGGTGCCGGCGCAGGGGAATAACGTCTATATTTTTCCAGGCGTCGGGCTTGGTGTTGTCGCGAGCTGGGCCCGTCATGTGACCGATGAGATGTTTCTGGTGGCAGCAAGGACCTTGGCACGGGAGGTATCCGAGACCGATCTGAAAATCGGACGCGTCTACCCGCCGCTGCCGCGGATCCGGGAGGTTTCGATGGCTATAGCCGTGGCAGTGGCCGAGGTGGCCTACAAGAGGGGGCTGGCCACAAAACCAAGGCCGGAGGATCTGTCCGGATACATCGAAACCCTGATCTACGAACCGGAATATCACAGTTATGTGTAGCGTGAAGACCTTATTCCCGCCTCTTACCCTTAACCGTGATCAGGGGGATAGTTGCAGGTCCCATTCTTGAATGATCGGACCATATTGCCCCTTGGTTTCGGCGGTCGGCATCAAGGTGTAATTCGCGGTCAAACGAGCCGCATCAGAAAATGGCAGCATTGTCTGCACACCAGGGGCGCCGGTGCCGATGTACAAGGCGACCCCTTGCTTTTTCTTGTATGCACCCGAGCGTGAATGCATGCAGTTGAACGCAACTTCCCTGGTTGACAATAAGGTAAGTGAGAGAGCGTATTTTTTTGCTCTCAGGTCCACGTTAAGAACTCCCGTCGGTGTCATGAGAATCTCGGTCGGGGCGGCAAGCGAGCATGTCCAACTGCTGAATTTTCCGTCAGAATCAGCAGATTTTTCCGTGAAGGATACGTCCCATTGCGAGATCAGGACGGTTGCGTTCGGCGCTTCGCCGGCAAGAAACTCGGCAGTGGCGGAAGCCTTGTCACGCTGGGTGACCGGCAGGCTGACCTTGACTCTCGCACGATAATTTGCCAGAGGACTGATTTCTGTTCCCGTTACATTGATTGTGCCGGAGTAGGTGCCAAACGTATTTGACTCTGCCTGCACAAAGCCGGAACTGCAGGCATACACAAGTGTTACGGCGATCACATATGCCAGGGATGCCTTATATGGCGATTTGATTCTGTTGTACTGCTGTCGACCGAAGCTTTGTTGCATTGCTTGTCTCCATATGTCAACCTTAAAAAATTGACCGCATACTTACGTTAGAGCGAGATTTTTAACTTGACTTGGTCCGCCCCCGTGTGTGCCGTGTGTTCTCCGGCCCCGCACCATTTGCATCTCATGACCTACGTCTCGTTATTCCTCGTGCACGTTTCTCCTCGCCGCTCTATTTCATTGACAAAAAATGAAAACCCAAGGGTATCGGCAAGAACATTGACGTACTCGGGGGAATAATAATAGCTCTGGGCCGAAAAACGTTTGTCCCTCGGGATCGCCAAAAAACTCAACTGAAGGTCGTTGTATCTGTTGAATTCATTTGGCGGAAGTGAGGGATTTTCCCCGATCCATTGTTCGAACTCCCTTGCCATTGTGCGAATTTCGTCTCCACTCCGGCCTTCAATTGTAGAAAGTAGCTGGTTTTGTTCTTTTTCCAGGTAATATATATTGTTAAACCACGTTGTCAGGTATTCAATCCTCTCGTGCAGACTCTGTTGTGTTTTGTCCGGATCTTTTTCGTTCCCCAGTAAATCTGATGCTAGTTTAAAGATCATAATCATTGGATGATGAGCAATGCCTTTTAAACTTACCAAAATAACCCCAAGAGAATCCTGAAGCACCATGAGTTCCTCGTCAGTCATTTTTTTGTTTCTGATTGACTGAGCCACCGTTGCGCTTGATTTCAAAATCATATTGAAAAATTCCAGGAATATGGTGGTCTCATTAAGGGTTATATTGGGGAATTGGGAATGCCAATCGTTTACGACATCCTCTCCTGAATTAGCCATCCAATAGATAGCCCTGAGTGATTCATCGATAGTGAGAATATCGGCTTTTTTTATATTGTAACACCGTATATCGGTAGCAATTTCATATATCTTATCCCATAATTTTATAGTATCGGAAATAACCGCTCTACGTGCTGATTTTTGTTCCTGCTTTTCTCGCTCAACCTGTTCCAAGTGAGCCTGTTCTTTTGCGCGGCGGCGGTCTTCTGCATTTTTTGCGGCTGTATCCGCGAGCTTAAATTTACTTTCCAGATAAAAGAGGATTATCGGGAGCAAGAGACTTGCCGAGATCAGCTTGCAGACATCGGAATTTGCATACTCCCACAATTGCAGCCAGAGCGCCTTGTCGGAGTGGGAAAAATGATAAACGAGAAAGGCGATAGCGTTGAGGAACAGCAGAAGCAAATAGAGCAACCACAAAATATTTTTGCTCATTACCTCGTGATGTTGATTCTGATTTTTCATAATGAACCCTCGCTAACCTTCCGGAACGGAGTGATACCTTACGTCCATGTTTTGGTTAGTGCGCTGTTTTTGACCCCTAAAAGTGCCTTCTAAGAACTGATATGGCCTCTTTTGAAAGTATTATCCCTATAAAAACAAATTGTTAACTTCGTCCGCCCCCGTGTGTTCAATCCGACCTACATACGCACTATGCCTGTATTTCTTCTATCGGCAGAATTTGTTTGCTATGCCGAACTGTAAGCACTGAAATTTTGATTTTCTCTACTCTGTAAATGATACGGTAATTTCCATAAATCAATTCACGAATGTCTTCTCTGTTTGTTTCTGGAACTACCCGCCCGCTCTTTGGTGATGATTTTACTGATTGAACTTTGTCGAATAAGGTTTCTATCCATTTTGTTGCAGCCGCAGGATTGTCCTGAGCTATGTACTCAGCAATTTCTGTTGTCCTGTCTATTGCAAAAGGGGACCATATGATGTTCATTTTCCAATCCGTCTCAAAATTGCTGCCTTGGCTTTATCATGGCCGGTACCAGCTCCAGCCTCAATTTGTGTTATAGATGTTTGCACGTCTTCTAAAAGTTCAATTTTTTCCTGCATGGCTTCATACTCTGCAACATCAAGCAGTACAGCTACCCCTTTGCCATGCTGGGTAATGACGAGAGGCCTTTTTGTTTCATGAATTTGTTTTAAAAAAGAAGCAATTCCGGTTCGGAATTCTGATAGAGGACGAATGTCTTGATCGATTTTCAGTCTTTGCATAATGCACCTCTTAGTAATTTATTAGTACATTATACTGTACGTTTTATGGTTTGATCAAGTTTATTGTTCGGGCATTACGTGAAAATCACCGATTTATTCTGTACATTTATTTGTTCCTTCTCAGTTCGAGGATACCCATGTTTTTGCCTCATCAAGGTGACCGGCTGGGAAATGTTTGATCGTTGCCGCCACAAAATGAGATGCGATGTGCTCGGCAGCCTCGCCGAGAGGCGAGTCGGTGACAATTGCGGCTTTTTTGATCTTCCGGTGGTGATCACGCACGAATTGGAAGTGGCGAATGGCCGCTGCCACATTCGTCCACCCTGGGAAGTGTGCTACTTCCAACAGTAAGCCATTAAGTCCGCCGGTTCGTTCAATGAAGGGATCCACTGCCTGAGAGAGAGCCTCAAAATCATCTCTCCGCAATGGACTTGTAGGACGAACGTAGAGCACAGAGTTGGTTTCGTCGACTGTGTAATCAATCATCATTTCTTCTCCTTATGGCCCTACGTGAAAATCACTTGTTTATCCAGTGCATTTTGTTGTTAAAATAGGTGTTGCATCTGCTGAATTCCGAATACAATGCATCTTAATGTCAACATTCAAGATCTGACCCCATATTTACATTAATTAATCCATACGCATGCATTCATATACCCAAGGCGAAGAAAGTACTTCAGCAAAATCTAAAATACCCCCAACTGAGGTTGCCTTGAAGATTGGTTTCTGATAATCAATATCAAAAACGTAGACGGGAGAGAGCATCTTGTTATCTCGACCGAACTTCTTATTGATCCAACTTGCAACGACACGAAGACCATCTGCTGATTTCCAGACGACCTCTAATTCTGTGTCAGAGGCTAAATCCCAATCTGGCCCACTAATTTTATGGTAGATCACTTTTTTTTGATCTGATGTTAATGCCAATGTGAAGATTGTGACCTCGGCCTTTTTTACACCATCCACACGGTATTTTTGACATTGCATAGTTTTTTGAGCCCCAAACACTGTGCTCGTAAATAATAATGACGATAGGACAAATGTTGCAAGAAAAGTGAGATATCTCATGCGCCTCCTTAATGGTGTATGGCCTAATCGTGCTGATAACCGGCAGGCCGATGCGCTGCCCTTGAAAGAACGCGCTTTATTCCGGTCTGGTCTATTGAATGTTTATTCATTTTTACCATTTATTTCTGATAGCATTCTGCTCACAGCAAATATCTGAGGGCGATATATATTGGTGTTCAATACGTCCAAGTTGTTAACAAGTATATAAATCTCAGCAGAATCGGCTTTCCTGTCAGGAACATTTGGCCGACCAGATTTCAGATTCTCTTGATGATATTCTGGAGAATATATTCGTCCATGAACTAATTCATTTCTCCATTCAAAATGATCCTTACACTGCGTAAGTATTATTGAAAGTTCATCCGCCACTTCGTGCTTCACCCCTTTCAGTATGTTCTGCGCTTTCTTAATCTTGCGGCTGATAGGCCACTTCCGTTCGTCTTCGATGTATTCTTCAAGTTCTGACAATTGATACAAAAGATCATCGATGCGGCCTTCCAAATATGCCGAGTATATTGTTACCAAGCCAATTCCTCTTGTGATATCGCCATCATCTTCGATCAATTTTTACTTCCTCTGCATAACGTTTGAATTCACAGGACCTGCGCGGCTTTTCGCGCAGGTCCTGTGGAATGATGGGTTCGGCGTCGTAGTGTGGCTGATTCCTGGACGGGTTCAATACGAAGTTTGGCCAACTCTCGTGTAAGAAAGCCGGAGTCAGAGTCTGGCGCAAGCAGGATTTGTCGAATTGCAGCGGTGGCGATTGCAGCGCGGAAATCGAATGCGAGTTGCAGCGATTGTGGAAACTGAATCATTGAACCGTCGTTCAGAGCGAATTGCCCAATGCCGATGGCGGAGAGAGAAATGCGGAGTTCTTTCTCATCGGAGAAACCGGCGGCGTCTTTCAGGTACGTGTAAAGAATTGGATTGGAAAGGTACCGCTCGTTTGTTTGATGGTCCTCCCACTTGACATAGTCCACCAAGCCGTAATTTATTGAGAATATCTGGTGGCAGCGGTTGCCCTCGTATTGAAGTGCAGCATTCCCCGGCGCCAAAGTGTGATTGAGCATAGCGCGCAGCTTCCCAAACTCGAACACAACACAGACTTTGCCTTTCTCACTCCCGTTCGCGTAGTTCCTCCAGATGAAGTCGGAGTTCTCAACCGAGAGACAGCAGGCGTAGGTTCTTCCACGAGATTGATCGTAGTAGTGTGCAGCAGAATAGTCAGGGGCTTTCGCGAACCTCGCGGCAGCATTGGCGGGGTGATCCTTTGGCAGCTGTCGGCCATCGTTCGGATCAGCATTTGGAAAGTCAGAATAGCTGTCAACGCGATTGAAGTGGAGGTAATTGCCGGTAACCGAGCGCAGCAAATTCTCCACAGTCACAACTTTGTACAGCAGTTGATCTTCCGGCGGAATTCGCAGCATCGGTGCGTGTGGCTCAATATGTCCTAAAGGCGCGGGAATGCGTTGCTCATGCTCTGGTCTTTTCATCCCTGAACCTCCTGAGTAATCATCATCAGCGCTGAGACGACGCCGAACAAGTAATTATGTAGTTTCTGTATAACACTCCATTTGAGGTGTTTCACAGAAAGATCCGTCACGAGTCCGAATTTTTTATAATTCCTATCAACTAGCGGAAAATTTGTCTTTTTGCAATCCTAATAAATATTGGGCCCGAATTTTCTTTTTTAAGGATTTTCAATTGTTACGGAAATGATTCTAAAAGAGTCAAGAGAGTGGCCGGATTCCGCGGACGACCGGGAAAAAAGGGGGAAAGACACCCTCTCCAGAACATTTATTTCTACCTGCGGGGTTGGTTTGTATACCAATGCCAGAGCGTGTCACAGCGGCGGAAGGAGGTTTGCGTCCGTTAAAATCCTCTTGAGGTCATCTATGGCTGTTGATTAAAATTGCCAAATGCAATAGTATGGCGCCAGCGAATTTATCAGACAATATCTTTAAGAAATAACATTATATCATGACCGTATCTTCCCATATTTACGATGAAAGCAAGATTAAAACGCTGAGTTCTCTGGAGCATATCCGGAAACGTCCGGGCATGTATATAGGCAGGCTTGGCGACGGCTCCAATCAGGACGACGGTATCTATATCCTGTTGAAAGAGGTCGTTGATAATGGGGTCGATGAATTCATCATGGGGGCCGGCAAGCGAATCAATATCAGCATCGATGAGTTCGGTCTGGTCCAGGTCCGGGACTTCGGACGTGGAATACCCTTGGGCAAGATCGTCGACTGCGTCTCGACGATCAACACCGGCGCCAAATACAACACCGATGTCTTCCAGTTTTCAGTCGGCCTGAACGGTGTCGGCACCAAGGCTGTGAACGCGATGTCCGAGCATTTCCGGGTAACGGCCTTTCGGGACGGGCAGTATGCGACGGCGAGATTCATCCGGGGGGAATTGATCGAGCAGGACAGTGGAGAGACCAAGGAAAAAGACGGGACCCTGGTTGAATTCCTGCCGGACAGGACCATGTTTCCGGAATATGCTTTCGATCAGCAGTTTATTGAGAAGCGCCTCTGGCGCTACGCCTATCTGAATGCTGGGCTGAAGCTGTATCTGGACAAGACCTGCTACCATTCCACCAACGGACTTCTTGATCTCCTGGACAAGGAACTGGACGGCGAAAACATCTACACCCCGATCTATTACCGGGATGCACTCATAGAATTCGCCTTCTCCCATACCGATGCCTACGGAGACACCTATTATTCCTTTGTCAACGGGACCTATACCAGCGAGGGCGGCACCCATCTTTCCGCCTTCCGCGAGGGCATCCTGAAAGGGGTCAACGAGTATTCGAACAAGAAATTCGTCAGCAAAGACGTGCGGGACGGGATCGTAGGCACCCTGGCGGTGAAGATTAAAGACCCGGTCTTTGAATCCCAGACCAAAAACCGGCTCGGCAACACCGAGATCCGGTCCTGGATCGTGGGAATTGTCAAGGATGCGGTCTCCAGCGCTTTATATAAGGATACCCAGGCGGCGGAGATTCTGCTCGACAAGATAGCGCGCAACGAAGAGGTACGGAAAGAACTGCAGAGCGTCAGAAAGGAGGCCCGGGCCAAGGCCAAAAAGGTGGCATTGAAGATCCCGCAGTTGAAGGACTGCAAGCACCATCCATCCAAGGAAATTCCGTCGCCCGAAGGACGTGAAAACATGATCTTCATCACCGAGGGTCAGTCGGCGGCGGGCTCCATCGTCTCTTCCCGCGATCCGTTGGTCCAGGCGGTCTTTTCGTTGAAGGGCAAACCGATGAATGTCCTCGGTCAGAAGAAGGCCCTTATCTATAAAAACGAAGAGATGTATTCCCTGATGAGGGCGCTTGACGTTGAAGATTCGATCTCCAACCTTCGCTATGACATGGTCATCCTGGCAACGGATGCCGATGTCGACGGTCTGCATATCAGAAACCTGCTGCTGACCTTTTTCCTCCACTATTTCGAGCCCCTCGTCAAACTCGGTCATGTCTATATCCTGGAGACCCCGATTTTCAGGGTGCGCAACAAAAAGGAGACCCATTACTGCTACTCCGAAAAGGAAAAGCAGATCGCCACCAAAAAACTGCAGGGCAGGGGACAGGCGCAGGCCAATGTCGAGACCACCCGGTTCAAGGGCCTGGGCGAGATCTCACCCAGGGAATTCAAACAGTTTATCAGCGGCGAGATCAGGTTAAAGAGCGTGACTATGGATTCCATCAGCGAGGTGGCCAAGGTGCTTGCCTTCTATATGGGAAAAAATACACCGGAACGGAAAAAATATATTATGGAAAATCTGGTTTAGCCTTTTTCTGTTCCGATAATTTTTACGGATAGCAAAAAAAACTCCACCATCTCTTTTAGGTCCATGGAATCAAACCTCGGCAAACTCCATCAGCTTTTTGATCAGAATTTTCTTGAATACACCTCGTATGTGATAAAAGAACGGGCTATTCCGGATATCAATGACGGATTCAAGCCGGTCCAGCGCCGGCTTCTGCAGACCCTGCATAATATGGACGACGGGCGCTTCCATAAGGTGGCCAATGTGGTGGGCGAGACCATGAAGCTCCACCCCCATGGCGACGCCTCGATCTTTGCCGCCCTTGTCAATCTTGCCAACAAGGGTTTCCTGATCGACAGACAGGGAAACTTCGGCAATATCTTCACCGGAGATCAGGCCTCGGCGGCACGGTATATAGAGTGCAGGCTTTCTCCGCTGGCCCGCGAGGTCCTTTTCAATAAGGACCTGACCGAATACGAGGAGTCGTATGACGGCCGGATGCTGGAGCCTGTCACCCTGCCGGCGAAAATCCCGATTCTGCTGCTGCAGGGGGCGGACGGCATTGCCGTCGGGATGGCCACCAAGATAATGCCCCATAATTTCTGCGAGCTGCTGGAGGCGCAGAAGAAGATCCTGCGTGGCGAAGAATTTGAGATCTACCCTGATTTTCAACAGAAGGGCCTTGTCGATGTCTCCCAGTACGACCATGGCAACGGCAAGATCCGCTGCCGGGCCCGGATTAAGGAACTGAACGAAAAGACCATCGTCATCCGTGAGATCCCGTTCACGACAACCACCGAATCTCTGATCGAGTCGGTGGAAAAGGCGGCCAAGTCCGGCAAGCTCAAGATCCATTCGATAGATGATTATACCGCCGAAGAGGTTGAGATTGAAATCAAACTGGCAAGAGGCATCTATGCCAAGGATACGATCACGGCCCTCTACGCCTTTACCGATTGCGAGGTGCCGATCAGCCCCAATCTGACCCTTATCCGGGACAAGACGCCGGCAACCTGCACGGTCGAAGAGGTGCTGCATTATAATACCGAAAAGCTGCTGAAAGACCTGACCCATGAGCTTGAGATCGACCTTTCCCGGCAGCTGGAAAAGCTGCACGCCCGCAAACTTGAACAGATCTTTATTGAAGAGCGGCTCTATAAAAACATCGAGGAGGAGACGAGCGTCAAGGCGGTCTTCGACCGGATCTACGACTCTCTGGAGCCTTTCACGGATCAGTTGATCCGGGCCGTGTCGAAGGAGGATGTTGAGCATCTGCTTGAAATCAGAATCAAACGAATCACCCGCTATGACATCAATAAACAGCTCAAAGAGATCAGGACCATAGAAAAAGAGATCGCAACGCTGCGAAAAAGTCTGACCGATACGGTCGGTTTTACCATTTCCTATCTGGATAGTCTGCTCGAACGGTATGGGAAATTTTATCCGCGGCAGACCGAGATCACCGGATTCACTGAGGTCAGTGCCCGCAATATAGCGATTGCAAACCTTACAGTCGGCTATCATCGGGACTCGGGATTCCTGGGCCATACGATCAAGGCCGAGGACGAAAAGAACGACCTGACCGTTGCCTGTTCCGAGTATGACAAGCTGCTGCTGATTTTTGCAGGAGGCGCCTATAAAATCATTGCCGTTTCTGAGAAACTCTTCGTCGGCCATGAGCTGGTATGGCTCGGCAAGGTGGATAAGGATCTGGTTTTTAATTTGATTTATCGGGATGGGGCGGAAAATTTCGTCTATGCCAAACGCTTCAGTATGCCCAAATTCATCCTGGAAAAAGAGTACCGGCTTTTTGATGAACACCCCCGGTCAAAGATCCTGCTGCTGCTGGTAGGCGAAGATAAATTCGCCCGGATAGGTCTGATGCCGTCCAGCCGGGCCAAAACCAATGTCATGGAGATCAGCTTTAATGATCTCCTGATCAAGGGACCGGCAGCGAAGGGGAAACGTGTTTCCAACCGGGTGGTGCGCAAGGTCGTTGAATCGGCCGGCAAGACACTCATAGTGGAGAAACAGAATCTGATCCTGCCCGGACTGGAGCCACCGGTTGATGATCACACGGAGGATGAATAGGACCCCGGTTATGGGAGAAGGGCTGATTGCAGGGAGTCGATCTGAAGGGAAGTCTCAATCGCCAACCTGACAAAATCCTCAAGAACCAGGTTCTCCGCCCTGATTCCAGGCGAGATGCCGGCAGCATTAATTACCTTTCCGGTCAGCTCTTTTCCTTCGGCCTTGCTGATTTCCGGCAGGGAGTCAAACAATTCAGCGCTGCACAGGGTGTTGAGGAGTGTTTTACGTCGCTGTCCGAAGGCCGCCCTGACGATATGGCGGAATATTTTCTGATTATAGGCAGGCAATTGCCTGATCCGCTCGGTATCGGCAGAGAAATCAATCCGGACAACGACCGAATCGATCTTCGGCCGGGGATGGAATTCTCCCGGTTTCAAGGTCATCAGCGGCTTGACCGTAGCACATGACTGCAACATGACGGTGGGGACACCATATTCCTTGGTCCCCGGTTGGGCCATCAGCCGTTGAGCCACCTCTTTCTGCAGCATGATGGTCGCCCAGGCCACCTGCTCATGGTTTTCGATGAGTTTGAACAGGAAGGGATTGGAAATCGAATAGGGAAGGTTGGCCATGATCTTGAGCGGTCCGCCGCATTGTCCTGCCAGAACGTTGAAGTCTGTTTTCAGGACATCCTCGTGCATAAGGGTGACATTTGCAGGAAGATCCTGTTCTTCCTGATGAAAACGGATAATACCGCTGTCAATCTCCAGGCCGAAGACATGACCAGCGGCCTCGGCAAGCGGAATGGTCAAGGCCCCCAGGCCTACCCCGACTTCAACGATCATATCCTCCTTGCAGACTCCGCCCGCCTGGACTATCGCCTCCGCGGTCTTGCGATGCACAAGAAAGTTCTGGCCGAAACGCTTTTTCGGCGCCAGCTTGTGCGTCTGCAGCGATTGTTTTGTCTTTCCGTAAATGGTCATCGTCCGGAGTGATTTGTGTGAGCGTTAAAAACCTGAGATACGAGAGTCATTTAAGTATATGTTTTTCGCTTCTCTTTTTCCGTATTTTCGCAAACATCAAAAAAGAAAAATAGTAGCTGGCAATGGTGAACGGTATGGCCAGGATACAACCGCCGACAACCATCACGATTATGGCCTCAAATCCCAGGTTGGCCAGGGCCTGCAAGGACGGGCCAAGCCCCGGATGGGAGAGCAGCAGGTTCAAGACGGCCTTGATTTTTTCCCAACTCAAATTATACGGAGTGACGGCATTGCCGATAACGAGGGAAAAATAATAAATTGGTACATATGTCAGAGGGTTACAGACAATCCAGCTGATCGTCATCGCGGCGATCATTGAGGTCCTGGTGACGACCGTCAACGCAATGATCGCTACTGTGTGCAATGGCATAGTAGGAGTAAGGCCAATAAAGACACCAATGGCGGTTCCAGCCGCCAGCGATTTCGGGTCACCTTTCAGGCGGAGGAACTTGAGATAGTAAAACTTACTTAGACGGCCCAGTTTCATTGTGTGCGTTATCCGAGTTGTGAACGGGAATAGACATCCTGATTATACTGTACGGGAGTGGTTCTCTGGAATTGAAAATAGCCTGCCAGGGCGATCATTGCGCCGTTGTCCGTGCAGAAGGACGGCCTGGGAGCAAAAAGTCTGATGCCGTTCTCGTCACATCGGTTTTTCATCATCTCCCGGAGTCGAAGATTAGCCGACACCCCTCCTCCCATCACTACAGTGGCAAGAGAGGTCTTTTTTATGGCCAGCATCGTTTTTTCCACAAGGACCTCAACAACCGCTTCCTGAAAAGAGGCACAAAGATCGGGGATCTGCAGATCCTCGTTTTTTGCTTTCGAAGCGTTGTAATGATTGAGGACTGCAGTCTTCAAGCCGCTGAAGCTGAAATCAAGAGAAGCTTCTTCGAGCCAGGCGCGAGGCAGGCTGATGGCTTTTCTGTTTCCGGCTTGTGCTTGTCGGGACACATGCGGCCCGCCCGGATATTCGAGCCCTATGAGTTTACCCACCTTGTCGAAGGCCTCGCCGGCAGCATCATCTCTGGTCCGTCCCAGCAAGGTAAAATTCGAATACGAGATGCAGAGAAAAAGGGAACTGGTACCACCGGAGACAATCAGGGCAACAAACGGGAACTGCGGTTTTTCATCTTCGAGAAAGACCGACAGGAGATGACCTGCCATATGGTCGACACCGATGAACGGAACCTTGCTGACATAGGAGACGGCCTTGGCATAGGAGAAGCCGACCAGCAGTGAGCCGATCAGGCCGGGACCTTGGGTGACGGCGATGAGATCGATATCCCTGATCGATACCCCGGCGCGTCCCAGTGCCTCCTGAACGACAGGGTTGATGGATTCAAGATGCCTTCTTGAGGCAAGTTCCGGCACCACACCGCCAAAGCGGGTATGGATGTTATCCTGACTGCTGATGACGCTGGAGAGCAGCGTGTCACTGTCTTGCAGGACAGCTGCTGCCGTATCGTCGCATGAGCTTTCAATCCCTAAAGTGAGCATGAATGTTGCAAAGTCATAGTGTTTGAGAGTATGAAGAGTGCGTATTATTCGGAGATGGTTACGGTTACTAAGAGGTAGCCAATATAAATGCCATTGGTCCGAAAGTCAATGAGGATTGAAACTGCAGATTTTTTGGATCATGTTGTAATCGCATGATTTTTAAACGTATATCATATTCAGAATCCGGCAATGGAAAGGAATTCAAGAAAAAATAAGCCCTCGGAACAACTTGTAGATCAGTTTGCGCGCACCATTTCCTATCTGCGTCTGTCGATAACCGATCGCTGCAATCTGCGTTGTATGTATTGTCTGCCGGATACCAGCGATGAGACAGTGTCCCATCTGAAATCGGTTGCGGTCCTGCAGCATCAGGATCTGCTGACCTATGAGGAACTTTTGCATTTTGTAATGGTTGCGGTATCCATGGGAATGAGCAAGGTCCGTCTGACCGGTGGCGAACCGTTGGTCAGACGCGGGGTCATTGATTTTATCCGGAACCTTGGCAGTATTGAAGGACTGGAACAGATACGGCTGACCACCAATGGTGTTCTTCTGCGGGAATCAGCCGAATCGCTCTATCAGGCTGGTATCCGTCATCTGAACATCTCTCTGGATTCCCTGCAGCCGAAGAAGTTTGCCCGGATAACAGGCAGGGATTTTTTTCATAAAGTCTGGCAAGGTATAGAGACGGCAAGAGATCTAGGCTTTTATGTGAAACTGAATGTGGTGGCGATGCGAGGGGTCAATGACGATGAATTTCTCGATTTTGCCCGGCTTGCCCTCTCTTGGCCGATCCAGGTTCGATTTATCGAGTTCATGCCCGTAGGTGAACAAAACGGCTGGGACAAGAAGCTTTTTGTGGCTGCCGCGGATATCCAGTCGATTATTTCGCAGGCAGGGGAATTGACCGCCAAAGAAGGGCAGCGATCTGAAGGCCCGGCCAGGGTTTTCGGTCTGACGGACAAAGGAGGCAGACAAGGCAGTATCGGTTTTATCAGTCCGATCAGCCATCATTTCTGTGACAGCTGCAACCGGTTGCGCCTGACCTCCGAAGGGCGGCTCCGCTCCTGCCTGTTGAGTGATCAGGAAACCGATATCCGGGAGATCCTGCGGAGCGGCGGCACCGACGATGATATCCGAAGCGCGATACGCCTCACAATTCAGCACAAGCAGAAAGGACACTCAATTCAAGGGAGCCTGGATGGAATTCCCCAGGCTCCCTGTCTCGGACGAATGTCACGAATCGGAGGGTGAATCATCGCTGGATGGATAGGACCCCAGCCATTCATAATAGGAGCAGAGTCCCCGCAACCTCTCGCAGCCTCTGCTGATCTTTTCGTTTTCGATATGCCCCATCATATCGATGAAAAAGAGATACTTCCATTGCTTGCCTTTGATCGGACGCGATTCGATCTTGGCCAGGTTGATCTTTTCCTCCGAAAGGATCGTCAGGGCCTCGTTCAGTGCACCCGGCCTGTCCATCAGGCCCAGAAGCAGCGAGGTCCGGTCGGAGCCGCTGGCGCTCGGCGATTTTTTACCGATCACCAGAAAACGGGTGGTATTGCCGCGATAATCTTCAATCCCTTTGACCACCACCTGCAGTTCGTAGGTCTTGATTGCAAGCGAAGAGGCGATGGCGCCGATATTCGGGTTGTTGGCTGCCATCTGGGCGGCGGCACTTGTCGAAAAGACAGGCAGAGTAGGGAGGGTGGGCAGGTGTTTCCTGAGCCATTCCCGGCATTGGGCCAGGGGCTGCGGATGTGAGGCTACAGTCTGGATGTCTTCAATATTCCCGGATCTGCAGACGAGATTATGGCTGATCTCAAGCCGGACCTCGCCGCAGATCTGAACCTTGTACTTCATGAAGGAGTCGAGGGTGAAAGAGACCGAACCTTCGATGGAATTTTCCACCGGGACGATCCCGTAGGTAACTCGCCCCTTCTCTACATCCGAGAAAATATCATCGATGGATTCCATCGGCTTATAATCGGCGGAATGACCGAAGTACTTGACCCCGGCCAGATGGGAAAAGGTGGCCTCGGGGCCGAGATAGGCGACTTCCGCCTTTTTTTGGGAAAGACGGCAGCTGGTTATGATTTCATGGAAAATTGAATGCAGAGCCTTCTCCGGAAAGACACCCCCGTTGAGTTTAAAGAGCCGTTCATAAATCTGACGTTCACGAAGGGGGTCCCATTTGGCACGTTTTCCTTCATCTTTCAGCTTGCCTATTTCCTTGGCAAAGCCGATCCTTTCCTTTAACATCGAGACTATCTGGTCATCAATCCGGTCTATGCCCTCACGTACAGCGACGATCGCCTGTTTCTGTTCCATACCCTGCCCTGTAGATTTTTTTCATATTTGGTATTCGGATACCTTTATCCGACAGGTCTGAAATAGTAGGTGAAAGAAAAAACTCTGTCAAGCCTGAAAAGGTGCGCATAAGAGTTGGAAATTTCAGATCCCTGGGGTAATCTGTCGAATTATATGGTAGATACAGAGGGACTTGATTGTGTCACTTTTACATAAACCTCGTCTTCGTGGATAAAAGATAATGGCAAAGACATACGAACAGATTAATGCAAAGATCAAAGCCGGTGAAGCCGTCGTAGTCACCGCTGAAGAAATGGTGAAAATCGTCGCGACGAAAGGGGCGGAACAGGCGGCAGTCGAAGTCGATGTAGTAACCACCGGCACGTTTGCGCCGATGTGTTCATCGGGCGCCTTCATCAACTTCGGGCAGATGACCCCAACCATCAAGGCATCCAGGGTCTGGTTCAATAAGGTTCAGGCCTACGCTGGACTTGCTGCCGTCGATGCCTTTATCGGGGCCACCGAGCCCGCTGAAGACGACCCGTTGAACAAGGTCTATCCGGGAGAATTCAAATATGGCGGAGGCCATGTTCTCGAGGATTTGCTACTGGGGAAAAAGGTCTTCCTGGAGGCAAAGGCCTACGGGACCGATTGTTATGCAGCAAAGAAGATGAAAAAGGAGGTTACACTCGACGATCTGCCTCATGTATTGCTCTGTAATCCGCGAAACGGCTATCAGAACTATAACTGTGCGGTGAACCTGTCGGATAAAACCGTCTATACCTATATGGGGATGTTGAAACCCAAGTGTCAGAATGCCAATTATTGCAGTGCAGGCGAGCTCAGTCCGCTCCTCAATGATCCTCATTATCGAACCATCGGCATCGGGACGAGAATCTTCCTCGGAGGGGGGATAGGCTATGTGACATGGCATGGAACCCAGCATAACCCCAATGTACCGAGAACCAAAGGCGGGGTACCCCGGAAACCTGCCGGAACCATCATGGTTCAGGGAGATCTGAAGCAGATGTCCGCCAAGTGGCTCAGGGGGCTGTCCATTCTTGGTTATGGAAGCTCAATGGCAGTCGGCCTGGGGATTCCAATACCGATACTGGATGCTGAAATGGCTGCCTTTACCGGGGTAGCCGATAAGGATATTTTCACCCAGGTCGTTGATTACGGGTATGATTATACCAATGGTATATCCCGGACCTATGGAGAGGTCAGTTACGCCCAGCTGAAGTCCGGCAGTATTGAAGTCAACGGAAAACAGGTACAGACTGCACCTCTCTCCAGTGTCGTCAAGGCCCGTGAAATTGCGGAGACCCTGAAGGAATGGATTGAAAAGGGGAACTTCCTTCTAAATCCTCCGGCACAACTCCTTCCTGATGCCGAAAGAGAGAAATGATTGCCACTGGAACCCAGGAAAAATATGATCATTTACAAAAGATTCTTCGTACGTTCAGTGGTGTCGCAGTAGCCTTTTCCGGCGGTATTGATTCAACATTTCTGTTGCATGCCGCCTGTGAGGCCCTGGGAAAAGGCAGGGTCGTCGCCCTGTATGGTGTTTCCTGCCTTCTCCCGGCGCACTCGATTCAGTCTGCATTGCACATCTTCGAGCGGTATTTTTCGGGTACTGCCAAACTGAGGCAGATCGAGTTGCAGCCCTTGCTCTGGAATGAGTTTGTGAACAATGATGGAGACCGTTGCTATTACTGTAAAAAACGAACATACTCCATCTTTAAGACGGAGATGAAAAAAGAAGGTGAGTTTTGTCTCCTTGACGGCACCAATACCGATGACCTGAATGAACATCGTCCCGGTCTGCGGGCGATCAAAGAATTAGGAGTTCAGACTCCTTTGGTTACGGCCGGTTTTCATAAATCCGAGATTCGGAACCTGGCCCGAAGTATTGGGCATGAAAATCATGACCTGCCCTCGAATTCGTGTCTGGCTACCCGTATTGCTCTAAATGTTCCGATTACTGCCGAAGCCCTAAGACGTATTGGCAATGCCGAGTATTTTCTCCAAAACAGGGGATTTCATGGTTGCCGGGTTCGTCCAGATGCAAAATGGACTATCATTGAAGTCAACGCAGACGATTTTGAGAGGATTACACTGCCGGAAAACAGAAAATCAATTCTTCACTATTTCCAATCAATCGGTCTTTCCCGTGTGGTTCTCGACCTCCATGGCCGGGAATAATCAGGTTCCAAAATGGAGGGCACGCAAAAATAATTATATTAATTCTTGATTTGATATCACGATTGAATTACTGTACGTTGCTCTGAGGCTGTAATCGCCTGATTATAAAGGATTGTGACCAAATCAGGCGGAAATGAAAAAAGAGGAAAATTCCTTTTTTTCTTTTGACAATTCTGTGTAGTTTGGTTAAAGCATCAGACACTAGGAGAAAGGGAACAGTGCACGAAGGCCTGGCCTGTTACTAAGCAAAGAAAGTTAGAGTAGGGAGGAATTCATGAATAAGAAGGAACTGGTTGAATGCATTGCTGAAGCAGCTCAAATAAGTAAAGCTGATGCCGAAAAGGCTTTAAACGGCACTCTGGTGGCGATTGCTGAGACTCTCAAAAAAGGTGATAAAGTCACGCTTGTTGGTTTTGGTACATTTTCCGTATCGAAACGCGATGCACGCCAAGGAAGAAACCCGCAGACCGGCGCTACCATTAAAATTCCATCCAAGAAAGTCGCTCGGTTCAAAGCTGGAAGCAAATTATCAGAAGCAATCAATTAGTTCACCAGTGTTCATGAATTCCAGGCAAACCGCTACGGTCGATACGGTCTTTGTTGAATAAGTAAATAGTAGTCGGGACGTGGCTCAGTCTGGTAGAGCACAGCGTTCGGGACGCTGGGGTCGGAGGTTCAAATCCTCTCGTCCCGACCAGTTTCAACAACAAGGAAGCAAGATTTGGCAAAGTAGATTGTCTTGAAATAATGGTGATGATTCCGAAAAGGTCGTTCCCCCAGAGGGAGTGACCTTTTTTTATTTATGAAGAAATTACGATCGGGTTATACGACAGGCGCCTGTGCCGCTGCTGCAGCGAAAGGGGCAATGCTTGCTTATTTAGGCTGCGGACTTGTCTTGGAGGTTGAAATCCCTTTTCCTGACAGAAGCAGGGTACGGTTCTCGCTATCCAGATGTGAATTCATTGATTTCACAAATAAAACATCTCTGGCCTCAGTTGTCAAAGATGCAGGTGATGATCCGGATGTGACCAACGGGGCTACAATTGAGGCTTACGTCAGCTCTAACCCTGACATGAAATCCCTGGAGAGAATTTCCCTTGTCGGTGGAAAAGGTGTAGGAGTGGTTACCAAGCCGGGACTTGCCGTTCCGGTAGGAGAGCCTGCCATTAATCCTGTTCCCCGCAAGATGATCCTTGAGGCAGTGGGTGAGGCACTGAATGAAAGTGGCTGCGACCAGACGAGCCGATTTGTTGTCACAATCTCGATACCTGAAGGGGAAGTCCTGGCCTTAAAGACCCTGAATAAACGACTGGGAATTATCGGTGGTCTTTCGATCCTGGGGACGACAGGAATCGTCAGGCCAATATCTGCAGAGGCCTGGACGGCAACTATCAGCACATCGATGAGCGTTGCCACCAAGGCTGGTATCAAAGAAATTGTTCTTTCAACCGGTCGGACATCTGAACGAGCAGTTGAGGAGAAATTCTCCTTTGCCGAAGAAGCCCTGGTGATGATGGGCGACTATCTGAGGTTTTCACTCGAGGAGGCAGCAAGATATCGCTTTTCCCGGATTCATATTGCCGGCATGTGGGCAAAGATCCTGAAAGCGGCGATGGAGATTCCCCAGACTCATGTTCGACATGGTGCGTTGGAGGTCGATCAGGCGATAGCGTTTATCAGCCTATCAGGGATTTCCAGAGAAATAATCAGGAGCCTGGCTGGTGCCAATACCGCCCGAGAGATTTACACCCGTCTGATTGCCTCCGGCAACATGGATATTATCCGGATGGTGTGCAGTATGGCACGGGATTACTGCAGAAAGACAGCATCGTTGCCGGTAACCGTCCATCTGGTGGATGCATCGGGCAGGATTGTTGTCTCTGTGTAAGGAAAGGCGGGAATGATGAAGCATACAATCCATCTAATAGGTGTTGACGGCACGGGCCTGACTCCTGAAAAAATTAACATCCTCAAGTGTTGCCCAACCATTCTGGGAGCGGAAAGGTTTATTACTCTCCTCAGGCCGATCTTAGCTGCTCATCCGGAATCCAAATTCTTGCCGATTTCTCCCGTTTCTGAGGCCTTATCGCGGATAGAAGAGGCCTTGACTGTATCAGATGTCGGGGTCATTGCCGGCGGGGATCCTCTCTTTTTCGGGATCGGCAGGACCTTATGCCGGAGATTTGGGGAGGAAACCCTGCAGATTTATCCTGCTGTCTCTTCGATGCAGATGGCATTTGCCCGTTTCAAAATACCGTGGGACGATGCGCACTTCCACAGTGTCCATGGCCGCGGAATGGAACATGTAGTCTCGCAGATTGGAACCTTGACCAAGGTGTTTTTATTGACCGATGCAAAAAATTCTCCTGCGGTCATTGCCGCCCTGCTTCTGGAGAGCATCGGAGAGAAAGAGGCAGACTGCTACACTGTACATATCGCGGAAAATTTAGGCGAAGACAATGAACAGCTGACCACTGCGAGGCTTCAGGAGATTACTCAAAAAGATTTCAGTCGATTAAGTGTGATGATCATCACCCGTAAGGTCGATGAGACTCTCAGCCTCCGGCCTCGTTTTGGATTGCGGGAGGAAGAGATTATCCATAGCCGAGGGTTGATCACGAAGAATGAAGTTCGGGCAGCGACCCTCCACGCACTTCGTCTCCCTGACGCCGGCGTTTTTTGGGATATCGGGGCCGGTTCCGGATCTGTGGGCCTTGAGGCTGCCAGGATGTTTCCGCTGTTACGGATCATTGCTGTGGAATCAAAGGCCGAACAGATTGAGAATATCCTGGCCAATAGAAACACGTTCAACGCATTCAATATACAGGTGATCCATGGCAATGCCCCGGAGATATTGAACAGTCAGCCGGATCCGGACCGAATATTTGTCGGTGGCAGCGGCAACAGACTGGAGGATATTCTTCGAAAATGTGTAGAGAGATTAAAGCCCGGCGGTACTATTGTTGTAAACGGTGTAATCGAGAAGACCAGTCTTGCTGCGCCGGAGATCCTGCATCGGATGGGACTGACGGTATCCATTGCCACTGTCAGTGTCCGCAGATGTAATTACCCGGAAAATCAATTCACGGAATTGAATCCTATCACCATAATTTCCGGCCATAAACCCCGGATCAGTCTACAGGAAGGTGTAGTATGAGGCATGAACAGAGAAAGATCCATTTTGTCGGCGCCGGCCCCGGTGATATTGAACTGATCACTATCAAGGGTAGGCGGTTGCTCGACGAGGCCGATTGCATTGTCTACGCAGGTAGTCTGGTAAACGTCAAATTGCTCAGCAATTGCAAGGCGGACCTGTATGACTCTGCCGGAATGAATCTGGATGAGATCATTGATGTCATGTCTTCGGCCTGGAAGAGAGGCGAAAGGGTGGTACGGCTCCATACCGGCGATCCTGCCTTTTTCGGGGCGATCAAGGAACAGATGCAACGGCTTGATGAACTGGATATCCCCTACGCCGTCGTCCCGGGGGTGAGTGCAGCATCCGGAGCCGCTGCGGCTCTGCTGGCGGAGTTGACCCTTCCCGAGGTCGCTCAAACAGTTATTATCACACGGCAAGGGGGAAGGACTCCGGTCCCTGAACGTGAAAGGATGCGACTTCTTGCCGGCCACCAGACTACCATGCTCATCTTTCTCTCGGTCGGCATGATCGATACGGTGGTTGCAGAACTCCTGGCCGGTGGATATCGGCCGGGTACGCCTGTGGCGGTTGTGGAAAAGGCAACATGGGACTGCGAAAAGATCGTTCGCGGGACCCTTGAAGATATAGGCCACCTTGTCAATGAGGCCGGCATTAAAAAGACGGCCATAATCTGTGTCGGTGAGGTCTTCGCCGATACGCATCTGGCTGCTGTCTCAAAACTCTATGACAAAAATTTCTCGCACGGAACAAGGCAGGCTCTTACATGACCAAGGGGCTGCTTTCAGTATTTACAGGTGACGGGAAGGGCAAGACCACCGCGGCCCTGGGTTTAACATTCAGGGCACTTGGACACGGCAAGAAGGTCTGTTTTATCCAGTTTATCAAAGGGGGCTGGACGTCAGGTGAAGCGAAATTAGCCAATAATTTTCCTGGATTGCTTGATTTTCATGTCATGGGGAAAGGGTTCACCTGGAAGTCGGAGGACCTTGAAAAAGACCGGCAAGCGGCCAGAGAGGCATGGGCATTTGCAACCCGGATGATTAAAGAAAGTACATATGACATGATTGTGCTGGATGAACTGACATATCTCATTCGTTATGCTATGATATCAGAGGAAGAAATCCTCGGGGTTTTTTCCCGGAAGCCCGAGGCATTGCATCTCGTCATTACCGGCAGATACGCATCACCCGGTCTTCTCCAGGCTGCTGATTTGGTCACCGAGATGAAAGCGGTCAAACATCCCTTTGCCTCCGGGATCAAGGCGCAGAAAGGTTTTGAGTATTAGCGGGAAAACTTGAGAGGACAGTAATGGAATCATTCGAGAATCTGCTTGAAGAATCGACCAAGATTCATGGCCATCTCTGTGCAGGGCAGGTTATCGGTGTGCGCATGAGCATGATCGCCCTGGAGATGATCGGCATTAGTGATCCGAGGGGAGCAGATAGAAAGAAACTCTATGTCCTTGTGGAAATAGACCGATGCGCAACCGATGCGATTCAGTCTGTTACCGGATGCAGCCTGGGCAAGAGATCCTTGCGGTGGCTGGACTATGGTGTCATGGCAGCCACCTTTGTTAATCTTGAAACAGGCAGGGCCGTAAGAGTTACCGCCAGGGAAGAATCGCGTGAACTATCGAAAAACTATTTTCCGACACTGGAAGGAAAATATGAACGGCAGCTGGAAGCCTACCGGATCATGCCGCAACAGGAACTCTTCAAGATCGAACATGTGCAGATAGATCTGGCCCCTGAAAATATGCCCGGACGCCCTCTGCGTCGCGTGCAATGCGAGAAGTGCGGCGACTGGGTACAGGATTGTCGCGAGGTACAAGAGGAAGGCAGGATTCTCTGCCGCAGCTGTGTGCACGGTAAATATTATAAAGTAATTGATTGTTCTACATATTCTTGAGGGTTGCAAAAAATAAGATGATTACACTTCTTGACTATGGGGCAGGTAATGTCCGGAGCGTTCGTAATGCGATCAGGAAACTTGGGTTCGAGGTCCGTGATGTGGTGAGTCCCGATGATATCTTGAACGCAGAAAAGCTGATCTTTCCAGGAGTCGGTAATTTCGGCGTGGTCATGGAACGTCTGCAGCAAAATGGATTCATCGAACCTCTTCTCCAGCGGATTCAGGATAACAGACCGCTGCTAGGTATCTGTGTCGCCCTGCAGGCCCTGTTTGAAGGGAGTGAAGAGGCCCCGGGTGTTGCAGGCCTGGGGATTATTCCGGGTCAGATCAAGCGATTTTCGACACGTCACCAATCCGTGCCGCAGATAGGCTGGAACAGCATAAAAATACAGAAGAATTCCAATATATTTTCCGGGTATGACGGGGAGAAACTGTACTTCGTCCATTCTTTTTACGCGACAATTACCGACGAGAACAAGGGCTGGATTCTATCCACTACCGATTATGGCAATGAGTATATCTCAGGCGTTGCCAAAGGAAATGTGACGGCCTTCCAGTTCCATCCGGAGAAAAGCGGCAAGGCTGGTTTAAATATTCTCAATAATTTTTTAAAGAAACGATCAGAGGATGAACTGACGGTTTTAAATATTTCCCTGCAAAATGAGAAACCGACCCGGATTGCGAAGCGGATTATTGCCTGTCTGGATGTGCGGACCAACGACGAGGGGGATCTTGTCGTTACAAAAGGTGACCAGTACGATGTCAGGGAAAAGGGCGCCGTTCGTAACCTCGGCATGCCGGTCGATCTTGCCGGGAGATATTATGAAGAGGGGGCCGATGAAATCACCTTTCTGAATATCACCGGATTCCGTGATTTCCCGATGCAGGATCAACCGATGCTCGAGGTCCTGAAACGTACTTCGGAAAATGTCTTCGTACCGCTGACCATCGGTGGTGGTATACGGGAATTCACTGACTCCAACGGGATCTCCTATTCTGCTCTTGATGTCGCTTCAGCCTATTTCAGATCGGGAGCCGATAAGATTTCAATCGGCAGTGATGCAGTCTACGCCGCCGAACAGTTTCGTCAAGACGGCAGGAAGACAGGTAAAAGCTCCATCGAACAGATATCTCTCGTCTACGGTGCCCAGGCTGTGGTCATCTCTGTCGATCCAAGGCGGGTCTATGTAAACGGACCTGAAGATACCAAAAGAAATACCATCAGGACAGGATATCCAGGGCCCAAGGGTGAAGACTACTGCTGGTACCAGTGCACTGTTAAGGGCGGCAGGGAAGGGCGCGATATTGATGTCATTGAGCTGGTCCAGGCCTGTGCCGAACTTGGTGCCGGAGAAATCTTGTTGAACTGTATCGATAAAGACGGCACGAAAAGTGGTTTCGACATTGAGTTGATCAAACATGTGCGAAGCGCTGTCTCCATTCCCGTCATCGCTTCGAGCGGGGCGGGCGTAAGTGCACATTTTATCGAGGTATTTACAGAAACAGATGTCGAGGCGGCCCTTGCCGCCGGAATCTTTCATAGAAAGGAAGTCTCTATTGCAGAGGTCAAAGATGTAATGCAGAAGCAAGGTATTGAAACCCGATGACTTCGATGAAGTTATTCCCTCGTATTAAATTTATCCTCACTCTTTTCGTCATCTTTACTCTTGTCATCCTGGGTTTATGGTTTTCCCACAAGTGGTTGTATTACCAAAGATTAAAAAATCTCTCAGAGGAAGGAATATCTCGTCTCGACCTTTATACAACCTATCTCCAGGGTGTATTGGAGAAATATGAAAGTCTTCCCGAATTGCTTGCCAACGACAAGATGATGGCCAACCTGCTCAACGACCCGGCAAGTCCGGAAAGAATTGACGCCTTGAACAGATATCTCGAAACAATCAATAATATCAGTGATGCCTCGGATACCTACCTGATGGATAGCGAAGGACTGACCATTGCGGCCAGCAACTGGAAGGAGGAACATCCTTTCGTCGGCCGGAATTTCAGTTACAGACCGTATTTTAAAGAGGCGATGAGCGGTCGCCTGGGGAGATACTTTGCAATTGGCACTGCCTCGAATCTGAGAGGGTATTATTTTGCCTATCCGGTGCGGCAGTATGATACTATTCTCGGTGCGCTGGTCATAAAAATCAACATTGATTCGGTTGAGAATAATTGGGGTCATATGGACGAGACCTTTCTGGTAACAGACCCCGACGGAGTGATCTTTTTGACCACCAAAAAAGAATGGCGATTTCATTCCTTGACCCCATTGTCAAAAGACGCATACCAACATGTAGTAGACAGTGGTCGTTATCCGAATGCAACCCTGGAACCGCTGAATGTGGTCGATGAAGAGGTGAGTGATATCGGCCGTATAGTCCGGATTAAAATGCCTGGTGACTTCAAAGCCAGGACATATCTGCTGCAGAGCCGCCATATGGAGAATGCCGGTTGGAATGTGCAGATATTGACGGATACCTGGCGCGTGGAGAGATTTATCTTTCTGGTTTTTATGATATTGGGTTTCATTTTCACCCTGGGTTGTTTGTTTGTTCTTGTTGTAAAACAGCGTCGTCAGAGGGTCATTGATCTGAAACGTTTTGAAGAACAGGCATTGAAGGTACTGCAGGAGGCCAACACCAAATTAGAGACACGTGTAGCTGAGCGTACCCATAAATTGACCGAAACCAATACCCTTTTGCGCAAGGAAATCGAAGATCGCAAACGTACAGAGGTAGCCCTGCAGCATACTCGATCAGAACTCATCCACACCGCCAAAATGGCCGCTCTCGGTCAGATGTCTGCCAGTATCAACCATGAGTTGAACCAACCCTTAGCCGCGATCAGGAGTTATTCCGATAACGGCAAACTCTTTCTGCAGAAAGGCAGACTTGAAGAGACCAAGTGGAATCTTGAGCAGATCAGTGAGCTGACTGAAAGAATGGCCCAGATCGGTGTGCAGTTAAAGCTGTTTTCGCGGAAAACCAGCGGTCAGATGACCAATGTGCCTCTCTATGGCGTAATAGATGGGGCACTTGAAATACTCACTCCCATCATTCGTAAATCAAATGTCAATATTGAAGTGGAGACTCACCCTGCAAATATTGAAGTTCGGGCGAATTATGTATTATTACAACAGGTTTTGGTCAATTTAATTGGAAATTCCTTGCAGGCTGTGGAGAATTCTCCTGTCCAAGAGATCAAAATCTCATCTTTTAGCAATGAGGGAACAGTCTCAATTACCGTTCAAGACAGTGGCACCGGCATCTCACCGGAGCATTTGCCTCATATCTTTGAGCCATTCTATACGACCAAAAAATCCGGTCAGGGGCTCGGCCTTGGACTCACCATCACCGAACGGATTCTCCGCGAGATGAATGGAGAAATTCATGTAGTTGAATCGACCTGCGGTGCAAAATTTAATCTCATTTTAGAGGAAGCGTAGTTCAACACTATGGAAGCTCGGAAAAAAGTAGTGTTTATCGATGATGAAATGCATATCCGTCAGGCCAATAAACAGACCCTGGAACTGGCAGATCTGGATGTGGTCTGTTACGATTGCGCGGAAAATGTATTGTCGCAACTCTCAATGGATTGGCCGGGGGTGGTGATCTGCGATATCCGTCTGCCCCGCATGAGTGGTCTGGAATTCCTGCTTCAGGCCCAGAAGATAGACCATGACCTGCCGGTTATACTCATTACCGGGCATGGAGACATCTCCACCGCCGTTCAGGCAATGCGGGATGGTGCCTATGATTTCATAGAGAAACCATATTCGGCGGAACGCCTTGTGAAAACAGTGCAGCGTGCCCTGGAAAAACGGGTCTTGACCCTGGAAAACAGGATTCTGCGTCAGGAACTCAAGGCCCATAGTGCACCGGGACCACGGATCATCGGCAGGACACCTTCGATGGTGCAACTGCGAGCCACCATCGCCAGAATTGCCAATTCGGGGGCGGACATCCTGGTCATGGGTGAAACCGGCACCGGGAAAGAGCTTGTTGCCCGTTCCCTGCATGAGCACAGTCAACGGAGAACAAAGAATTTTGTCGCTGTATGCTGCGGCGCTGTTCCAGAAAATCTGATAGAAAGTGAACTTTTCGGTCATGAAGCCGGAGCTTTTACCGATGCAAAGAAGACGAGAATCGGGAAATTTGAACATGCAAACGGCGGGACTCTGCTTTTAGACGAAATTGAATCCATGCCCCTGCGAACACAAGTGCATCTCCTTCGGGTTCTTCAGGAACGCTCACTTGAAAGACTGGGTTCCAATAAGCAGATTCATTTAGATATACGGGTTGTTGCGGCCTCCAAGATAGATCTTCTGCAGGCATCTGAAACAGGATCATTCAGGGAGGACCTTTATTATCGCCTGAATGTGGTCTGTCTGAAGATCCCTCCCTTACGAGCGCGTCTGGAAGATATTCCTCTTCTCTTTCATCATTTTCTCCTTGTCGCAGGCCACAGGTACCAGCAGGAGGTGCCGCTTCCCACGGCAACACAGATGAATTCTCTGATGTCGTATTCGTGGCCGGGGAATGTTCGCGAATTACGAAATCTGGCCGAGAGATATGTTCTGTTGGGTAACCAGTGTGGCTGGTCGCTTGATCATCTCCTGTCAGGTGCTGAAAAAGGTCAGGACAGCAGCCTTTCCCATCAGGTGGACTGTTTCGAGAGAGGTCTTATCGAGCAGGCACTGCTGGCCAGTAACGGCAGCATTAAAAATGTGATGGATGTCCTGGATATTCCCCGGAAAACATTGTATGACAAAATGCGAAAGTATGGCCTGGATAAAAGTGATTATAAATAATACTCAAGTAAAGCAAACAATTATCAGTCCTTACAATTGACGTTTATCGGCGCAGGACCAAGAAGCAATGTCATTAAAAGAAAAAAAACATATCATACTTGCATCACCGAGAGGATTTTGTGCCGGGGTTGTTAGGGCGATTGAAACCGTAAAATTAATTTTGCAGGAACATGGCGCCCCTGTCTATGTCCTGCATGAGATTGTGCATAATAAACATGTACTCCAGGAACTGGAAAAGCTGGGGGCAATATTTGTCGAGGGTTTGACTGATATTCCCAGCGGGAAAATCTGTATTTTCAGTGCTCATGGGGTCTCTGTAAGTGTAGAGGAAAAGGCCAGAAAGCTTGGATTACGTACAATAGATGCCACCTGTCCGCTGGTCAGCAGTGTTCATAGAATGGTGGAGAAATACCATAATTTGGATTATGACGTGATAATCATCGGTCATCATCGTCATCCCGAAGTTGAAGGGACAGCCGGACGCGTCAAAGGAAAGGTCCATATCGTAGCCAGTCCGGAAGAGGCGTGGCAGGTGCAGGCTGCTGATCAACGGCTGGTCGCATTTGTGACCCAGACTACCTGGTGTGAGGATGATATCTTCGCAATCAGAAAAATCCTCTTTGACAGGTTTCCATTGATAAAAGGGCCTGTCTCAAATATCTGCTATGCCACCCAGAACCGCCAGAATGCCGTCAAAGAACTGGCTGAAACCGCGGATCTCCTTCTTGTTGTCGGATCAAAAAACAGCTCAAATTCCAATCGCCTGCGAGAGGTCGGAATTAAATCCGGTATGCCCTGTTATCTTATTGATGACAAAAACGATATCGACCCGGCCTGGCTGGAAGGGGTGAAAAGGATAGGAGTGACGGCCGGAGCATCGGCTCCTGAACGTCTTGTGGAAGGGGTTATTCAATGGATGAAAGAACGTTGGGATGTCACCTTCGAGGAAATGAAAGGGGAAGAAAAGAAGGTGCAATTCAAACCGGCGGAACTGATCGACAGATCCTGACTCACTCTTATGGTACTCACATACATTTCGTTTTGCATGCACTCTTGGAATACTTTGTTTGCATGTCACCGGAATCTTTTACCGAACTTCTGAAAAAATGAGCAGGATAGGTACCAAGGTGAATAACTCGCTTTGTAAAAAAACGGAGTTCCTCAAAAGCAAGCTGCAGTGAGCTCTCGTTAATATGCCCTTCGACGTCAGCGAAGAAACGAGCAACATTAAAGTGTTTGTCAACATAACTCTCGAGTTTCACCATTTGTACACCGTTTGTAGCAAACCCGCCCAGTGCCTTATACAGTGCTGCCGGTATGTTTCTTACCTCAAAGATAAAACTGGTGAGATATTGCACCCCTTTTTCTACCTCTGGAACATGGTTGTCGCGTGAGAAGACCAGAAATCGGGCTGCCAGCCATTCCTTGGAAAGCGATTGTCTTGAATGTATTTTTCTTCATAATTAATGGAATGGTTTAACAGCTCAGACATTAGCCCCCAACACCTGGCGAATCCGCTGCATGGCCGTAACTACATTTTCATGGGAGTTGAAGGCGGAAAGGCGGATATAACCATTCCCGCATCTGCCGAATCCGGCGCCGGGAGTACAGACTACGCCTGCCTTGTTTAAAAGGATGTCAAAAAATTCCCAGGAATCACGTTTGCCGTCAATCCAGACATAGGGGGAATTTTCACCGCCGACATAGTCGAATCCGAGTTCTTTAATTCCCTGGCAGATAACTTCCGCATTGTTCATATAGTAAGAGATTAACTCCCTGGTCTGCGCTTTTCCTTCCTCGCTGTATATGGCCTCCGCCGCACGCTGCACCGGATAGGAGACCCCGTTGAATTTTGTACAGTGTCTGCGGTTCCATAAGGGATGGATAAAATGCCTGTTTCCCTGAGCATCAAAGGCGGCGCATTCCTTTGGAACCACTGTAAATGCACAGCGTGTCCCTGTAAAACCGGCTGTCTTGGAATAACTGCGGAACTCGATTGCAACCTCCCTGGCTCCATCGATCTCGAAGATCGATTTCGGCAGAGAGTCATCATGAATGAAGGCCTCATAGGCGGCATCAAAAAGAATGAGCGCCTTGTTTTTCCGGGCATAATCGACCCAGGTCTTCAACTCTTCCTTGGAGATTGTGGAGCCGGTCGGGTTGTTCGGAAAGCACAGATAGATCAAATCGACATCTTCTGCGGGCAAGGCCGGAACAAAATTATTTTCTTTGGTGGAATCAAGGTAGACAAGTCCCTGAAATCGTCCATCCTGGAACGTGCCGGTGCGGCCTGCCATAACGTTTGTATCCAGATAGACGGGATAAACAGGATCCGGAATGGCAATTTTAATATCCTGGGAGAAGAGCTCCTGGATGTTTCCGGTGTCACATTTGGCTCCGTCGCTGATAAAAATCTCATCAGCAGAGATATCGGCGCCCCGGGCACGGAAATCGTTTTCAGCAATCGTCTCTCTTAGAAAATCATACCCTTGCTCCGGTCCATACCCCCGAAAGCTTACATCGTTGGCCATTTCATCAACTGCCTTATGGAAGGCCTCGATACAGGCCCTGGGCAGAGCCCGTGTTACATCGCCAATCCCCAGTTTTATCACAGACTGCGATGGATTTTTTTCCTGAAAGGCGGCAACACGTTTTGCTATATCGGAAAAGAGATAAGAAGCCTGCAGTTTTAGATAATGTTCATTAATTGTTATCATCGGACAAGTTCTCTTGGGTATTCTGTGTTATAGTATGGTCATCGCAGAGCGCTGCAGCTAACCGCTTATGTGAATATGGAATATAATGAAATTACTCTTGATGTCAACGGGGAATGACCTGGTTGGCAACAATGAAAATCAGTCAGCAGGATCGAAAGAGCAATGGACAGCAAAAAACACCCGATAACCATATACAGGCAAGAATATATTCCACCAGGATTTTTTATTGACGAGATTGTTCTTACTTTTCGTCTTGATGCCAAAAAGACCCTTGTCACCGCCAGATCTTCCCTCCGGGTAAATAGAGATGCAAAGCCGCAACCATTGCGGTTAGATGGAGAGAATCTGCAATTAAAAAGCATTAAGATCGACGGAGAACCAATCGGCATAACCAGATACCAGCAACTCGAAGATTTCCTGGAGATTGATACGGTTCCGGATTCCTTTTCTCTGGAAATCGTAACAGAGATCAATCCCGATGAAAACAGTGCGCTGAGCGGACTCTATCGTTCCAACGGCAATTACTGTACTCAGTGCGAGGCTGAAGGGTTCCGCAGAATAACCTATTTTATTGATCGGCCCGATATCCTGACTCGCTTTACTACCCGGATAGAAGCAAAAAAGGATGCATGTCCGGTAATGCTTGCCAACGGAAATCTCACCGATCACGGCGACTTGGAAGACAAGTGGCATTTTGCGACCTGGACCGACCCTTTTCCAAAACCCTGTTATCTCTTCGCTCTGGTTGCAGGCGATCTGGTTCATATCGAGGATACGTTCATCACTCAGTCGGGTCGACCAGTGACTTTACGGATTTTTGTGGAAGAGAGAAATAAAGACAAGTGCGGCCATGCCATGCGTTCTCTGCAAAAGGCGATGAAATGGGATGAGGACATCTATGGCCTTGAATATGACCTCGATCTCTTCATGATTGTCGCAGTCGATGATTTCAATATGGGTGCGATGGAAAATAAAGGGCTGAATGTCTTTAATTCCAAATACGTACTGGCATCTCCCGACACCGCGACCGACCAGGATTATCTTGGGATAGAAGGGGTGGTTGCCCATGAATATTTTCATAACTGGACCGGAAATCGTGTTACCTGCCGTGACTGGTTCCAACTCAGCTTGAAGGAAGGCCTGACCGTCTTTCGCGATCAGGAATTTTCGGCCGACATGAACTCCAGACCGGTTCAACGCATCGATGATGTCAATGTCCTCAGAAACTTTCAGTTTCGGGAGGATGCTGGTCCGATGGCTCATCCGGTCAGACCTGACTCTTATGTGGAAATCAATAATTTCTATACTGCCACTGTCTATAACAAAGGGGCCGAGGTCATCCGGATGATTCACACGCTACTCAGTCCGGAACGATTCAGGGCGGGTATGGACCTCTATTTTAAGCGTCACGACGGACAGGCTGTGACCTGTGATGATTTCGTCTGCGCAATGCAAGATGCCTCCGGTGTCGATCTTGAGCAGTTTAAGCTCTGGTACAGTCAATCCGGAACGCCCGTGCTGGAGGTTTCGGACGCCTGGGACGAGGCAGCCAATCTCTACCATCTGACCGTCCGTCAATCCTGTCCGGCGACCCCAGGACAGGAACAGAAGAAGCCTTTTCACATGCCCTTAGCCATTGGGTTACTTGATGCTAACGGCCATGATATTCTTTGCAGGCAGAACGAGGCAAGCGACCCGAAGGGGAGGGTGGTTCAACTTTTGCAACAGGAACAGACCTTCACATTTTCAGATGTGAAAGAGAAGCCCGTCCTCTCCTTTCTCCGGGATTTCTCCGCACCTGTCAGGGTGAAGTCCAGTCAAAGCAGGGAAGAGCTGGCCTTCCTGATGGCACATGATTCCGATCTGTTTAACAGATGGGATGCCGCCGACCGCTTATCGACGACCATCATCCTCGAACTGGTCGAAAAGATGAGACACAACGAGAGGGTAACACTGGACGATATCTTCGTCCAGGCGGTCCGTGCCAACCTGAATGATGAGAAGGGCGACAAGGCTTTGGTCGCCCAGGCCTTAACCCTGCCAAGTGAAACCTATCTTGCCCAACAGCTGGAGGTTATCGACCCTGATCTCCTCCATCAGGCACGTCTCTTTGTCCGTCGGGAATTGGTGGCACGTCTGCGGCAGGACTTCATCATGGTCTATGAAAAAAACAGTGATAGCGGGAGTTATGGTATAACCCCTGAAGCAATGGGGCGAAGAAGCCTGAAAAATATCTGCCTCTCTTACTTGCTTGTATCTGATCCGGTTGACAATGACAGCCTTGATCTCTGCCTGAAACAGTATCATTCCGGATCGAACATGACGGATGTGATCGCAGCCCTTGCTGCGCTCTCGAATTATCCTGGACCGGAACGGGAAGATGTCCTTGATGATTTTTATAAGAAATGGAAGAACGATCCTCTGGTTATGGATAAGTGGTTAATCATACAGGCTACTTCCTCTCTTGAGGATACTCTCGAAAGGGTGAAGATGCTCCTGCGTCATCCGGCGTTTTCACTGAAGAATCCGAATAAAGTCCGTTCACTGATCGGCGCCTTCTGTTCAGGAAACCATGTGCGTTTTCATGATCTAACCGGTTCAGGGTATCAGTTTTTGTCAGAACAGCTTATTGCCATCGACCCGATTAATGCACAGATTGCGGCCCGGCTTGTCAGTCCATTCATCAACTGGAGAAAATATGATACCACTCGACAGAAATTGATGCGGGAACAACTTCAGCGGCTGGAAGTCATCGAGAATCTTTCAGACGATTTATATGAGATTGTCAAAAAATGCATGTAGTTGAACAGGCAGGGAATGTTCTAAAAATTAGACGCATTCAGGTTGGAGGATCCAGAGGGGGCTATCGGGGTTTGTGACAGAGCAGACATCGGAATTTGGGAGGGTGATTTTCCTGCAGAGGGACCTGTCCCTGCGGGGAATGACATTCCTCACAGAGTTTTTCCGCATCTTTTTTGTTTTTCATTGCTTGAAAGCGGGCATGCTGTGCATCGTTTGGAAGTTTTGACGTGGTCTCTTTCGGGGCATTCAGAAGAAAGAGCAGAATTGCAAGACAGAGCAATATGAAAAGAATATTGAAAGCAGCTTGATTTTTTCTTTCCTCTCTCTTCATATTTCGTAGCGGCTCTTAAAAGGTGAGTTTGCTTTTTCTGCGGGTAAATATCTTGCTGCTTAAGAGACCGACAAAAAAGACTGCTGCGCCGGCAAAAAACCAGGAGAACATCTTGTCATTCTCAAGCTTCTGATTGAATTTCTGCATACTGGCTAATTCAGTTTTCACGATCTCAATCTCCCTGGAAAGGCTATCCCGTTCATTGGTTATATTAATGATATCTTTCGAATTATTTGTCAGAACATCCAATTTATTCTGTAACGAAACGACCTTTTCCTTCAATGCGTCCGCCTCACTATTTTCCGATGTCCGCGTTTGCGCAGATTGCTCCTTTTCCTGGATTATGCGAAGAAACTTTTGATTGTCTTCAAGAAGACGTTTGTTTTCGATCTTTAACAATTCGAGAGATTGATTCAGTTTTTTTCTTTGATCTTCCTGCAGTCCGCTATCCGTTGGAATGTTCGTCTTATTGGCTGCAAGTTGATCATTTTTCTTTTTTAATGCAATGAGTTCTTCTTTCAATTTTATAATGGTTTCAGCTGTAGGTATTTCCGCATGTAAATAATGGGATGGAACCCATCCTTCGATAAGATCCTTGGTCTTCACGCGCGAAAAATTATTACCTTCTTCAAGGAGTTCAACCTGATCTCCGGTCTTAACAGTTCCGATAATTTTTGACTGTTTTTCAATAGAATCCCTGATGTTGACGACAATAATCCCTGAAACGAACTTCGTTTCCGCATGCAGAGAACCAGTGAATAAACAAAGAACGAGAAGAAGAAAAGAAGGGGGGATGAGTATCTTGAAAATGGACATCTTTTTCATACCTGTCTCCGAAAATTATAGCACATGTTGTAAATTACATCTTCCTTGCAGAGAATGCTGCCCTGCATGAACGATCAAAACATCGATCAGTTCACCCGGTGAATAACCAACTATAGATGATTCAACATGGACAACATGATTGAATTGCGAGCGTCCTTGAAAGCCGTTTTCATTAACGGACTCGACCATAACAGAAAGGGTCTTACCAGTAAAAGCGCTATTTTTTTCAAGACTGATTTCGTCTTGTCTCGTCTGAAATCGGCTGAGCCTTTCTGTCTTTATTATTTCGGTTATTTTCCCCTCAAGCAAACTTGATTTTGTACCAGGTCTGTCTGAATATTTAAAAGAAAAAGATCCATCAAATCGGACCTGCTCCAACAGATGTAGCGTCTGTTCAAAATCGCGGTCGGTTTCGCCCGGAAATCCGACGATAATATCGGTGGTAATGGCGATATCCGGACAAGAGGTACGAAGGGCAACAATCTTCTGTAGATAATCTGCAATGGTATACTTTCTGCTCATCTTTTTCAAAATGGTATCGGAGCCGGCCTGAACCGGCAGATGTATCTGGTGGCAGAGGATATCGATTTCCAGAAAACATTGTATGAGATCATCGGAAAAATCTTTGGGATGAGATGTAGTAAATCTCAATCTTTTCAGGCCGGGGATTCTGGCAACGTCTTTTAAGAGAGAGGGAAAAGAATAGGGCAATCCATTTTCTGTTACCTTATTGGCAAGACCATAGGAGTTGACATTTTGACCAAGAAGAGTGATTTCCTTGATTCCATGCTCAACCAATACTTTAATTTCGTCAATTATATCGTTCTTATTACGTGATATCTCCCGACCTCTTGTGTATGGGACAACGCAATATGTACAAAAATTATTGCAGCCTTGCATAATCGTAACGAATTTTTTAAATGGCTTCCTTCCAGGCAAGGCTCCCAAGACAGACTGATCGGAATCAAATCCCGGGATAAATCTCGGGATAAGGTAGGAGTCAGACAAAGAGGTGGCAATCTGTTTGTCATTGATATCGTTATGGAATAATTGTTGAATATTATAAATATGTTGGGTCCCTACGACATAATCCACATGGGGCATACGGTTTATGAGTTGTTCGCCTTCCTGTTGAGCGACACAACCCGCTACGCAGATTTTTAATTCGGGACGATTCGTTTTTTCTTTTCTGAGCATGCCGAGAAGACTCATGACTTTTTGTTCGGCCTTTGCCCGGATTGAACACGTATTAATTATAATCAGATCTGCAGAGTTCATCTCCAGGCTCTCTTTATAACCACACTCAGTAAGAGTCTGGGCCATTATTTCGGAATCTCTCTCGTTCATCTGACATCCGAATGTCTTAATATAAAAGGATTTATCTGCCATATTTCACATTATATCAGTATCATAAATTAGTTTATTGATTCTTTTTCGAGATATTCGGGTCGGAAAATTCTTTTTCCTATCAAGGAAAGCAGTTGCATAAGATCTTCTTGCATTTCAAGGGGATAACGCAGAAGAACAATATCGGTTTCTTTTTTGGACAAGACAGCAAGTCCATCGTATCCCTCCAAGATAAATTTCAGAAAATGGTACTGATCAACCGATATTCGCAAATAAAGTGTTTTTAATCGTTCATTATCCATCTGATTACACATTATAAAAAATTTTATGGCAACGGTAATCGGCGAGCATAAGCCGTGGACGGCTCTGGTCAAACAGAGAGGGATGAATCTATCACGCTCATCCTGTCTTTATTCTTATCAAGCAGCGGATAGACAATTTCGTCAAGATATTCAACTGTTTGGGCAGAGGCCCGACCAGTAAATTGCGAAAAATCTCCAATCAAAGCCTGAAGCTGATCGAGAGAAAAGGGGATACGTCCGTCTTCGGCAAGTCTGAAGAGTAAATCATTTTCCTGCCCATTTTCCTTTACCATTCTCCCAGAAACAAGTGAATGTTCTTTGATCACTTCATGCATTTCCTGTCTGCTTTTCCCTCTTGCAACGGCTTCCATAAGGATTTTTTCCGTGGCCATAAAGGGTAATTCAGCCAGGAGATGCCGTTCTATTTGTTTTGGAAATACAACCATATCAGAAGTTATATTAATGTAAAGTTTAAGAATTGCATCCGTGAGCAGAAATGCCTGCGGGATGTCCATCCTGCGGATTGCCGAGTCATCAAGAGTCCTCTCGAACCATTGGTTGCTATAGGTCGCAGCAAAATCCTGCGGAAGACCCATAAGTTTTCGTGCAAGGCCTGTCATCCGTTCACATCTCATCGGATTTCTTTTATAAGCCATAGCAGAAGAACCCGTCTGATTTTTCTCGAAGGGTTCTTCCTGAACCTTTAAATTGGAGAGCAGGCGAAGGTCTACTGCAAATTTATGGGCTGAGGCGCCGATACCTGCCAGGGTTTCGGCCAGTTTCATGTCAAGTTTGCGGGTATAAGTCTGTCCTGTAACCGCAAATGCCTCAGAAAACCCCAGTTTTCGGCTCACCAATTCATCCAGCATCCGAACTTTTTTGTTATCGCCTTTGAAAAGTTCAAGAAATGTTGCCTGCGTTCCGACCGTGCCTTTAGCCCCCCTGGCTTTCACCTGGTCAAGGAAAAAGTCGATATAGGTAAGATCCATGATAAGATCTTGGATATATAACGCATTCCTTTTACCAACCGTGGTAGGTTGGGCCGGTTGATAATGAGTAAACCCAAGGGTAGGCAGCGATTTGTATTTTTGACAAAAGTCAGCCAGATTTTTAATTACCTGCAGCAGGCTGGATCGCACCAGGGAAAAAGCTTCTTTTTGAATAATCAGGTCGGTATTGCAGACGACAAACTGTGATGTGGCTCCCAGGTGAATAATTCCCTCTGCTTTAGGGCACTTAGTTCCGAATTCGTAAACATGGGCCATAACATCATGTCGAATCTCTTTTTCTTTCGCGGCAGCAAGATCGTAATCGATATTTTCTTGATTTGCTCTCATCTCATCAAGCATTTCTGTAGTGATGAGGTCCGTCAAACCTAATTCATATTGAGCTTCTGCTAAAGCAATCCAGCATTTACGCCAGTTCGTAAATCTCTTCTTTTCAGAAAATAATTCCTGCATTTTACGACTTGTATAGCGACTAACGAGTGGTTCCTGATAAATTTCCCTCGACATTGTTTTGCACCATTAGTTTATATATTTAATTAGATAATTTTATCATCATATTGTTTCTACGAAAATAAGTTAGCATGTAAATCTGCCGAAAGGTAAGGGCCTTTGTGAAATTAATTGCAATCAAGACCGTTTCTTTACCATTTTTTAGCAAAAAGAGAAAGCCCATGTGAAAGTCTCTGTTCCAAAACACAGAAAGCCCCTCTGAATCTAAGTTATATGAGCACAATAACAATGTCGCATAATGTATATTATGTTTAATAATAAAATTAATTATAAATACAACTCCATAACCAGGGTTTCAACCTGGTTCTCGCCTTCTATTGTGACGTTTGTTGTGAGACTGGAAAAAAGCTAAAAAATATCGAGGAGCCTGACTTCCCAGGAAACAGTGTTCCTGTATCGGTTTAAAGACGGTGTATAAATAGTATGATGAACTGATTGTTCCCGTAAAAGTTCTTTTCGATGACCGAGATTAAATCCCATTCCCTGTCGATTTGAATATTTACACCTGAAGGAAAGCCTGAGATGATCACCGTTGTGCCCAAGGGAACGACAATCATAAATAAACGCCTTTGCATCAGAAAAGACAGGACGTCTATTGCCAATGCCAAAGGGCTCTAGTGTTTGTAATTGCTCAACCACACCCTCTTCAAAGAGGTTCTCTATCGAAAATTCTGCATCTATTATGAATTGATCGCTTTTTTGTTTTTTTACCATTTCTTCTTTGAGAATTCCTGAAAACCGATTTTTGAAGATTTCAAGGTTTTCTTCAAAAAGGGACATACCTGCCGCCATGCTATGTCCCCCATATTTAAGTAAAAATCTATCGCATTGACATAAAACAGCAAAGAGATCGATACCAGGTATTGACCTTCCGGAGCCTTTTAAAACTGATTTTCCATATTTCGAAGTGTCGTGCGTAAAGAGAATGGCGGGAAAATTGTATCTGTTTGCCAGTTGGGAGGCAACTATACCAATGACTCCCTGGTGAAAATCTCCGGAAATAATAATACAGTTATTATTTAATATCAATCTATTTGGATCAATATCTAATGTTGATTCGAGAATATCTCTGCAGATCTTTTTTCGTTTTGAGTTGAGCTCAGTGAGCTTGCCGGCAAGCTCACTGGCTTTGTTCTCATCGTCACACAATAAAAGGTCCATAGCAATATCTACTTTCCCCATTCGCCCTGCCGCATTAATTTTTGGGGCAACCTGAAAGGCGATGTCGTCGGATGTAATTGTGCCGGCACCGATATTGCTGGATCTCAGCAATGCAGATATCCCTCTGCGTGGACATACAGAGAGTACTTCAAACCCTGCTTTGACCAGGATTCTATTTATCCATGAAAGCGGAACCATATCTGCAATCGTGCCGATAGAGACATAATCTAGAAATTGCTTTAAGTTTGGCGCACCCTCGCCATCCCTGAAATACCCTTCAGAATTTAATCGTGATCGTATACCTGCCGCCAGATAAAATGCCGTTCCTACTCCAGCAAGATCTTGAGTGATAAATGTGCAGCATTCCTGTTTAACATTCAAGATCGCATCTGCATGTACTGAAATTTCAGGTGGTTCGTGATGATCGGTTATAATTACGTTAAAACCGAGTTCCTTCGCCCTTTGTATCTCGGCATGATTTGAAATGCCGCAATCGACGGTAATGAGGAGCGGAAGATCGGTTTGAATATCAGACCGAATTGCTTCGATTCCTTTGCTGTTCAGTCCATATCCTTCAGAAAAACGATCTGGAATATTCCATCTGGCATGTATCCCGATTTTTTTAAAAAATTTTACGAGTAAACACGTAGCAGTCATTCCATCAACGTCATAATCACCCCAGATGACTATTTCTGCATGGGCTTTAATAGCTTTTGAAACAAGGGAAACCGCCGTATCCATGTCTTTCATTGAGAAGGGATCGGGAAGAAAGGCAAGGCTTGGATTGAGAAATCTTTCAATTTCATTGCTTCCTGCGATATTTCTTAATTCAAGAAGATGGATGATTAAGGGATGAACATTGAATTTTTGGGCAAGATGGTTTTGCTCCGCTGTTGGAGAAAATTGAAGTGGTCTCTGCCAGTGTCGGATCTCAGTGTCCTGAATCATAAGCGCCTAATTTGTTCTACATTTTGATTATACTAATAATTTCATCTATGCTCTTCAAGCCAACCGGCAACGTACTTTCTTATCTTTGTCGTGTCCGAGATATTGAACCAGGTGATGTTGTCTATGTTTTGAAACCAGGTGAACTGGCGTTTTGCATATCGTCTGGTGTCTCTTGCAAGTAATCTCTCCATTTCCTGCTGGTTCCATATTCCTTTGATATAATTTACCATATGTCTATAACCAATGGACATCATCGATTTCAACTCAGCATTGTAACCTGCCTCCAGAAGCCCCCTTACCTCTTGTTCCAAACCCGCTTGGAACATACTGCTGCAACGATTATTAATGCGTTCATAGAGGACTTTTCTGTCGCAGATCAGACCAATCTGCAGGATATTTGTAAAACGAGGTGATATTTTTTCTTCCGTTTGGAGAAGAAGATGTTTGGACCAGGGAATGCCGGAACCATAGTATATCTCCAGTGCCCTGATCAACCTGTGTGTATCATTTTCATGGATTCTTTCTGCGGAAATACGATCATATAAAACAAGTTCCTTATGTAAATCAGAGCTTCCTTCCAGGGCCAATCTGGCCTTGAGCCGGGCTCGAAGTTCCGGATACTGTTTACCACCGGCAAAAAGGCCTTCGGTAAGGGCACGCAGATAGAGGCCCGTTCCGCCGGTAAGCAGGGGTATCTTTTTTCCGGCATGGATATCGTGTATTGCCTTACAGGAATCAGAGACAAACCGCTCGGCATCGTATTCTTGATCCGGATCGGTAATATCAATCAGATGATGAGGAACACTGCTCCTCTCCTCGTTTGTCGCTTTGGCAGTACCGATGTTCATATATCGATACACCTGCATGGAATCCAAATTGACTATCTCGCAATTGAAGACCCTGGCCAACTCAAGCGAAAGAGCGGTTTTGCCTATAGCCGTCGGCCCCACAATCACCAGGACAGGTTGTGTGATTGGAAACTGGGTCACGTCGTTATCTGTAGGAGAACTGGCCGGCGAATTTGAGCATCCGCTTTGTACCGATCCCACGAACATGCAACAGATCGTCCGGGCTGTGAAAGGGACCCTGCTCTCCCCTGGTCCTGATGATCTCTGCCGCCAGACGCGGACCAATACCGGAAACAGTTTCAAGGAGTTGCTGATCCGCCTCATTGATCGGCAACGGGGCAAAGAAGAAGGGGGTGAATGCCGCAGGGATCAAGGTATCATGAACCGTATCTTTTTCTGTTTCTTGTTGCTGGAAAGGCCCTGTTTTATCAACAACAATCAGACTCCCTGTCCATTGCAGCTGCAAATCTTTTTGGGAGGATAGTTGGATGATACTTAACTGCTGGAAACAAAAAATAAAAAAAAGGAATATACCTGTCCCCAGCAGGATGATCAGACGATCATCCTGCTTCTGTTTGTAATCAACCTCCTGGGTAGATATGGCAGAGGGCATGAACGATTATTTTTTAGGGTTGTCCAGTTCGTATGCCTCGGACGGGAGGTCCGGTTTTTCCAAGACAAAGGCATCATGGAGGGCCCGCACGGCAAGTTCGGTATATTTTTCTGCAATGACGCAGGAAATTTTGATTTCAGAGGTAGAGATCATGGAGATATTAATTCCCTCGTTTGCAAGCACATTAAACATGGTCGTGGCTATTCCTGAATGGTTTCGCATCCCTACACCAACGATGGAAATCTTGGTGATACTGTCGGAGCCATAGATACCTTTTGCCCCTATCTCCTTCGCAACCCCTTTCAGGAGTTCCATGGTTCGGACATAATCAATACGCATGACGGTAAATGTCATGTCGGTCAACCCGGCTCCAGTATCCTGATTCTGAATAATCATATCGACGTTTATATCCGCATCCGAGATAGGGCTGAAGATCTTTGCAGCAATTCCGGGCTGATCCGGCACTCCGCAGATAGTGACTCTTGCCTCGTTTTTATTATATGTGACTCCTGATACAATGACATCTTCCATTATTTTATCCTCCTCAACAACCCAGGTACCTTCAGTTTCGGTAAATGTTGACCGAACATGAAGGGGAACGTTATATCTTTTAGCAAAGGCTACCGAACGAATATCCAGAACCTTCGCCCCCAGACTGGCCAGCTCGAGCATCTCGTCATAAGAGATGCGGTCGATTTTTCTCGCCTTGGCGCATATATTGGGATCCGTTGTGTATACCCCTTCCACATCGGTAAATATCTCACAGACATCCGCCTTCATCGCAGCAGCCAACGCAACCGCTGTAGTATCGGAACCGCCTCGGCCAAGGGTGGTGATATCCCCTACTCCATCAACACCCTGGAAACCGGCAACGGTCACGACACAACCTTCATCGAGATATTTGAAGATTTTTTCAGTATCTATGGATTGAATCCGTGCTTTTGTGTGGGTGGAATCGGTGAGTATCTTGACTTGATCGCCAAGAAACGATATTGCGTTATGTCCGGCTTCTTTAATGGCCATCGAAAAGAGGGCGACCGTCACCTGCTCACCTGTGGATAAGAGCATATCCATTTCCCGTGTATCAGGCCGTGCCTGCATCTGAAAGGCCAGATCCGTCAGGCGGTTGGTTTCTCCCGACATGGCTGAAAGGACGACAACGACCTTGTGACCTTCATTCTTATAGCGCAGAACCCGATCAGCAACTGCTTTGATTTTCTGCGGGCTACCGACCGATGTACCACCAAATTTCTGTACAATTATAGCCATAGCTGCTCTCTCACACCTTCATCAAAAAGTAATATAAAAACAGACGGCAGACCAAGCCCCGATCTGCCGAAGAAAATAAACCCGTATTTTGCGTGAATGTATCTATAAATGGTAAAAATGCAACTTATATTCAGTGGAAAAGCCCTTCTTTCGATCTTTTTTCTTGTTTAAACAAAACAGTGAAGGTATAAAACAAGTTTTCGGGTTTTTAAAAGCAGTATAATCACTGATGTCAATAACTGAACAGATACCATTCAATATCGTCCTGGTAGAACCTGAAATTCCTCCCAACACCGGCTCAATTGCCAGACTGTGTGGAGCAACCAATACGGTTCTTCATCTTGTCCATCCACTTGGATTTTCAACGGATGATAAACATATGAAGCGCGCAGGACTCGATTATTGGCGATTTGTCAATATCGTCCATTGGGATAATCTGGACATGTTTTTACAGGCCCAGGAGGAGACGCGCTTGTTTTTTTTTACAACCAAGGTTGCCGTCCCGTACTTCAAGGCCTGTTTACAACCTGGTGCTTTCTTTATCTTCGGCAAGGAGACGAAAGGACTACCTGTTGATATTCTTGAGTTATATAGCGACAGATGCTATACACTGCCGATGCAGAATGCACATATCCGCAGTTTGAATCTTGCGATGACTGCGGGCATTGTTTTATATGAGGCCATCCGTCAGAACTGTATTGCCCCGTGACACACTGACTACAGCTTCATATTGATGCTGAAAAATTCTATCAGGTACCGATAACATATCGTTATTTTAAATCATATTTTTTCTTAAGGAGACTTTACCAATGGCTGATCGAATTTATAATTTCAGTCCGGGCCCCGCTGTCCTGCCCTTAGAAGTGCTTGAACAGGCTGCAATTGATATCGTTAATTTTCAAAAGAGCGGCATCGGCATTGCCGAAATGAGTCATCGTTCCAAGGATTTTATCAAAGTCGCGGATGATACCGAACAGCTTCTCAGGGAGTTGTATGAAATTCCAAAAAATTACAAGGTGTTGTTCCTTCAGGGAGGGGCCTCAAGCCAGTTTTTCATGGTCCCGATGAATCTTCTGGATGCAGGGAAAAAGGCCTCCTACCTGAACACCGGCACCTGGTCGAAAAAGGCCATCAAAGAGGCAAAGCTCTTCGGTGAGGTCGAGATCCCCTTTTCCAGTGAAGAAAAAAAATTCAACCGGGTCCCGGTAAATGGTGAATATACCATCGCTGAGGATTCTGAATATGTCTATTTCGTCTCCAATAACACGATTTACGGCACACAGTTCAAGGAGTTTCCCGAAACCGACAAGATGCTTATCAGCGATATGTCTTCCGATATCCTCTCCCGGAAGGTAGAGGTCAGCAAATTCGGCCTGATCTTCGCCGGAGCCCAAAAGAATCTTGGACCTGCGGGGGTTACCATCGTCATCATCAGGGAAGACCTGCTCGACCGGGCACCGGCAAATATTCCCACTATGCTGAAATATAAGACCCATGCCGAAAAAGACTCCATGTTCAATACTCCGCCGTGTTTTGCAATCTATATTGTCGGCGAAGTGCTGAAATGGCTGAAGAAAAATGGTGGTATCGCAGCCATGGATGAGATCAATAAAGAAAAAGCAGCCCTGCTCTATGCCGCGATAGATGAATCCTCATACTACCGGGGGCATGCCGAACCTGCCTCCCGGTCCCTGATGAACGTCACCTTTAATCTGGCGACACCCGAGCTGGAAGCAAAATTCATTGCCGAGGCAACCAAAGCCGGTTTGAACGGATTGAAAGGGCATCGGTCCATAGGTGGCTGCCGGGCCTCGATCTACAATGCTTTCCCGCGGGAGGGTGTGGTCAAACTTGTCAACTTCATGAGGGAATTCAAGGAAAACAACCCAGCATGACAATGATCGCTCGTTCGGGTGGTGACCAACCCCGGGTGACCGCAGTCTCGGCAACTAACCTGAACGATGCGAGAAACTCTACTTAATGTTTTATGAAGGCACTATCATCCGACCGCCAAGCGAGGCTGACTCTATCATCCTGCAGGTGACGGTCGGATGTTCCCACAACCGCTGCACCTTTTGCGGAGCCTATAAAGGTATCCAGTTCCGGATCAAAGAAGCCCATCTCCTGGAAGCGGATATCGCCTTTGCCGCCAGATATTGTACCCGTCAGAAAAGGGTTTTTTTAGCCGATGGTGACGCCCTTATTCTCCCTCAACGCAAGCTCATCAGTATTGTTAAGAATATCAGACACAACCTGCCATGGGTCAAACGAATCTCCACCTACGGCAACGCCAAGGCCATCCGTTCCAAAAGTATGTCAGAACTCAATGAATTAAAGGATCTAGGCCTCGACCGTATTTATATGGGGCTTGAAAGCGGCCATGATGACGTCCTTCTCACTATAAAAAAAGGGGAAACAGCGCAATCAATGGTTGAGGCAGCTGGAAAGGTTAGCGAGATCGATATCTTCCTTTCGGTCACCGTCCTACTTGGGATTGGTGGTGTCGATCTGTCCGATCGACATGCCGAAGCAACAGGACGGGTGCTTTCTTTAATGGCCCCCAGACAGATAGCCGCACTGACACTTATGCCGCTTGCCAATACCCCGCTGTACGACCAGATACAACGAGGAGATTTCAAGTTGCCGGATGCACGGGGGATACTGAAGGAGTTGATCATTCTCGTGCAGGCGATCAGCCTTGATCGAGTGCAGTTCTACGCCAACCACGCCTCGAATTACCTGCCGCTTTCCGGTCGTCTGCAAAGAGATAGAGAAAAAATCATCCAATCAATTCATTTGGCTCTGTCAGGTGGTGCCTCTCTGGTCCCTGAGAGAATGAGGGCATTATGACGCCACAAACTGATCTAAAAAATTATACCCTTGAAGGTCTTGTCCGCTTTGTAGAAGGCTTGGGACAACCGGCCTTTCGCGGTCGGCAGATCATGTCCTGGCTTTATCGTCCCGGTATCACGGAATTCGACCAGATGACTGACATCGCCAAAAAATTCCGTGAAATACTGAAGGAAAAGACCTTTATTTCCAATTTCACCGATCCGATACTGGAGCGTTCCCAGGATGGATGCATTAAATTCGGTTTTCATCTCGAAGATGGAAGCATAGTCGAATCGGTGCTGATCCCCGAAGAGGACAGGAACACCCTCTGTCTCTCCTCCCAGGTTGGATGTGCGATGAACTGTTCATTCTGCCTGACCGGAACGATGGGGTTCGCCCGCAACCTGACACCTGCCGAAATGGTCAACCAGGTCTGTGCGGTCCGTGATTTTCTCCTGGCTGAACCCGCGGAGAACCTTATCGGTCCACGGGAGGTAACAAACCTGGTCTTCATGGGTATGGGAGAGCCGCTGAATAATCTCGATAATCTCCTCACTGCTCTGTCGATACTTACTGAACCAAAAGGTCTTGATTTTACAAAAAGAAAGGTTACAGTTTCCACCTGCGGTATTGCCCCCAAGCTCAAGAAACTGGGCGAAAATTCCACAGTCAACCTGGCAATTTCCCTGCATGCCGTCGATGATGCGACCCGCGATCTCCTCATGCCGGTGAATACACGCTACCCGCTCGACGTTCTTTTAGAGGCATGCCGGACGTATCCGATGCCGAAAAGACGCCGAATCATGTTTGAATATATCCTGCTGAAAGGTATCAATGATTCGGACGAACAGGCCTATGAGCTTGCCCGAAAGCTGCACAAGATTCCGTGTAAAATAAACCTGCTGCCCTATAACGAATCGCCGCTTTTACCCTACAGGAGCCCAACGCCTGAACGGGTGCTCGCCTTTCAGAAAATTCTACTCGACAAACACTTCTCGGTCTTTATCCGTACGAGCAGAGGGTCGGATATCTCCGCCGCCTGCGGTCAGCTCGCGGGCAAAAATCAGCCGGGCAAATCCTCCTGATTGGATATTTTTTCTTATAGATTGCGAAAAACGAAGAAACCAATGTACAATGCAACCTGCAGTTATCGTCCGATTCGAGATCAACCTCTTATTATTATGAAGCGGACCCACTCCGGATGACTTAAGGCATCTTCAGGACTGCCGATCGGAGCACTCTCTTCATAACATTTTTTCTTAAAAATCCGTGAAACGCTCATATCTGCTCATTGTCCTGTTTGTTAGTATCGGCATTTTTCTCGGTTTCAGATACCTGACCCGGATTAAACCGGTCACCGTAGCCATTCAAGAGGCTGAAACAGGGACTGTGGAATCCACTGTGGCCAATACCCGTGCCGGTTCGGTCAAGGCCAGACACCGTGCCAGGCTTGCGCCGGCAATCGGCGGTCAGATCGCCATCCTGAACGTTCAAAAAGGCGATGTTGTCAAACAGGGTCAGATTCTCTTGACCATATGGAACAAGGATCTACAGGCGGAACTGAAGCTTGCCCAGGGACAGGTGGTTGCGGCCGAAGCCACTGCCCGCGAGAACTGCCTGCTTGCTGATTATGCTGGTCGCCAGGCCAGACGGCTGACCGAACTCAAACGTCATAGTTCAACCTCGGAATCAAGCTTTGAGGATGCCGTTGCCACGGCTGAGGCTAAAAAAGCGGCCTGCCAGGCGGCCGAGGCGCAACGGCTCGTCAGTCAGGCAAAGGTGGATGCGGCCACCGCCATGATCGAACGGACCCTTCTTACCGCTCCGTTTCCCGGGATAGTGGCCGAAGTAAACGGGGAGGTCGGTGAATATATCACCCCCTCCCCACCGGGGATCGCCACCCTGCCCGCCATCGATCTGATCAATATGGATACACTCTATGTGGCCGCCCCGATCGATGAAATCGACGCCGCTCAGATCCGGCCGGGTATGGAGGCTCGCATCACCCTTGATGCCTTTCCGAAGCGTACCTTAAGAGGCAGGACACGCAGCATTTCCCCCTATGTTCTGGAGCAGGCAAAACAGGCCCGCACCGTCGAGATTGAGGCCGATTTTCTTGATCCGGTGGAGAACAGCACTCTTCTTGTCGGTTATAGTGCAGATATTGAAATCGTTCTGGATTCCCGGCAAGAGGTTGTAAAAATCCCGACGGAATCTGTTCTGGAGGGCGGGTATGTGTATGTCCTGCACCCTGACGACAACCATATAGAACGCAGAAAGATCACCCCCGGGCTCAGTAACTGGAAGTTTACTCAAATCATCTCAGGCCTGGTCAAGTCGGAGAAGGTCGTCACCACAATCGACCGCGAGGGGCTTGCCGACGGCGTCAAGGCTGTTATCGACAAATCGACGAAGAAAGCGGATAAGAAATGATTGAACTGCATGATGTCAGCCGTATCTTCACTGTCGGCGGCCAGGAGGTACGGGCCATGGACCATGTATCCCTCGACATAATGCCCGGCGAATACCTCTCGATCATGGGACCGTCCGGCTCCGGAAAATCCACCCTGCTGAATATCATCGGCCTCCTTGATACACCGAACAGCGGCACCTATCTGCTGGAGGGCCGTGACGTCACCAGCCTTAAGGATGAAGAACTCGCTGCAGTGCGCAGCCGCAAGATCGGCTTTATTTTCCAATTTTTTCATCTTATCCCCCGTTTGACCGCGGTACAGAATATCGAGTTGCCTCTTCTGCTGGCAGGCGTCTCAAGAAAGGAACGAACCAGTGTCAGTACTCGTCTGATTGAAGAGTTCGGCCTGAGAGGCAGACATCATCATCGACCTGACGAACTCTCCGGCGGACAACGTCAACGGGTAGCGATCGCCAGAGCCGTGATTAATCAGCCGGCTGTACTCCTGGCCGATGAGCCTACCGGCAACCTCGATCGGACCTCGGGAGCTGAAATTATCGATCTGATGGAACAACTCAATAAAAACGGCCAGACCCTGGTGGTGGTCACGCATGATCCTGAGATCGGCGAACGGGCAAGACGGTGTATCCGGGTGGTGGACGGCAGGATAGCATCCGACACCCGAATGGGTTGAAAGTATGCGCCCTTTCGACACCATCGGCTTTGCCCTGATAAGCCTCGGCAGCAACAAGGTCCGGACCGCCTTGATGCTGCTGGCCATGAGCATCGGCGTCGCGGCCGTGGTACTGCTCACCGGCATCGGCAACGGCGCCAGGCTCTATATCGTCGATCAGTTTTCCTCGCTTGGCACCAATCTGGTTATCGTCATCCCCGGACGGGCTGAAACCACTTCCAATACCCCGGCAACCCTGGTAGGGCAAACCCCGCGGGATCTGACGCTTGAAGATGCCACGGCCTTGGAGAGAAGTGACCTGGTGAACCGAATCGCACCGATAAATATTGGTGAACTGAGTGCCGTCTGGCATGGCAAGGAACGAAAAGTCCCGGTGATCGGTTCTACCGCTCCTCTACTGCAGGTGCATCACCTTAAGCTAGAACAAGGCTCTTTCCTGCCGGAGGAGGATACGGAAATCGCCCGGCCGGTCTGTGTGCTTGGCGCCAAGGTGTATCGCGAACTCTTCGGTCAGAACGCCGCCTTGGGCGAGCTGATCAAACTCGGCGGCTTTCGCTGCCGGGTCATCGGCATCCTTGGCTCGGAAGGCCGCTCACTCGGCCTCGACACCCAGGAATTGGTCATTGTGCCGGTTGCCTTTGCCCAGATGCTCTTTGACACCAAGGGTGTATTCCGTATCCTGATCGAGGCGAAAGACCAGCACTCTCTTGAGCGATTGAAAAAACACATCTCGCGAACCATCTCCAAGCGGCATTACGGGGAGGAAGATGTCACCATCATCACCCAGGATTCGATACTGACGACCTTTAACCGGATCTTCAAGGTCCTGACCCTGAGCGTCGGGGGTATCGCCGCAATCAGCCTGGTTGTCGCCGGGATTCTGATCATGAACGTCATGCTGATGTCCGTTTCTCAGCGCACGGCTGAAATAGGATTATGTAAAGCGCTCGGGGCAAATAATACTCAGGTTATGGTCCTGCTGGTCACCGAGGCCCTGCTGCTCTCGGCTATTGGCGGCATTATCGGATTGTTGCTGGGCTTTGCCGGTTCCTGGGTCATTGTCCAATTCTACCCGACCCTGCAGACCACCCCGCCGCTCTGGGCCGTCGCCGCGGCGATGGGTACTGCTTTATGCACCGGATTTGTCTTTTCGCTTTTGCCTGCCCGCAGGGCGGCACGGCTTGATCCGATCCAGGCATTGGCCAGACACTGAGGATAAGCGATCGATGGAACTCCTTGATCAGATCCAGTTTATTACCACCTCTATCCGGTCAAAACGGCTGCAGTCCTTTTTGACCGGACTGGGGATCGCCGTGGGCATAAGTGCCGTCATCCTCCTGACCTCCATGGGTGAAGGGTTGCAACGATTCGTGCTGGCCGAATTCACCCAGTTCGGCACCAACCTGATCGCCATCAATCCGGGCAAGGTCACCACTATGGGTACGCCGCTCGGGGTTTTCGGCTCCGAACGCCTGCTGACCCTGGAAGATTGCGCCGCCCTGCGCCAGATTTCCCAGGTTGAGGTGGCGGTACCGATGCTGCAGGGAAATGCCGAGGTTAAAGCAGGAAATCGGACCCGGCGGATCACCATCTATGGGGTCGGCCCGGAAATGGACACCGCCTTCAGGATGCGAATCGCCCGAGGCCGTTTCCTGCCGCCGGATGATCCCCGGCTGGCCCGGCCCTTTGTGGTACTCGGTCATAAGGTCCGCCAGGAGCTCTTTCCCGGCCTGGACCCGCTTGGACAGCGCATCCAGATCGGCAATCTGCCCGGCCGGGTCATTGGTGTCATGGAACCCAAAGGACAGATCCTGGGTTTTGATATGGACGATACCGTCTATATGCCGGCGGTTCGGGCTCTGGACCTTTTCAACCGTGAGGGACTGATGGAAATCGACATCCTCTACCGGGAAGGGAACAAGGCCGAAGAGGTGGTTGCCGCAATCCGCAGGGTGCTGCTGCATCGTCACGGCCAGGAGGATTTCACCATCACCACCCAGCAGCAGATGCTCGATGTCTTAGGCTCGGTACTCGGCATGCTGACTGTGGCGGTCGGCGCCCTCGGCGGGATCTCCCTGCTGGTCGGCAGTGTCGGCATCTTTACGGTCATGACCATTGCCGTTCGCGAACGGACCGGAGAGATCGGCCTGCTCCGGGCGCTCGGTGCGACCCGTAAACACATCCTTTTTCTGTTCCTCCTTGAGGGCACCCTGCTTGCCGGTCTTGGCGGCACGGCCGGACTGCTGCTCGGTTTCAGCCTGGGATGGCTGATCCATGCCTTCGTCCCGCTGCTGCCGGTACATACCCCTTGGACATTCATTCTCCTGGCTGAACTTCTCTCCATGACCATCGGCATCATCGCCGGGATCATGCCGGCCCGCCAGGCCGCCCTGCTCGACCCGCTGGAGGCCTTGCGGTCGGAATAAGACCTTGCCTTGACAGGGCCAAACCCAGGACAGAACAACATTTGCGGGAAGAAACAGGTGATTGATTCTACGGAGATGGTGTCTTATGGTGTGAGTGATTGAAACACCCTTTACCGAGAATTTTGCATTACCGGAGCACCTCTATGGAATTTGAACCGAAATGGATAGCCTGGGAAATCACCCGCCGCTGCAACCTGAAGTGTGTGCACTGCCGGTCCTCTTCCGAGCTGACAGTGCAGGATCATCCCGATTTCACCTTTGTCCAGGCTACTGAAATATTAAATGATATCAAATCGTTTGCAAATCCGGTCATAGTTCTGTCCGGCGGAGAACCTTTGCTGCGCGAGGATGTCTTCGATATCGCCCGGTACGGAACGGAAAAGGGCCTCCGCATGTGCCTTGCCACCAACGGGACGCTGGTCACCGATGTAGTCTGCGATAAGATCAAGGCTACCGGCATCAAAATGGTATCCCTGAGCCTGGACGGGGCCAGGGCCGCAACCCATGACAACTTCCGGAATCAGGCGGGGGCCTTTGACGGCACCATGAACGCCATCCGCCTCTTTAACAAGCTCAGTATCCCCTTCCTGATCAACTCGTCGTTTACGGTCCGCAATCGGGCAGAGATCCCCGAGATCTTTAAACTGGTCAAAGGCCTTGGGGCCACCGCCTGGTATATGTTCATGATTGTGCCGACCGGCCGGGGGGAGAAAATCATGGAAGAGCTGATCCCGGAAAGCCTCTATGACGAGATTCTGGAATGGCACTACAAAACAGAAAAAGAAGAGACCGAACTCCTGATGCGTCCCACCTGCGCCCCGCACTATTACCGGATCGTCCGCCAGAAGGCCAAAGAGGACGGCAGCTCTTTCAAACGGCGAAATCTGAAATTCTCCACCGGAGGCTCCAAGGGGTGTCTGGCCGGGCAGCTTATCTGCCTGATCAATGTCGACGGCGATATCCTCCCCTGCAGCTATTTCCCCAAACCGGCAGGCAATATTTTCAGGTCTTCTTTCAAAGAGATCTGGGAAAATTCAAAATTGTTTCTGGAACTCCGGGACTTCAAAGGGTATAAAGGGAACTGTGGCCGCTGTGAATATCTGCAGGTCTGCGGCGGCTGCCGGGCCAGGGCCTATGCGATGACGGGCGACTACCTCGCCCAGGAACCATTCTGCAGTTATGTGCCGGTCAAACCACAGAAAAACACTGGAATATGACGGCTAACAAACTGTTATTCAAATAATTTCTCGTTAGGACGCACAACAGCCACCTATGAATGATACCTTTCTGAAAGCATGCCGCGGTGAAAAAACGGATTATGTCCCCGTCTGGATGATGCGCCAGGCAGGGCGCTACCTGCCAGAATACCAGAAGGTCAGAGGAAATATCTCCTTTCTCAGCCTGTGCAAGACCCCCGAACTCTGTGTCGAGGTAACCCTGCAACCCGTCACCCGCCTGCACATGGATGCGGCCATTTTGTTTTCGGATATCCTGATACCGATGGAGGCCATGGGGGCGGGACTGGAATTTCACGAAGGCCGCGGCCCGGTCTTTCACGACACGATTCGGGATCAGGCAGGCCTTGACCGGCTGATCATCCCCGATCCGGAGGCAACCATGGGTTTTGTGATGGAGACGATCCGTCTGCTGCGCCGGGAATTGCAGGTTCCGCTGATCGGTTTTGCCGGTGCCCCGTTTACCTGTGCGACCTACCTGATCGAAGGCGGTTCCTCGAAAACCTTCTGGGAGACCAAGAAGATGATGTTCACCCAGCCCGAACTCTTTCACGGGCTGATGGAAAAGATCACCGCCTGCACCCTTGCCTACCTGCAGGCCCAGGCGAAAGCCGGTGCTCAAGTCCTGCAGATCTTCGACTCCTGGGTCGGGATCCTGGCACCCTGCGACTTTGAAGAATTTGCGCTGCCGTATGTGCAGACAATTATCGGCGGCCTGCAGGATACCACGCTCCCGATCATTTATTTTGCCAATAACGGGGCGACATTGCTCGACCTCTCCATCCGCTCCGGAGCAGATGTCCTGGGGCTTGACTGGAGGATCAACATCCGCGATGCGATCAGGCGGGTCGGCAACAAGGCCTTACAGGGGAATCTGGACCCATTTGCGCTGATGCTTCCCAGGGATGCCCTCCGGCAGCGCATCAAGCGGATGCTGGATGCCGCAACCGATGCCCATGGTTACATCTTCAACCTCGGCCATGGGATCCATCAATTCACCCCGCCCGATCAGGCAAAATGCGCGGTGGACGCGGTCCATGAACTGAGCGGCAGATGACCTCCTCAATCCCTTCCATAGACCGATGCCTGTCCCTGATGGACGAGTTTGCAATGCTCGACAATATTAAAGAGCACTCCATCATGGTTGCTCAGGTGGCCGCAAGTCTGCTCTCGGGAATGATACCTGCAACTATGGAAGATTTGCCGCCGCCAAAGGATCTGGTCATCTCGGGTGCTCTGCTTCATGATATCGCCAAAACCCAGTGCCTCAAAGAGCACTGCGACCATTCAAAGCTCGGCCGCGCCATCTGTATCGATCTGGGCTACCCCGAGATCGGCGAGATCGTGCAGGAACATGTGATTCTGGCCGAATTTCCGGTGGAACGGTACAGAAAGGGGATTTTTCTGGCCAAAGAGATTGTCCATTACGCCGACAAAAGGGTCCTGCACGACCGGGTGGTCTCGCTGAATGCGCGCCTCGACTATATCATCGAGCGCTATGGTGACAACGATACGTCACGCCATGCCCTCATCAGGAAAAACTTCCGCCGCTGCCAGGATCTGGAAGACTTTCTCTTTGCCCACATCAGCTACACACCCGAAGATCTGCCGCTTCTGGTCTCCCAATACTCCCTTCTGTCAGTCTGAAGACGGACAAGAAACATTGGGGACACCCTTCTTCACCAATTTTGCTTCTCTGTCCAAAGTTGCCGCCAACACATAACCATCATGCCGACAACTAAGGGTGCAAGCCAAATCAGGCGGCTTTGATAGCGGTCGTGGGGATTGGAGAGAGCACCACAGATGAAGGCATTTCCCAACAAGGCGAGCAAGGTAAAAGATGCCAGCCCAGCCAGATCATGCCGCTTGAAATGCAGTCCCCAGCCGATAGCTATTATCAAGCCCATCACTGACAGGCAGGCAACAGGAACATGCACCCGGTTGAAGGCATCAAACAAGGGTTTTGTGATCTGTCCCTGCTGCTGGTAAGCGGCATTGAACGGCTTGACGGCACGAGGAAAGGAGGCTGCGAAAACCCCACGCGTTGCACCATGAAACTCATCCAGGCCATCACCGGTTGCCACCATTGCCATCTGCAGGACAGTGGCTCGAAGAGAAGTCCGGACAATTGCCTCCGGATAGGCCTTGAAGCACTCCTTCACCAGATGACTCAATTCACCAGCAGCCCCCTCCCAACCGCCCAGGTCCAGAAACGGCGAACTGCCATCCCATAAGAATTCATCAGCTGTCTTGGGTAGGCGATCCTGCAGGCCGCACAGCTTGATACCGGGAGCGGGACAGTGATCTCCGAGCCAGTGCTGGGCAATGCCATCCTGAACCAGGCTGCCGAAAATAAAAACCGGACCGCCGGGAGTAAATGTTGCCTTGCCCATCACGGCCAGATGCACCATCGGCATCAGAATCAGGCTGGCTGCCACTACTCCGACCGGGGACAAACTGCATAACGACGGAGTCCAAACCCGCCAGCGCCCGACACCCCAGGTCACCAGTATAATTATAGCCAGCCCTATCCCCAGTGCCATACAGGACATATGCGACAACAGTCCCAGCAGAGCCAGTGCAGCCAGCCCCGTTCGCTCTCTTTGGCTAAGTCTTTCCCAACGGAATCCCAGGAGCCAGAGAGCCAGCACAACCAGGGGGACAAGAACATCGGGCATCAATTGGCTGGTATACCAGGAAACGCTGGTTGACATCCCCAATCCCACGCAGAAGATCGTGGTAGCAAGGGAGCCTGCCGACAGGTCATGACAGCGGAGCATAAGATGAATCACCCACAGGGTAAAAAGTGATTGTGCGAGCACCGGTACCCAGAAGGACCACCAGCCGAATGACGCAACCCACAGAAACAGGCCATAGAAGAACGAGCGCCCAGGAATCAACGTCATTTCCAGCACACTGCCGACATATCCGGCTGTGTCATGAAACACGATCGGGAAACCGTTCCACAAGGCGGGAGCAAGAAATGTCACCATACTGAACACCAGGCAGAGTGACCAGGCAAGACTCGTCGTGAGGATGGCTGAAGAGGAAGTTAAAGATGGAGATATGGCGGAAGTCATGCTCTTCATGATTGGTTTCCTTATCACAATAATTGATCGAGTTTGATCATCAGATCGATCTGGTACCGCTATGGACACGTATTGATCGGCTCAAAAAAATATCTAAAAAACGTTTCTGTCCTGTGTTCTCAGGTCATGGTCGGTCGATTCGGGAATATTGATATGGATTTGTTTCGTTAAAATTATTGTTTGATGAGGAGTTCGTTGCGCTGAAACAAACATCAAAAATAAATGGCGCCTTATTTACGAACCCGCAAGGGACAGACAATCGGTTTCGATATAGACTTTGTTTTTTACTAGGAAGATGAAGCCTTATGAGACGGTATTTTCGAAAAACGGTCTTTCAGCTTCTATTTTGAAATGCCCGCACGCAAACACGGGTCCCCTGTTGTCTTACTCATGGCAGGTATGAACGAAAATCTTTAAAAACAAAATATTTCAGTAATTTACAGAATAATCCTGAATCTTTACAATATGATTTTAACCGGAAGATAACCAGATATAAATTTTTACCATTTAGACTGAATTGAAATTGAAATGGCAAGTATGAGTAACTGTTCAATCTATATTATCAGAATGATAAATGAATTTTCAGAAGAGCAGGTCGGAGGAGAAGTAATGAGCGAGTTTATAGGACAAAAAGTACATCTTGAGGGTTTGCGGTTGATCTGCGCATTTTGCGATAAATATAAAAATGAGGCAGGATATTGGGAGAAAGAATATGAATATTATAAAACTGTTACTGAAACACGAATAAGTCATGGCCTTTGTCCAGAGTGTTTTCGAGACCATTATCCTGACGAATATTTATCTCTTCGTGAGGAAGGAAGAATTGTTATCAAAGAAATAGTAATGCCGAACAACAAAGTGCTATACGGATGTTTTGTCTATGATTGAAAGTTCTATATGAAGTAGTCCAGCAAAGGCGAAGTGGATTGCCATAACAAGAAAGGTGAGTCTGCCCTTTCCCTCTACAACGGAAACACGAACCCGACGTGCTTTGTGGGTATCCAGGGGATGCTGACTGGCCGGAACACTTCATCTTTTGATGCAATTCTCACCTCTCTGCCTGCTTACCAGTTTGCCACTCGCGTCTTCACATTCATGGAGCGTTCAAATATTTTTTGGGCCTCGACGCAGCGGGCGGCAAGAGGCTGGGCCTCTAGCCTTCTTAGACCTATTTCTTCACCGGTGATTTCGCAATAGCCATATTCACCTGTTTCTATCCTGACCAGGGCCAGGTCGATGTCATGCAGAATCTTCTGCTGCCGCTCGCTGGTGGAAAAATCAATAAACATCTCGGCATGATGACTGCTTTGATCAAGGGTATCGGCCGCCTTGATACCGTTTTCTTTGAGTTCGACGAGAAAGAGCTGCGATATCGCTATGAGTTCTTGCCGCCGTGCCAGGAGCTTTTGTTTGAAATATTCACGATGATTAGGGCACATATATTCTTCATCTTCCGTGGGACGATATTCATCAAAACGATATTCCAGCATTGTTGTTCTCCTTCTCAATTTCTGTTTTTTTTGTCCTTCTGTTCGGGCTATACACTCCTATCTTCCATGTTGCCCCTGATACTATCGCACATTTATTTTTACGGGGTTATGGTCGTGTTAAAATTGCTCTAAGAAAATAATTACATTAACCAAACCTCAACCCTTCTGTTTTTTTCTCTACCCTGCTGGCGATGTTCGAGAGGCGTGCCTTTTGGATTCAGGTCGTGTCTATTATGCGGCCCTCTCCTCTCTGTGATGATCTCCTGACCGAATCGGCAAAAAACCAGCTTACCCCCTTTTTCAATTTTGCAGAAAACTCCTCAACTTCTCGGTGGAAAGTCTTCCTTTGGACTGAAGATCACCGCCATGGTTCTGACGGTCCCAAGAGCCAGCAATAACACAGCGAATCCAATCAGGGTGCTGCCCACCGGCGCGGTTTGGGAGTAGAGCATAACAATTAATTCCCGGATGATGAAGATGATTGCCGGATCGATCATGCTATGCAAACGGATGCGTTTCACCTTCAGGTATTCGATAAAACTGCGGAACAGTTCGATCATGACCAGGAAGGTCAGAATATCGGTAACGGTATGGGACAAATCAAGTTTAAAGAGATACTGATCGAATAGTACGTTCAGAGGATAGAGCACCTTCAGGAGTCCTGCCATAAGGACGACAATGATATAGACGATGAGGATATTGATGATATATCCCACCATGATATGGAACAATTCCAACGTCCTTGCTTTCTTTTCTTGCAGCATCCGTTTCTCCTTAATGAATAATTTTGCTCATTATAAGGAGATCCTGTTAGGGAAAGATTTGGACAATATGAGATTTTCGTTCCCATCCCGCCTTGAGAACGGCCGACCATCTGTCAGTGGGGATGCTGTTTTTTGCCTGGTTTGTTGGTCTGGATCATTGTCGGCGTTTGAACAGTCATTGTGAAAAAAACGAGCAGAACCATCTCTGTGAGGGGGATGCGACAATGTCCCCTGTATCTTGTAACCGACATTCTGCAAGGAACCTTATCCTCCTTGGTTAAATTTCTTGTAAGGATCGGCAATTCTGCATAGAATTAATGAACTATAAAATTCACTGCCTTCAGAAATTTTACGCAAATGAAAAATCCAACAGATTCAGATACCGTTACAGCTCAGAATCCACATTCTAAGACAAGACGGCATGTGACGCTCCGGTTGCTTATTACAGCAGTCTGGATGTTGGCTTGTATGACTGTCTATGAGTCTCTGAAGCAGTTGTTGTTTCCCAGGATTACGGTTTGGCAGTCACACGTTGTCACAATCCTTTTCAGCACCCTTATTGCCCTGATTGTTGCTTATCTGGTCATGCGTAAGAGTGATCTTCTGCTCGAACAGATTGGACATGAGAATACAATTCGCCGGAAAACAGAAGGAGATCTTCGCTCCTCGGAAGAAAAATTCTTCAAGCTCTTTCATGCCAATCCCGACTGGGTCATTATCAGCAGCCTGTACGATGGCCGATATATCGATGTGAATACCGCCTTTCTTCGGATGACCGGATACAGCAAGGAGGAGATCAAAGGCCATACTTCCGCAGAACTCAATATCTGGGTTGACCCGGAAGAGCGCAAGGTGATGATCCCGATACTCCAGAAGGAAGGGAGGCTCAGTAACCACGACGTCAGATTTCGCATGAAATCCGGGGAGATTCGCTGTATGCTCCGATCGGCTGAATTGATCGATCTGGGTGGGGAAGCAGCAATTATATCAGTCTGTAAGGATATTTCGGAACGGAATCAGGCCTCCCTTGAGCGTGAAAAACTCATAGGGCGACTGGAAGACTCCCTCGCAAAAGTGAAGCTTCTGAGCGGCATGTTGCCTATCTGCTCTTCCTGTAAAAGGATCCGGGATACCAAAGGAAACTGGTTCCAGATTGAATCATACATCAGAGATAGATCGGAAGCGGAGTTCTCGCATGGGTTGTGTTCTGAGTGTGCCGAAAAATTATATCCACAGTATTTAACAAAAAACAATACTGCATAATTCCGGCAAGCAGATTGGCTTTATTGTTTGGTCCGGGATCAGAGAATTACTGCACTTTCACCTAAATGCGTATCGTAATTCCTACCTTGCAGGAGTGCTATCAGATTGCGGTTTTCCCGGTTATGGAGTCCTTCATCAATGGAAAGTCCCTCCACCCTGCGGTCCTTTGCATAGGCGGCAACGGTCTCCCAGACTTCTGCTGCCGGTTTGGGCGAAGTCATGCCAATCGTTCTGCCTAAAAACTCCCGCTGATTGATGGCCTGCGCTTTCTGAATGGCGATGGTGTATGAGGCCGTTGGATTTAATGATGACGGTCCATAGTAGACGGAATCAGCTCTTGCTGCTGCAGCATAAAGCAGATCTGTTCCCCTGACCGTCGTTACGTAGAGACTGCTCTGTCCCGAAGTGCCTGCTGGTTGTCGCTCCACTGTGAAACTGTTAAGAATATCCTGGCGGGTAAGTCGCCCCTGCAGCCATTCCGGCCCCACCGTCCCGATATTGATCAGCGCTGCATCGGTCTTCAGTGTTGATACGGCTGCACGGGCAGCAATAAGAGCCATGTCCTGTCTGTTCTGATCCTTACTTACCTCGGTTATGGTTTCGTTCATTTCCTGTTCATATTTCTTCAGAATCCCGGATATCCTGATGGACGTTGCCCGGTCTTCCGGTATGTCTTCGGGGCTGTTGGCCACAAGTTTAAAGCTGCTGTCGACGATGCTTTTCTGTTTCACGTCATATTCGATGTCGTATCTGCCTATCGTCTGGGCAAAGGCGCCGGCATGAACAATAGTCGTGTCATGCACACGCAGCGGCACTTCCATTTTCGTATGGCTGTGTCCACCCAGGATCAGATCGATGCCGGTTGTCTTTTCCGCCAAAGCAATGTCGTCCGGTAAACCCAGATGGCTGACAAGGACCAGGACATCCACCTCCTGCCGGTGTCTGGCAATAATGTCTTTGGCTCTGTCGATAAAATGAAAATCGGTCTTTAATTCTGGAATTTCCGGGTAAAACAGGCCTTCATATTGTTGATCTTTTTCATTCCAGGGCTTGGAAAGCAGGCCGAAGAAACCGATCTTGACGCATCCGACGGTCCGAATGGCAAAATCGGTCCATCCCGGTGCCGCAGAGCGGGAGGACTGTTCAGATCCGGGTCTCATCGTGGTATTAGTGGCAAGTACGATGGCGGACGGATCGTGACTGAAACGCAACAATTCCTCAATCCCCCAGGCAAAATCATGATTGCCGAGGGTGCGGACGTCATATTGCATGGCCTCCACCACTTCTCTTGTTGATTGTCCCCGGGAGAGTTCTTCGGCAATTGAGCCTTTTTCATAATCGTCGCCGGCGTTGGTGAAAAGGGTGAAGGGGTTTTCCTTTTTCACCTGTTGGTAATATCCTCGGATCCGTCCCGCCGGAGAAGACCCGTTTTTGTCGGGATTGTATCGGGCGTGGACATCGGAAACATGGACAAAGGTGATCTTCTGAATGTCTGAACAGTCGTTGCCGAATGGCTGCCTGCACCGTGGATCTCCATGCGAATCACCACAGAGATCCTTCTCAGCCCGGACCCAGGCGGACAATGGCGCAAACAAGAGAAGAAGAAAGCCGAGAAGAAGAAATTTCAATCTGAAACGATAGGAAAAGCGGGTTGAGGCTAAATGCGAGTCGCAGTCCATAATAATCTCCGGCAGTGTGTACCCTGTGATGAGCAAGAGAAGTCACCCTCTCCGATTTGGGGGTATTATCGCCGGATAGTGTTAGTTTACTGTCAGTATTTATTGAAATTTGTGTTAGATGATGAGGGGAGAGAACGGCAAAGGACAGCGGGTAATTTCTTAATCAAAATATTTTTAAATCGTAACATGAAATTAACACCAGACAGCTATCTTCCAGAAGTTTAAAATACAAATTTAATTACGTGGAGGAGATTATGAGACCAAATGATTTAAACCGGATTCTGACGGCGGTTATTTCGGCCTGTCTTTCTCTTTTACCTGGAAGCATCTTTGCAGGTGCCTACGACGGGACACAAATCAATGCCGATCTCAATGCATTAAGCAAACCCGACCATATAACCCTCACCTGGTCAGCAGACCCTGCTACAACCATGACCATAACGTGGAGAACGGACTCCTCGGTCAAAAGCTGCAAGGTTGAATACATTTCGCTGGAAAGCGATTCTGATAAGATGTCGGTGATCTCGTCTGTTCAGCCAAGGGCCTTCAAAACTTCTGCAGCCGATCTTTCTAGTGGAACAATGAATATCTTTACAACCACTCTCACAGGACTCAAACCCGGCGCGAAATATATCTACAAGATCGGCAATGACAAAAATGAGTGGACAAACTTTCATGTTTTTACAACCGAATCTCAGGATGAAAAGTCAGCCAATACCTTCAAATTCCTGCTCTTCGGAGACAGCCAGAGCGGAAAGAGAGAGGTTCCCAACTATGATAATTGGCATACGACCGTCCAGAAGGCCTACCATGCCAACACGGATGCAAAATTTTCCATCAATGTCGGCGACCTCGTCGAAACCGGTCAGTACTATCAACACTGGAACAACTGGTTCAAGGCTGTTGACGGTGTTATCGACACGCTGCCCGCTCTGGTTGTGGAGGGAAATCATGAGACATATAATGGAAACGACTCAAAGAGTGCAAAGCCCGAATATTTTGTAGGCCAGTTCAACCTGTTCCAGAACGGGCCGGATGGTTTAAAAGGCCAGGTATATTCTTACGATTACGGAAGATGCCACTTTGCAGTGCTCGACAGCCAGGCGCAGGAAGAAAGCGAAGATGCAGACGGAAAGGCTGATCCGGTAAAAGAAGACGCTTTTTTAAAAGAACAGGCGGCATGGCTGGACAAGGACCTTGCCGCCCACAGGAATGCCGCCTTCACCTTTGTGCTGTTCCACAAAACGCCATACTACAATAAGGGAAACAGGACCAATACCTTGATAAAGAAAGTATTCTGTCCGGTCTTTGATACATATCATGTAGATGTGGTCTTCAATGGCCATGATCATGCGTCATCCAGGACTTACCCTATCTTCCAGGATGAGATCATGCAGAATTCGTCTGAGGGGACTGTCTATTATGTCACCGGGCGGAGCGGTGAAAAGTATTATCCCGATCTGACCAAAAAGGTCTGGGATGCCGCCTTCTTCGATCCGCAGGATCAGCCTGATTATCAGACCGTTGAACTCGATGGCCGAAGGCTGACAATCAGGTGTTTCAAACAGGATGGAACTCTGGTTGACACCTATGTCATCGACAAGGATCATCCTGAAAAAAATACCAGCGCAGGCGACCTTCTGCCTCCGAAATTCCATACGGCAAAAGATAATCCGGTAATCGGTGCAGACCTCAAACTTGTCGTCTATGGAAACTATGCTGCCGGAAGCTCAAGCAAGGCCGAAGAGATCGACGGAAAAATCTATGTAGACATACTATCCATCGCCTCATCTTCCGAAGGAAGTTACGATGCCAGCGCCAGGACGCTTACCATTAAAGAGAAAAAATTTCAGTTTACAGATGGTATGCTGGACAGCAAAGGCAGTAAGGTTTCAATCGACGCCCTTACCAGTCTTGGATTCTCCTGCAGATATGATGCAAAGTTTGCAATGGTTTTCGTTGAAAAATAATCCCTTTTCCTCTGCCCATCGGATTCAGAGCCGATGGGCATAATTCTCTTCAGGCCTGCCGATAAGGGATCCGGCAGTAATCAATGCCGCGCGACGGCACGATGCCGTTTTGTCCCAGAAACATCTCAAGAGAATTCATTGAGATGTTGATATTCGGTGTCGGTCCCAGATAGAGGTGGTCGAGCTGCAGGGGGTATCCGGCCTCAAGCTGAAGGTCAAATTCCATATAGGGAACAAGCATGGCATTTGCCTCCCGGAAAAGGACCGGCGTGTTCGAACAATCGGTAAAAACAGGAGAGACGATCCGCCACTCTTTCTCCTCCCGAAAGGAAGGGTGCTTGATGACGGCTGCTATCCGCAACAGATCGATTTCCAAATTCTCAAAAACACCCTGGTAGATCGCCGTTAAATGCTGCGGGGATGTGCTGCAGGCGATGTGTTTTTCGACCTGAGCTTCTACGGCATCAATCACCTGGCGGATCAGTCGGCGCTGCCTGGCCGGTTCGTAGATGCATTTGCCGATCTGAAGCTGCTGCTTGTGAGCACACTGCAATATATAGTCTGCGGAAAAGCCAAGACTTACCCCTTTACCATGGGCGCTGTAGCCTCGCCACTGGCTGAGCAGATTGCCATGCGAACGGAATGAGGCGCCAAAGAGCATATGCCCGTTGGTGATCCGATGAGAGATCCAGTCCGTAAACTGGCCCAGCAAATCCGCCTTGCAGCGTCCCCTGGTAATGCGTGCCTGAACCTCCTGCCGGATGAGGTCTGCCGAATGCTTCAGCTCTGCAGAGTCATTCATATATCTGATATCGCTCGCCCAAAGCGTACGGCTTCGAACTATTCCCAGCAGACCGCTCAGGGTGGTGTAATGGTAAAGCAGACCTTTTGGAGTATCGGCAAACAGGGTCTCAGTGAGAGTGTCGATTTCCTGCATCCCCGCTTTCCTTTAGAGATGTTCCCGGATAAGCTGAAAAGAAAGGGTGGAGGTGGTAACGGTGCTGCGGCCGAAAACCGCAAAGGTGACCAGCCAGAAGGCCTGCAGGCCGATGATGATCCCGGGATGCCAGAGCAGACCGATGCCTTCGGCGATGACCGGCGTGGCCAGTTGCGGGGTATCAAGGAAGGGCACGATTAAAAAGACATAGACCACGGCCAGTCCACCCATTTTCTGGTAGGCGGATATTTTGGAAAATCCTCGAAAATCAGCCCGCAGGGTCTCTGAGAGAATGCGCCAGACCTGAGTCACACTGATGCTGAGGAGGAAGGCGGCGGTGAAACAGCCGCGCAGAAAAAGGAAGCTCCCGCCAATTGCAGTAAGACAGTAGAGGATGCAGGTCATGGCCTGAATGGGTATCAAAGGCTGGTCGCCCGTTCTTCCTTCATAGATCGCCTTTTTCATCGGCCCCTGAAAGATGAAGGCGGTCCGCGAGAAGACCCGCTGCATGAGCGGGCTGCAGTCCCTGAGCGTCTTACCGTAACAGCAGCCGAAGCTGATGCATCCCAACCGCCCCAACCCCTCGCCCAGGGTATAGGCAACTGCCATGGCTGTCAGAACCGGCAGCATCGGCAGGCGGCATTCGGAAAAGGTGTTCATGATTTTTTCCGCCAGTATGACGCACCAGGGGGCAAGCGCAATCCCGACAAAGGAGGCCCCGCCGATGGTGAAGGTGTGACGTTTCTTTTCCACCAGGATGGCTACGATACGAGATGCCGGGATGCAGACACCCAGAATCAGGGCGGTGGCCAGCAGCGTTCCGGCAAGCGAAACACCCGCGGCGCCCAGCAGGATCATGAGCAGGACGACGGCAAAGATCTGCCCGGTGGCCAGAAAAAATCCGTAATAGGTAAGGTTGACACCCTGCCACCGCTCATCGCTGCCTTTGCTCTTCGGGATCACGGCCAGCATCTGCCAGCGTTCTCCGGGCAGGTGTTTGAATCCCCAGGCCAGCAACAGGCCAAGCAGGCAGGTCATCGCTACAAGAAAGATCATGTCCGGCATGGCACCTCCTCTATGTTTTACCTTTTTTTTTTCGTGCCAGGGGTGAGCGGACTTTAATATCGGTCTCGACAAGAGGCCTGCCAGTAAAACCGGTGAATCGGCTTTGCACGTCACTCCGCCTGGAATTGGTTGTCAGATCCGGGCTGAAACCGATCTTCCCCGGTTCAAAGATCAGAATATCCGTTGAACTGCCGGGGCGATACAGGCTCTTCGGGCAGCCTTTACCGACAAAGAGTCCAGTACGGACGGGCTCGGGATGAATATATTGCCATGGGCTATAGGCCTGTTGGATATCCCCGATCATCAAGGCGACTATCTCCACCATGGCCACCAGGCCGACCTGTGAACCGCCTTTAACATCGGTATCGATGATGGTGATCACCCGCCGGTTTTTCGAATAGATTGAGGCTATTGCGACGGATGCTAAAGGGTTGCATGAATGGTATCTGCCGTCGACTTCGTAGATATCGGCCACTGTGCCCGAGACCGGCAGATGGTTGTAGTGGTACTTGTCCGGAGTAAGACGGCAGACGGCGAAATCCCCTGAATCGAAGGCTGGATACCAGCGGCTATCACTGCCAAGCAACTCTCTAAGATCAAAGAATTTTTCCTTGATAAAAAGCGACGAAGTCTCGGAAAATGAGCCGAGGAGAAGACGGGCATCCGCCGGTGAGACGATGGCGGCAGGATCATTGTCCATAGGACGAAGCTCCCAGTATTTGATCTGCCGTTCGAAGATCCGGCGCATGGTCGTAAAAGAGCTTAAAGGTTGCACGCATTCCCGCCAGTCAATGCCGAGACGTTCGAAGACCTTCCAGGTCTGATCACGGGTTGCAACAGGCAGGTCGTAGTTACAGAAGCCGAGTAGGCCCGACATCCTTGCCGAGGTCAGTGCCCGGAACACTGCCGGGGTATTTTCCCGCAGTCTGTTGTAGAGGAAGTCAACCGTCCTGTCTCCGATCAGTCTTTCGGTGACAACCAGGCTCGTCTCCCGGTCGATATACTGGTGGATGGTGCCAGGCGTTGTGCTCATCAGTTTTTCAGGCGGTCGTGGTGGATGATAGTCAGGCCGATCTGCAGAAGATGCTGCAGGACATCAGGGGCTGCCGTCTCATCCAGCAGTGATCCGGTTTTCTCGCTGATAAAGCCTGCGGCAGAACGGTTAAGCCCCGCCATGATCTGCCTGAGATGCGGATCATCGCGTCTTTCCAGACGCTCACAGTCTTCAGCGAGGACAAGGAGCCCTTCCTGTGTATGCAGTCTCTTCAGGTCGGTGCGATAATAGTGTTCGGTCATCCCGTTGAAGGTATCAGCAGTCATCCGGAGAGGATTTTTCCTGCTGTTGCCTGCCTGCATGGTGCCGCTGATCAGTTTGTCCAGGGCGCTTGTACCGCCTTCAGTGAGCCGAAACCTGAGATCCTCAATTGTCCCGGACAGGCCCATCGTTTCGATTAAGGACCGGCCGTCACTGGTGATGACTTCCAGGAGTGCCATCCGGTACTCCTGGAGCTCCACTCGAATATATCCCTTGTACCGTCTGCTGTTCCGCTGGTTTTTGACGTGGGTAAGGATCTTTCGTAAAAAACGGTTCGGGGTATCGGCCTTGACGAAAAATGTTGGAATGCCGATGGCCCCGGCAAAAAAGATCTGCCGCCGTTCGCTCTCAACCGATGGCCGGTCGGGGATATCCCGGTGCCGTACCCGTTCCTCGATGATATAACGGTAGGCAAGAGCCGTGATCAGATTCTGGAGATTGACGGCCCCGGTCATATCGTCGAGCAGGTTATGAAAGAGCGAATAGCTGCGCCCCTCGAATCCGGAATAGCCGATTGTGCAGTATTCCCGCTGACGATAGAGCAGGTACATGGCCATGCGCTGATCGAAGACGCCGAGCTCGGCCAGCTCCTGCTTGAGTCGGATCTGGTTGCCGGTCTGCCCGTTAAGGGCCGGGCCGGTCTCGGTGGAAAGCAAGGTCACCAGATAATCGATAAGGCGGAAATCGGGAACTAAATCGCCATGCAGTCGCAGGCACCGGGCAAATAGCTGATCAATCGAACGGGGACCGAAGGGGGTGAAGGAATGACCGAGAAAGCGCAGGTCGGCCTTTTTCTTCCACCGTCGCCAGAGCATGCGCAGGTGCGTGTAATCAAGCTCGTGCGGCAGAAAGCCGAGGACCCGTTCCGGATGAAAATCGGCAAAGTCAAGACGATAAGGTGCGGCGGTATAGGTATTGACAAAGAGCGGCAGGAAGTGCTCGACGATCTTGATCACCAGGTCGCCCATATGTTTTTCAACGGCCGGGGTAAAGCCTGACAGCTCACCTTCGGCAAACGAGGTGAGCTGTTGACTCCCCAGCGACACATGGGTGCCGTTATTGGCCAGACAGGTATTGGAAGTGTTGGGCAGTACCACCAGATTATTGGTGATGATCCCCGCATCCTTCAGCTTGCTGATGGTGTTGAGCTGACTGCGCGAGAGGGTCCGATGACAGAGATCCATATACCGGTGTTTTTCTTCCCCCCGATCCCAGCCGGAGAGACAGGGACTCATGAAGAGGTGCCGGTAGAACCCATCCGGCACGATTTCGTTGAGTTTTTTCTGGCGATGCGGGGCATGCGGGGCGTTATAGAGCAGGCATTTCTGGCCTGATTCGAGAAGTCCCAGTTTGGTATTGGCGTATTGCACAAGGATCTGACAGAAGAGAAAGGTCCTTGCCGTCTCCCGGGCCGCCAATGTGCCGACCTGTCCGTCTGTTGCCATCGGGAGCGTAAAGGAGAGGATCTCCGGCGAGGTATTATCACTCGTAAAATGGGACAGAAGATCTCGGCCGGTCTTGAAGATGGCGATCGGTGCCGAAGAGTCGACGGCGTCGGCCAGGGCCAGTTTCAGCAGATAGCTGATTGGCAGCCGCAGCCATCTTTCATCTTTTACGGTGAAGAAAAAACGCTCGGAATCGCTGCGGTTCGGGCCGTCCGGATAATTCTTGTCGGCAAGCAGATCATGGTTGAGGAGCCTTTTAGCCGAGTCGTTCAGGCGATCTTCTTTCAGCCTGACCCAACTGTTTTCCCAGACCCCGGTGTCGTTGTGGTAGAGAAACTGGCGCAGAGAGTCAATGCTTTCCGGCGGGAGATCGCCACGAGATGCGCGTTTGACGATGTTGCGGAAAAATCCGGATTCGGAAATCGATAGCGGCAGGTCAACATCTTTCGGGTCACCCTCAACAGCTACCTGGAGTTCATATTCCATCCCGACGCTGGTATCTTCCCCGGCAAAGGGTTGCAGGTCTAGATGGCGGAGATGCCTGGCGAAGGCAGTGGCTTCGGATTCAATATCATGTTTTTTTTCTAAAATTTTATATTTACGGCGTTCCATAATGCAATGGATGATACAGGGGTTTGATTATGGTTCTGTTAGTATTCAATAAAAATTCAATGAGCCTCAGAGGATATCGCTTGCCAGTTCCGCAAGCTCTGATCGTTCCCCTTTGCGTAGGTCAATATGGGCATAAAGTTTCTGGCCCTGCATCTTGTCTATCAGTGTGGTGAGTCCGTTGGAATGGATTCCCAGGTAAGGATGGTCTATCTGATTGATGTCACCGGTAAAGACGATTTTCGTCCCTTCGCCTGCCCGGGTGATGATGGTTTTGACCTCATGTGGTGTGAGATTCTGGGCCTCATCGACAATCATAAACATCTTGCCGAGACTCCTGCCGCGGATGTAGGCGAGCGGTTCAATGGCCAGTTTCTCCTGTTCGAGCATTTTCTGCAATCGCTGGAACATCTCGCTTTTTTCGGGAAACTGACTCCTGATAACGCCTAAGTTATCGTAGAGCGGCTGCATATACGGTTTGATCTTCGATTGGATATCCCCCCGGGAAGGTAACCGATATCCTTATTGGAAAGGGGAACTACAGGCCGTGTCAGCAGGATCTGCCGGAAATGGGTGCGGCATTCGAGTGCCGCTGCCAACGCCAGCAGGGTTTTTCCAGTCCCGGCCTTTCCTGAAATCGTTACCAGCTTAACCTTGGAGTTGAGAAGAGCATGCACGGCGAACGATTGTTCCGCATTTAATGGAGTTATACCGTAGACACTTTCCTTTTTTACCCGTTTGATGACGGACTCAATGCCTGAATCTCCCTCGACATAGGTTGCCAGGGCGGATTTTTTACCGTTCCTGAGGATCATATACTCGTTAGGACGCGGGGGGGTGTGGGGACGGTATTCTTCAAGAGAGAGAACTCCGTCCTGGTTGCAGAGTTTCTCGATCAATAGAGGTGAGATATCTTCCTCGCAACGGCACCCGGAATACAGGTGCGCCGGATCAGAAACATAATCGGTGGTATAGTCTTCGGCCATCAGTTTGACGGAGCGGGCCTTCATGCGCAGATTGACATCCTTGGTGACGAGGATAACGGTGCGGCTTTTTTGTTTCTTGGCAATATGATAGGCAATATTGAGGATGCGATGGTCTTCTCTCTCGCCATGGAGAAAGATATTGCACAAGTCGGGATGCGTTGCCATTTCAAGACGTATTGCAACCGTCCCCTTCCCCTCGCCGATGCGCATGCCTCCGTTAAACAGCTTGTCAGTCGCCAGGCGGTCCAGATCCCTGACAAATTGCCGAGCATGGTAGTTTATGATCTGGCTGCCCTTCTTGAAATTATCCAGTTCCTCCAGAACCGTTATCGGAATGATGATATCGTGCTCTTCAAAGTTGTTGATACAGGAGCTGTCATGCAAAATAACGTTGGTGTCGAGGATGAAGATCTTTTTTGTCATCGGTACGGGTGATCCTGTCGCAGAGTGTGGGGGAATGGCAAGTATTGCCCGTTCAGATCATTAACAGACCTTGTTTTGTGTCAATCGAGAATAGTCTCCTCCATATAGCGTTTTCGTTTCTGCTCCTTGAGCATATGTATATCGACAATGACCAGGCCGTCCACGCAATTGTTGAAGGCCGGATCAATATTGAAATCAAGAAAGACGACACCTCCGGGCTCGCAGAGTTCCGTATATTGTTTATAGAGAGGAGGAACAGACGTGCCCAGATTGTTCAGCAATGATTTCAGCTTTTTAAAATCGGCGCAGTAGTCATCTCCGGCGAACACATCTTTTAAGCTTGAGAGAGACTGGGAAAAACTGAACGGATTCCGGGAACAGGAGGCTCTGGAGTTGCCGGTGAAATAGAGCTTGTAAAAATAGACCAGGAGTTCCTTGGCCGTCTGGGGCATGGCATTGCTGATGCTGACGGGGCCGAAAAGATATCGGTAGTGCGGATTTTTGGCGAGGAAGGCACCGATCCCATACCACAGATAATCAAGGCTGCGTCTCCCCCAATACCTTTGCTGCACGAAACTGCGGCCGAGTTCCAGTCCATTTTCCAGGAAAGGGCATATCTTCGGATCGAGTTCAAACAGACTGCCGGAGTAGAGACCCTCCGGTCCTTTCTCCCTGATGATCCTGCCGGCATCGACAAAACGGTAGGCCCCGGCAATTTCCAGATCATCTTCATCCCAAAGGATGAGATGCTGATAGTGCCAGTCAAAATGGTCCATATCCCGGCGCCTTCCTGTGCCTTCACCGACAGCACGAAAGGTTAATTCACGCAAGCGGCCGATCTCGCGCATGACCGGCGACGAGCCGGAGGGCTCAAAGAGATAGATGACCTTGCCATCTGGTGTTTTGCCGAGACGTTCGCCCTGGCGGACCGCCTGTTTCAAGTCGGTACGGCGTTCAGGTTTAGCGACGGCCGATTCAGTAGCCAGAAGCGGCCTTTTCCCGAAGCCGATCCTGTACACATGCCTCTTGAACAGGGCTATCCTGTCTTTCCTGTGAATAGTGATGTTCCGGTAGGACTCATAGGGGATGATCTCACCGATAGTCATCCTGATCTGTTTATCCCGCTGGCGAAACATCTCACCGACGAGCATCAGGGTCGACAGAGGCTTCATCAGGATCGAAGCGAGATAAAAAGGTGCCGAGTTCCGACCGGCGACATGAATCGGCAGGATGGGGGCCTTGGCCCGTTCAGCAATCTTCAAAAATCCTTTGTGCCATCGTCCGTCCCTGATGCCGCCGGGGCCGAGCCGTGAGACCTCGCCTGCCTTGAACATGATAACCGCTTCCTCGTTATCGAGGGCGGTGCTGATCGGTAGAATATGCCGCTTCATGTTGGTGCCGCTCATGTTAGATACGGGAAGCAGACAGGGTTTGAGAGGGGTGATCGACAGCAGCAGGTCATTGCCGACGATCTTGACATCGGAGCGTACTCCATGCACCAGTTTCAGCAGGGCCAGGCCGTCAAGTGAGCCGATCGGGTGATTGGCGATGATCACAACCTTTCCGGAGGCGGGGATGTTTTCCCGCTCCAGGTCGGATACAGCATAGCTGAAATTGAAATAATCCAGAGACTGCTCAACGAACTCGATGCCATGCAGATGGGAGTAGTGCTCGGCAAAACGAATAAAGGCCTGTTCATGGAGGATACGTCGCAGCAGCAGCTTGATAACCGGTGTGCAGATCCTGCTGTTATTGAGGGCCGGATAGTATTGGGCAATGACCTGGTCAACGGCAAACATGGAGCCTCGTTTAGTAAATTATTCTGCCTGATTGATACAGTATGCCATGCTGATGATTTTCCACCAATGAGCCCGGAGTGAATCATCCCCGTCACACATGGCTGATCATCAAGATGAGCCCTCTGGGTTAGGAAAAGAATAGGATTGAAGCAAAACTCGATTAGGTATCCCGCAGGGAACATGTGTCTTGTCCGTTCGAGGGTCACAGTCGCTTAGGATATTAAAATCAATCCTCTTAGGATCAGCCTGTCCTCTATCTCTGCCTTTGCAAAATTATATCGGACTGCTACAGGAGTTTTCATAATCGCCGACAAGTGAGGTTTCCTGGGCGTTTATGGCCGCTTATCCAGATATGCTTATATGCGTCCTTGAGGCCTTCGTTGATCAGCATTCCTTCAATTTCCAATCGGTTCTCAACTGCGGCAGTGACAAATCCTTCGGTATTGAGCGACAAGAAGCCGAAATAAAATGGTTTTTCTGTGTTCAGAATCGAAAAATCAGTATCATAGCCAATGGTGTCATCCTCTGATTTTGAATATAGCCTGGCTTTGGCCTTCCCAGCGACCAGTCGGAGATCTATGATAACAGCACCATTGAAAACAATTATTTTATTGGTTCTGTCAAATGCAATACTTTTCCCTCTTTTCATCGGATATCTCCTTCAATTAAAAAATTATTATAATGAATTTGTCTTGTAACAGTTCTTTGTTTGCAGAAATGTTGTGGTAGTCTGGAGAGAAAACGGTTAGTGGCACCGGTGTTTTCAGGCCTCGAAAAATGAGAGCTGAACAGGATCATGGTTGGAAATTTGGCGTAAAATTTTCTTCTGATGTTGCCAGAGCAAGTTCCATATCCAGAAATTCCGGTTGTGGTTCATGGGAAAAGATGCTCTGGAACATCAATTTGTCCTCCTTGAGGATGTGATTTCTAAACTTATCCCGGAACATCATGAAGATGCTGATATCGAAAACCAATTCTCCTGCCAGCACTTTTCTGTAGAGGGTATAAATCTTTAAGTCAAAATTTTTGTGACTTCGCCAATGATTGTATGCATCTGGGTATCTGAATTCTTGCATCAGTTTATTCTCAAGCCTGAAATGTTTTTCGGTATATTTCAGAAGTGTTTTCAGAATATTCAGACGATGATACTGATTGCAGGTACCGGAATCGGTAAAATCTAAGTTCTCCATTGTGTTCATGAGAGTCAGAAATTCTCTGTGCTGGTCGTCAACCATAGGATGGCCGACGCTGAACGATTGATCCCAGTCGATGGGGGACATGATAAAGCTCCTTATGGTTGATGGCAGATCCAGAAAACTTTTGAACTCATCCTCACAATGCCATGGTTGTTTATTTCTCCTCCTCACCCACCTGTTTGAGCGGCTTGGTACTCCTACGGTCACGGATGATTGCCGATCCCGGCGTTTCTTTAGCCCTTTTCTTCAGGTCACTGGCAATAGATGAAACTTCGGCAAACGAGTTGATATGGTGAATTTCCGTGCTGACAATGCCGATAGAAAGGGAGAGCAATCCGAATTCCTGGGTGTTCCCTAAACGGTCGAAACTCAGGTATGACCCTTGCTTGCACTCCTCCGGGGTGTGAAATCGGCTGAGCCTTTTTGTGAACTGATCAATGATATATTCACAGGCCGTAGTGGAATTCTTCGGGCGGGTGATCAGGATGAAGTCATCTCCTCCGATATGTCCCGCAAAACCTATGGAGTTTATTTCCCATTTTTTAAGAGCCTCAAGCATGATATCTCCCACCGCCTTGATTACTCGGTCCCCCATTTCAAAACCGTGCCGGTCGTTAAAGGGTTTGAAACAGTCCAGATCTATATAACAGACATCGAAATGGATGGACTGAGAGAGCATCTTGGCGATCTGCCGTTGAATAAATTCGTTGCCGGGCAGGCCGGTAAGAGGATTGGCTCCCCGCGCCAGCATCATGCTGTTCTCGGTAACGGCATTCAGAACTGCACTGACAGAGACGGTTCCGATATACTTACCGCTACGGGTGACACAGACATCGTCATAGACAGAAATCTGCTGCCTGAGATGAATCTTGCGGGCTACCTCTTCAACCGATAAATAATGAGGCACCTGCAGAAAGTCCTCGCCCAGGATGTCTTCGACTGTTTTGTAATAATTCAGACTCAAACCATACCCGAATCGGCCGACCATCTGATTTTCCATGAACCGCCAACGGCTTATCAGACCGCAAAGCTGGCCGTCTTTCATTACCGGCAGGCAGAGCAACCCAGGGTTGGCATTAAACCTGTCAAGTACTTCCAGCGGACGGTCGGTTGAGGAAAGAGGTGAGATATAGGAGGCGATATCACCGATACAGATCACCTCGTCGAACAGAACTGTACCCGACTCTCTCACGGTATGTTTCATCGGTATCTTCAGATGGGTGTCGTTGATCAGATCGGCGGCCGGCCTGGCAAGCAGGTAGCCTTGTCCCAAATCTATGCCGATCTCCCTGCAGATCCTGAAATCGTTTTCGTTTTCAATCCCTTCGGCAATAACATCTATACCGATCCGATGACAGACGGTGGCGATTGAATCGATCAGGTTGTAGTTGATATTTCTTTTCGGCGTATCTTTAAAAAAATGCCGGTCGATCTTCACAAAATCCGGTTCCAGGACAGAGAGCATCTTCAAGCCACCGTATCCCGCGCCGAAATCGTCAATAGCGATGCGGAAACCCTTGCTCCGGTAGTGGTCCACTGCTTTCCGAAAAAGGGTATAATTGGAAACGGCCTCCTGTTCAGTGATTTCAAGGACGATATTTTGTATCGGTATATCATGCCGATTGGCCAGAATACCGGTTGTACCTGCAGTGTGATTAGGACAGAGCAGGCTGGTCGGACAGATATTGAGAAAGAGAAAGACCTCTTTTTCCTTGATTCCCTGGGCGCAAGAAAGGGAGATACCGTTTTCCCGGCAGCGCATGTCGAGCTCGAGGACCTTGTTGTAGATCTTGGCTTGCCGAAATATTTCTTCAATGCTGTCAAATGGATTCGGGCAGACAGTGCGACAGAGCGCTTCATAGGCGAAGATCTTGCCCTGATCAAGGCTGACGATGGGTTGAAAATGGGAAGTAAGGTTGCTCTCAATGAGATTCTGAATGAGACCCTCTTTTGCCTGATTTTTTACTACGGGAGAGGTGATGTCGGCTGTTGTTGGGGAAGCAGAGTGGAGAAATTGGATTACGGACATGGTATGTGCCTGATAATAAATCGGATAAGTGTATGCGGCAATAATGGATCTTCCGTTATTGCCAAGGATTTTGTACGGTTCTGGAACTGCTCTCGTTTCACAGTAGAATAATATCGTGTGGTTGTTTGGAAGACATTTAATCTCTGTGAGATTTGAATCAGAGAATTATTGTGACGTGTTTTTCGTTGGGAAGGAGTGTCCTGCTTGTTTGGAGAGTATGCTACGGGTGAAAGAACCGCAGAGAGGCAGAGAGGAAAATTCAGAAAGCGACAGCTTTCTATTTTAAGCCTCTTTGTTTTTGCGGGGAATGTGTTAAAGTGTCAGGAGTTTTTTGAGCAAAAGCTAAGAGAACTCTTCATAGTACGGAATTCGGGACGTTCTAATGAGTCGGATTAATCCAGAAAACGTTTCTTTACATGCAATTTCAATCTTGGGCGAAGCCCGGGATTTCAGCAACAACCGCAAGGGAAGGGAGTGTTCATCCGGCCAAACCGGTGTGTTCAGATTCCTCTTCTTTTTGCTTTTTACCTTTTTTGTGCCCACGACCTTAATCTGGCTGGAAATTATTCCATTCAAATACCGTTTTTATGTATTCTTTTTTATTCTGATGGGATTTTTGTTCTATTGCTTTCTCAGGCGCTATAGTTTTTATGAGTTAGGCTTCAGAACTGACAACCTCAGCAATTCACTGCATTGGAATCTTCTGTTCTGTGCGGTCGGCGCTGTCTGCTTGTATACAACATGTAAGGCGGGGCTCTTAAGGCCAAGAAATGTAACTTATCTTCCTTTTGCTTATGCAGCATATATTTTCCTCCTCGGACCTGTCCAGGAAGTCGTTTTCAGGGGGATTCTATTCGCAGAAATGAAAAGAATGCGAGTACTCGATTCCAGATGGATAGTAGTACTGTCAACCCTACCCTTCTGTTTTCTTCATGTAATCTATAGACAACCGTCACTCCTGCTTATTACATTCGTAAGTGGAATGGTCTGGGGAGTTATCTTCAGAAGATGGCCAAATATCTGGGGAATTTCACTCTCCCACTCCTTGCTTGGATCTCTGGCAATGTTTCTCGGAGTTATATAACCGTTAGATATCAGAAAATATTATTCCACCACCATCTCCTATCAAGACGCTCTGACCATCCCGGATATGCTGAGCGTAAAGGTCGCTCCGTGCCCTTCCCTGCTCTGCACCTCCACACTTCCGCCATGGGCCTGGACGATATGTTTGACGATCGCAAGCCCAAGACCGGTGCCGCCGACCTTGCGGCTGCGGGCCTTATCGCTTCGATAGAACCGTTCAAAAAGCCGCGGCAAATGCTCCCTGCCTATCCCGATGCCTGTGTCCCTCACCCGGATCAGGACCTTGTTCTTGTCCTGTCCCGAAATTTCCGCACTTACTGCAACTGTTGAACCCTTTCCACCGTATGTAATTCCGTTCACCAGGAGATTGACCACGGCCTGTTCGAGCAGGGTATCATTCATGACTCCCCATATTTCGCCGGGGCAATCCAGGGAAATGTGAATATCCTGCTGGTCGGCCTTGATCCGGCAGGTCTGGATCGCCGCTTCAAGGACCGGCCTGAGGCAGCCTTCCGTCAAGGGTATTTCCCTGCTTTCTGCTTCCTGTTCGATCCGGGAAAGGGAGAGAAGGTCTTCTATGATCGCATTGAGCCTGTCCGACTGCCTGAGGACAATCTCCAGAAACTTGACGCCGTTTTCACGATCCTCCAGTTTTTCGTCGAGCAGCGTCTCGACATATCCCCTGATCGAGGTGATGGGAGTTCGCAGTTCATGGGAGACATTGGCAACAAAATCGCGACGCATGTTCTCCAGATGCCTGAGCTTGGTCACATCGTTCATCACCACCAGCACATCCCCGCTTTGATTTTTACCGTCATGGAGCACAACAAGGTTGGTCTGTAAAAATCTCTCTCCATCCGCATTCTGCAGGACGATCTCATCCTCCCTGGGTTCTCCGGTCTCGAGGATATTCGCAATCTGCTTCTGCAGTGGGACATTTCTGACAATCTCCTGTACCAGCTTTCCTTTTGCCTTTTCCCTGTCGATCTCAAAAAGGTGTGCAGCAGCCTTGTTCAGATTAATGACACGCTCATTACGATCAACGGTCAGAACCGATTCAACCATACAGGAAAAGACAGTCTCCAGTTCATTTCTCTGGCTGACAATCGTCTTGAACCTCTCTTCCAGCTGCTCGGCCATTCTATCCATAGAAAAAGCGAGCGCCGCCACCTCCAGGGATGCTGATTTGTTTTGCAGGCCCGACATCCTCCGGCTGAAATCCCCCTGTGACAGCCTCTCGGCGCCCCGCTTCATCTGCTCAAGGGGCCGGCTGATATTCCGGGAAACCAGGAGGGCGACTGCAGCCGCAAAGAGGATGACTACTGCCAAGCCTATGCCGATTTTCATCCGGATGGACTGCAGGGTGGCATCTATTGCCGTCGCCGGTACGGACATCCTGAGGACACCGATGATCTCAGCCGGCTCTTCTTTGCCTGCACTCCCCGGCAACGGAATGGCCACGTAGAACATTCTAGTGCGTAATGTTCTGCTGAACCGTAATGATTTCCCAACATTGCCGTGCATCGCCTCGATGATCTCAGGCCTGTCACGATGGTTTTCCATGGTTTCGGCATCTTCATCGGAATCGGCCAGGACCTTCCCCGCAGGATCAATAACCGTAATCCGGGTTGCCGATTCTTTTCCTGAAATTACGCAGAATTTTTTCAGTTTGGAATACGACTCCTCGCCCATATATTCATTAACGGTTGTTCTGACCAGATGTGCCCTGTCTGCCAGATCCGTATCCAGTTCATGGAGATAGAAATCCTTCAGGGCGATTGCGCCATACCAGGTAAAGCCCCCCATCGTAACCAGGATAATCAGCAGGTTGGCAGGGAAGATCTGCCAGATAAGTTTCTTCTGTCGCATTATGATCCTCCTAATTTTCTCGAATCCAGTCCGACTTGAACCGATAGCCGAGGCCCCGGACCGTTTCTATCATACCGTAGGCCCACCCCATTTTCTTGCGCAGGCCAAATACCTGGACATCAATAGCCCGCGGGGTGACGAGAAACTCGTACCCTCTGACCGCATCGATGATCTGCTGTCTGGTAAACACCCAACCCGGTTTTTCGGCAAGCAGGGCCAGGATCTCGAATTCGGTCATGGTGAGTTGCAGTAGATTTCCTTCCAGGCGTATCTCATGCCGTCCCAGATCAATCTCCAGACTGTTGATAACAATGCGGCCCTTTTCCGTCCTCTCCGCTTTGTGTTTATTATCCTCAAAAAAGCGCCGGAGAACAGATTTGATGCGTGCAATCAAGACCTTCGGACTGAAGGGTTTGGTTATATAATCATCTGCGCCGCAATCAAGCCCGGCAACAATATCCGACTCTTCTCCCTTGGCTGTAAGCATGATGATCGGGGTCTGGTTGTCGGCCTTCCCGTTCCTCATGGCCGCGCAGACCTCCAGTCCGCTCATGCCCGGCAGCATCAGGTCAAGCAGGACGCAGTCAAACTTCTCCCGGCCCAGACAGGCAATCGCCTCTTCGCCGGAATCGGCACAGGTCACATTAAATCCGGCCCTGATCAGATTATAGCTGACAAGCTGCTGAATGTCGGCTTCATCCTCGACGATAAGAATATGTGTTTTCAACATCGCTGGTATCTCGTAGAATATATTTTTGCTTTCATTGATGAATAATTCATGTAGGGTGCAGTATTTTCACTACGCATGCAAGCCATTTTCCGTCATTAACATGATCCTAATGGAGTCTTAACCCGGCTTAAATATTGATCACGTATTCTCTTCAGGATAGTATCGGAATATTCTCCCCGTCAAGGGAGACGACTCTTCCGCCAGGAAATGCCCATTATTGATAAAAAGGTGAGACAGCATGCAAACCCATTATACATTCCATATGGAACTCCAGAAACTCAACAAAAAACTCCTCCTCTTGAGCGCCATGGTAGAGGATCGGGTACGTAAGGCGGTAAAGGTCATTGAAACCCATGATGAGGAAATGATTCAATCAATCATTCTGTCCGACTATGAGGTCGACGAGATGGAAATCGAGATTGAAGAGGACTGTCTGAAGATTCTGGCCCTTCATCAGCCCGTGGCCGGCGACCTGCGTTTTCTGATTGCCGTCATAAAAATAAACAACGAGATAGAGAGGATAGCAGATATTGCCGTCAGCATCGCTATCCGGGTCCAGACCATCGGCGACAGCAGCACAATCACCAATAGCTTTGATTACAGCACGATGTCGGAAAAGGTCATTCAGATGCTGAAGATGAGCCTGGACGCACTGGTCAATCGCGATGCGGAACAGGCTCGTCAGATCTTTCATATCGATGACGAGGTCGACGCACTCCGCAACCAGGCCTACGATGCCGCAAAAGAGATGATCCGGAAAAATCCCGAGCACCCCGGCCGCCAGATTAATATCTATCTCCTGGCCAGGCACCTGGAACGTATTGCCGACCGGGCCACCAACATCGCCGAAGAGGTCATCTATCTGGTCGACGGGGCCATCGTCCGCTGCCCGTAAGGCGGGCTTTGGCCTGACCGCATCCTGGCAGGGAGACGGTCAGGCCTGTTACTCGTGCATTCTTCCCTTCCTTACAGATCAACCGAAACGACCGGTGACGTAATCTTCCGTTTCCTTGCGGACCGGGTTCATGAAAATGGTGCTTGTCGTCCCAAATTCCATCAGTTTGCCCATATACATATAGGCAGTGAAATCGGATACTCTGGCTGCCTGCTGCATGTTATGGGTAACAATCACGATGGTCAGTTTTCCTTTGAGTTCTTCGATCAGTTCCTCGATCTTGGCGGTGGCTATCGGGTCAAGTGCCGAGCAGGGTTCATCCATCAGCAGCACATCCGGCTCGACGGCCAGGGCTCTGGCAATACAAAGCCGCTGCTGCTGGCCGCCGGAGAGAGCCGTGCCGGGATGGTGCAGTTTTCCCTGCACCTCATCCCACAGGGCCGCATCCCGAAGGGCCTTTTCGACTCTGCCTTCAATCTCGCTTGCACTGAACGAATTGTGCAGTTTCAGGCCATAGGCGATATTGTCGAAGACACTCATCGGAAAAGGGGTCGGCTTCTGAAAGATCATTCCGACCCGATGCCGGAGATGGAGGGCCGGGATCGAGGTATCAAGGAGATTGATCCCGTCAATCATAATTTCACCTTCAGCCCGGAAACCCTTATAGAGTTCAAACATCCGGTTATAAGTACGGATATGCGTGGATTTTCCGCAACCCGAAGGACCGATAAAGGCCGTCACCTTTCTGGCGGCAATATCCAGGGTATTGTCAAACAAGGCCTGTTTGTCACCATAATAGAAATTCAGATGGCGGATGGAGAGTTTTATCTCGCCCATTTCCAGTTTTCTCTGTGGCCCCAGTTCCATCGCCATTGTATTTTTTTTCATCCCTGTTCCCTGTCCGGTAGTCGCCTGTCGATACATCACTTCGTTCAAGACATTCTCCTTTTGGCACGTAGCATTATCCGCGCGAAAACATTCACTGCCAATACCGTCATCGTGATTAAAAAAGCTGCCCCCCAGGCCAGCCTGTGCCAGTCATCATAGGGACTCATCGCATAGTTAAACAGGACAACGGTAAGGTTCGCCATCGGCTCGTTCATGCCATGCATCCAGTAGGGACTGTTCAATGCAGTAAAGAGCAGCGGTGCCGTTTCTCCAGCGACTCTTGCCACCGCCAGCATCACTCCGGTTGCGATACCGGAGGACGCCGACCGGTAGATAATTACAAAGGTCATCTTCCAGTAGGGTGAGCCAAGCGCCAAGGCCGCCTCACGGATCTCAGGCGGCACCAGTCTGAGCATCTCCTCGGTTGTACGGCTCACCACCGGCAGCATGATAATGGCAAGAGAAACGGCCCCCGCCCAGCCGGAGAAATTGTGCATCGGTTTAACCAGGACCAGATAGACAAAAACGCCGATAACAATGGATGGGGCTGAAACCAGAATATCGGCAAGAAAACGAATAAGGTGACCAACCAAGTTGTTTTTACCGAATTCGGCTAGATACGTTCCCGACATCATCCCAAAGGGCACGGCAATACAGGCTGCAGTACCCGTCATCAGCAGGGTGCCGATAATGGCATTGACCAGCCCGCCGCCCTGAACGCCTGGAGGTGCCGGTAACTGGGTAAAAAAATCCCAGTTGATGGATGAAAAACCTTTCCAGGCAACATCACCCAGGATCCAGGACAGCATAAACAGCCCGAGAACCGCCGCCATACCTGAGAGAGTCAGGACTATGAAATTAAGGAGTTTTCGACGGGTAAGCAGTGTCATTATGTCCTCCCTGTCTGACTGCGGCGAAGCCATATCTGCGCCAGGCTGAGTATGATCAAAGTAATCAGAAACAGCACCAGTCCCAATTCGATCAGGGATGACAGATAAATCGTGCCATCGGCCTCGGTGAATTCATTGGCCAGTGTCGAGGCTATCGAATTTCCCGGTGAGAATAACGACCAGGAAAGATGGTAGGCATTGCCGATGACAAAGGTAACCGCCATAGTCTCGCCAAGAGCACGGCCCATACCGAGAAAGATGGCCCCGGCAATACCCTTTCTGCCATACGGAATCATGATATCCCTGACCACCTCCCAGGTGGTGCAGCCAAGACCATAAGCAGCCTCTTTCAGAGGTTGGGGCACCATCAGAAACACGTCCCGGGTCACCGATGAGATAAAGGGGATGATCATCAAGGTCAGAACCAGACCGGCAGTCAGCATGCCTATGCCCATGGAGGGACCGGAAAAGAAAGGCAGAAATCCCAGGGTTTTTTTTAGAAACGGTTGCACATAATCCGCCATCAAGGGTCCCAGCACAAACAATCCCCACATGCCGTAGACAATAGAGGGGATCGCTGCCAGCAGTTCGATGGCTGTACCGAACGGTGCCCGCAACCAGTGAGGTGCCAGTTCCGCCAGGAACAGGGCGATACCCAGGCTCAGCGGGATCGCAAACACTAATGCCAGAAATGTAGAAAGCAGGGTGCCGACGATCGGAATTAAAGCCCCAAAATGTTCCTGGACCGGATTCCAGGACATGCTGGTAAGAAATGAAAAGCCGAATTTCGTGATGGAGGGTTGAGACTGCTGCCAGAGCACCAGAATTATCGCAATAAAAATCAACGCAATACCTGAGGCAAAGGCAGCCGTCAGGCCACGAAAAACCAGATCCCCCCAGATTTTGTTTTTATTCATGTTCATACGTTGCATCAACTCGAGATGCGGCCTTCTACCTGTGGAAACCAGCCTCAAATCCTCTTCCAGCCAGTTTATGGAAATACAGACAGAGGACCGACACACTTGAGGTCCTCCGCCTGCAATGAAACTATCAGCCTCCGGCTTTGATCATATCTGCATGATTGCAAAGCTGAACCTGAGTTTATAGCGTTCACATCACGGCCAGATTGCCTTGCCATCCTGGTCCTTGATTTCCTTCTGCCAGCTCATCTCCACCATTTTCACAACCGCATCCGGCATGGGGACATAGTCCAAGGCCATGGCTGACTTATCACCATTTTTAAAGCTCCAGGCAAAAAACTTTAAGACTTCTTTGGCCTGTGCCGCATTGGTCTGGTTTTTATAGACAAGGATGAAAGAAGCACCGGTGATCGGCCAGGAATTCGCACCCGGCTGATCGGTCAGGACCATGTAATATCCTTCAGCATGCGCCCAATCGGCCCCGGCTGCTGCTGCCTGGAAGTTTTCGGCTGTCGGAGCGACATACTTTCCATCATGGTTCTTCAGCATTACCGAGGCCATTTTATTCTGTAAGGCATAGGCATATTCGACATACCCGATGGAGCCATCGACCTTGCCGACAAAGGCTGCAACACCCTCGTTTCCTTTCCCCCCAAGACCTACAGGCCATTCAACGGCTTTGTCGTTGCCTACTTTTTCTTTCCATTCCTTACTGACCTTGGTCAGGTAATTGGTAAATATCCAGGTGGTCCCGGAACCATCGGCACGATGAACGACGGTTATGTCTTCAGCCGGCAGTTTAAGGCCGGAATTATCGGCAGCGATCTTCGGATCGTTCCATTTGGTGATCTTGCCCATGTAGATAGCAGCCAGATTATCAGCAGATAATTTCAGCTGACCGGTTGTAATCCCTTTGATATTCACCACCGGAACGACACCGCCCATGATCATCGGAAACTGCATCAATCCGGACTCGTCCAGCTCTTTTGGTTCAAGGGGCGCATCCGAGGCGCCGAAATCCACCGTCTTAGCTTTGATCTGTTTAATGCCGCCGCCTGAGCCGATGGACTGGTAGTTCAGACGAACGCCGGTTTCCTGGTTGTAATCATAGGCCCATTTGGAATAGGCAGGATAGGGGAATGTTGCCCCTGCACCGGTTATGGTGGATTCCGCCTGGCAGGGAACGGTAAATGCAGCTACCGCTGCAGCTGTCAGGAGCACTGTCTGAATGAACTTGCCTTTTTGCATGTTGTTTTCCTCCGGGATTGTTATAATCTTTATGTGTAAATCGATATGAATTACCTCATGTATACAACATGCACAAAATACCCTGTCATTATTAAGAAACGGTTAGTAACACATTAATTTCGAATTAATAAAAAAAAGGGGACGGATGTGGTTTTCCCGCGGGAAAACCACATCCGTCCCCTTTTGTAAAATGACTCTCTTGCCAAAACCGACATCCCCGCCTGCACGAGAACGACCTAAAACAGACTCTTCAGGGCTCTGGCAAGATCCTCAAGTTATATAGAGTTTCTGAACTCTTCGAAAACCGTATCGATAGGGATTGCAAAACCAATCCCTTCCGTATTGCTCATCACCATTGTGTTAACACCGTAAACATGGCCATGCCCATCAATCAAAGGACCTCCACTGTTGCCCGGATTGATCGGAGCGTCCGTCTGTAAATACACCTCATTCTTGTCAACCATCTTTCTGTATCCGGAAAAAACACCCGAGGTCACAGTATTTGCAAGCCCCATCGGACTGCCGACGGTATAAACCGTATCTCCTTGTTCGAGATGACGGCCGTCTCTGTTCCGTTTCAATACCGGAGCTGAGGCTGTATAGACTTTCAACAAGGCCAGGTCATGGATATTGCTGATGATGACATTACTCACCGAGTGTTCCACACCATTCGCCATGACGATTATGACATCTTTAGATGACTTTTTTTCCTCCATTTCTTTTAGTTTTTTTTCAGCTTCTTGTTGTATTGGAATAATTTTATTCAGCTCTGCTTCCCTCATCTGAACCACGACGGCAAGTTGTCTCCTGTCGGGTCCGTCGGGCATAGCCGCCATGCGTCTCTTAATCTCATTGGTCTTTTCAACGTCACGGTCTAGAACCTGTCTTCTCTGTACAATTTTCTGCCGGAATTCTTCAAATTTTTCATTGTTGAATTGAACCACATGCTTATTGGTAACGATAGAGTTTTCACTGATAAAAAATCCCGAACCAAGGCCCCATGGGGTCTTAACCGAGACCGTCGCATCCCGTGCGCTCTGGATAAACCGTTTATCAGTTGAATCCCCTCCCCCTTTACCTCTGACATCTACTTCGGTCACCGGGGATTTCTGTAGAACAGGTGGTTCAACACCTCGATCTTCCTTGACAACAGGAGCAGTAACTGCCATATTTCCGACGGGCGGGGAACTCGTCCGACCCAGGAAATAGAAGGCAGCAGCAAAGGCCGGGACAAGAATCAAACCCGCCATTATCATGATCGAACGTCTGCCGGATTTTGTCTTTTTTGCCGCCTCCTGTTCGACCTGTTCCTTTTTGCGTGCCTCTGCCTGAAAATATTTATCAAAAATAATCCCACACGTTCTGCACTCAACCTTGTTGGTGAGCTTGCTTAAACACTTCGGGCATCGGTCCCATACCTTTTCTGCCATTGGCGTCCTTTTCTCCTTTCAGCTCCTATTTTCTGCCATCAGGTTCATGTATCTTCTTTTACATGGCCGATTTATTTATAGTACACCCGAGGAAGACTTGTAAATGAAATTTACTGTCAGGCATAATCTTTCTTATAGAAATGATTCATTGGCGGACGTGTTCCTCCCTTATGTACAATGGCTTAGCGTTTTAAATCATGGAGAATATCAGATGGATATCCTGCCGTGCTGCTTTTCAGGAAGTCTTTAATTTGCTGAAGGACCGCATCCCGGACCTGGTCTTTTTCCATTAACAGTTCATGTTTGCCGTGTGGCAGAATACTGAGTGAACAGGTCGGCTGGACACCACAGAATTCCTTCTGCACCTTTTGACCGACGACGGTATCCTTCTCGCCGACAAGGAGGAGCATGGGTATCGGCAGGGGGGTGGCATCGGCCTTAATCCTGTCCATGGCCGCAAAGGCGGCGGAGAGCCATGAGATTGTCGGACTTCCCAGGGCGACTTTCGGGTTCTCCTCAACCCGTCTCCTGTTCAGCTCAAAGCGTGCAAAACTATCGGTCAGGTCGTTGTTTTCAAAGGTATGGTGATGATCGTACGGCTTTCCCCCAGGGACATACCGGGCACCAAATCCTAGAGATTTAAGGATCCTGCCCAGAGTTCTCGCCAGGATTGGTGGAAAGGGCAAGGTATTGATCGAAAACATCGGTGAGCAAAGGATCATCCCGGTCACTGTTCCGGGATATCTCCGTTCATGAAGAACCGAGACAGTGCCCCCCATGGAGTGGGAGAGCAGAAAAATGGAGCGCTGAGTTCTCGATTTCACAACGGTATCAAGAAACAAATGCAGGTCTTCGACATAATCATCGAAATGGTCTACGTGTCCTTTCTGCGGGTCGGGTAAAAGACGATAGGATTCGCCCTGACCACGATGGTCGTAGATGTAGAAAGAAAACCCTGAATCACGAAGGTCATAGAATACTTCAGCATATTTGGCCATGAATTCCGTTCGACCATCGACCACGACCAATGCCCCGGCCTCACCAGCAGCCTCGGACTTGGCATAGTAAATATCTCCTCCGTCACGGTTTTTAATGACACCGGAGGTAAAGTGCTCTAGAAAATACGGCATAAGAGTAGAGTCAGATAATTCCGGCACCTCTTTTTCACAAACAGCCCCGGCCGGAACTGCGTTGCCGATCAGGAGGGCTGCCAAAAGGCAGAAACAGGAGACGGATCGCAAGAGTATCACCTCTTCTATGAATATGACAACAAAGTACAATCTACCATAAGAAAGACTTGCAGTGCAACAAAGCTTCCTATCTTATTACAATTCACTCGGCTTGAATCGGTTCCCGGCGGCCTCTGCAAATTCATGCAAGCCGCATATTCAATTTGCCTCTCAAAATTCGAAATGATACAATGCCTGGTGATCAAATATATTTACCGCCCTCTCTTTGCCGGGCCGACTGATGATCGATTTTCACAGATGCATCCCAGCCTCACAGGAACCGTTTTGCACAACCTTATCTGCCTGAATTTTCGATCAGGCTTGAAGTGCTCCTGTGAATAATACCAATTATTCTCTTCTTATCGATGCATGGAGTCTGCATGAATTCCTCTACTACGACTGTTCCCGAAGCAGCCTTGACACAACCCGCAATGGAAAACTGTGTCCAGGTCGGAGAGATTGACAGACTGGCCCATCAGCTATTGCAGATGGAAATTGAGTTGAATTCGAACATCCCGACGACCCTCTGGATAAGCGATCTGCATGGCGAAGGAGATCGTTTCAAATCCATACTCCGTGGACGTTTCGGCCTCCTCTACCAGACATGCCGCGAGGCATTGCCTAACACCTTCAGCTCCGACAAGATTCAATACCTTGTCAGCATCATACGAAAAAAGAGGTATATCGTCGACAAGGACATCCATATGGATATGCAGGATGTGATCTTCTGCCTGGTCCAGGTCCTTAAATACAAACTCACCAATATCCGTTACCGCATCGAGGATATTTTCCTGCCGGAATTTCATGATGTTATCAACAGACTTCTGTCTGATATTCCCGTTCCCGATCCGATTTTTGAGGAAGAGATTATTTCGGCCAGATTGATTGCCCATCTCTCCCATACCATCAGACAGGTCCTGCTCGACCGTATCCAGGTCCTGGGCGATATCTTCGACCGGGGCCCGCAACCGGACAAGATCATCCGGATCCTGAGCTCCGCCGCCTACAGGAAGATGGTCAGTTATGTCTTCGGCAACCACGATATTCTCTGGCTGGGGGCGGCCTCGGGAAATACATCACTGATTGCGGAGGCGATGCGGATTACCTGCCGGTATGATCACTTTCAGCTGATGGAGAGGTGGAAATTCGACACCGCCCGTCTGGCCGAATTCGCCGAACGGACCTACCCTCCCGACCAGGTAACCGGTAATTTCAAGGCCAAGACCCAGAAAGGAAGGTCAATGGAGAAGGCCCTGTCCATCATCCAGTTCAAACTGGAAGAGCAGACCATCAAAGACTATCCGGACTACGAGATGGAATCGCGGCTCTGGCTGAAACGGCTGGCGCAGATGTTGAAAACAGGTGAGATAAACGGACTGAACGACTCATCCTTCCCGACCCTGAATCCGGAAGCCCCAGGCGAGTTGTCGGCGGAAGAAAAGGAAATCGTCGACGACCTGAAACACCAATTTATCCAAAACAACAGGCTGAAGCGGCTCCTTACATATTTTTTCAACAATGGCGAGACCTACACTATCCACAATAATGTCCTTAACATACACGCCTTGGTTCCATCCACAGCAGACGGAGAATTCGAAGAGTTTCTAGGCCGCAAGGGCAAGAACCTCCTCGATTTTATCCAGGACACCATCAAACGGGTCGGCCGTAATTATCTGGAAGGAAAGCCTCAGAAACCGCGGGATCAGGCACTCTTCTTCTACCTCTGGTGCGGGCCGAAATCTCCGTTCTTCGGCAAACATGCGATGAAGACCTTTGAACGCTACTTCCTGACCGACAAAAAAACCCATGAGGAGAGAACTCTTTTCTGGCAACAAAACCTGAAGACCCAAGAATTCAAGGAAAAATTACAGGATGAATTCAATGTCAAACGGGTCGTCTTCGGCCATACCCCGGTTGATTATACTAAAGGACGGCAGATGGCAAGCGAAGACGGAATCGCCATCAATGTCGACGGCGGATTTGCGGCGGCCTATTATAATCGAGGGCACGCTCTGGTGCATACGCCACATCAACTCTATGGTATTATCCTTCCGACCCCTGCTGAAATTAAAGAGGCCGAGCGCAAGCTGGAATCGGCGCCGCTCGATATTGAACTGATCGATGAATTTCGCCAGCCGATGAAAATGAAGGATACCATGGAAGGAAAGGTAATAAAGGCATCCAGGGATAAGCTCATGCATAAGATCCGCGAACTTGCCGAAAAAAACGGGTTTCATTCCACCTCGTATTGATGGCTGAACTGATAATTTATTACAATCAAAGGTTTGACAATGTATACAAACTATGGAATGGAGATCGTCCGGGCCACGGAAATTGCCGCACTTACCGCGGCAAGGTTACAAGGGCACGGCAATCGAGATGAGATCCTGAACAGCTCAAGAGAAGCGATCACCAAGACCCTGAACAGGCTGGCCATCGATGGCTCTGTCATCAATGACCGGTTCAGCAAACGAAAAGAGACCTTCCAGCTCCCCCCGAAATTGGGCCAAGGGGGTCCCGAGATGGACCTGATGGCTGTTGCACTCGAAGCCCATCATTCCGCCGCAGATGGCCTGAACAATTCTACCTCGTATGCGGTAATTGCCAAAAAAGGCACGCTCCAGTCGTTACCGAATCTGAGCATGTACAAGATCGTTGTCGGCCCCGAAGCCCAACAGTCCATAGATATCAACCAGCCACCCATCGTCAATGTCAAGCGGGTTGCCAGGGCGCTCAGAAAGTATACCGAAAACGTCACCGTCTGTATCCTCGACCAGGCACGCCACCAGCAGCTGATCAAAGAAGTCAGGAGTTGCGGCGCCCGGATCAAACTGATCGTGGAGGGCGAAATCTCAGGATGTCTTGCCGCCATAACCGGAGAAAAAGCGGATATCTATATGGGATACGGCTATGCCCCGGAAAGTGTGATGGTGGCAGCGGGGATAACCTGTCTGGGCGGTTATTTCGAAGGCAAGATCTTCTACGAAAATGACCGCGACCGGGAAGAGGCAAGAGAACATCAGATCAGTGATTTTGAAAAGATTTACCGGGCGCAGGATCTGATCCGGAGCAAGGAGGTTGCTATCGCTGCGACGGGTATAACGGATGGTGAGTTTCTGGAAGGTGTTCGCTTGACGCCCAATGGTGCGATTACAAGCTCCTTTATCGCCAGGGGGGAAACACGGACCTACAGGAGACTTGAAACCCGTCATTTCTTTGATTATAAACCTGTTTTCTAACATAATATAGAGTCCAGTTTCAAGCAATTCTTCAGTCGGGAATTACCCCGCTTCAGGAGGAACAGACCGTGGCTATCAATCTGTATTGGCTGCAATGCGGAGGTTGTGGGGGCGATTCGATGTCGATACTGAACGCAGAATCGCCGAACATCATCGAGGCCAAAGAAGGCCTCGATATCGACATTCTCTGGCATCCTTCATTTTCCGAGGCACCTCCTGCTGAACACCGCCGTATCCTTTCCGGCCTGATCGATGGGGGTATAGCCCTCGATATTCTCTGCGTCGAGGGAGCAGTGATCAGGGGCCCTAATGGCACCGGCATGTTCGAGACCTATAACGGAAAGCCCAAGAAGGACCTGATACGACAACTTGCAGAACGGGCAGGTATCGTTGTGGCCATCGGTACGTGTGCAAGCTTCGGCGGTGTTACCGGGGCAGGAGAGACAGATGCCGTCGGGCTGCAGTTTTCAAAAAAGACCTGCGGAGGGTTTCTTGGCAGTGACTTCAGATCCGGTAAAGGATTGCCGGTCATCAACCTGCCGGGCTGTCCTCTTCATCCCAGCGTGATGATAGGGGCACTTACAGCTTTGGCTACTGGAATTGCGATGGACTTGAACGACTTCAACTCTCCGTTGGAATACTACAGCATGCTTGTCCACCAGGGGTGCACACGCAACGAATACCACGAATACAGGATTGAAGAGACTGATTTCGGCCAGAAGGGTTGTTTATTCTTCCATCTGGGTTGCCAGGGCCCCATGGCGCATGCCCCCTGTAACAAATTTCTCTGGAACAAGAGAAGCTGCAAAACGCGGAGCGGTGTCCCCTGCATGGGTTGTACAGAGCCTGATTTTCCACGAGACGATCCTTATTTTTATACACCGAATATTGTCGGTCTGCCGATCCACCTCCCGGACGGAGTCAACCGGCCGCATTATCTTGCCTATAAAAGCATGGCTGCTGCTTCCGCGCCGGAAAGGCTCAAACACAGAAAGACCGAGGTGTAATATGCCCGCAGCGAACCGGAAAATTTTCAATATCCCCTTGAATCGCGTCGAAGGAGATCTGGAACTCCATATTGAATACGACGGCACCGAGGTGAAAAATTCATGGAGCAAAGGCACCATGTTCCGTGGTTTCGAGAACATGCTCAAAGGTAGAGGTCCCCGTGATGGTCTGGTCCTGACCCCAAGAGTCTGCGGCATCTGCGGGACTGCCCATCTGCTCGCAGCCGCCAAGGCACTGGACATGCTCTGCGGCGTCACCATCCCGGACAATGCGATCATGATCCGGAATCTTGCCTTGATGGCGGAACATATCCAGAGCGATATCAGACACGGCATCCTGATGTTCATGAAAGATTTCCTGAACCCGCTCTACAAAAGCGAACCGTTCTATCATGAGGCCAGGCTTCGTTACGAACCCTTCCGCGGCACATCGGTCATCAAGGCCATTCAGGAAACCAAGAGAATCCTCGAAATCGTCGCCATCATTGGCGGTCAATGGCCGAATTCATCATTCATGGTACCGGGAGGCATCGCCACCTCGCCAACATTTAACGATATGGTCAGTTGCAGCTATATCCGGAAGGCCTTCACAAACTATTATGAACGGGAGATCCTCGGCTGCTCCATCGAGCGCTGGTCTGCAATTAAAACCGGGACCGACCTTGACGTCTGGCTGGAGGAAGATGAAGCCCATTTCAACGGTGATCTCGGCTTTTTTATCCGATGCGCCCGCCGGACAGGCCTTGACGCGATCGGTGGCGGTCATGGAAATTTTATAAGCGCCGGCCTGGTCGACTTACCGAATACCGGGACGGGACGCTCAATGCCTGTCACCTGTATGTCCTCTGGATTTATCTCCAGGGGTGAAAAGGCCGGATTCAATCAGGCCCGTGTCTCCGAACATGCTGCCTTTTCCCGGTTTGAAGGCTATGGCAGCGGTATACATCCCTTCGAAGGGCTTACTCTTCCCTGTGTTGCCGACACAAACCCGGATAAGTATTCATGGGCAAAGGCACCCCGCTATGATGATACGCCGGCCGAGACCGGTCCCTTGGCCGAGATGCTGGTTGATGACGTACCCCTGTTTAACGACCTTGTCGGTAACAATGGTCCGACCGTTTTTTCCCGTGAACTGGCCAGACTTACGCGACCGGCAAGACTCCTGCCGCTGATGAAAGATTTGATTGCGGAGATCAACCCGAAGGCCCCATATTATACCTCCGTCAAGGACATTCCTGACGGCCGCGGTTACGGATTGATCGAGGCAAGCAGGGGCGCCCTCGGCCACTGGATCGATATCCGGGATGGCCGCATCGACAGATACCAGATTATCACCCCAACCTCCTGGAACGGCTCCCCGCGAGATGCCAACGGGGTTAGGGGTCCCTGGGAAGAGGCGATGATCGGCACCATGTTGAAAGATCCGGAGAATCCGGTTGAACTCGGCCATATTGTCCGATCATTCGATGCCTGTCTCGTCTGCGCTGTCCATGTCTGCACGAAGAGGTAACCGAATACGGAAGAACACAGTTAGACGTATGACAAGATATCAATAGTTTCAAGTACTCACAGGGATTCGTTATCATAGTCTCGTTTGACGCCTTGCATATTGATCCGGATTGTGACCATAATATAAGCTCAGGTTGCCCATCACGGGTCGGACAGCAGGGCGTTGCCAGTGATCATCTTCATTGTCATTTTAAAACATCGGGCGCATCTGACCCGTCAGGATTTTTCTAGGATTCTATCACCACAATACCTTGATGGAACAAAGACATCTTCCAAATTCATACGATGAATTGCTCCGGGAAAACCAGATACTCAAACAGGAGTTACTAGTATCCCGCCAAGCCTCCGATATTACCGCTGAACTCGTAGCCGAGCAGTTTGCCAACCTGGATATTGTTTTAAAGGAACTCAGTCAGAGCGTCCAGACTGAGAAGACCTTGCGACAGGAGATGAACATCTCCAGGAAAGCGGCTGAGACCGCCAACGAGGCCAAAAGCGACTTTCTCGCCAATATGAGCCACGAGATCCGGACCCCGATGAACGGCATTATCGGGATGACCGATCTGGTGCTCGGCACTGATCTGAACGAAGACCAGAGAAAGTATCTGCACATGGTCAAAAATTCGGCCGGGAGACTGCTCAAGGTCATCAATGATATCCTCGATTTTTCCAAGGTCGAGGCCGGAAAGCTCAAACTGGACCCGATCGATTTCGATCTCCACGAAGCCCTGGAAAACATTATTCATATGCTGAGTCTGCGGGCCAACCAGAAAAACACCCGGCTCTGCTGTGAGATTGATCCCGCACTCCCCCGGAATGTCCATGGCGACTCCAACCGTTTGACCCAGGTCCTGATTAATCTTACCAACAATGCGATCAAATTCACCGACAATGGTCTGGTGCGCCTGCAGGCAATACCCATCCCCCAGAGAAACGATACGGATCTCTATATTAAATTCAGCATCATCGATACCGGCATCGGCATTCCCGCCGACAAACAGCAGGTAATCTTCGAAGCCTTCTGTCAGGCCGACTCTTCAACTACCAGAAAACATGGCGGTACCGGACTGGGGCTGGCAATCTCATCCCAACTGGTCGCCCTGATGGGCAGCAAGATCCACGTTGACAGTAAACCCGGTGAGGGGTCGACATTCTGGTTTACCTGCAGACTGCAGAAAGCACAAGACGGCACGGAGGATGGAGTTCAGGCCAGACAACCGATCATTTCTTTTCCTGATCAGCAGGATATCATTCAGGGCAAGAAAATACTGGTTGTCGAAGACGAGGCCATTAATCAGATGCTGATGACGGCCCTGTTGACACAGTTCGGTTTTGTGGTCACCACCGTTGAAAACGGCAAAAAGGCCGTGGAAAAGGCGGCTAAAGAGGACTATCAACTGATTCTGATGGATCTCCAGATGCCGGACATGGACGGATTTGAGGCAACCAGAAGGATTAAAGCAATGACCGGCCGGCCAAACCTCCCGCCGATCATCGCCCTGACCGCCCACGCCATGGGCAAAGACCGGGAAAAGTGTCTGCAGGCAGGAATGGACGATTATCTCAGCAAGCCCATCAGCCGGGACGAGCTGTATCAAGTTTTGATCCGGCATTTGATCAGAGAAACTTGAATCCCGCCTGCGCAGCAGCCGATTGATCAGGAATGCCGCATATATTTGGATTTATCTCCCGGGTTTTTTCTCGACAAAAACATTGCCAGAATGCCGAAAATAACCAGTCCGGCACCCAATCCTAAAAAGAATTTGCTCCAGCCGCCCTCGGCAGGCGCTGCCGAATCTTTCTTTTTCTCTGGAGGTGCTGCAGCCTGGGGATCGGCAGAAACCGCGGCCTCTATTTTTTTCGGAATGATGTCAGGCGTGCGCGTAACCGTAGCAGACGCTGGCTTGGGTGGCTCCAGCATAAACCCTTTGGCAAGTAATTCAGAGGCCTTCGCGTCACGGACTTTGCGATTCATACTGCCCATGACGATGGCAATGATTCGAACCCCTCCCCTTTTTGCGGTAACCGCCATCGAAAATCCGGCTGCTTCAAAATAGCCGGTCTTAAATCCGTCGCAGCCCTCAATTTCCCCCAGCAGATGGTTGTGGTTCCGCATGATGAATTTTCCTTCTCGAAACCCCCGCTCTTTCGTGCCGGTGTATTTCAAGGCCTTCGGACGCCTGGCCAGCTCACGGCATAGGATGGATAGATCATTGGCTGTGGTAACATCCGGCTTCTGTCCCTCAGACGGTGGCAGGCCATGAACCGAATAGAAATGAGTATTCTTCATTCCCAGTTCCGCCGCCTTCTGGTTCATCAGAGAAACAAAACCCTCCTTGGATCCGGCTACATGGGTAGCCAGGGCAACGGCCGCATCATTGGCCGATTGCACCATCAGGGCATACAGGAGCTCTTCGACTGAAAACTGCTCTCTCGGGTCAAGATACACCTGCGATCCCCCGGTCTTTGCAGCCTCTTTAGTTACCGGAACCATCTCGTCCGCTTTCAATGATCCTCCATTAAGCCGATCAAGGATGACCAGCAGATTCATCAGCTTCAATACGGAGGCGGGATACACAGAAGCATCAGCATGATCGGAGAACAGGACCTTCCCTGTATCAGCATCAATTACCAGAGCCGAAAGATACGGATCTCTTGCAATAGGAGTCACGTGGGCACGACCGGCCCCCCATGCCGTCTGGACGGTCATGATGCAGACAAAGAGTAGGAGAGCAATACGTTTCATAATCCTCCTGGAACTACCGATTCGGATCGGCAAAAAAATGGTCTTCAGAAACCTTTGGGCATACGGTAAAAAGTAACTGCTATCGGAATTAATCCGTAGTTTTTTTTCTGCTGCATGCCAGCAATCTATTCAGTCTCCGGTACATAAAATATCTATAATTATCGGAAATATAAGCATATATATTTACATAGCCGTCCATTGATTGTCAAGAGGTATTCAGCAGTCAGTACCAATATCATCATGCCCCCCTAATTTCGATCTTTATAAAATTCGTCCCTCAATTTACCGGTTTTTCTCCGTCAATTTTCAGAGTATACTGCCCGGGTTTATCCGATGGTTCAGTAATGATGTAACGGATCGCCATCGAAGAGATAATAAATCGTTCGGAGAGTGAACCCTTGAATACTTCCACCCTCGCCCGGATCAAAAAGCGCTGTTTCATCAATGCCCCCTGGTACGATCTGAAGGAGAAGTACCTGGATCTCTTTCTGGAACATAACATCCAGCCGGAGATCGGACTGGAGGGATTGTGTCTGTATAATGAGGATCATTCGGCCTTCGAACAGGTCGCAGCAAGCCTGCAGAAGCAAGGTCTTGCCTGCACCCTGCATGCCCCTTTCTTCGACCTCACCCCTGGGGGACTTGATCCGTACATTCTCGAAAAAACAAGAGAGAAACTGGATGCCGCCTTTGCGTTAATCCCGGTCTTCCGGCCTCGGTCCATCGTCTGCCACCTCCAGTTTGAGGAAAACAAGCACGGTTACGTCTACAAGGAATGGCTTGAAAATGCGTCTGCCACCTGGGCGCAGCTCGTCAATATTGCCGGGAGGTACAACGTCCCGGTCATGTTCGAGAATACCTATGAAAAAGACCCTTCCATCCATACCGCCATGTTGACAAAGCTGAATACGCCCTTGGCCGGGTTCTGCCTGGATGTCGGTCATCTGCTGGCCTTTGCCGGGTCCTCCTGGCAACAGTGGCTGCCGGCAATGCTCCCCTGGCTCGGTCAACTGCACCTGCATGACAATACCGGCAGGCGCGATGAACACCTGGCGCCGGGACGCGGGAATTTTGATTTTACAGGACTCTTCTCCTTCCTTAAAAATTCTGATCTGCATCCGATTATCACCTTTGAACCGCATAGTGAAGCTGATCTCTGGCAGACCTTTGCCTATCTGGAAGCTACGCATCTGCTCTCAGATATCTGATCGTCACAGCAAAAGAAAGCGGCCATATCTGCATTCTCTGCCATTTTTCCTTTTGATTTTCGACGGTTCTTCCGATATGACATAACAGAGGGCCGATTTTCCCACTATCAGGGTATTTCCGCAGATTTTTCCCGGCCCGGGTTCGCAATTATACGACATTTTTTTTATAAAATAACATACCAGTAAAAACGTAACTATCATCCATGCCAATACAACCGGAACCGGATCAGCTATCAGTTAATTCCTCCGCCCCGCAGGAAGATCCCGCTGTCGGAACAGGACCGGAGTCTCCGGAGCCCTCTGCTCCTGATCTGCATCAGGCCAATCTCCGTCCGCCGACCCACGACCGGCGTCAGTTTACCGTTTTTCAGGTCGATGAATTCGTGTTTCAGCAAGCCACAACCAGAACCTCACACTGGGCAGTCCCCTGGTCTGATCTGATGATGACTATGTTCATCCTTTTTCTGATTATGTTTGTTTACCAGACGGCACATAAAGAGCTGCTCGTCGGTGATCAAACGGAGGTTATCGGTGGCCAGACCACCGGAGCGCTGGATGTTGCCCCGAGCAATAAGCCTTCTCTTCCTTACACTCCGATTAAACCGGGGCTTCCGTTAATCACTGCCGGAACCATTAAAAAAGTAGTGCCGATCCATATTGAGGACATTGATGCAAGCACCAAATTTGTGCAGGAAAACAAGGATCCGCTGGAAAGGATCAGAAAAAGCATCACCACCCCTTCCTCAACAGCTAATACAGCATCCGGCAGACTACCGGTTCCAAAAGAGGTGTCTCCTGAATCAGGGACGGAACTTCTGACTGACCAGGGATCAGGCGACCTTCGGCCGTCCGATGCGCGCAGTGACACCTCGGGAGACGAAAAAACCAACAAGCTGATGGCCACCATTGCCGGTACCATTGCCAGTCAAAATCTCAGTAAATACGCCTCCGTCGACTTCGTTTCGGGTACAGATGTCCGGATCACCCTCAGCAGTGATCTGTTTTTCGCGGCAGGTAAGGCCGATCTTACCTCAAAGTCCATACCCTCACTGCAGAAAATAGGGGCGGCGATTAAAAACATTCCGTTCATGATAGGCGTCGTCGGCCATACCGACAATCAGCCCGCACATTCGGACCATTTCCCCAGCAACTGGGAACTATCGGTGGCCAGGGCAAGTTCGGTCGCCCGGTTCCTCATAGAAGAAACAGATATGAATCCAAACCAGTTCATAGTCAGCGGTTATTCGTCGTACCGTCCCCTCTATCCAAATACCACCCTGCAGAACAAGGCGGCGAACAGGAGGATCGAAGTGATCATCAGCAACAAGAATCCCCAACAGGTCATGGCCAACAAAAATCAATAACAATGGAAAGGCAACAATGAAACGAAAGAATCTTCTCGGACTCATCCTCGCCGGCGGACTGTTTATTCTGGGATTCTGGATGAACGGCAATGTCAGCCTCTATTTTAATTTCTCCGGCATACTCGTGGTTGTGAGCGGCACTACCGTGGCCACCCTCCTCAGCTTCAGGATGGAGCAGTTGAAGATAGTGTCCAAGGTCATCATGGCAAGCTATCGCAAACCGATCAAAACCGAGACGGAGATCATCAATATTCTGATAGATCTTTCCATCAAATCAAGAATTGAGGGCATCCTTTCCCTTCAGCATGAAGAGCAGGAGACCTCGATTCTCTTTCTGCGCAGGGCCTTGGGCTGCCTGGTTGATGGCTATAGAGCGGAGCAGATCCGGGAAATTCTCAATACCGAGATGTATTTTTTTAAACTGCGTCGTGAAGACCTGGAACGCGTTCTCAGAACCATAGGGGAGTTTTTTCCTGTTTTCGGCCTCATCGGTTCCATTATCGGCTGGGTCACTATGCTTGGGGGTGCGGGAGGCCCATTGATCATCCTCAAGGCCGTCCCCATCGCCCTCACTGCAACCCTCTACGGCCTGATCTTCGCCAACTTCTTATTCCTTCCCTTTGCAGCCAACCTGAAGGAACGGACCAACCATGAACTGCTCCTGCAGAAGATCATCATGGAAGGGGTGATTGCAATCGATTCAGAACTAAATCCGGTGATCCTGACAACGAAACTGGAATCATTTCTGACTCCTTCAGATCGTCAGTCGGATCTGGTCTCTTATGCGAAGATTAAAGAGCGTTTTCATATTCAGGCCGCCGAAAAAGAACGTGAAACAGAGCAGGTCGTTGAGAAGGAACTCGATCGTACTTCAATCAGGATTGAAAGGTGATAGGGTGGTGCTGATGAGGGATGCTGAGATTAATCTCCGCTTTTCAAACCGGGTATCCCGATATGCTGGATGCGCAGCGCATTTTTTCCTTCCTCATAGGCGAGCAACCTTCCTTCCTGCTGCCAGAGACGGAAGGCCAGCGAATAGGACAAAACACGGATAGGATAATCACGGGGCAGTTGCTGGAGATAGGGCTGTATCGTGACAAAATTTGTCGCTCCATACTGCTTCATGATAAAACGAAGACCGCCATTGGCCGGACCAATATTATAGGCCAGCAACCCCATAAACAGATTATCATTCATCTCGGCAAGGTAGTACTTCAGCACCGCAGCGGCAACAAAGGCATTGTGGCGCGGGTCTGTCAATGTGACCTTGTCGACCTGAAGACGCCTCCCGACACGTTCAAGTACGGTTTCCGGTACCTGGGTAATCTGGAAAAGCCCCAAACCACCGTCCTTGCTCTCCCGGGGAAGAAACGAGGATTCTGCCGCTGCCACACCCTGTAGAAGATTTTGATCGATGCCGTACGCCTGGGCCGCTTCTTTGAGGGCAGGGGCATATTGTTGGGCACGCTCAATCATCTTCTGCATCTGTGTTTGATCACAGCGACGATACGCCGCATAGACCTGATGGGAAAGATTGATGCGACGGTCCTCCTGCCTGCCGCCAATCAAGGCACGAAAGTTCTCAAATCCATGACTGAATTGACCCTGTATAACCAAACAGCCCATGGCCAGAACAAGGGACAGTGCAGACGGGAGCAGGGTCGACCGATTAAGCAACCATTTGCGAAACCGCCACCAACCTATCAGCAAAACGGCAGCAACAACAATAAATCCTAACATAAAAACCGCGAACGGCAACAGGCTCGCGAAAAACCGGACATCTGAAAACCAGCCCGCCGAATAGCCCAGCATAACCATCACAGCCGTAACGGCAACAGTGGCTAAACCAAGCACTTCAAGACCTATGAGCAGCGTTTTATTTCCTGCGGACTGCCTGCCGACTACCTGCTTTTTAGCAGTATTGCGTGGTTTCCGAGGCTTTTTTTTTCCTGGTCCTGCTTTGGTGGTGGTTTTCGTTGACCGTTTGACAACATCTGCCTTACCCTGAACTGATTTTCTCATAAAAATACTCAACCACTGCCATACGGTCTAAAAGAAAGATACCTCCAGATCAATCCGATCATGTTGTCTAGTTCGGATTTTCATAGAAAATATAAGATGTTGAGTAATCACTGAACTCAAAATAGACCTTCTTTTCTCCAGGGTCGACCACACCATTTAAATTGGCATCGAGAACGCCATAACCATACCTGTACGGTCGCTCCCTGCTGCCGTCGGTTGCCATCGCAGTTGAAAGTTTATCGATTTTCATGAATCGTTTTACTAACTTATCTCCAGCATACACCTCTAAGACTCCATCTGTACCTGTCCAATTCTGTACAGCACGTCCGATTTTATTCTGCGTCTCTTTTGTACAACCGGTGACAACAAACAAAACAAAGATAATAGCGGCCCAGTTTTTCATGATATTTTCCTAAAACTATAATAAATTGTGTTTCCTAAGTCTTCAGCTCTATTCAAAAACCGTTTCCATTCAGCAGAGCATAAAAAATTAAGGGACATTCTGCAATCAAATCCCCACTCTCTTTTCAATAAAAAAATTGACATTATCCTCTACTAACATTACCAGTCTGTCGAATAATGTTTTCAACTGAAGCGCTCACAATGCGATGACACTTACTTGCGCAAAAGACAGTACAAGATCATGGAAGGTTCCAGACAAAAAAGCTCGATCATCAGGAAATTCATCCTGGACAATGTTTCTTCTCATCCTGCCGATATCGTCAAAATTATTGCTCAGAAGTTTGCAATTTCCAGGCAGGCGGCAGCCCGCCATATAAAAAAGCTGGTCAACCAGGGTGACATTGAGATTGAAGGCAACACCTCTGGCCGGATCTATCGTCCAAGCCAGGGTCGTATTGTTGAGTTTACCTATATCATTACCGATCGACCGGATAAAGATATCGCCTGGAGAGAAGATATCCTTCCCGTTCTGCAGTCCCTTCCCGGCAATGTACTTGAACTGTGGAAGTTCTGCTTCGAAAAGATCTTCAATTATGAGGTTCACCACTCCGGAGGGACGACAATCCATGTCCGCATCCTCCAGCAGAAGACCCAGACCACCATTACCATTTCCGATGATGGCGCTGGTTTTTTTCATTCTATCAAAGAAAAGCTCCAGCTCGATGATGATCAGCAGGCGGCACTGGAACTCTCCGAAGGGAGGCCTTCCACCGACCCGCATAATTCTACAGGACTGAATATCCTTCTTCCCTCAAGGATGGTTGACTATTTTGCCATTGCCGCCGGTAAAGTGATCTTCGCCCACCAATACGGGATCGCCTGGGATTGGGCGTTTGATACAGCAGATGAAGAAATCCCGGGTACGTTTATCAGCATGATCATCGGAAACAACACCTTACGGACAACCGGCCAGGTTTTTAAAGAATTCGCAGCAGCAAAAGCCGGAGACCGCGTCTTCTCAAAGACCTGTATACCTGTCAGGTTGGCCCAGTACAACTCCGAAGCCCTTTTCTCTCGCTCTCAGGCACGCAAGGTCCTGGCCCGTATAGATCGATTTAAAATTGCCGTCCTCGACTTCCTTGGCGTCGACAAGATCGGATCGGCATTCGCAGATCAGATCTTCAGGGTCTTCTCAGCCGAGCATCCGGAGATCCAGTTGCTCCACTGCAATACCAACAGACAGATAGAGGCGATCATTAAGGCGGCAAGAAACAGCTCTGCCGGAGCCACATAATTAAACGAAGTATGAATATTTCTTAAACAGGAGTCCTCAATGGAATCAATGCAAACCACTATCCTGCCTCACGTACCGGACAATCCTGACAGCACAAAATCTTATCTCTTTTATCTGCACGGCTTGATCGTGGAAGAGGCTGGAATACGCCCGAAAAGTGAGGAACACGGATACTACGAATACGAACTCATCCTCGAAGAATTGGCCCGTGCAGGGTTCATCGTCATAAGTGAGGCACGGGAAAAAGGTACCGAGATCAAATCATATGCCGAAAATATTGCTGCTCAGATTAAACAGCTTCTGGCAAATAAAGTCCCGCCGGGCAATATCACCGTAACAGGTGCCTCCAAAGGGGGAATTATCAGTGCCTACGTTTCCGCTATGCTGCAGAAAAAAGAAATTAATTACGTCTTCGTGGCCGGCCTGTTTGAAAAATGTCTACAAGATAAAAACCTCAAGCTCTACGGGAAGATCCTCTCGATCCATGATCGGTCCGATAAATTGTCTATCACGCCGTCCCTCTACTTCCAGCGTTCGGAAGGACTGGGACAATTCAAGGAGATCGTACTCGACCTCGATATCGGCCACGGCTTGATTTACAGACCATACCGGGAATGGATAGACCCGCTTCTGGACTGGGTGAAGACTGGCTAGCCGTCTTCGTCCAGCATCCGGAATAGAGCATTCTGAGAGGATATTTTTTACAGGGTATCCGAAGGTCAGGTTCAGAAGTTGAGACTTCCGTCCTCTTTCTCTTCGACACCGACAACGACAATACCAGCGGCATCGGCAGCCTGCACAACCTGTTCACGGTCGAACAGCAGTGACTGTCCAGCCTCAACCGCCAGAACCGAGCCACGGACGCTTTTCAGGCTTTCGATGGTGGTAAGGCCGGTAGCAGGCAGATCAAAACGAAAATCCTGGCCGGGTTTTTTTACCTTGACGACGACAGCCTTCTCTTTGACCAGCGCCCCCCCGCGGATAATGGTCGCATCGGTTCCTTCTATTGCCTCGACGGCAGCAACAGACTGGTTTCTGACCACAACGCATTGACCAATATCGAGACGGCCGATGGCCCTCGCATTCAACCAGCCGAAGGCTATATCTTCTCTCTGCTCTTTAGTGGGTTTCTTCCGGGTCAAAACCCCCTTGGGGAAAAGAAGATGTTGCAAATAGAGAGTCGACTCAAGCACTTTGATCCCATCAGTCTCCAATGCCCCGGCAACAGCACGGAGAATGGCGTCATCCTGTTTGGTATTGATCGTCTTCCAGAGCGATAGGCATTTAAGGTCAGGAAGGACATCGCGAAAGATCCTGGTTTTTGTGATTGCACCAAGGAAAACCGTCTCTCCCACCGCCTGGTCTTTAAAAAATTTGATCATCTTCCCAAGCTGACCAAGTTTTACCCAGCACACGGCATCAGCCGCCTCAGCTATGGATGTGGACGTTTCATTCTTATGGGCAACCACCACAACCGTCCGTCCGGCACTCCTGGCAGCCTCGATAAAGAGAAGAGGAAACTGGCCTGCCCCTGCGATGACGCCGATCTTTCGTGGATCAATCTCCATTGACCTCCTCTACGGTCCGTAAGGCGACACCACGCTTGGAGTCCTCAAAAAATTTCACCATGCTATCCACTTCCGGACAATCAGGTATCTCATGTTTTGCAAGTTCCAGTGCATCCTTGATCAGGAGAGTATTCGATCGAAAAATAATGCGATAGGCATTCTCAAGCTTGGTGATAGTTTCCCGGCTGAAACCATTCCGTTTCAGGCCGATTTTATTAATTCCGGAAATCTTCGTACCGTTACGGGTGCCGGCAATAATTACGTAGGGTGGGACATCTCGACCGATTCCGGAAACTCCGCCGATATACGAGTAGCAGCCAATCCGGCAAAACTGGTGAATCGCGACCAGGCCTCCGATTGATGCATTACTGCCGACCTCCACATGCCCTGCCAGGGTGGCTACATTTGCCATGATCACATGGTCGCCAAGATGGCAGTCATGGGCGACATGAATATAGGCCATCAGCAGATTATTATTGCCGATCACGGTCTTGCCGTGTCCTCCGGGCGTTCCACGGTGAATGGAAGCATACTCCCGGATCTGGTTGTCATTACCGATAATAAGCTCCGTCGGTTCCCCTTTATAGCTCAGATCCTGAGGAGCACCACCTACAGTTGCAAACGAACCGATAAGATTCCTCTCTCCGATCGTCGTTGGGCCGGAGATGACCGCATGAGCCAAAACTTTCGTGTCGGCGCCGATGCGCACACCCTCTTCAATAACTGCATATGGACCAACGTGTACCGTTGAATCCAGTTCAGCTTTTTTATCAATGACTGCTGTTGGATGAATAGACATAGGATGATATCGTAATTGAATTTTCTTCAAAAAGGACTACGCGAATCACACCCGAGGATATCCGGTTTACAGATCCAGAGATGTCTGAAACCGACAACATAAGCCAAACATACCGACTTTTCATGTTGAACCCATGCTGGTGTTGGGACATGTCTCATTACCGGCAATCGCCGACGAGCGCAAGGATTAATTGCCCGGCTGAAGATATTTTATACCTCTCTGATGCGTGTATCCGACGAATTTCGCAATTCTCAGTCCCGTTTAACCAAATGAGGCCATCAGTTCCGCCTCTGCGGCCAGTTTTCCATCGACATGGGCCTCCCCGGCCATCACCCAGAACCCTCGCTTATATTTAAGAACTTCCAGTTTATAGATGATCTGGTCTCCCGGGACCACCGGTTTTCTAAACCGTGCCTTGTCAATACCTGCAAAGTAAAGCAGCTTATTGCCAATGCTTCCTGGAGTGGAATAATAAGCCATGATTCCACCAGCTTGGGCCATTCCCTCCAGAATAAGCACACCGGGCATTACTGGTCTTCCGGGAAAGTGTCCCTGGAAAAAAGGTTCGTTAAACGTTACATTTTTAATACCTGTGACACTCTTTTCAGGGACTATCGATACAATTCTGTCCACCATCACGAAAGGATATCTGTGTGGTAATATCCGTAAAATCTCCAGAATATCGATGTCTTCCGGAATAACAACCTCACTCATATTTTCATCTCCTCCAGACGCAGTTATTTCTCATTGTCCTCTTGCAGCCTCTCCACATCCTTCTTCAACTGTTTTATTTCTTTGGCTATCTCCGGAAGTTTCGCATACACGGCGGCCGCCTTTGCCCACTGTTTGACCGGTAAGGCGGGACTTCCTCCAACCATGGCTCCTTTGGACAGATTCTGATGTACACCTCCACGGGCTGCAACCATAACCCCGTCATCCAGATGAATATGGCCGCTGAGCCCGGCCTGTCCACCAAGAACGACATTTCGACCCAGAGTCGTTGAACCGGCCAGTCCGACCTGAGCAACCAGAAGTGAGTTCTCGCCGATAATTGCATTATGGCCGACCTGGACCAGATTATCGATCTTTACTCCGGATTTAATCCAGGTTACTCCATAGGCAGCCCGGTCAATGCAGGTGTTAGCCCCAATTTCCACATCATCATCGATATGGACAACCCCAACCTGCGGTCTTTTTATATGACATCCCCTCTCGTCGACAGCATACCCATAGCCGTCACTGCCGATAACGGCACCGGAATGGATAATAACCCTTTTCCCCAGACGGCAGCCCGGTTCGATGGTCACATTGGCCTTCAGGAGCGTATCGTCTCCAATCTCCACACCATCACCGATAATAGTCCCGGCTCCGATATTGACTCGGTCACCGATCTTGACCCGATCACCAATGACGGCCAGCGCGGCGATAGTCACCTGATCGGAAATTGTGCAGTCTGCACCGATACAGGCCCTGCTGTGAATCCCCATGGCCCGGAACGGTTTTTCAAGAAGAAAATTATGGATCTTCGCCGAGGCTAAATAGGGATCCCGAACCCGTATCACTGTTTTATCGGCCTTTTCAATCGACATCGGGACGAGGACGGCTGAGGCCTGTGTTGCAGCCAGCGCATCACTCCGGTTCGCCTTGACAAGAAATGAAATTTCACCCTCTCGTGCAGTCTCAAGAGGCGCAAGTCCATGAATCATGATGCCGCCGTCACCTGCTATTTCCCCATCGACGAGCTGGGCCAGTGTCGTTAGACTCACGGTTTTTTCTTTCATATTTTCACCATCTTGACAATGATTGAAATGAAATTGTCCAGAGGTTGGACAATCACTGCCGATAAAGAAAAATTTTTTCTCTGCTTTTCGCAAAGGCTGTCAACTCCTCGCTCCAATGCTGTTCTATCTCCAGAATCGCCATCCCCTCTTCGAGCTGTCTCCGGACTTCCCCTGAACCGAGGATCAGATCCATAGGCAACCGTTCATATTCATATTCGTAGGGCGGTTCTTTATAACGGAATTCCTCCGGGTAGAGCTGCAGAACTGCCTGTAAAAGGGTAATGCCTGTTCTGTAGGGAAGAAAATTTTCCGTATCAGTAACATGGATCTGAAAACCTGTACAGGATTTCCCGGCCCATTTGCCAGATGTCGGCTCAAAGATCAATGGCCTGAAAAAACACCCCGGCAAGGGTGTTTTTCGCAAAAAATCGTAGATCGGTCCATGTTCCCAGTACGGTGCCCCGACAAGCTCGAAAGGCAATGTGGTTCCCCGCCCCTCCGAGACATTGCTTCCCTCCCAGATCACTTGCCCCGGATAAACCATTGCGGTCTCAGGACTGGGCATATTTGGAGATGGAAAGACCCACGGCAGCCCAGTATCTCTGAACAGCATAGACCGGCACCATCCCTGCATCGGAATCACCTCAAGCTGGGCACCGAGATGAAACTCTTCGTTGATATACAGGGCGAGCTCTCCGAAGGTCAGACCATGACGCATCGGCAGAGGATACATCCCGACGAAGGATGTACAGTCATCCTGCAGAAGATTCCCTTCAACCTTCACACCCCCGAGCGGATTCGGACGATCCAGAATTACGACCTGTTTACCCCGCGCGGCCGCCTCTTCCAGACAATAGGCCATCGTATAGAGAAAGGTATAGACCCGAGTTCCGACATCGACAAGATCGATGAGCAGGACGTCGAGCAGATCGAACATCTGTCTGCTGGGTCTGCGGCTGTCGCCATAGAGACTGAAAAGGGGAAGCCCGGTGGACACATCCGTCCGATGCCCGGACTCAATCATATTATCCTGTTTCTCTGAAAAAAAGCCATGCTGTGGCGAAAATAAGCAGGTCAACCGGTTGCCGAGTCTTTCCTTGATGCAATCCTTGCTATGCCTGAAACAGGCATCCGTGGAGGCCTGGTTTGACAGCAGACCGACCCGCTTTCCGGCGAGTGTGTCGGGGGTTGTCTCCAGGAAACATGCCAATCCTGTTTTTATCATCGCAACCTTCTTATCTGCAGCCCGCACTGCGGGCCGAATTCAATCATCACACAAGCTCCTTGCAAGAGAAGCAACCTTCAATGACCACTTCAATAAAGTAACGGCTGCGAAAGAGGCGTTTTCCAAGGCACTTTAATCCAGATGGACTGCAATGCCAAGGCACATTTGACTGGAAAATCAACAATCGGACAGTGGAAGTTGAAATAACTTTTGAGAAGGAAGATCAAGGAGTATTGCAAGATCCCCTGTTGCGCATCTTGGAAGGAATTTTCTGCGTGTTTTCATCCCTCAAGGGGGAAATGAAGAAAGTCCGGTTTACCAGCTCAGGGCTTTACAGGTAACCGAATGGTGAACGTTGTGCCTTTGCCGACTATGCTTTCAACCTCGATAGTGCCCCGGTGTTTCTCCGTGATGATCGAATAGGCGATGCTCAAGCCCTGGCCGGTCCCCTTGCCGACCGCCTTGGTCGTAAAAAACGGGTCGAAAATCTTTTCAATAATAGTCTCCGGAATGCCGCATCCCGTGTCTGAGATAGAGACAGTAACATCGGAAGCGTTACTCCTGGTTCTGATAATGATCTGTCCCTTCTGGTTGCTCTTTTCATTCTGTTCGCCAATTGCGTGGGCGGCATTAATCACCAGGATCAGAAAAACCTGGTTGAGCGGACCCGGATATCCGGCAATCTCAGGATTCGTCCTGTCCAGATCCAGCTGCAAATCAGCAACATATTTCCATTCGTTCTTGGAAATAGTCACGGTCTGTTCCAGTGTCTTGTTGATATCAACCTGGGTGAGATTTTCCTGCTCAGGGTGAGCGAATTGTTTCATGGCCTTTATAATTGAGCTGACCTGGTTAATCCCGGAAAGCGATTCGTTGACGGCATGGGGGATCTCTTCCATCAGAAACTCGAGATCAAGGGCCTCTGTATGACGGGCAACCTCTTCCATGTCTTTCGAAATGTCCTCTCCGGACTTGGCTCTCTCCATAAGCGCTTTATAGAGATTATTGGTTTCGAAAAGCTGATTGAACGATTCGGAGAGAAAACTGATATTGCTGCCGATATACTGAATGGGAGTATTGATTTCATGGGCGATGCCGGAAGCCAGCTGACCGATAGACTGCAGTTTCTGGGACATATTGACCTGACGTTCCAAGGCCTTCCGCTCGGCGATGTCAAAGAGGATAATAGCCTGAGCACTCAATCCCTTATAGGTTACGAAAAGAATGTTGCGCAGAACCGGAATTAGTTCGCCGTTTTGCCTCTCAACAATGAGTTCACGGTCCAACACCTGCCCATCGTTTGCCTTCTGGAGGATATTGGTTTTCAACAAGGCGTTCTTATCTCTGGTGAGCGTCGCTTTGTCATAGCCAAGCAGCTTCTCTGCAATGGAATTACAGTCCAGAACACCTTGTGTATCCTGGTCGACCACAATGACAGCCGCCAGAATTCCCTCAAGGACTTCCTGCAGAAAGGCTTGATTTTCAAGGACTTCCGCTGTACGTAATTGCACGGTTTCTTCAAGTTTGTCATGGTAAAGGTTGAGTTTTTCTTCTGCTTCCTTGCGCTTGGTAATATCCTCGGCAATCCCTTCAACCAGCTTCAATCTCCCCTGAGCATCGAGGGAAGGGCGGGCGTTGATGTTGAGCCAGAGGACCTTGCCGCTTGCATTGACCACCTGAATCTCAAAGTTTTCGACATTTTTCCCGACAATCAGGCGGCGGAACAATCTGTCCCGCCGAGCGGATCCGGTCTTAAAATGGGTGCGGATATCGACGACCTCTTTGATGAGAGCAGCAGGTGTCGAATAACCAAGAATGGTTGCCATCGCCGGATTCGCAGTCAGGATCTTCCCATCGGCCGAGGCCTGAAATATGCCCTCCAGGGCATTATTAAAAATAGATCGATACTGATACTCCGCTTCTTTCAAGGCCTTTTCCACCTGGGTTCGTGCCTCGATTTCCTGCTCCTTTTCCCGGATGCGTTGCTCAAGTTCTTGACCATGCGTCGTCAACAACTGCTCACGTTCCCGGTAAAAATCAATTTTTTCCGCAAGTTCCTGCGGCGAAACGTTAAGCCGCGACAGGATCTCGGCATAGGCCTTTGAGAGTCGGTTCTTCTCCTCCCTGGCAAAGACATTCTCCCGATTGAGAGCACGATGCGCCATAGCTGCCCCGATAGATCCAGCCAGAACAATTTCGATACCCCGGTGAAATTCGGAGAAATCAATTATTGAGATACCTTTTCTGGCATGTAACGACATCTCGATAAGTTTCGTATTTATTACCTCCATGCTTTTTTCAGGCGGAAAATAATCGTTGAGTACAGAAAGGAGAGCCTCTTTTTTCTGATCGATATCAATGGAATCGTCTTCAGAATGTTCCTGCGGAACATTTTTTTTCCTGAGGGAAATAGACCTGAAGTCATGGGCAATATTGCGTTCCTCTTCGTTTTGACCGAAAAGAAGGGAGATCAGGACGAAGGCACCAATGTTGAACAGAAGCGACCAGAAGACCGTATGCGAAAGGGCCGGCAAGGCATCAAGCCCGAAGAGATGTTCAGGGCGCAGGAAGCGAATCCCCCATGGTCCGTTCTCAAGCAGGGAACTCGACATCAGACCGCTTTTAAGAAAGGCCGGAAGCATAAGAGTGTAGAACCAGACAAAAAAACCGGAGGAAAGACCGGAGAGTGCCCCAAGCTTGCTGCCTGCGGACCAAAAGATGGCACCTATGGCCGCCGGCGCAAACTGGAGGACGGCGGCAAAAGAGATGAGTCCCATATTGACCAGCGCATAGGATTGCCCCAGTTCGATCTGGAACCAGTAACCGACCGAAAGAATAAACAGGATGCCGATCCATCGCCAGCCGAGAAGATACCGGCGCATGAAGGCCAGAGGGCGTAAGACGTTGAACAGCGGCAGAAGCAGGTGATTCACAAGCATTGTCGACATGGTCATCGACGCGATGATAATCATGCTGGTTGCAGCAGAAAAACCACCCAGAAAGACAAACAATGCCAGCCAGGTTTTTCCGTGAGTTACCGGGATCCTGAGAACATAGGTATCGGCAAGATCGATTGGAATTCCGGAGGAAATGCCATAGAGCGCTATCGGCACGACAAAGATGTTGATCAGGAGCATGTAGAGCGGAAACTGCCACATAGCCGGCAGGATATTTTGTACTGACGAATTCTCGACGACGGCGACATGAAACTGGCGGGGCAGAAAAAGGATAGCCGACATACCGAGGATCATAAACGTCGACCAGGTGATGTATCCATTTTCTCCGTCACCGATCCGCAAAACAGCAGCTGTAGCCGGATTGGCGAAAAGGGAGTGAAGAACATCTTCCGAATGGCCATGGAAGAGGTAATAGGTGGCAAAAATACCGCAGGCAGAAAAGGCCAGGAGCTTGATGACGGACTCCAGAGCGATCGCAGTCATCATCCCGCGATGACGTTCGGTCGGATCAAGTTTTCTGGCGCCGAACATTACCGTGAAGAAGGTCATGGTCAGAACAATGATTGGACCAAAATGGTCCATGATCCAGGTGTTCTCGGAAGCGTCTGCCTTGATGAGCAGGATGAACGTACTTTTCACCGCCTCGAACTGCAAGGCGATGTAGGGCATACTCCCGATCAATGCCATCAGGGTAACCAGTGCGGCCAAGCCCTGCGACTTCTTGTATCTGGCCGAGATAAAATCAGCGATACTGGTAATCCGGTATTTGTCCTTGATAATCACCATCCGCCGCAACACGATCCACCACAGGCAGATCATGATGGTAGGTCCCAGATAGATGGCAAGAAAGGAGAGTCCTGAGCTTGCAGCCTTGCCGACGCTGCCGTAATAGGTCCACGAGGTACAGTAAACAGCCAGGGAGAGTGAATAGATCAGAGGAGATCGTACGAGCCTGATAGTCCAGGGCGATTCTTTTTCGACTGTATAGGCAACCAAAAACAACAGGATAAAATAAACGGCAATTGACAGAAAGATGAAGAGAGGGCTCACCTGTCATCTCCTTCATTGCCATTTTCCTGAATCTTCTTTTCCCTCCGGCAGTTATGCCTTAGACCAGCGATGGCTATCGCCCAGAAAAAGAAAAGATAGAGGATTATTCCCAAACCTCCATCGGCAATAGAAACAAGGGGCCAGTTGAAGAACAGAAGACTTGCGGCAAATATTATCAACGCTATGGATCTACCTTCCAGGATCATGGACTGCCTCCTCACAAATTCCTCTTGTAGCTACGACGCCGCAGCCAACTGTGAACCATGAGAGATTCCTTTCGTGATCATGAGTCATGTCCGCTGTTCACTTCCCGGTCTTGATCAGATTACTATAAGTATAGCAGACCAATAGATAATGTCAAATGGAGCAATCCGTCTACCGTATATCCAGCACCATTTCCACCATTTCTTCATCATCGTCCGGCACACGTTTAAAACCATACTTCTGGCCGAATTTTATCATTCGCTTGTTTTCCTTGAGGATCTCCATCCAGAGAGTTTTCAACCCTATTTCCCTGGCAATCGCTTGTCGAGATGAATGTCAACATCGAAGACAAAGATTCCGTCATTCTCCGTCAACAGAATGGGGTTGACGTCAATCGCCCGGATCTGGGGAAGATCGATGATCAGTTGAGAGAATCGGACAAGCATCTCTTCTAAGAGCGCAAGGCGCCTAGGTAGGAAGGGATTCCCTGAATATACTGGTATATCTTCGTCTCCTCCATCATCCGTCCGGCAAGCGTCTGGTTGAGAGGAGGCAGACCTACAGCATAATCCTTCTCCGCTCGCAAATATTCAAAGCTTCGGATTGCGGTCATGAATCTTCTGCCGTTATTGATATTCTGGACATGCAGGAAAAGAGCCCTGGTACCGCCATCCCTTCCCAGGAAATCGATCGCATCAGAGAAATTGATATCGAGTTTGGAACCAAGGGAAATGAAATAACTGAACCCAACCTTTTTGCTTATCGCTCGTTCCAGAAATGCTGTGGAAAAGATGCCGCTTTCTGAAATAAAAGCGATATTCCCTATCTGCGGCAGCTCCGGATACAGACTGGCGTTTAAATTCTTGGCAGGTCTGAGAAAACCCAAAAAATTCGGGCCCAGGACCCTGCATCCGTGTACAGAAGATAATTTTTTCATTTGATCTGAGATCTGATAGGCATGATTGACACGGTATTTGTATTCGGGAGCCAGGACAACAACGCCCTTCACACCTTTCTGTCCGCAATCTTTGAGCACAGCCTACAGATTTTCGGGATGAGTTGCCACCAGAGCCAGGTCGATTGAATGGGGAATATTACTGACTGTCTTGTAGGCTTCTACACCTTGAACATCACCCATAGTGGGATTAACCGGATGAACGATTCCATTGAAACCTTTCCCTATCAGATTCCTGAACATATGAAATCCAACCGATTTATCATCCTCGCTTGCTCCGATAACGGCTATCCGCTGTGGATTAAAGAGGGCATCTAAGTTCTTGATCGACATGTGTTATTTCCTTTCATGGAGAAGAAAACATAACTCCAGTCATCAATTATGTGAGTGAATTAAAACTGGTATATCACCATAAGAAAAAATCTCCAAACACTTTTCTTAAGCTCCAGATACAGATCATGGTCTATCAGTCGATTGTTTTTTCAGCGTTCCGCTCTTTTCTGCAATCTCCTTTATTAAATATTGAAAAATGTGTATAATTTAACTGATAATAATGTTTTTTGTCTCCTGTAAATTAAGATTCGCTTTTCGAGGAGGAACACGAATGTCCCCGCTCCCTTCCGCTACCAACCGACCTGCTGAAGAGGATAAAGCACAGATCACTAAAAAACTCTTTGTTGAAATACAAACAGTTGTCAAAGAGGGGAATATTGCCCGTGCCGACGAGTTGCGCGAGAAACTGTTAGTCGTCAATCCGATGGCGCTCAGAGAAATCATCAAATCGGCCGATCTTATTGAGGAGGCAAAATCCGCGGCTAGAGACAAGGGCCATCTGGCAATCTGGGATAAACTCTACAGTACCCTCAGCGAGGAAGAGAAAAATTGTCTTTATTTCAGTCTAAAAAAGGTAGTGGTCCCGCCCGGCAAGGTAATTCTGGCGCAAGGGGGTTTTAACACTAGACTCTTTTTCATCGATAACGGCCAGGTCACAATCCACCTCCCGAAAGAAAATAAGCACATTCTTATCGCTAAGCTCGGTCCTGGTGATATCCTTGGAGAATACACCTTTACCACGATTTCTCTCTGTTCAGCCACGGCCGTTAGCCATACGGAAGTCCGGATGATGTACCTGGAAAGTGCCGCTACAGACGGTTGGGAACAAAAACAGCCGGGGCTTTATGATAAACTGGTAGATTTTTCTATACGGTACGGGAAAGTAGATGAAATTATTCAACGAAAAAAACTGGAAAGAAGGGCCTCCATCCGATATACCGTTGAAGGTAAAGTGGTAGCCACTTTGCTCACCAAGGAAGGGAAGAAGACCGAAACCTGTTTTGGGGGCGGCCTCTCCGACATATCTGTTGTAGGTACCTGCTTTTTAATAAAATGTTCAAAACGAACAACTGCCCGTGCCCTTCTGGCTCGACATTTATATCTGTCGTTTTCTTTTGAACGGGGCGATGAAAAAACCACCTTTTCGGCTGTCGGCAAGGTGGTCGGAGTCTCCTTCCACCTTTATAACGACTATACCGTCCATGTTCATTTCATCAAGCACCTGCAGGAAGAACAGCTCCAGAATGCCTGTTTCCAGGGAATCTGATTTCTTTACACAGTCAAAATGACTACCTTACTTTCCTTCAGGTGAACCATCGGCATTAATGGCAATAAAACTCTGCTCTGCCTACAAACTCTCCAGTATCATCTTAACAATATTACCGTCAGCTGAGCTGCCGAAATGAGCCAGGATGGGCCGCATGGCCTGCATTTTATTCTTGAAGGTGGAGAAGTCGATATGGGTATCGATCCAGGCCCGAATCTCAACTTCGCCTACCTGCTGCGGCAGGTAGCCCTCCAGGATGGTCAGATATTCGGAGCTGTCCTTACCGGCGGAGGCAAGAAGCTCCTTCTCGGACTTGACCAGCTTTTTAATGATCGCAATCACCTGCTCATCGCTCAGTTCTTTGGTCAACTGACGCCCGAATTCACCGATGATTATTCGGATTGCCCCGGTCCTCTCCGTGTCTCTGGCCTTTATGGAGATTTTCAGTTCATCTCTTAATTTTTCCTGTAAACTCATATAATTATTCTCCTGCAATAAATTTGTTATAACTTTTCGGCACATATCTAACTTGTTTTCATTCCGGCAGACTGCAAGCCGGAGATTGTGTAGACTTCGATCCGGTGTATCAGTGTATGTATGCCAAAGGCATTCAAGGATATATTACCCCATGGTCAGTACTGCCGAATTGTCTCCGATTACGGAAGATTACCTCAAAAATTTCCTCGATTCTATGATAATCATCTCCCCTTCCCTTCTTTTCCAGGAGCAAACCAAATGATACCAAAACCATAATAGTGTCAACGCACGAGCATATGGAACCTCCCTGTCTTTCGATTCACTGCCTTGAGAAGGTCAAGGTACTCATTGTTTTACAAAATAGTCATTTACTTTTTTTGTATTTGTATTTAACTGTTATATCATTCTAATAACATTAAATACATCGAAGGAGAATACTATATGGGCTTTAAACGGTTTTGTTTTGCGGTGGCCGGGGCAATTATCCTGACCACAGCTGGATTTCCCAGCCAGAGTTTTGCCTTTCGGGGACACCCTGGACCGTTTATTCCGGTACCAGGAGTCGTAGTCGGAATTCCTTTGCCACCACCGGTCATCATCCCTTCTCCACCTGAACTGGTGGTTGTGCCTCGTACAAATGTCTATGTCGCGCCAGATGTTGAAGAGGATATGGTATTCTATCAGGGTTTCTGGTGGCGCCCGTACGAAGGACGCTGGTACCGTTCACGTTCCTACAACGGTCCATGGGGACATATAGTTCATGAAAGGGTTCCTGGTGCCATAATCGGTTTACCACCAGACTTCCGGTATTCTTACCGTGACCAACGTCGTATCCATCATAGAGAGGTTGAAAGAAACTGGAATAGATGGGAACGGGAACGTCACTGGGAACGGGAACATCATCGATATAGAGACTGACAGGGATAGACACCATATCTTAGGATAGCCTTAGAAAACCCGCCGTTCTTCTGTAATGTGAGTAAAAATACAAACCGATATTTGCCGGCCGGCAAATATCGGTTTTTTATTCACACGATGCTGTAGTGAGGAAGTTTTTTTGTGTCTCTTTGGAAAGACAGCTACATAGAGCTCGTCTAATGAACCCGGACATGATGTCCAGTGCGGTCTCCGGCACTTCCTGATGTGGTGAATGGCCACAATTATCCAACAGAACGGCTTCGGCCCAGCCGGATGATTTCGAGACAATCGCCTCAACCTGCCGTTCGGTGCCGTACTGGTCGGCCCGCCCCTGAACAACCAGCAGCGGACATTGAATTGCCGGCAGCAGTTTCTCGATATTCCAGATTTGGAACCAGTCGCTCAGCCATGTATCCGCCCAGGCCCTGAAAATATATTCCGTGTTTTCTCCGTGATACTTTGAGAGGCCCTTCATCTCCCCTTTTTTATAGGCCGCATCCACCTTCCGAATCCCCGTGATTGTTACAGGCTCGACAAAGACATGCGCGGCTTCCGTAATGATCCCTTTTAGAAATGGTGGTCTTTCAGCGCCGAAGATAAGGCTGATACTCCCTCCGTCCGAATGACCGATCAGGATAAAGGGTCTTTTGGGAATACACTGCTCAAGCACATAGGGCAACTCATGGAGCGCGGAGTCATGCAGATATCGGATAGTACGGGGCAAGGTCAGCGGAGAAGACTTTCCATACCCCATTCGATCATAGATCAATCCGGGGCAGCCGGTCTTCTCGCACAGTTGCCGGGGAAAACCCTTCCACATCGCATGGCATCCCAGTCCCTCATGGAGAAAAACCAAGGTGGGATATTCCGGATCGCCCTCTATCTCTTCATAATAGATCTGATCGGTATCGTAGTACAACAAGGTTGTCATCGGCAATTTATCTGAAAAATGTTACACCATCCTCACTGGTGTGTCCCGATCGATAATTGGCCTGGCGGCCTGAACACTTGCAGGGTATCATATCAATACAAGACGGTCAAAAAACCATTCTCCGTTCCTATCACCATGAACCAGAACATGATACACTGCATCGTAATCAGACTCTTCCGAGAATGCAAGACTTCGAAGAGTCGAGATAAATTTGGAGATCATCTATCCAGGTGGAGACACCCGGATTCAAACGAGGGAGGAGTTTCAGGTATGATATCCGGCCTTCCAGCAATTATTCTGTTAGGCCTGCTGCTTTCTGTTCCAACAATGGCAGGGGCTGCTGCTTCACCGCCAAGCCGCTTTTTTATTATCGGTGACGGCTGGATCCATATCAGGAACGCCAAAACCGGACAGGAAGCGAAGGTCACCCTCTTCACAACCGACGGCTCGTTGAATGAAGAGGGATTCAACAGAATCGACAAGGTTTTCGGATTTCCAACCGGAGAAAAGGGTGAACATATCTCACCGCGCTTGATCTGCATGCTTGACCATTTTTCCGACCTTGTCGCCCCAGGGAAGGTGATCAACCTCGATTCGGGTTACCGGAGTCCGGAATACAACGGCACGATCCGGAATGCCGGAGGAAACGTTGCCAGGACCAGCCAGCACATAGACGGGATGGCCATAGATTTCAATATTGACGGAGTTGACGGCAAGAGCCTCTGGACGATTATCAAAAACGAAGAATGCTGCGGCGTGGGTTATTATGGCGGGACAGACATCCATCTGGATTCGGCCAGACCACGGTTCTGGGAGGCGGCGACATCAAAGATCAGAACAGGAGAAAGCGATTATAACCAGCGGATCTATCTCTCCACAGACTATGATCGTTACCGGTCAGGCGAAAAGGTTCGCTTGTCACTCTCTGCAATCAGTGATTTTTCCTTTGGGATCAACCGGACCGTGACTCTTACCAGCGATACCTCCGGCACTGGAACAACAGTTCAGGTTACCACCGGAAATGCTGCCGATTGTGTGATGATTACAAACAGAAAGGCCTCTCGATTTATATATATCGACCTTCCTGTAAGGTTGCCAGCCGGTAAATACAGGGTCAAAATGGATTTCTGCAACAGACCTTTCCCGCAGATGCCGGTCGAGATCCTTTCCAACGAAATCGAATTGTCAGACCGGCCTGTTGAAAAAAACAGCCCCCCTTCTCCCCTTCCAAAAAGCTTACACTGAGAGGATGTTCATAATCGAACTGCCATAAGCCTGGTCGATTTTCAACCAGTCAAACCAGGATTCAATCATTATTGGATTCCAGATCAGGTTCCTGCTCTCCCATCTTACTTCAATATCCGGCACGTATTCTGTGATAACCGTAATTAAACTACGCCCCGCCACAAATTCCGGATTGCAGCAGAGAAAGGATAAAATGTCGGCCAGCTGGATGACAAGAGGATATCCATCCAAGGTCGGGGATTTCTGTGGACAATGATGGTGTTCCAGAGCAAGAATAAGATTATCCGGAAACAGCCACTTTCTTAATAGTCGTCCGCCAATGACATCGTGACTTGCCGAAAAATTCTGTTTTTCCTCGGCAAGTCGTTCACTGGTGCTGAAAGATGTCATCCAGACCGCCGGTTTATATTTCCCGGGCAAGGCCAAAAACAATACCAATTTACCGATATCATGCAACAGACCGCTCATAAAAAATTGACCGGTTGAAAGCCCAAGATTCTCGGCAATAATTTTTGCAGCCAGTCCACAGGCAAACGAATGTTCCCAGAATTTTGCTATTTCTATCTTATTCTCTTTAAACGACTGCCGGAAAGTGGAAATTGCCGCCTTGCCCATCACAATACTCTGTACTTCCCTGTAACCAAGCACCACGATAGCCGACCGCAACGAACTGATTTTTTTGGAATGTCCATACAAAGCGGAATTGGCCATTTTCAGGATCGCCGCACACATGCTCTGGTCGGGGAGAATAGCCTTGACCAGATCGTCTGCAGAACTGTTCGGATTCGTGGTAACTTTTATTACCTTCGCAACGGTTAACGGCAGCGGAGGAAGAGAGTCAATTACATTGTCGATACCCATATGTCTCTGTTTACCGAAAAAAAGAAGCCAGCATGCATGGCCTTAGAGCTTATCCGTAAGTCAGCTTTAGTTTCGGATAAGCGCTTAGAAACTTATTTTCCTGAAAGATCTAAACTACTATATCATACCAATGCAATTTTTTTAAAACAAAGGCATTCTTTTTCTCTTTTTTTATACCTATCGCAGTTCGGTCCTGTAAGGAGGGCTGGAAATATGAGGAAGAAAGAGATACGGTCAGTTTTCTTTCGAGGACTCCACTGAAGCCCCCGAAAGAAAACATTAAAAGATCAGATGGTTATATGGGATTTGATTTTTTCAAAGATTTTGGGACCAATTCCTTTGACCTTTCTCAACTCTTCAATATTTTTGAAATTTCCGTTTGTCTTGCGATAAGCGAGAATGGCCTCGGCTTTTTTCGGACCGATCCCTTTGATCTTCACCAGTCCAGCCGCATCGGCGGTGTTGATATTGACTGCATCAGCTGCTGTAACTGCGGGAGCCGGGGCAGCAGTTGTATCTGTGGTTTTCGTTACTGCCGGTTTTTCCTTTGTCTCCGCAGGGGTGGCTGCAAATACAGTTACAACGGAAAATACCAGCATCAGCATCATGACGACAAGAACGTTCATCTTTCTCATTTTATACTCCTTTTCAGTTGGTAGGTTGGCGACATGCCAGGACAGTGCGTAAAGCGATCTTCACGCACAGTTTTCTGAGGCCACTCTAACAAATGAATCTTACATTTTTCCTACAAAACCAAAAAAAATCGCCCCCGATTGAAAAAATTCCGAAAAAAATCCCTTCAGATATCCAGCCGTACCCAGCGGGTACAAAAGCGGTGGGTCGCCTCCAGAAGTTTTTTTGCATTCTGACCCTCATGGACAAGGAGATGAAAATTCCCTTTCCGATCACGACAAATCACCATACCGGCGGCCAGCTTTTCAACTTCCGTTCCCCTTTCAACCGTAACAATGCCCTGAACAGCTGTACTTTCCAATTCGCCATCCTGAAACTGATAAAAAGCCATCTGGGCCATTGCATGGAATTCATGTTTGGAATGGGCACGGGCATGAGCCGTCAGAGTCTTTATAAACCCTGCCTCGCGCAGAGATCTTTCAGGAACAATGATCGCGCTGCTGCAATCCGTCATGATGACATTGTCAAAGCGCACAACTATAGAATCTTCATTTATGGCATCTTCTTTCAAAACGTTCAATTTCTCCCTATTGAAAAACCTTGGAGACTTTATCAAGCCTTCACCGTGTAACATCCCACGCCAACCTCCTTCACATAACATCGGCGTAGAACAAACTCAATCCTGAATTGTCCGGTCCCAAATAATATGATGGTTGAAAAGACCTCATCAACATTCTTTCCAGGTCTAAAATCCTCTTTTCCCTGCGTTTGACCGAAGGAGAAAAGAACCTGATTTTTTTACTTGAATTTTAATAAATTATTTGTTAAGTCCAAATGATCTGCGAGTGGTCTGACATGATCAAATGCCTTTTTTGTCCTGTAACATTCAGGGTCGAAAGCCATACTCCATATCACCACTTGTTGTCTCTTCAAAAAGTACTCTGTTTATCAACTTGCAGGAATCATCTTACAGGAGGTTCAATGGAAGCTGTTAACAAAAGTATTACTCCCATCTCACCCGACAATCCTTACAATCTGATTGCCGAAATCGATCCCCCTAAAGGAGTGAACCTCGCGGGATTTCTCAAAACAGCCCTCAGTATCAGAGGGAGAGTGAATGCTGTTCGGGTCACCGACAGCGAACACGCCATCATGCGTATGTCTCCCCTGGCCCCATGCCTGACCCTCAAAGAGCGGAATATCGAACCGATCATGATAATCACCGGTCGGGATCGCAACCGCATCTCCTTTCAGGCCGATCTCTTAACTTCGGCTGCTCTCGGAATTAAAAATATTGTCATCAAGGAAGGACATGATCCCGCTGAAGGTGACCAGCCTGTCGCCCGCACAAGCGGTGATCTCAACCTGGAAACCATGTTGAAATGTATCTCTTCCCTGAACGCCGGTAAAGACCTTGCAGGAGAACCGCTTGACGGTGCAACGGACTTTACCATAGGCGTTTCCCTGGACCTTTCAGACGATGTCAAAACGAACAGAGAGCGTGGGGAATTTTTTAAGGTTATGAAGGATTATGGCGTCAGTTCCGTCACCCTCGGCCCCACCTATGACATAAATATTATCGAACAGTTTATGCCTTTTGCTGAAGAAACAGGCATTAAACTCTACTCCTCGGTAATGTTGCTTAAATCCGTCACCATGATCCGTTACCTCAACAATCTTCCTGGAATCCCATCCATCCCCCAGGAATTTTTAAAGAAAATGATGCAGGCCCCAGTCAAAAAGGACGCGGGTATGCAGGTAGCGGCAGACTTCCTGAAAGAGCTCATACCTCTGGGAGACGGAATTGTTCTTCTGGCCATTGGCTGGGGAGATAAGCTACCTGAATTTCTTGATCTTATCCAGCGGTAACAGGTCGTAAAAGCTTCCGAATCGTGCTGGCAGGGAGAAGAGTCCTTTTCAAACACCGGGGAAGTTTTGAGAAAGACAATGTAGTGGCTTTATCACACCCGCCAACGGTACAGGTGGAAAGAAACAGCATTGACGGTAATCAACGTGGATAAAACGCCCGTTCAGGTGTCATCATATAATAAACTCGGCATCGTCACCCAGAAGCTTGGGTCTAATGTTTATTTATATCAAATACTTGAAGAGACACCCAATGGCGTGATCATCGTCAGTACCGAGCACCAGATTATCTATGCAAATCCTGCCGCCAGCCATTTTCTCGGAATCAAATACGGGCATCTGGCTGATCTCTATTTGAAAGATGTCCTGGGTCCAGGTAATGACCGTCTTTTAGTGATGATCAAAGATTTTCAGAGTCTCCCGAACAGAGTGGATACCTCCCGGCTCAGGTACGAAATTGTCATAGACCCAGCCACAAGCAATAAATGTGTTCTCGATGCGGTCGTGGCCTATCTTCCTTCGACACCGGAATACTACCTTATCTATCTGATTGACGTAACAACAAAAAGACAGCTTGAACGGGAACTGAGACGACGTAACGCCTTCTTTCATAACCTTATCGACTCTTCCGTTGACTCGATCATAGCGGCTGACATGAAAGGAAGCATCATCCTTTTCAACCAGGGTGCCCAGGCTCTCTTGGGATATACCGAAAAAGAGGCCATATCCAGTCTCCATGTGACCGGACTCTATCAGGAAAATGTTGCCTACGAACTGATCAAACGCATGCGCAGTAATGAGTTCGGCGGCAAAGGCAAGCTGTTGCGGCATGAAATCATCACCAAACATAAAGACGGTCATGAGATCCCGGTCAGTTTCTCGGGCGGGATTATCTATGACAAGGGGCAGGAGATCGCCACCTTCGGGATCTTCACCGATATGCGGGCCATTCTGCAGATAGAAGAAAATCTTGCGCATACACATAATATGCTCATCCAGTCTGAAAAGATGGCCGGGCTAGGCAGACTCGCGGCCGGTGTAGCCCATGAGATTAACAATCCTATGTCGGGAATCATGCTTTACGCTAATCTGGTGCAGGAAGAGCTTGGCGATGACCACCCGTTGCAGGAAGATTTGCAGACGATTATCCGGGAGGCGGAACGATGCAAGGTGATTGTCGCGGATCTGCTTGAGTTCTCGCATCAGACGACCTACGAGATGGATTTGATCGACCCGAACGCCGTGATCCGCAAGACCCTGGGGGTGCTTAAAAATCAACCTCTCTTTCATAATATTACGATAATACTGGAGCTTGAGGAAAAAATTCTTCCGATCTTCGGAAACTCAATGCGACTGAATCAGGTGATCATGAACATAATGATCAATGCAGCCCAGGCCATGGATGGACACGGCACCCTGAGGATAAAAACCAGAACCCGGGCTAATCAGGACATCGACGAGATTATAATCTCCGATACCGGTCCCGGTATTGAAGAAAGTCTGCTGGAAAAAATATTTGATCCGTTCTTTACCACAAAAGCGACCGGGGAAGGAACGGGCCTTGGTCTTTCTGTTTCGTATGCAATTGTCAAAGAACATAAAGGCAGCATCAGAGTCACCTCCACACCGGAAAGCGGCGCGACCTTTACCCTCCGTTTTCCGGCGGTAATGGAAAATCTACTTGGAGAAAATCATGAACACTAATGTCATCTCACCGGAAATGGGGAACAAAAAATTCCTGAACAAACTGGAATCAATGAAGATCGATGTTCATGCCTGCTACCAGTGTGGACGTTGTTCTTCCGGTTGCCCCGTATCCGATTTCTTCGACCTGAAGGTCATGGAGGTTGTCCGACTGGCCTCTTACGGCATGGAAGATATTCTCTTGAACAGCAAGACTATCTGGCTCTGTGCCGCCTGCGAGACATGCGCCACACGCTGCCCGAACGATATTGAAATTGCAGGCCTGATGGATGTCCTCAGATCGCTTGCCCTCAGGAAGGGGGTCACTCCCGCCCAACCTCGCGTCCCCGTTTTTCACCAGTCGTTTCTTGATTCCATCAAACACTGGGGGAGGGCCTATGAGATTGGCATGATTGCCGGATACAAACTTCGCTCAGGCGACTTCTTAGGCGACATGAAACTGGGGATGAGCATGTTCATGAAAGGAAAACTCAGCATTCTCCCGCATTCCATCAAAGAAAAATCCGAGATCAAACAGATATTCTCGGGCAAGGGAAAGGAGTATGAACGATGAGACTCTCTTACTACCCCGGCTGCTCACTGCATGGGACAGCCCTTGACTACGATCATTCGGTGAAGGAAATCTGCAGAAGGCTGGATATCGACCTCGTTGAGATTCCCGACTGGAACTGCTGTGGTGCCTCATCCGCACATATGACGGACCATGAGATCGGCATGCGTCTGCCTATGCGGAATCTCCTGCTTGCCCAGGAATCGGGGCTTGATATCCTCGTCCCCTGTGCTGCCTGCTTTCAACGCCTGTGCGCTGCCGACAAGGAACTACGAAAAAATCCGGAATTCTGGGATATTAAAGACTATTCACCCAGCTTCAAGATCATCCACATCAGCACCCTGCTTTCCAGGCCGGATATCCTGGATCGTATCACCGCGATGACCAGCAGGCCACTGTCAAACCTCACCGTCGCCTGTTATTACGGCTGCCTTTCGTTGCGCCATCCGAAAATTACCGGCGCAATAAACCATGAGATGCCCGAGAGCCTGGAAAACATCGTCAAGGCGGTTGGCGCCAAACCGGTCTCCTGGTCGCATAGAACAGAGTGCTGCTCCGGCAGCCTGACCATGGCCCGGCCCGACATTGCCCGAAAACTTGTCGGTGATATCACTGATGCCGCCAAAAGGGCTGGCGCCACTGCCATGGTTACCGACTGTCCGATGTGCCAGGCCAATGTGGAGAGCCGCCAGCTTGACAATGGAGACGACGGCAGATTGCTGCCAGTCTTTTTCGCAACCGAACTCATCGCCGCCGCTCTCAGTGGCGACTACCCTCAAAAACAACAAAAGGTCCACCTTATCACCCCGGATGTCCTTACAAATCTCTTCGTTTCTTCGAACGCAACAAGGGAGGGTTCGGCATGACTCAACATCTCAACACCACGTCGGAATCAGTAAAAACTCCCACTGGGGCGGTCATGGTCGTCGGAGGCGGTATCAGCGGTATGCAGTCCGCACTCGACCTTGCCAACTCCGGTTTCAAGGTTCACCTGGTCGAAAGCTCGCCTGCGATCGGCGGCAAGATGGCTCAGCTCGACAAGACCTTCCCCACCAATGATTGCTCGATGTGTATTGTCTCACCAAAACTGGTCGAGGTAGGCCGTCACAGGAATATTGAACTTTTAACCCACAGCGAAGTAAAAGACGTCACCGGCGAGGCGGGTAATTTCAAGGCAACCATCATACGGCACGCCCGCTATGTGGACACCGAAAGGTGTAACGGCTGCGGTCTTTGCGAGATTACCTGTCCGGTCACGTATACATCCTGGTTCCCGGAGCAAACAGCCCCAGGCGAGAAAAAAAAGAAACTGAAGGCGCTGGAGAAGCGGGTCATCACCGGTCCCGGTTCCCCGAAACCCGAATCCTTTCATGCCTGGACCTTTTCAGTCGATGAGGACAAATGCCAGAAGTGCGGGAGTTGTCATCGCGCCTGCCTGCATCAGGCCATCGTCTGGGAAAAAGGAGAGATAGCGAAGATCAATCCAGCAATCTGCACGGCATGCGGGGCATGTTTTGTCGCCTGCCCGGACAAATTCTCGGCCATCTCGATTGCCGACGCCCCGGAGCTGGAAAAAAGCCTGGGCGCGGCGATTGTGAACCGCTCAAAGGCGATCAAGGAAGAACTGGCAGGCCAGGACAGACATGACTGCATCCGCTGCGGCCTCTGCGCGATGATGTGTACAAAGGTCATGAATATCGGCGCCTTGAAGATGGTGGAAGACGGCATCGAGGCCGGAATAGATATCTGTCAGGTCTGCGGCGCCTGCGCCTCGATCTGTCCCGTGAACTTCCTGGATGTACCGCGGTTAACCAACAAAGAACCACGGCCGCTGCTCAACCGTTTCAATGAAGGTCTGAACACCCGAAAACCGATCAACATCTTTTTCCCACAGGCAGTGCCACGGGTACCGGTAATCAACGAACAAAGCTGCGTCCGGCTGAACACCGGGGAATGCGGGATCTGCCAGTCCATCTGCGGCCTGAAGGCCATAGACTATACCCATACGGAATCCGAGACCGAACTCGATATCGGCTCGGTCATTTTTTCACCCGGTTTCGAGGTCTTCGATGCCAAAAAGCGCGGTGAGTTCGGTTACGGTCAGTATAAAAACGTCGTTACCAGCATCGAATTCGAACGACTTCTCTCCGCCTCCGGGCCGACCTCCGGGGCCGTCACCCGTCCGGGCGACGGCGCCCATCCGAAGAAGATAGCCTGGATACAATGTGTCGGATCCCGGGACCATTCCTGCAACCGGGACTACTGTTCCTCGGTCTGCTGCATGTATGCGACCAAAGAAGCCTTTATCGCCCGCGAACATGATTCGTCCATCGAGCCGACGATCTTTTATATCGATATGCGCTCGTTCGGCAAAAACTTCGATGACTATGTAGTGCGTGCCAAGGAAAAGAACGTCCGCTATGTCCGGGCCATGGTCAGCAGGGTCTTCGAAGACCCGCAGACCGGCAATCTCGAACTGCGCTACGTCGACGGCGCGGGCAGCAAGAAATCCGAGGTCTTCGATATGGTCGTCCTGTCGGTCGGCATCCAGATCCCGCAAAAGACCAAAGATCTGGCAAACGTGCTCGGTATCGACATGGACGATTACGGATTCGCCGTCACTGACACCTTTGAGCCGCTCGCGGCCTCCCGGCCCGGCATCTTCGTCAGCGGCGCCTTCAACGGCCCGAAGGACATCCCCGAGACGGTAATCGAGGCCTCCGCCGCCGCTCAGGCTGCATCGGCTGGTCTTGCCGCTGCCAGGGGAAGCCTGATTACCAAAGAAGTCCTGCCCGATGAACGGGCTACAACACCTGACGAGGAACTGCGCATCGGGGTCTTTGTCTGCCACTGCGGTGCCAACATCGCCTCGGTCGTCGACGTGGCGGCTGTGGCCGAATACGCCAAAACCCTGCCGGGGGTTGTCTATGCCGATCACCCGCTCTATACCTGTTCCCAGGATTCACAGGAGGGCATCCGCGACATTATCAAAGAACACCGGCTGAACCGGGTCGCCATCGCCGCCTGCTCGCCGAGCACGCACGAACCGCTGTTTATGTCGACCCTGCGTCAGGCCGGCATCAATAAATACTTTTTTGATATGGCCAACATTCGCGATCAATGCAGCTGGGTCCACCCGACCGAACCTGCCCTGGCCACTGAAAAATCGAAAAGGCTGATGCGGATGTCCGTCGCCAACGCCTCCCAGACCAGGGCACTCACGGAACTGGAGTTCGATGTCGACTCCAGCCTGCTGATCATCGGCGGTGGCGTTGCCGGAATGACAGCGGCCGTGGAGGCCGCAAAACAGGGATTTGGCGTCTATCTTATCGAGCAGCAGGCAACGCTTGGGGGAATGGCGCAATCACTTCGAAGGACAGGGGATGGACGTGATATCGGCGCCTTTGTCCAGGCTCTGAAACAGCAAGTCCTGAATAACGATGCTATCAAGATCTTCGTCAACTCGATGGTTGTCGACCAGAAAGGCTTCGTCGGCTCCTTCGAGTCCGAGATCATGACCCCGTCGGGCGGCAGCAGAATGATCAAACACGGGGCAATCCTGGTTGCCACCGGCGCCGAGGAGGCCAGGCCGGATCTGTACGGTCTGGATACCCTTGATAAGGTTATGACCCAGACGGATTTTGAGGCGGCCTTATATAGCTCCGGTTCCACAAACGGATATGAGAGTATTGTCATGCTTCAATGCGCAGGTTCCCGCGACAGCAACCATCTCGACTACTGCTCACGGGTCTGCTGCAACCAGGCGGTAAAAAATGCGCTGCACTTCAAAGAACTCCATCCGGACGGACGAGTTGATATCCTCTACCGCGATATGCGCTGCTACGGTCTTGGAGAACTGAATTACCGGAAAGCGCGCCTTATGGGGATCAACTTCATCCGCTTTGATCCGGATGAAAATCCACCGGAGATCATGACTCACGAACATGTTCACATGATCAAGATCACAGATCCGTCCATCGGCATGCCGGTCACTTTAACCCCGGATCTGCTGGTGCTTTCCACCGGCATCAAACCGCGGGATACGGAAGAGCTAGCCTCCATGCTCCGAGTCCCTCGCAACAAGGCCGGTTTCTTCATCGAGGCGCATGCGAAACTTCGACCCGTTGATCTTCCCAGTGAAGGTCTGTTCATGGCCGGAACGGTCCATGCGCCAAAAGATATCGCAGAAACCATCGCTCAGGCCCAGGCAGCAGTAGCTCGGGTCACGACCATTCTCTCCAAAAAGAGTCTGAAGCTCTCAGGAGTCGTTTCAACGGTTGATCCGACGCACTGCGCAGTCTGTCTGACCTGCGTCAGGGCCTGCCCGTACGGAGTTCCCTTCATCAACGACCAGCATACCGCCGAGATCAATCCGGCGCTCTGCCAGGGATGCGGCATATGTGTGGCGGAATGCCCGGCCAAGGCCATTACACTTGGACGGTATCTTGACAGCAACATCCTTGCCAAACTTGAATCTTATACCGGAAGCGAACCTGCGGTTCCGAAAGGAGGACAATAATGAGTGACTTTCGTGCAAGTGTCATCATTTTTGCATGCCGCCACTGAGCATACAGTGCAGCGGACCTGGCAGGTTCGGAAAGACGATCCTATCCCCCCACGACGAGCATTATCCTCCTGCCGTGTACGGGACGAATCGAAGAATCACTCCTTCTCAAGGCCTTTGAAAACGGTGCCGACGGCGTCATGATAATGGGTTGCCTTGAGGGTAATTGTCATTTCGTCAACGGGAATTTCCGGGCACGGGCGAGAGTGCAGCGTGTCCACAACATACTGGAGAAAATCAACATCGGCGCCGGTCGAATCCGGATGTTCAATCTGAGCGCGGGCGAAGGGGCGAAATTCGCCGCATATGCCAATGAATTTGTCGATCAGATTCAGGAACTCGGCCCAAGTCCAATCAATGTGGCTCGCAAGAAAGAGGCCAAAAACGTCCCAACAGGAGAGATAACAGCATGATAACAGGTACTCCAAAACCCATTGAAGAGATTCTGCAGATGCTGGAGCCATACGACAACATCGTTTTGGCCGGCTGTTTCGGCTGCGTCACGGTCTGTCGTGTCGGAGGAGAAAAGGAAGTCGAGGTCCTTGCTTCCACCCTCCGCCTGGCGCGGGAGGCGTCCGGTAAAAAAATAACTATCAAGGAAGTCTGCCTGGAACGGCAGTGCGACCCGGAATATATCGAGACCATGCGCCCGTATGTGGAAGACTACCAGGCGGTGTTGTCCATCGCCTGTGGCGCGGGCATCCAGTTTCTAGCCGAAAAATTCACTACCACCCCCCTTCTACCCGGCATCAACACGGGTTTTCTGGGGGTGACCGAACGCCAGGGCGAATGGGCGGAGCGGTGTCAGGGCTGCGGCGACTGTGTCCTGCACCTGACTGGCGGGATCTGCCCGGTCACACGGTGCGCAAAATCGCTTTTTCATGGCCCCTGCGGCGGCTCGGCCAAAGGCATCTGTGAGGTCGATAAAAGTGTGCCCTGCGGCTGGCAGCTGATCATCGACCGGCTGAAGGCACTGAACCAGATGGATAATTACTGCAAGCTGAAACCGTATAAGGGATGGAATTCCTCAAGAGATGGTGGTCCACGTCGCATTGTAAGGGAGGACATGATATAATGAAATCAGGAAGCAATCTGGAAAAGGTATTGGCGGCCGGTCACTTTTCGGTTACGGCGGAATGCGGCCCCCCGCGAGGCGCGGATCCGGATGTGGTCCGCAAGAAAGCAGCCCTTGTCAAAGGGAATGTCGATGCATGTAATGTCACAGACAACCAGACCTCGGTGGTCCGCATGAGCTCCACAGCCGGCTGTGTGCTGATCAAGGAAGTAGGGATAGAACCTCTGCTGCAAATGGTTGTCCGCGACCGGAACCGCATCGCCTTGCAGTCCGATCTGCTGGGGGCCTCGGCACTGGGGATCAGAAACCTCCTCTGTCTGTCGGGAGACCACCAGAAATTCGGCGACGACCCTCAGGCGAAGAATGTTTTCGATATTGACTCAATGCAGCTGATCCATATGGTCAAGACCATGCGGGATGAAGGGATTTTCCCTTCCGGCAAAAAACTGGAGGGCGCCCCGCAGTTCTTTATCGGTTGCGCGGTCAATCCTTTCGCGGATCCGTTTGAGATCCGTGTCCCCCGTCTAAAACTCAAGGTTATGGCCGGGGCTGATTTTGTTCAGACCCAGTGTATTTACAATATGGACAAATTCAAGACCTACATGGATCTTGCAAAAAAAGAAGGGCTGCACGAAAAGGTCAAAATCCTTGCGGGTGTAACTCCATTGAAATCGGCAGGAATGGCAAAATTCATGAAAAAGATGGTTGCAGGCATGGATATTCCCGACGCGGTGATCAAACGTATTGCCGATGAGCCGAAGGAGAAACAGGCCCAGAAAGGGATCGAGATGTGTATTGAACAGATCCAGGAACTTAAAGAAATGGAAGGAATTGCAGGTATCCACGTTATGGCTATTGAATGGGAGGAAAAACTGAACGAGATCATAGGTGGTGCCGGACTGCTTCCGAGACCGATTGTAGAATAAGATTAAGAAGCACATTACCAAGTACGATTAATGGAGGAATACATGAGTGAGAAAAAAAAGATTCTGCTGATTGATGACGATCCTGATTTCGTTGAAGCAGTTAAAGTTATAGTCGAAAATGGCGGCTATGATGTCAAAGTAGCCTACGACGGTGAAGAAGGTCTTGAGGCTGTGGCTGCCGAGAAACCGGACCTGATCGTCCTTGACGTGATGATGCCCGTAATGAACGGTCACGAGGCCTGCGCCAAACTGAAGGCTAATCCGGCGACCGCCAAGATCCCGGTTATTTTGTTGACCGCAGTGGCCGACCGTGTCACTACCAGCACTTATACCCATCGCGACATGCTGGAAAGCGACGCCGAGGATTATATGCCTAAACCTGTTGAACCAAAGGAATTGTTGAACCTTATTAAAAACTGGCTGAAATAGCGCCATCCGCCTTACTGCTGCATTCAGCGTTTGCAGCAGTAAGGCATTCTTACGAGTTCTGCTGCATATCAATTACATGATGGGAACGGATTACTGTGTCCCAGATGTCGATGAGTGAAACAAACAGCGTGCCCTCTGCTGTAACTGACTGTCTTTTCTATTCCGGGAAAATAAGACTATGGTTGAGATCCGAATATTGATCGTCGATGACGAAAAAGTGATCCGTGAAGGAGTTGAGCGTGCACTGTCAGGAAGGGGCTACATAATAGACAAGGCGGAAAACGGAGAGCGCGGCATCCAGATGATCCAGGAAAAAGGTTTCGATATCATCCTTCTGGATCTGATGATGCCTGGAATTGATGGTTTCACGGTTCTCAGTTGGGTCAAAGAACACCAACCGCAGATTCAGGTTATCGTGATCACCGGCTTTGCAACGGTCTCCAAGGCCGTTACCGCGATGAAGCAGGGGGCCTTCGACTTTGTCGGCAAACCGTTTACACCGGATTATATCAGGATTGTCGTCGACAGGGCTATCGATAAGCTGACCTTGCAGGCCGAGACCGAAAAACTCCGCGAGGAAATGACCCTGAGCCTAGTGGCCATCGACAAAGAACAAAGCCGGCTGAAGACTGTCTTCAGCTGCATGGCCGAGGCTGTTCTCATCACCGACCGGCATGGGGTCGTAGTGCACCACAATCCGGCAGCGATCAAGATTCTGGAAATTCAGACAGATCCCGTCATCGGCAAACCTCTGTCCGCTTCCATTCGCGACAGTACGGCGGTCCTGATGGTCAACGAGGCCATGGCCAACTCGGTTGTTGTCACGCGAGAATTTGCACCCGGTTCCATCTCCCGGAAATTTCTCCGGGCCAATTGTGCGCCGGTTAAGTCGGACACAGGCATTATCCTCGGATCAGTAACCGCCTTCGAGGATATCAGTACCCATAAACAGATAGACCAGATGAAATCGGATTTTGTGGCCATGGTGGCCCATGAACTGAAGGCGCCACTCGCCTCTATCGAACAGATGATCTACGCCCTGCAGGTCGACTGCGAACATGAAGCGGCCCATTCATGCAACAGGTTACACAACAGAATCACCGTTCGGACCAGAGATCTCCTGCGGCTCATCGAAAATCTGCTTAATCTCTCCAAACTGGAAAGCGGCACGGTCGTCTTCAATCTTGAACCAATCAAAGGACATGAAATAGTCAAAGACATCGTGGATATTGCAATGCCACAGGCGGAAGGAAAAAACATCAGGGTCGTGTACAGTCCCTGCAAAGAAGACTGGTGGTTCAATGTCGACTACGATCATATCCGGACCGCATTCATGAATATTGTTTCCAATGCCGTCAAGTACACTCCGGAAGGAGGACAGATGGAAATCAGCACCTCCCTGAACGGCGGACTTGCCAATCTGACCGTCAAGGATTCCGGGATCGGCATTAGTAAAGAAGATCTCCCCCATATTTTTGACCGCTTTTTCCGCGTCAAGGGCAAGGCAACCCGCCATATTACCGGCTCCGGCCTGGGGCTTTCCCTGGTCAAAGAGGTTGTAGATGCCCATAAGGGATATATTGACGTTAAATCAGCTCCCGGTGTCGGCACGACCTTCACCTTAAGCTTTCCTATTACCGAGATAAAAGAACCCGGGTGATCGAAAAAGTTCTTTTCTGCTTACAGGAAAAGTATCATTTCACGAAAATTTCAAAAATTGTCCATTGTCACCTTTATCCGCATCGGTTGCGAACCGTGAAATCCGTCGATCACTCGTGATCAGTTGCCTCCTGAAGAATATTACGCTATAAGTACTCTATCAACAGCCAACCTGTCTTCCCGACCATTCTTGCCATCACCCACGGCCAAGCGGCAGCAAGACAAAAAGTCATGGCTGTTTCATCATGGCTGTTTCACAAAGAACCCTGACACCTGAGCGGACTATCACATGGATCGGAAAGAATATATAAAACAACTGCAATGCGATGGGAAAATTTATCACTATTTCGATATTCAGCTCCTGGAAAAAAACGGGATCGGCACTATCAGCCGCCTGCCCCTTTCTATCCGCATTCTTGTCGAAAATCTCCTCAGAAAACTCGACCATCATATGGTCAGGGATGAGGATGTGAGATCCATTGCCAACTGGCAGAGAACCTACGCTGCTCCTGTGGAAATTCCCTACCATCCAGCCCGGGTGTTGATGCAGGATTTCACCGGCATCCCGGCGGTGGTCGACCTGGCTGCAATGCGGGATGCAGTCAGAGACCTGGGCGGGGACCCCGCTAAGATCAATCCGTTAGTGCCGGTAGAGCTGGTTATTGATCATTCCGTCCAGATTGATGCCTATGGAACAGCTGAATGTCTGCGCGAGAATGTCGCCAGGGAATACGAACGGAACAGCGAACGGTATACCCTGCTCAAATGGGCACAGAAGAGCTTTGACAATTTCAAGGTCGTTCCGCCAAACTCCGGGATCTGTCATCAGGTCAACCTTGAACACCTGGGTCGGGTGGTCATTGCCGAGCAGACACCGGACGGACTTTTTTGCTATCCCGATACCCTGGTGGGACTCGATTCGCATACACCGATGATTAACGGCATCGGGGTAATGGGCTGGGGTGTCGGTGGTATCGAGGCGGAGGCCGTGATGCTTGGTCAACCGTATTATATGTCTATCCCGGAGGTTGTCGGTGTCAGATTGACAGGCGCCCTCAGACCTGGAATCACCGCGACCGACCTGGTTTTGACCATCACCGAGATCCTGCGCAGGCACAAGGTCGTCGAAAAATTCGTCGAGTATTTCGGTCCGGGGATAAAAAATCTCTCCGTCCCTTATCGGGCAACGATTTCTAACATGACACCTGAGTACGGCGCCACTCTGGGATTTTTTCCGGTTGACGAAAAGACCTTGCAATACCTGCGGATGACGAATCGTTCCCCCCAGGCCAACCTGACCGAGGCCTATACAAAGGCCGTAGGACTGTTTTTCACCGGAGAAGAAGCCCCCGAATACAGCGAGGTAATCGAATTCGATCTGTCTACTGTCGAACCGTCCCTTGCCGGTCCTTCAAGACCGCAGGATCGCATCGGGCTTGCCGGGATGAAGGACACCTTCGCCGGGATACTTGGCTGCGCCTATGACCATGACACCGGGGTCAAACACATTTCCAGGTTTCATGAAGAATCCGGATGTGATCCCATCCAGCCGCCCCAGTGTACTCCGGCGGAAAAACGGTATACCGACATCGAACTGGATGGCAGATCGATCCGGCTCGGTGACGGCAGTGTTGTTATTGCTGCAATCACCTCCTGCACCAATACCTCTAACCCTTATGTCCTGATCGGCGCCGCCCTGATTGCCAAAAAGGCTGCAGAGAAAGGACTATGTGTCCCACCCCATGTCAAGACTTCGTTTGCACCCGGCTCCAGGGTCGTTATTGATTATCTGAACGATGCCGGACTGATGCCCGGCCTTGAAGCCCTGGGTTTCAATCTGGCGGCCTTCGGGTGTACGACCTGTATCGGCAACAGCGGTCCCCTACATCCGGAAATCGACCTGGCTATCAAACAGAATAATCTCAATGTTGCCGCTGTCCTTTCCGGAAACCGCAATTTCGAGGCCCGTATTCATCAGAGTATCAAGTCCAATTTCCTCGCCTCACCGATGCTCGTTGTCGGCTTTGCCCTGGCCGGACGAGTCGATATCGATTTGACCTCTGAACCGCTGGGAGTGGATACCAACGGTCATTTCGTCTTTTTGAAAGATCTCTGGCCCACAGATGCAGAGATTGATCACCTGGTGACAACCCATGTGAAAGCAGAGGCCTTCGCCCGGGAATATGACCGCATATTTGACGGAGATGCGTTCTGGGACAAACTGCAGGTTGCCGAAAGTACCACCTATCCATGGAATTCAGGGTCAACGTATATTAAGAAGCCGCCCTACTTTGACAATTTCGACTTGCAGACTACTCCTCCCGTCGATCTCCTGGGAGCCCGTCCGTTCCTGCTCCTCGGAGACTCCGTGACAACGGATCATATTTCTCCGGCAGGATCGATTCCTGCGGTGTATCCGGCAGGTCTCTATCTCGGCAGTTGCGGAGTATCTCCCGATCAGTTCAATTCATATGGCTCCCGGCGGGGGAACCATGAGGTAATGATGCGGGGGACCTTCGGCAACATCCGGATAAAAAACCGTATGGTGGCACCACTTGAGGGTGGTTACACAATCAAATATCCGGAAAAAAAAGAGATGTACAATTACGATGCCGCGATGGAATATCGCAATGAAAACATTCCATTGATCGTTCTCGGAGGGAAGGAATACGGTACAGGCTCATCGAGAGACTGGGCCGCCAAGGGCACGCTTCTCCTTGGAATTAAAGTAATCCTGGCGGAATCGTATGAGCGGATTCACCGGAACAACCTGATCGGGATGGGAGTCCTGCCGCTGATCTTCAAACAGGGCGAAAACATTGAGACCCTGGGACTTGACGGCTCCGAGCTCTTTTTTATTGAAAAACTAGCTGAAATGCAGCCTCGGCAGAAAGTGCCCATCCGTGTTGTCAGGGCCGATGGCTCAGAGAAAACATTTGAGGCCATCTCCCGCCTGGACACCGATATTGAGGTTGCGTATTTCAGGCATGGGGGGATCTTACCGTATGTTCTTCGGAGATTGGTTCAGACACATTGCCCTCGTAAACATGATGAGGCCGAGGGAAACCACTAATATTGATAATTGTCGGGAACCCCAAAGCATACCTCCCCTGATCTGTTCTGAACAATGGGTCGCCCTGTTTCAGTCCTCGCGGCCAAGCTGGGCATCGACCTCGTCGATCTTTTCCTGGGCGGTCTCCCAGCGTGCATACCAGCGCTCCAGATGCCTCTTGCATTCCTCGTATTCTCTGCTGGTGCGGGACCAGGCATGTTCGTCCTTATAGAGATCGGGATCGGCCAGCTGCTGCTCCAGCCCTTCTTTTTCCCTCTCCAGCTTTTCGATCTCGTTTTCGGCCTCGGTCAGCTTCTTGCTCCACGGTCCAATCAGGCGGCTCCTCTCCTGCCGTTTCTCGGCCTCCTGCTTCCGCTTATCCTTCCGTTTTTCTTTGGGAACATCATCGCGGATGCGTTCAGCGTCTTCAAATGAATCCTCTGTCTCAGCGGCAGTCTTTCCACCCTGCTCATCCGCAATCAACTGCATCTTACGCAGGTATTCGCTGATATTCCCCTCATAGAGGGCGACATGGCCGGCCTTGACCTCCAGGACCTTGTTGACAAAACTGTCCAGGAAGTAGCGGTTATGGGAGACGACGATTATGGTGCCGTCATACTGGGCCATAGCCTCCTGCAGGACCTCCTGGGAACTCATATCAAGGTGGTTGGTCGGCTCGTCAAGTACCATCAGATTGGCAGGCGTCGCAATCATTCTGGCTAGGGCCAGCCTGCTCTTCTCGCCGCCGGAGAGCACCGCCACCTTCTTCTCCACCTCCTCGCCGCGGAACAGGAAGGCCCCGAGCAGCGACCGGGTGCGAGTGACGGTCATCTCGACACCGGTCGTGGCCATGGTATCCAGCGCCGTCAACTGCGGGGAGAGTTCCTGGGCCTGATGCTGGCCGAAATAGGAAAGCTTGACGTTTGCCCCAAAGCGTATCTGCCCGTGATCATAGTCGATCAGTCCGGCGATGATCTTGACCAGGGTGGTTTTACCTGCCCCGTTCACACCGACCACCGCGACCTTGTCGCCCCGTTGCAGAACCAGATCCACCTCCCGAAGGACCTGTTTCTGCTGATAGCTTTTAGACACGCCTTCAATCTGCAGCACATCCCGGCCGGACGGCGGCGCAGGCGGAAAGGTGAAACGAATCTGCCTCTCGTCCTCCTCCATCTCCAGGATATCCATTTTTTCCAGCTGCCTCACCCGGCTCTGCACCTGTTTGGCCTTGGTCGATTTGGCCCGGAACCGCTCGACAAAGCGCATCGTCTGGCGGATCTTCTGCTGCTGGTTATCGAAGGCGGCCCTCTCGATCTCCCGCCTCTCCTCCTTTTCTTTCACATAGTAGGAGTAGTTACCCTTATAGACGGTGAGTCTGCCGAGGCTGATCTCCCAGGTGAGCTTCGTGGTCCGGTCCAGGAAGGTCCGGTCATGAGAGATGATCACCATGGCCCCCTTGGAGGAGCGCAGGAACTCCTCGACCCAGGTCAGCGATTCCAGATCCAGATGGTTTGTGGGTTCGTCGAGCAGCAGCAGGGACGGGGCTGCGAGCAGCATTTTGGCAAGCATCAGGCGCATTACCCAGCCGCCCGAAAAGGTTGTCACCGGGGCCGCCAGATCCTCCTGCTTGAATCCCAGGCCCTGCAGGACCTTTTCGATCCTGGCCCGGATCGTGTAGATATCGCTGCCTTCAAGCTCATGCTGGATCTCGCCCTGTCGCTTGAGCAGGGCCGCAAAATCTTCCGAATCGGGATCAATCCCTGCCAGGGTGTTATGAATCCGTTCCGCCTCCGCCTGCAGGGCCAGAAGCCCGGCAAAGGCGGTCTCAGCCTCTTCATACAGGGTGTTATCGCTGACAAGCGCACTCGACTCCTGGGGTAGATAGGCAACCGTGAAGGTCTTTGCCCGGCTGACCACCCCATCGTCACTGGCCGCAACGCCTGCCATAATCTTCAAAAGAGTCGATTTACCTGCCCCGTTGACACCGACGAGGCCGATCCGGTTTCCCTCATGGACACGCACGGAGATGTCTTTAAAGAGATGCTTGTCGCCAAAGCGGATATCAAGACGGTTAACCGACAACATACGTAAGTGTTCCTCGTTGCATTTCTTTCTTTGTTTCCAGAAGCAGACGGTCCGCCAGGCCGAGTTGCGCGAGCCGATTGATATTTATTCTTTTCGGTCCGAGAAAGGCCGACAGGTCCTGCTCCGAAATAGCTACGGTCAACCTCCCGGCAGGATATCCGGCCAGCAGCGCCCGCATCCTTTTAAACCAATCTCGTGCCGCCACCAACTCGCCAAAGGCCGGATGATAGGGCCCTGCCAGCAAATCCTTTTCAAGCGATACCGACGGCTGCAGGCCGATCCGAATCACCTGGATGCCCGCCTGGAGGAACATCTCTTTCGCCCGGCGGCAGAACGCCACAGCCCGGTTCATGGTCAGCGGCCTATAATCACCCAATCGATAGATTTCTGCAAGCCCTGAATGGTTGACGACAAGAACCGGATAGAGACGAACAAAGGCAGGAGCAAGCTCGATAATACCCCGCACCCCCTTTAAAAATGAAAGGCTGTTCTCACCGGGCAGACCGGGCATCAACTGGATGCCGACCTCGATTCCGGCCTCCTTCAGGACACAGACAGCCCGGCGGCAGTCCTCGGCGGTATGACCGCGCCTGGACCTAAGAAGAACATCATCATCCAGAGACTGCACACCCAGCTCGACAATCGCCACCCCCATCCTTTTTAAAAATGTACAGATAGCGGAATCGATGCAATCCGGCCTTGTGGACAGGCGGATGCAGTGCACATCGCCTCGGCGCAGAAATGGCTGGACGACCCGAAGCATCTTTACCTGCCTCTCTTCGGGCAGGCAGGTAAAGGAGCCGCCATAAAAAGCAACCTGGACCCGTGCCCGGCTGCGGGATCTTGCCAGCCACGTCGTGATTGTCTTCTCTATCTCCTGAGGAAACACCTCTGCAGTCTGGCCGGTGATCACATTCTGGTTGCAGAAAAGACACTGGTGCGGACACCCCCTGTGGGGAATGAAGACAGGTATTACCAGAGACTTAAAGGATGGCGACATCACAGGAAATTTTACGAAATAGAAGGTTCAAATAGCCTCATTTTGATTCGCGGCTCTTCGTCTGGCCAGTGCGTCCGTGGCCGCCCGCTGTTCCGCTTCTTTTTTAGAGCGGGCGGTGCCGCTACCCAGAACCTCTCCCTGAAAAACGACCGAAACCGAAAACATCTTCATATGAGACGGTCCCTCTTCGCTGTCCAAATGATAGGAAGGGGCCTCGTTGAAGGCCTCCTGCAGTTCCTCCTGCAACCTGCTCTTGGCGTCGGCTATCAACAGGCTCTCTTTTTTTCCCTCGATTGCGGGCAGGAAAAACCGTTCAATAAAGGCAGAAACCGTCTCATAGCCGCCATCCTCGAAAACAGCCCCGATAACTGCCTCATATGCACATGATATAATGGATGATTTATCCCTGCCGTGGGAGGCATCCTCCCCCTTTCCGAGACAGAGAAATCGCCCCAGATCGATATCTCTTGCCATCGCCGCCAGATGCGTCTCGTTGACTAAAGCCGCACGCAGCTTGGTCAGGTCGCCCTCCCGCATTTCAGGATACCGCCTGATCAGGATATAACCGATAACCAGATCGAGGACGGCATCACCTAAAAATTCCAGGGTTTCATTATTCTTACCGATCTGAGCCTGTTCAAAAGCATAGGATGAATGGATCAAGGCTTTTTGTAACAAACGCAGATCGGTAAATCGATAGCCGAGGATCTGCTCGAACTCGCTGAGAATTTCCTTGTTTAACGTCACCAGGGTGTTAAGATTTGTAACCATGCTGCACTTTTCCTCTTGTCAAAAAGACTCTGTATGGTATATAGAACGGTCTCATGCTCGTACATCTTTATGGCGGCGTAGCCAAGTGGCCAAGGCAGTGGTCTGCAAAACCATTATTCATCAGTTCGACTCTGATCGCCGCCTCCAGAGATTTCAAGGGTTACGGACTTTGCTGTCCGTAACCCTTTTTTTATAGGAAAATAAGACCGCCTGTATAGCATAAATATTGCTCATACGCACGAATAAGTTTGTCCGGCAAATAAAAAGGCAGGAACGAAAACGTCCCTGCCTGGTTGACGGACTCTTTGTATACGGCCTGCTTATTCGACAGGCACTCCCCAGATCTCCTTCGCATACTGCCTGATGGTCCTGTCCGTTGAGAATTTCCCCATTCGGGCCACGTTCAGAATTGCCATCCTTGTCCACGCCTCCTTATCCAGGTAAGCGTCGTTGACCTGTTGCTGGCAGGCAATATAGGATTGCAGATCCGCCATCAGCAGATACGGATCATGCGGGTCGAGCAGTGAATCAACCAGCGGTTGAAACAGCCCGGTGTTCCCCCGGCTGAAGGCACCATTCCGGATCGCATCGATCACCTGCAGGATTTCCGGATTCGCCTGACAGATCTCCCACGGCGTCCGGCTGACGTTCAGGCGTTCATATTCCGCCTCCTCGGCGGTCATCCCGAAGATAAAGATATTCTCCCTTCCGACCTCCTCCAGGATCTCGATATTGGCCCCGTCCAGGGTGCCGATGGTCAAGGCCCCATTCAACGCAAATTTCATATTGCCGGTGCCGGAGGCCTCGGTACCGGCCGTCGAGATCTGTTCGGACAGGTCAGCAGCGGGCATGATCAGCTCGGCCTGCGACACATTATAGTTGGGTAGAAAAACCACCCGCAGTTTGCCTCCGATGCGTGGATCGTTATTGACAATATCGCCGATGGAGGTGATCAGTTTGATGATCAGCTTCGCCTTCCAGTACGAGGGTGCCGCCTTCCCTGCAAAGATAACCGTACGGGGGGCAAGGACCTGCTCCGACTGTCTGATGAGCTTGTGATAGAGATAAATTACGTGCAGTGCATTCAGCAGCTGCCGTTTATACTCATGGATCCTCTTCACCTGGACATCGAACATGGTGTCGGCGCTCACCTTGATCCGGCACTGACCTTCAATATATTTCGCCAACCTCACCTTGTTGGCAGTCTTGATCTGTTGCCAGGTCGCACGGAATTCGGGATTGCCGACAAACTTTTCGATACCGCGAAGCTGATCAAGATCCGTTATCCAGCCTGGACCGATAGAGCTGGTGATTAAGGCCGCAAGCTCACGATTCGCCATCAACAACCAACGCCTGGGCGTAATACCATTGGTCTTGGAATTGAATTTGCCGGGATAAAAGGCATTGAAATGAGGAAACAGCCTGTCCTTGAGCAGTTGGGTATGCAGTTCGGCCACCCCGTTGACAGAATGGCTGCCAACGATGGCCAGATGGGCCATGCGTACCTTTTTGATCGGCCCTTCCTCGATGATGGACATATCGCGGAGCCTGTTCCGGTCTCCAGGATACTGCAGGGCCACCATATCTAAAAACCGCTGGTTGATCTCGTAGATGATTTCCAGGTGCCGGGGCAGGACCTTGCCGAGGAGTTCAACCGTCCATTTTTCCAGGGCCTCGGGCATCAACGTGTGATTGGTATAGGCAAAAGTCTTGGTGCTGATATCCCAGGCCTTCTCCCAGCCCAACCCTTCTATATCCAGAAGCAGACGCATCAGTTCGGGGATCGCAATGGACGGATGGGTGTCGTTCAGCTGGACCGCCACCGAATCGTTGAAGTTATCAAAGGTCTTATTGTTCTTCCGAAACCGTCTGATGATATCCTGAAAGGTGGCAGCGACGAAAAAATATTGCTGTTTCAGGCGCAATTCCTGTCCGGCCAGATTATGATCGGGAGGATACAGCACCTTGGATATGGTCTCGGAACTGACCTTCGATTCGACGGCCCCGATATAATCCCCGCTGCTGAAAAAGTTAAGGTCGAGCTCCCGGGAGGCCCGGGCGGCCCAGAGGCGCATATTGATCACATGATTGTTTTTGTATCCTGGAACCAGCATATCGCAGGGTATGGCCATCACATCTTTGGTCTCGACCCACTTGGCCCGGTAACAGCCATTGGCGTCCTGATAGCTGCTGACCCGGCCATAGAAATGGACCGGGAAGACCGGCATCCTCCGTTCAAATTCCCAGGGTGTCCCATAGCGCAGCCAGTTATCGGGAGTTTCGACCTGATAGCCATCGATCAGTTGCTGGAAAAACAGACCGTATTCATAGCGGATACCATACCCGTAGGCCGGTATCTTCAAGGTCGCAATGGAATCCATGAAGCAGGCGGCAAGCCTCCCCAGGCCTCCGTTTCCAAGGGCCGCATCTTCTTCATGCTCCCGGATCTCATCAATATCATACCCGAGATCCGCAATGGCCTGCAGGACCTCATCATAAATGCCTAGGTTCAGGAGACTGTTTTCAAGAGAACGACCGATCAGAAATTCGAGCGACAGATAATACACCCTCTTTTTCTTCTTGGCATAGAAGGTCTTCTGGGTCTGAATCCATTTTTCGACCATAATATCCCGAAGCGTATAGGCAAGGGCCTTGTAGATATCGGTGCCGCCGGACCGCTCCGGATCCCTCCCCTGAAAACTCATCAGATGATGGATGATATTGTCTTTGATCGACTCCGCGTTGGTGGGGAAAAAGACCTTGGGACCTGACGACCCGTTTGAGGCAGACTGTGGCATGTTGTTCTCCTGAACTGTCATCTTGCTTCCTCCGGTGGCTGTTTCAAGAAACACTGTTGATCCGATACTCTTTCTGTTACTCTGCCATTTTTTCGACTCCCTTGTCCAGTTTTTGCTTCTTTTTCTGTATTTTTCTTGATTTGCTGAACCCCATAGGAGCATAAATTTCGAGATGGTCATTGCACATCACCGGATATCATCCTATTCTACTAAAAAGAACATCCTCTACCAAAGGTCCGGGAGCTGCATATCTCCTGAAAAAGATATCCATCATTATGTGGAAAAAGTCTTATGCCTGATCAAGGAATAAAAAAACAGATTCTTATCATTTCGATTTTACTGAGCTTTATCTGCGGGTTTCTGGCAGGAGCAGGTTTTGCCATCTATAAAATCAGCCCACGTGCCACCCCCGTCAGCACACATCCCGAAAATGCCGCAAGCGAGATTTCCGAACAGCAAACAAAGGCGATCTCAAATCTGGAGGTGCAGGTGGCCGCCACTCCAAACGATTTTGGACTCTGGACGCAACTTGGAAATATGTATTATGACACCAGTCAGCCAGAGAAAGCCATCAAGGCCTATACCCGTTCTCTGGAACTCGATAAGGGTAACGCCAATCTCCTCACTGATCTGGGGGTTATGTATCGCAGCACCGGTCAGCCGCAGAAGGCTATTGAGTTTTTTGATCGGGCGATCGCCCTTGATCCAACTCATGAACAGTCGCGGTTGAATAAGGGCATTGTGCTCATGTATGACCTCCATAAACCGGACAAGGCCATTGCAACCTGGGAAGAACTGCTGCGTATCGATCCCGAAGCGAGGTCCGCAAGCGGTGATTCGGTCCGGGATTTTATTAAAGAGATACAAAAAGATCGAGGGGGTATGCAGGAATCAACCAGCCAATGATACCGATTCACCAAAGGAGACCCTATGGAATTTGAGACACTCGCCCTGCACGCGGGACAGACAGTGGACCGGGACACCCTGTCCCGGTCCGTTCCCGTCTACCGAACCAGTTCGTATCTGTTCAAGAGCACGGAACACGCCGCAAACCTCTTTGCCCTGAGGGAACTCGGGAACATCTACACCAGGATAGGCAACCCGACTCAGGATGTCCTGGAAAAACGGGTGGCCATGCTGGAGGGCGGGGCAGCATCGCTGGCCCTGGCCTCCGGGACATCGGCTGTCTTCTACTCCATCATCAACATCTGTTCGATGGGTGATGAAGTGGTCGCCTCTCGCAACCTCTATGGCGGTACCTTCTCCCAGTTCGATTCGATTCTGCCCCAGATGGGCATCACCGTCCGGATGGTGGATCCCTCCAACCCCGCCAATTTTGAGGCCGCGATAACCGACCGCACCCGAGCCGTGTACTGCGAGACCCTGGGCAACCCGGCGTTGAATATGATCGATCTGCAGGCGGTGGCCGATATCGCCCATAATCATCGCCTTCCGCTGCTGGTCGACTCCACCTTCACTCCGCCTTGCATCTTCCGTCCCATTGAGCATGGCGCCGACGTGGTCATCCACTCCCTGACCAAATGGATGGGAGGTCACGGTGTCGGCATCGGCGGCATTGTCGTGGATGCCGGGACCTTTGACTGGACCGACCCGAAATTCCACCTCTACAACCTTCCCGATGCCTCGTACCACGGCCTTCGCTATGCCCATGACCTGGGCGAGATGAACAGGGTCGCCTTTGCCTTGCGCATGCGCCTGGTGCCGCTGCGAAACCTGGGGGCCTGCATCTCTCCTGATAACTGCTGGTTCTTCCTCCAGGGAATCGAGACCCTGTCGCTGCGCATGGAACGCCACTGTACCAACGCCCGCGGCATTGCCGATTACCTGAGCGATCATCCCCGGATTGAATGGGTCCATTATCCCGGCCTCCCCGGTTCTCCGGGACATGAGATCGCAACGAGATATCTACAGAACGGCTTCGGCGGGATGATCACCTTCGGGGTAAAAGGCGGGTTTAAGGCGGGGCGCCGGTTCATCGAAGCTCTGAAGATTGTCTCCCATCTGGCGAATGTGGGGGATGCCAAGTCACTGGCGATCCATCCGGCCTCCACAACCCACTCCCAGCTCTCGCCCGAGCAGCTGGAAGCAGCCGGAATCACTGACTCCATGGTCCGTCTCTCGGTCGGCATCGAACACATTGACGATATCCGCGCCGATATCGATCAGGCTCTGGCCAAAGCGAAAAAAAGCAGGTAAATGTCCCATGGATGATCGAGGCAGACAAAAACACCCGCGGGGACTCAGGGTGCAGAAACAGTACTTCACTTTCGCAGAACCGCCCCATGAGATGGTACTGGAGAGCGGAGCTCGCCTCGGTCCCGTGACCATCGTCTATGAGACCTTTGGAAATCTCTCGAAGGCCAAGGACAACGTGGTCCTGATCGCCCATGCCTTTTCCGGCGATTCCCACGTATCCGGATTGTATGAAGGCGAACCGGACGATGCCGGGCCCGGCTGGTGGGACTCAATGGTCGGACCGGGCAAAGGTGTCGATACGGACAGATTTTTCGTGATCTGCTCCAATATTTTAGGAGGATGCGCCGGCTCCACCGGCCCATCCTCCCCGAATCCTGTCACCGGCAGACCCTACAGCCTGGATTTTCCAATGGTCACCATCGGCGATATGGTGGGTGCCCAGAAGGCGCTGCTCGATCACCTCGGCATAAATAAGGTCGTGGCGGTAATCGGCGGCTCGCTAGGCGGCATGCAGGCCCTGGAATGGTCCGTCCGCTATCCGGACATGGTCCGCGCCGTGATCCCGATCGCCACAACCATGCGTCATTCGGCCCTGGCCATCGCCTTCAACGAGGTAGCCAGGCAGGCGATCATGGCCGATCCGAACTGGAACCACGGCGATTATTACGGCCAGACTGGCCCTGACATGGGACTGGCCGTGGCCCGGATGATCGGCCATGTCACCTATCTCTCCGATCAGGCCATGCGCCGGAAATTCGGCCGCCGGCTGCAGGATAAGAAGGATTTTTCCTTCGGTTTCGATATTGATTTTCAGGTGGAAAGTTACCTGCGCCATCAGGGAAGCAAATTTGTGCAACGGTTTGATGCCAATTCGCTTCTTTATATCACCAAGGCCTCCGACTATTTCGATCTGGTAGAGCAAACCGCCGTCGGCGAATCGTTTCAAGACCTGGGCCTGACAAAAGCAAAGTTCCTTGTCGTCTCCTATACATCCGACTGGCTCTACCCGACCTATCAGGCCAAGGAACTGGTTCAGGCCCTGAAACGCGCAGACCGCAACGTCAGCTTCTGCGAGATTGAGGCCGACTGCGGCCACGACGCCTTTCTGATCCCGGACGAGCGTCTGAACAACCTGGTGCGAGGATTTCTCGATGGTGTTGCCGGAAAGTGAAATAATGCGCTATGACCTCCGGATTATAGCCTCCTGGATCGAGAAGGGAAGCCGGGTGCTCGACCTCGGCTGCGGCAACGGCGACCTTCTGGCCCGGCTTACGGCCGACAGAAGCGTCAAAGGTACCGGTATCGAACGCGACAAGGAAAAAGCCGCCTTCTGTATTGCCAGGGGCCTCAGCGTCCTGCAGGGTGACCTGAACACCGAGGTCGAGGATTATCCCGACAACAGTTTCGACTATGTGATCCTCAGCCAGACCCTGCAGCAGGTCCTGGAACCGGCCACCCTTCTCCGCTCGCTATCGAGGATCGGCAGACAGGTCATCGTCAGCTTCCCGAATTTCAGCCACTACACCATCCGGCTGCAGCTGCTCTTCAAAGGGATCGCCCCGAAGAACGAACAACTACCCTATTCCTGGTACGACACTCCGAATATCCGGGTCATAACACTAGCCGACTTCCGCAAATTCGCAGGCGATGTCGGCTATACCATCGTCAGAGAGGTCGCGATCAATACCGACCACCATGACAGGCAGGGACATATTGTCCGCTGGTTCACCAATCTGAGGGCCAGTTATGGAATCTTTGCGATTGAAAAAACTCATCCATAGGGAGCAACTATGTCTACGATAAAGACCAGAAAAACCTGCATCACCACCCTCTCCACCATCTGTGACAATGAAGATCATACCAAAAACCACCAGCATGCCAAACTCCCGCCGGTGGTCAAGAATCTTGTCGCCAACTGGAGTTCCAATGACTGTTTCGAGCATATCAGTCCGGTGGCCCTGCCCTCCCATACGGCGATAATCGACATCATCCATCAGGCACGCTCCATCCTGTTTCCCGGTTATTTCAGTCGCGCCAAGCTGCACCAGAACAACCTCGAATACTTCATCGGCCAGGAGACCACCGATCTCTACGACAAACTGACCGATCAGATCACAATGGCCATCCGCCATGACTGCAGACGAATGCTCTTGCCCTGCACCAACTGCGAGGAGCGCAGTCACCTGCTGGCATTATCTTTTATCGAAACCCTGCCGCGTGTCACGGCAACGCTTGCCACCGATATCCGAGCCACCCTGGCCGGAGATCCGGCCACGCAGAGCCCCGACGAGGTCATCTTCTGCTATCCCGGACTGCTGGCAATCTCTATCTACCGGATTGCCCATGAACTTTACCTGTTGAAGGTCCCGATCATCCCCCGGATTATGACCGAACATGCTCACAGCCTGACCGGCATCGATATCCATCCCGGCGCGACTATCGGACCGGGGTTCTTCATCGACCACGGCACCGGCGTCGTCATCGGTGAGACAACCATCATCGGCAAGGATGTCCGCCTCTATCAGGGCGTCACCCTGGGAGCGCTGTCACTGCCGCGCGACGCAGGCGAAAAAATGCGGAATAAAAAACGCCATCCGACCATTATGGACAACGTGATCATCTACGCCAACACCACCATCCTGGGAGGCGAGACCGTCATCGGCGAGGGCGCGATCATCGGCGGCAACATCTGGCTCACCGAAAGTGTCCAGGCCGGCACCAAGGTATTGATGAAACGGCCGGAACTGATCTTTACCTAGGCAGCTTAAAAATTCGATATAGCGAGGCACGCATATGACTGATTCCATAACCACGACCATCGGTAACACACCGCTTCTCACTCTCACTAATCTGGCCGCATCCTGCAAGGCAACTGTCCTTGCCAAACAGGAGTCCCGGAACCCGATGGGCTCCGTCAAGGACCGCATCGCCCTGGCCATGATCGAGGCCGGAGAACGGGACGGTCTCATAACCAAAAAGACCACCATCATCGAACCGACCAGCGGCAATACCGGCATCGGCCTGGCCTTTGTCTGCGCGGCAAGAGGCCTGCGGCTGATCCTGACCATGCCGGAGAGTATGAGTATTGAACGAAGAAAACTCCTCAAACACCTGGGCGCCGAACTGGTCCTCACCCCGGCGGCAGGTGGTATGAAAGCCGCCATCGCTGCCGCCGAAGAGCTGGTTTACACCACCGCCGACAGCTTTATGCCCAATCAGTTCGCGAATTCGGCCAACCCCGAGATTCATCGCCGGACCACCGCCGAGGAAATCTGGCAGGCCACCGGTGGAGTAATCGACATCTTCGTGGCCGGAGTTGGTACCGGCGGCACCATCACCGGGGTCTCTGAGGTTCTGAAAGCACGGCGGCCGAGCCTGCAGTCAGTGGCGGTCGAGCCGGCTGACTCACCGGTACTGTCCGGAGGCAGACCAGGCCCCCATAAGATCCAGGGGATAGGCGCAGGCTTTGTGCCCGAGGTCCTGAACCGGGCCATTATCGACGAGGTCATCCAGGTCACAAATGAGGATGCCCTGGTCATGGCGCGCAGACTGGCACAGTGCGAGGGTATCCTCTGCGGGATATCCTCGGGGGCAGCGGTCTGGGCGGCTCTGGAGCTTGCCGGACGGCCGGAAAATGCGGAGCTTACCATCGTCACTATCCTGCCGGACACAGGTGAGAGATACCTGAGCACGGCTCTGTTGCTGGAATAAACGGCGCGACTGGAATGCTCACGGTTCATTTTTTTTTGATTGTCATACGAGACAGGAAAACTTTTTTCGATAGACGGAAGGTGAAAGGCCGGTATGCCTTTTGAAGAGTTTCCTGAATGAACTGATATCCTCGTAGCCTGTCTTCCGGGTGATCCCTTCAATGGTCTCGGATGTTGTTTCAAGCAGTTTCCTGGCCACCTCAATCCGCAGGTGCTGCAGATACTCCAGGGGGGTATCGCCGGTAGCTTTTTTAAACCGCCGCATGAACGTGCGCTCGCCCAGCCTGGCCCTTTGGGCCAGATTCCTGATGGTAATCGTTTCGTCAAGATTTTCCTCCAGCCGTTCCTGTATTGAAAGCACCTCCATATCTCCGTGATTTTTGTTGAAACTCGAAGTCTGATACGGAGACTGCAGACGTCGTGCAGGGTCGATCAGAAGGATTTTGGAGAGCGAGGCGGCAAGCTCCGGCGAACCGAACCGGGCGATCAGGTACAACGAAAGATCCAGATAAGCAGAGACCCCGCCTGCCGTGATGCAATCGCCCTCATCGACAAGCATCTTTTCCCGTTTCAGCAGGATATCCGGAAACCGTTTGGCAAAGCTATCGGCAAGGTTCCAATGGGTCGTGGCCTTTTTGCCCTTTAAAAGACCGGTCTCGGCTAAAAAAAAGGCACCGGCGCAGACGGAACAAAGGCAGGCCCCGTGCTGTCCCTGGCGAGTCAGCCAGCCAATCGTCTCCCGGTCAGCAAGGAGAAGCTCCAGGTCTCCGAAGATAACCGGCACAACAACAATATCGTAGACCATAGTATCAGAAAAAAAAGCACCGGCCCGTATAGGCATGCCGTTAAAGGCAGTGATCTCTCTGTCTGCTGGTGCGACAATTACCGGCTGAAAAAGAGGAACGGCCATATGGTCTGACATCCTCTGCTCCTCAAAGGAAGCGACGGAGAAAAAATCAAAAGGCCCGGTGATACTCGAATACATGCAATTCTGCACGGCTAGCAAGGCGACGGTATACATGGATATTCCTCATGGTAAAGACATGAAAACACACTATTGTCTATTATCGCCCTCTTTTTGTCAATACAGACACTTTTCAGGATTAAAATATCGGGTACAGTAGCCGGTTATGAACCAAGGGATGGATAAAACTCCATGATCACAAACGGAGGCAGCATGGATCAAAAAGAGCAAGATGTATGAGAGTGTGTGCAGGCGATGAACAGGTACTGGACCTGCGGCAGTCTCCAGGAACTTGAAAGGCTCAATGACTATTTTCATGAAGCCATGGTGGCGATCACGCCGGTGGACCGCCTCAGGATCGAGGGGAGACAGTAATTTTTAACAAGGTGAAAATAATGAAAAACTCGACAGCGCTCCTTATCATAGATATTCAAAATGACTACTTTCCAGAAGGAAAATTTCCTCTCTGGAATACTGCCGTCACACTTCAGAATATCGAAGCTGCCATTACAAAGGCAACATCCAAGAAGGTTCCGGTCATTATAATTCAACATATTGCCAACAGCAGTTTGGGAATTGCGCCGTTTTTCAACGCAGGCACAACCGGCGTTGAGGTGCATCCGCGCATCCTTGCAGCTGCGCCCCAGGCACCGGTAATTGTCAAAGAATTTGCAGACAGCTTCCTGCATACGACACTCGAAGAGACCTTGGCCAAACTGGGTGCAACGAAGTTGTTCGTCTGCGGCATGATGACGCAAAACTGCGTGACCCACACCGCGATTTCCAAGTCAGCCGAGAAATACAGCGTCTCAATTCTGGCGGATTGCTGCACAACGGTAAACGAAATGATTCATAAAATCGCCTTGAATGCCGTATCGACACGTGTTCCCCTGGTGTCATCAAGCGACGATTTTTGAGAAAGAATTTGGATAATACTTCTCTCCCTCCGGAACAGGATAAGAACCTGACGATCGAGGGTTATGCTACTGTCTTTTCTCCTGTTCTTCAAGCTGTCGGCTGCGGGCTGTTTCTTTATCAGCGGCCGTCTTGGCCTGCTCGAGCGGGACCTTGATCCTGTCGACGGCCTCCTTGGCCGCCTTGTCAGTTGCCTGTTCGATCACGCCTTTTTCCTTGTTTTCCTTTTTCTCCTTATCGTCGGAACAGGCGTTCAAAAGAGGAAGGCAGACAAAGAAAAGGATCATAACGATGCGGAGCTGTGTAACCATTAAAATACCTCGTTGTAAAAAGAAGACAGATATCCCCGGGCAATCCAGGAAAAGGCGGGAGCAGCAGTGCCACCCCGCCTCAGTCGGTTTAATACGAAGCGTCGCTCCGGCTATTCCAGGACGACACGGGCATTGAGCGGCTGCACCGGCCGGTTGGTGTCATGGTGGAAGGTGGCGTGGAACTTTTCGATTTGCTCCTTGGATGCAGAGACAGGCGTTTTCATCACCAGCCAAAGAACCCCTTCCGAGCAGGGCGGCGTCGTGAGTGAACCATTGAAACGATAATAGTCCCGTTTGGCAGGAAGCATCGCATTGGTATCCAGGGTTGCTCCTGAAGGTTTCTCGGTATTCCCAATGGCGGTTGGCATATTGTCCCAGATAGGGGCCAGCGACATATTTGCCTCGCCTTCCGTGTACATCAGACCGATAACCGCCAGGTTGCCGGTTTCATCGGCATGGACGAAATGAGCTTCCATTGGAAAGGATTGGCCGTTGATATGATTCTCGCTCGGGGTATGGAAGTGAACCTGGATTAATTTATACGTATGGTTTTTTAAGGTGATTGTGCTGGCGCTGCTGGAATCGGCTTTGATTGTATGACCGTTGTTGACCACATCCAGGACGGTTGGCTGGTAACTCACCTGAATCGGAGACAAATCGGCTTTGATCATATCGGAGAGATCAACCGGGGATTGGTTCATCCCTTTCTTGCACATCTGGAATTCAGGGGACAAATCACCCCAGTGTTCCGGGCCTTCATTGCCGCTGTATGTCCAATGGGCTCCTTCGCCGGCCATAGCTGTACTGCAGAGCAGGATAGCGGCTCCAGCCAATAAAAAAAGTTTCTTTTGCATGGGTGTCCTCCTTGTCATTGTAGTATGTGATTCAAAAAGTCATTCCTGACGAAATATCTACCGGCTTGATTTACTATCAAATGTTTCGATGAGCCTTCCTTGTTATTGAATCATAGACGACAGAGACAGCCGGGGCATTGGCTCTTTATTTCAACTTGTCGAAACGACTACCAGAAGTACCATGATTGTGTCGACAGAACATATACGCCCAGTGAACCGTTCGTCACGGCATGGGCCAGTATGCACTGTGCGATACTCTTTGTTTTATAGAGCACGAAATTATACACTACGCCTGCCATAATACCGGCAAGCCAAAGGTTGTGTTCCATTCCAAAGAGAATTGCGCTGATCACAAATGAAGTGATCGTGAAAACACCGACCGGGACCTTCTCGAATTCCGGTTTTATAATATAACGCACCATAAAAGAACGCCAAAAGAGCTCCTCCATGATCGGCACGACAATGGACGCTCCAAACAGGCGGGAGGCGATAACTGCAATGCGCGCAGAATCCTGTTGAATGGATGTCGGATCGTAGCCTTGCACAGTCCCGAATATTGCAAACGGCCACGTCATCTTAATCCAGAGTAAAAAGACCACAACACCCAAGGCGATACTAAAAATGGTATACGGCCACTGAAACCAGTCACTCCACTGCAGTTCTGTGTAGTCATGACGGAAATACCAGAGCGCTACGCCAATAGTCAAAATCTTCAGGGGATACAGAAGAAGAAAGGTGTTTAAAGGGAGTGCAATAAGTCCTGCTGATACAAGATAATGCAATCCTTCATCCAGACCGATGAAGACAAAATAAAGAGCAAATGGAACTATACGTGCCGGCATAAGGGTGCACTTCCATTGGATAATTGCTTCAATGAGAAATTCAGGCATAAGACAGAGTCCGGCCTGTGTACCATTAAGTGCAGCATTCTAAATGTTTTTTTATATAACTGCTTCTCTATTTTTGGAATAACTCCAAGAAAAATTCATGAAGGGCCACAAATAAATAAAGGGATCAGGTGATGTCTCACCTGATCCCTTTATTATTTTGGAGCCACTTAACGGAATCGAACCGTTGGCCTGCGCTTTACGAGAGCGCCGCTCTACCATCTGAGCTAAAGTGGCGTCTTTATCTGAAGGACACTTTTATAAAAAACTGTTTCATGACCGGAAGGCTCCCCTGACCCTTTACATTGTTCCGTGTATATGAAACCTCTGAAATCAGCTCCAGCCTTCCCGGTTACAGGTATATATCAGGTCATTATTCAAAATTCAATGATAATGCATGCACCGGGAAAAGAACATTTTGTTCACGAGCAAATTGTGGATGCGCATGGCTTCTGTGTAATATCTTTTCTCTTCCAAGGCTGAACCACAGCAGGTGAAGAAATGGGAAACAGTAAAGAATTTTTGATCTCTGTCTTTCAATACCGCAATTGATATGATAAAGAATTGATATATACAGGGATACGGCTTCCAGGTAATTCTTGCACAGGGGATACCCCATGGCGCATGTCACTATTGTTTTTCCTTCCGGAAGGCAGAAAGTCAAGTTGTCGGAGCAGAATTCCATCGGCAGGCACCCCGGCAACCGTATCCAGATCCCCGATCCTTCCGTTTCAAAGTTCCATTGCCTGATCACTTTTGATGCAAATTCAATGTGTTTTATCGAGGATCAGGCCAGTACCAACGGGACCTATATCAACAACCGAAGAATAGAAACCAGAACCGGAATTTACACCGGTGATGAGATTCGTCTTGGCAATATTCTTCTCTTTTTCGAAGGGGATGAAAAAGCAGCCACCCAGATGGTGGAATTTGGCGATGATGAGGGACTTTTCAGCTCCACGCTGTCTCCCCGGCAGGAAATCCGCTTTCTTCCCGAATATGAAATCGCCAATGAAAAGGATTTACGGGCTGATTACGAAAAACTGCGGGTGACGTATGAACTCCAGAACGAAATGAACCTTGAACGAGACCTGGGGAGAACTCTGGATCGGATTCTGGCGAGGACATTTGAATTCCTCGAATATGATCACGGCCTTATTCTTCTTCCTGACAAGGAAGGAAAAATGGCGCCTCACAGTTACAAAACCCGCAGGAGAGATGAGAAACTCACTGTATCATCCACGCTGGTCAGATATGTGCAGGAAGAAAAAACAGGGGTGATCTCCACGGACGTTCCATCCGACAATCGTTTCAACCTCTCGGAATCGATCATGCTCGAAGGGGTGAAATCCACGATTGCCGTACCCATGATGTTCCAGGATGAAATTCTCGGCATCATGATCCTTTCTTCACTGCGAATGATCAACGCATTCACTATCAAAGACCTGGGGCTGATCACCGCCATCGCCAATCAGGCCGCAAGAATTATCAAAAACTTCAAGCTGCATGAAGAACTGCGTCTGTCTTTTGACAGCTCAATCAGGACACTTTCAGCCACCGTGGACGCACGTCATCCCCTTACCGCCGGTCATTCGGAACGGGTTACGGAAATTTCCGTCCTGATTGCCCAAAAGATGAACCTGTCCGAACATGAAATCCGGACTCTGAAATTTGCAGCCCTCATGCACGATATCGGAAAAATAGCTATTCCGGATTATATCCTGTTGAAAAACGGCCGGTTCAACTCCGAAGAAAAGGCGATTATGAACACACATACCTTAAAAACAATGGGGATTCTTGAGAACTTTTACTTCCCTGATTTTATGGAAAATGTTCCCCTCATCGCCAGCTCTCACCATGAAAAAATGAACGGTACCGGATATCCGAAGGGCTTGAAAGGTCATGAAATTCCCCTTGCCTCACGCATCATGGCAGTGGCAGATATGTTCGACGCCTTGACTGCGAAAAGGGATTATCCCAAATACACGGATGCTGAAACCGGCAGTTACGAACCGCTGCCTCTCTCCAAGGTGATTTCCATCATCAAAAGTGGAGAAGGAGAACGCTTTGATAAAACGGTTGTGGAGGCCTTTATGGAGTGTCTTCCCGACATTATGGAGTGCCTGAAAAGAACTGCCATGCTACAAACTTGAGAGTTCCGGCAGCATTAATCGATCTTTCCCTTTTGAGACCAGAATTCAAGTCTGTTGCCCTCGGGGTCATGAATATAAAAGACTCTTGCCCCCCAGGCATGGTCTCGTATCGCTGGGGGATGAAGCCCTGCTTCCTCTGCAAATACATGAGTTGATTCAATATCTTCTACTTCCATGGTAAGGGTAAGGCCTTGTCCTGCGCAGCTCCCGATTGATGCTCGCGCTGTATCGGCAATGCTCAGGCGGGCTGACTCAGTCAGTTCAAATTCAACAAACCAATCGAGAAAGGTTGTTACCTTGAGTTGTAATTGTTCCTTGTAAAAGGCAACCGTCTCTTTCCACTTTGCACAATAGATTATTGTGTTTGCAGTTCGGATTTCCATGCTCTGAATTTATTACTCGGAGAGGATTGTCTCCTTGCGGCAATACCATTGACTGACAAAAAAACCGGCTGCAATCACCGAAGTTCGGGCTATCGCCGGTTTAGTCTTATTAGATAAAAAAGCCTGACTCCGGTCAATTATTGGCCGGATTGCCAGAGGTTACAGCAATTCCAGGCCCGAGAAAAAATAGCCCATCTCAAATGCGGCGGTCTCCGGGGCATCGGAACCATGCGTTGCATTTTCACCGACGGACGATCCGAACTGACGTCGCAGAGTTCCCTCTGCAGCGCTTGCCGGATTGGTGGCACCCATCAGATCACGCCATTTCTTGATTGCATTCTCAGCCTCGAGCACCATGACAATACATGGCCCGCTGCTCATAAAATCGGTGAGTTCGCCAAAAAATGGCCGCTCCCTGTGGACGTCATAAAAACCTTGCGCCTCGACCTTGCTTAGGAAAAGCTTTTTTAATCCTACAATCTTGAACCCTTCAGAATAAATCCGGGCAATGATCTTTCCAGCGTTCCCGGCAGCAAATGCATCCGGTTTTACAATCGCAAATGTTCTTTCCATTACAGCAGTTCCTCCGCTTCTCTGTTCATTTAAAAATACCTCTTCTTCTTCTGCAAGCCTCAATAAAGCATTGATAATAGCGACAGCTACCGGAGTGCCCCCTTTGCGACCGAGCGCAGTGATAAAAGGATAGGCTTTTCCGGAGAGTATTTCCTTCGATTCCTGGGCGTTAACAAACCCGACCGGCACTCCGATGACCAGATCGGGATTAAATTTTCCTTCTTCAATAAGCCGCATGGCGGCAAGAAGTGCGGTCGGGGCATTGCCGATAGCGACAATACCGATGTTGTCGCCGGTCGCCTGTTCAAATGCCACTTCGGAACGGGTCAACCCCTTGGTTTTGGCTATCTGTCCGACTTCCTCGTCTCCTATCCTGCAGATCACCTTGCCGCCGAATCTATCCAGGATGGAACGGCTGATACCAGCCGCTCCCATATTGACATCGATGAGAATATTCCTGCCCGCCCTGATGGCACCAAGGCCAGCCTGGATCGCCCGTTCATGGAAGAAGAGATTGGCAGCAAAGGAAAAATCGCCGGTTGCATGGATCACCCTTTGAATGACCTTGAACCTGCCAGGCCCGTACTCATCCGGGCGATGACCGGTCTGTTCGGGGAACTCCTGTTCAATAATCCGGAAACTCTCTGTTTCTATTTGCAGAGGTTTGACTTGTTGTAGAGTGACCATCTGTTCCTTCCTCTTCCCTTCTGTAAAAATTTATAGAAATATTCAACATTTTTTTCCGATTGACCGAAATGCAGATGGAGGTAACCCCCGAGGGCATTTTTTACAATATACCCTTCTTTGCTTCCGTCCTGCAGCTCAAAGATAGTGGGAACGGCGGATTCAATGTCCTGTATGGTCGAATAGTGAAATTCATGGCCGAATAATCTTTCGCCGCATTCCCCGAACATGCAATCCTGGATAATTGTCGCCTCTCTGTACCCAAGTCGGCTGAGACGGTCTTTCATCACGATAGTTGCCGGGAAAACCCCTGCCATGGAAAAGTGGTTGTTTTGCAGATCAATGAGTTCCGTCCCCATGTACATGAATCCGCCGCATTCGCAGTATAAGGGCCCACCGAGGTCAACCCAGGCCTTGATCTGCCGCAACATCTCCTTGTTGCCGCTCAGTTGCTCGGCATACAACTCGGGATATCCTCCACCGATATATATCCCATTTATGTCTTCGGGAAGGAGTGTATCATGCAGCGGACTAAAGAAAACAAGGTCGATGCCCGCCTGTTCAAAGAGATCAAAGTTATCCTGGTAATAAAAACAGAAGGCCGGGTCCCTGGCAACGGCCAGCCTGACCCTCTGATCAATTTTCCGGTTTGTGGCTTTCTTTATCTTCCCGCTACTCTTGACCATGTTTAACTGCAACAGGTGGTCGATATCGATATATTCTTCTATGGCCATAGCAAGGGTTTTGACCTGTTCCTCATTGAGAGGAGACTCATCACCCATATGGAGTCCAAGATGTCTTTCAGGTATCGTGAACTCATTATCCCTTGGGAAAAAACCCAATATTTCAGTCGTGCAATGTTTCTTTACCGCATCGCGGATTAATTCCTGATGCCTTGTCGAGCCGACCCGATTGAAAATAACCCCGGAAATCTGCACCTCCTGATTATAGAGTTCAAATCCCTTCAAGACCGCAGCAACGCTTTCGGCAGCGGAACGGACATCAATCACCAGAATAACAGGGAGCGACAGAGCAATGGCAAGGGCTGCAGAACTTGCCTGGCCACCATCGTACAATCCCATAACACCTTCAATAACAGCAACATCCATTCCTTCGATGTGTCGAAAAAATGTGTTACGGCAGAAGGATGGGCCAGCCATCTGCAGATCAAGGTTCCGGGAAATATTGCCGGTGACCATTGTATGGAGGGTTGGATCGATGAAATCAGGGCCGCATTTAAACGGTTGCACCTTGAAACCGCGCTGTCTGAGCGCAGCAAGAATGCCGAGGGTAATGGTCGTCTTACCGGAACCACTCGTTGTTCCTCCGACAAGAAATGCTGGAATACTGTGCATTTATATCTCCAGAATAAACCTTCTCAACAAAAGCATCAGTACGACAAAGAGGAACGCTCCAATCTGCATTATTCTGCCCGTAATAACGATGTCATCCACACCGACAGCTCGTTTTTTGTCGCCAATGGCAGGCTTGCTTGTGAGTTTGCCAAAATAAAATGCATCTCCGCCCAGTTGAACCCCTAAGGCCCCGGCTACCGCCGCCTCTGTATGGCCGGAATTCGGACTGCTGTGCCGGAGCCTGTCCCTTAAAAATATCTTCGCCGCCCCCTGCCAGTCAAGTTTTAAAATGAATGCGGATACTATAACCATGAGGCCGCTTAGCCGTGCCGGAATGAAATTGGCGATATCATCAAGTTTTGCCGCTGACCAGCCAAACTCCAGATATGTGTCATTCTTATAACCGAACATTGAGTCCATGGTGTTGATGGCCTTGTAGACCATCGCCCCGAGGGCCGCGAACCCGATATCATCGAAACCATAAACACGAGGAAGCATGCTGCATAAAATCCCAAAAAAAAGAGGCGCCGTAACCCCATCCACCATGTTTTCGGCGACTGTCTCAACGCAGGCACGACTCACTCCTGCCCGGTCGAGATTCGCCGTATCCCTGCCGACTATCATCGAAACTGCAATTCTTGCAGCATTGATATCCTCGCTGGGATAAAGACATGCATAGACCTTGCTGCTGTGGACGATAAGATCCTTGGCGGCAACCGTTGTATACACTATCAGGATGGCAATGCAATCGGCAAACACAGAGGAAAAGGAGGTTGCAACTCCGAGGAGCATGCCAACAACGCTCATGGTGACAAGGAGAACAGAGATAACAGTGCAGAATCCGGCAAGCTTTTTGCTTTGAAACAGGCGGCGGAATATCCCCTCAAATCGCTGACAGAACCAACCGATAATCCGGACGGGGTGCGGAAACCAGGGAGGATCGCCGACCAGCTGATCTACAAACAGGGCGATAGCTATCTGAATCTCAAAGAACATCGTCAACAGCCTTTATATGGTAATTTCCTGACATTTTAGAGACCTAGCAGGGCATAGACCCGGTCCATGTCAAGGCTCCCCCGCACTGTATCCGCCAGCCTGTCAAAGGCCGGCTCCAGATCATACGAGGCAAGAATCCGTCCATCACAGCCAAGCCCTGCCCGTCTTCGTAATCGATCAATAAACCAGCGGCGGAAGGGATCGGCATCAAAGATCCCATGAAGATAGGTCCCCCAGATGCGGTCATTTTCGGTAACGGAACCACAATGTGCACCATCCTGAAATGTAAGGACAGGAGCCAGAGGTGATACTGAGATACCATGATGGATCTCATAGCCGTAGACCGGAAGTGAAGACTCCAGATGGATCCCCTTCTGACGTACCAGCCGTTTTTTTTGTTCCAGCCTGGTAACCACATCAAGCAGGGCCAGACCCTCAATATCGCCCCTGTCGGATTCGATGGAGTACGGATCTTCAACCCGATTTCCGAGTATCTGATAGCCGCCGCAAAGGCCGACGATCTCACAGCCCTCTCCGGCCAATAAACGGATGGCTTCCGCCAGCCCGCTCTCTTTCAGGGCCTTCAAATCTCCGATCACATTTTTTGAGCCGGGGATAATAATTGCATCCGGTCTCCCTAGATCCCGCAGCTGGGAGACCACCCGCAGATAGACATCGGGTTCGGCGACAAAGGGCTCGATGTCGGTGAAGTTCGAGATATGAGGAAGGCTGATCAAAACGATCTCGACATGGGGACAGCCGGGCCGTACTGCATTGAAGAGTCCCGCCTTGAAGGAGACGGAATCCTCCTCCGGAATTCCCAGGTCATGCAGGTAGGGCACGACACCCAGAACGTCACGGCCGGTATGTGACTGTACGTACCGATGCGCGGATTCAAGCAATGACGCCTGTCCGCGAAACCGGTTGACGATAAAGCCCGCGATCAGGTTTCTCTCCCATTCGGCCAGCACCTCCATGGTCCCGACAAAGGCGGCATAGACCCCGCCACGGTCGATATCGCCGACCAGCAGGACCTTGGACCCGGCATATTCGGCCATCCGCATGTTAACGATATCATGGTGTTTCAGATTCACTTCACCTGGCGATCCCGCACCTTCCAGGATCACTGCATCGTATTGGGCCTCCAGCTCGTCGTAGCTTGCGCAGGCAGCCGTCCAGGCCGTATTTTTATAACCGACATATTCCAGCACCGACATGTTGCCGACCGGAAGCCCGTTGACGATCACCTGACTGCCGGTATCCGAATTCGGTTTCAACAGAACCGGATTCATCCGGACATCTGGATCCAGCCGTGCCGCCTGGGCCTGGACCACCTGGGCCCGTCCCATCTCCAGACCGTCCAGGGTGACAAACGAGTTCAAGGACATATTCTGGGCCTTAAACGGGGCTACCCGCACCCCGTCCTGTAGCAAAATCCGGCACAGAGCGGTGACCAGGACAGATTTTCCGGCATTGGAGGAGGTCCCCTGGATCATCAGCGCCGGGGTTTTGACTCGGACTTTCCTGGTTGAATGTTTGCTGCTTTCCACGAGGGTCCGTTCCAGGGCGTCGATCAGAACCTGATTTTCCGCCTGTGTCCGGACGGCAATGCGGAAATAGGAATCATCGAGCCCGTGATAATTGGCACAGACGCGGATGGCGATACCGTCCTGCAGGAGCTTCTCGGACAAAGTCGTTGCTCCTATCCCGTTTTGCAGACGACAGAGCAGATAGTTTGCCCCGGAGTCAAAAACCTTCAGCGCAGGTATTTTCTCCAGGGCCTCCTTCAACTCCAGGCGCAGCCTGGTACAGAGTTGCACCGATTCCTGCCTGTATCGTGTATCATCGAAGACCCGTTCACCAACGGCCTGGGCCAGGCTGTTGACCGTCCACGGCGGCATGAGGGCACGCAGGGCATCGGCGTACTCTTCCGGAAAGACACCAAAACCCAGACGCAGGCCAGGGATAGCATAAAATTTTGTCAATGAATTCAATGTAATGATATTATCTGCCTGGCCTGCCAGGCTCCTGCCCGTCTCGACAAAATCAAGGAAGGCCTCGTCAATTACAAAGAGAGTCTTGGGGAAATCGGCGGCAACTTTTAGGATTCCATCCGGATCCACCACTTTCCCGGTCGGGTTGTTCGGTGAGCCGATCACTACGACCTCATCACCGGTCAGAGACGAAGAGAGCGCAAGGGGGTCGAAGGTAAAACCCTTATCGGGAGAAAGCAGAAACGGCTCTACCGTGATACCGGCCAGACTCATGACCCTGGCGTAATCGACATAGGACGGCATCGGAATGATTGCCCGGCTTCGATGCAGGATCTTCGGGAGATGATAGAGGAGTTCAGTCGTCCCATTGGCGGGGATTATGGTTTCTACCGGAACGTGATACTGCAAGGCGATGGCCCGTACCAGATCGTAGCTCTCGGGGTCCGGATAATGGACAAGTTTTTCAATGGTGCGGCTGATAGTCGCCCGTAACCATTCAGGTGGTCCTAACGGATTGATATTGGCGCTGAAATCAAGGATCTTCCGGGAGCCGAGATGCTGCTGGCGGGCCAAACGATGCACATTTCCACCATGAACAGAGGCAGCCGTCTTTTCCACAGTATGCTGAGGTAATACCGACATCTTCTTCACACTCAATAAAATCTATTAATATCCAATGGTATTGGCCATAGCAACGGCCACGGCCATCTCGGTCAGTTCGCAGATAGCCCCCAGGGTGTCACCGGTTGCTCCACCTATCTTTCGCCTGCACCAGATCGAAAAGAAAAGGCCTGTGGCAATGGTTATGCAACAGAGGAGAACCGTCGTCCTGATGCCGGTAAACGGTGTCAGAACAAACAAAAAAACAAAGGACCATCCTGCCGACAAACGACAGTGTCCGGAATAAAAAAGACGCCCGAGACCTCCTTCCTGCCTGGCATAGGGCAGAAGAGCCATCGATAAAACGATCGCGCACCGGCCGGCAATCGGCATCAGACAGACGGCTTTAAAAAAGAGGGCCGGCGGCATAGAGGAAAGAGCGGCAAATTTCAAGAGCAGAACCAGGGCAATACCGATCACGCCCATCGCCCCTGTCCTGCTGTCCCGCATTATCTCCAGAATTCTTTCCTTCGGCCGGGAGCTGAAAAAACCGTCGGCAGTGTCGGCCAGACCGTCGAGATGCAGGCAGCCTGACACAATCGCGAGCAGGATGATTGCGACAACGGCAACAACGGGTCCAGGGAGGAACGACAGAAAGAACAGACTCATGGACCCGGCCGCAATGCCGATCAATCCGCCAATCACCGGGAAATAGTGCAGGCTGTGCTGGAAATAGTCACCATCCTTATCTGCCTGCCACTGCACCGGAATAATCGTTAAAAAACGAAAGGCGGCCAGAAAACACAAAACCTGCTGTCTGTATGACGGCAGCAGATCTTTCAGCCTGTGATTCCATAAAGATTGCACGACTATTTGTCCGCTCCGGCTACCGCGGCCTCTGCAAAGGTGGCAACCTCGGTCAGAATTGCCACGGCGGCCTCAAGCAGATTCATGGCAAGAGCCCCACCGGTCCCTTCGCCAAGACGCATGTTGAGATCGAGAAGCGGTTTTGTACAGCCAAGATGCTGCTGCATGGCCTTATGACCCGGCTCGACCGAACGATGGGAACAGATGATGTAATCACGGACAAAGGGCTCGATCATATAGGCGATCAAGGCACCTGCCGTTGAGATGAAACCGTCGACGACCACCGGTTTCTGATTGGCGGCACAACCCAGGATCAGACCTGCAATCCCGCCTATCTCGAATCCACCGACCTTAGCAAGAATATCCAGTCCATTCTTCGAATCAGGTTTATTTATTTCAAGGATCTTATTGATAATACGTATTTTATGGTCTAATTGGGTATCGTCCAGCCCTGTGCCGCGCCCGGTAAGTTCCGCAACATCCTTTCCGGTGATAATCGCTGCGATAGCCGTTGACGGGGTGGTATTTCCTATGCCCATATCACCGGTACCGATTACATCAAAGCGCTGAGCAAGATCATTGGCGATATCGATACCGGATTCGATTGCCCGCTGGGCCATGGCCGGACTCATGGCCGGGCCTCTGGCGATATTGTCTGTCCCTAATCCAACCTTTTTATTGATGATCTTCCCCGCCTTGGCCAGATCATTCAGATCTGCCGCAACTCCCATATCGACGACGAAGACCTCAGCGCCGACCTGCCGGGCAAGGGCATTGATACCGGCACCCCCGTTCACAAAATTGTAGACCATCTGCGGGGTGACTTCGCTTGGAAACTTGCTGACCCCTTCCGCCACGACCCCATGGTCACCGGCCATCGTGACAATGGCCTTGCGGGCGACCGGCGGCGCCATGGAACGGGTCATTCCGGCCAGATCCACAGCCAGATCCATCAGGTCGCCCAGTGACCAGTAAGGCAGGGCAAGCTGCTCCAGGCGGGCCTTGGCCGCATCTCTTGATACTGCATCCTGAGGAAAAATACGTTGTACAGTTCGATCTAACAGGCTCATTTTTTCTTCCTGGTTGAATAGTGTTCGTATTGCAGATTATAAAATAATATTTTCCTAGTCTTTCAAAACAAGTGGGATACCACAGCTTACCAGTATAACTTCGTCCGCAGCCTGCGCGATAATCTGATTGCAGCTGCCGACCAGATCCCTGTAGAGTCTGGCAGCGGCATTTTCCGGAACGATCCCCATCCCCACCTCATTGGTCACACAGATGGTCGTCCCGGCATATTTCTTTATTTGTTCAATGACTTCTTCACAATGATTTCGCATACGCTGTTCCGTCAAAATCCTCCCCGCCTGCTCCTCCCTGAAGAGCAGGTTGTTCACCCACAGGGTAAGGCAATCAACAAGGCAGACCCGCGAATCCCGAACTCTGCCAAAGATGCCGCCAAGATCGATCTCCTCCTCAATCGTCCACCACTCACCAACATCCCTTGCCTGTTGATGCCGTCGTATCCGTTCATCCATCTCCGGATCGACCTTGGGGCAGGTGGCAATGAAATACCGTGGCCCTGCCAGAGATTCGGCAAGATTTTGGGCAAAGCCACTCTTGCCGCTTCTGGTGCCGCCGGTGACAAGGATCAGCTTTCCCATTATTGCGCTCCGCCTTTATTCAGCCCGGTCAGCACCCCACCCTCGGCAAAACAGTCCAAGGTTGAAAATTCGGCCTCATGGATGTTAAAGAGGAGATATTTTTCAAAGGAAAGACCAAGATACGAGCAGATGAGATGCCGTATTACTCCACCATGGGTGATAATGAGTACCTTCTCGTTATCACTCCCCTGCAGCATGGCCTTAAAGCGTTCTACCCTGAGGATAAAGTCGGACCGGCATTCGCCTTCAGGGAAACAAAACCCTTCCGGATCTTCAATCCAGTGTCGGACGCTTTCCGGGTTGTTTTTTTCGATCTCGGAGAAATCTTTTCCTTCCCACAGCCCGAAATCAATCTCCCGCAGATCTTCTGCATACAAAATCTCGACATCAAGATCCAACAACCGGGCCGTCTGCCGGCATCTGTGCATCGGACTGCAGAAAATTTTCTCGAACCGTTCTCGTGCCAGCACCGGCCGCAGCGACTGCACCTGCGCAATGCCTGCAGGGCTTAGATCTACATCCGTTGAACCGGCGAACTTTCCTGCCAGAGTGGTCTTTCCATGGCGCAATAAAAAGAGTTCTGAAACCATCGTCTCACCATCTCCGGTTTCTACGACTCGAGTGTATATTTATCTTTGTAACCCCGGGGAGTGATCATCTGCCCATGCCAGGTAAAGGTCGTTGAATTACCAACGATGACGGTTGATTGCATATTAATATCCGCCTCAAGCATTGTCGAAAGATCGGTTATGGTGATGACCTCGTCTGACCGCATCGCGCCGCTTACAATCCCAACAGGTGTATTTCCGCCCCTGTAGCGCATGATTATTTCCCGGGCCGTCTTGATATGCTCGGTCCGTTTTTTTGACTTCGGATTATAAAGGGCTATCACGAAATCCGCTGAGGCTGCGGCATGCAACCGTTTTTTAATGACCTCCCAGGGAGTAAGGAGATCGGAGAGGCTGATTGTTGCGAAATCATGCATGAGCGGAGCACCCAGTCGTGCGGCGCAGCTGTTCACAGCGGCAAGGCCGGGAATAACCTCAATCGGGATTTTGCTGTCCTTCTCGACCGCAATTTCATATATTAAACCGGCCATGGCATAGATACCCGGGTCGCCACCCGAGACCATCACGACACAGCGACCTGATTCAGCCAGTTCAAAGGCCTTGGCGCAACGTTCCACCTCCTGCATCATTGAAGAGGTGATCACCTCTTTGTCCTGCAAAAGACCGCCGATAAGTTCGAGATAGGTCCGGTATCCGATGACCACATCCGCCGTCCGAAGAGCTTTTTCAGCGGCAGGGGTCAAATGATCGAGACCACCCGGACCGGTCCCGACGACCTTGATTATCCCTTGAGCCATATTTTTTTCGCGGCCACAGCCGCTGTGACATTTTTCCATTTCATTTTCCTGATAAGAAGCCGTCCGGGTCCACAATCCGAAGATGCCGCCAGAATGGCCGCCGGTTCCGCGACCCCTTTTGCCCCTGTTATCCTCAATGCCGCCTCCGAGACGGTAATTCCGGGGACTGTATTTAATTCATTTTTCGAAAAAAAGCGTATCGGCAGCCGATTCTTCTTGGCAAAATCCACCAAGCCTTCCTCATCATTTTTCAGATCGATACTTGCAAGTCCGGCAACTGCACGCGGGTCAATACGATGCGTCCTGCACAGATCGTCAAAGGCCGACGTAAATTCCGCAACAGTAGTACCACGGTTACAGCCAAAACCAATAAATAAATTTGTCGGAATCAGCCAGAATCGATCATATGTATCCGGATAAAAAGGAGAAATTACTATATCTGCATGGTTGATTTTTTCATGCGGACAAAAATCTTCCGGAAGACCATCGACAGCCTGATCCGAGAAAAATGCAAGCGTGCCGACATTTACCAACCTGGCCGACAGGGTGGTCAGCATCTCCGGATTTGCTATAATCAGGTCATTGCCGGCCACCCATAGGTCAATGGCAGTATGACCGGTAACGTCGGAGGCCGTTGTAATCACCGGCTTTCCACCGATAATCCGGGCAATCTCCCGGGCCAGAGCGTTCCCGCCTCCCAGATGTCCGGAGAGAAGACTGATCACGAATTCCCCCTTTTCATCGAGTACGACCACACACGGGTCTTTCTTTTTATTTTTGCACAAAGGGGCAATCGATCGTACAACAATTCCTGCAGCCATGATGCAAATGAGTCCTTCGACCTGACCCCAAAGCCTTTTTATTTCTGCAGCCACACCATGTTGCGGGCAGCACAGGATGCATTCATCAAGGGATACAGAAAGTCTCCCGGCCAAATCCTTTCCACCGGCAGTCAGGGCAATAACGGCTGTCTTCATCAAGAGTTACATTACGGTTAGGGTCAACGTTCATCTACCACAGGTCTTTATCGGCCGTTGAGATACAGGCTCCCGATCTCAAAAAGATTACTTAATACCATTTTTCTTGACAGAAATATAGTGAATAGCCATCAGAAAAAAATGTGCCGAAAAAGTTTAAAGGGCCCCACCTGCTTCTACGTATACCTGACAATAGAAGCAGTGGAAATGATTCGGAATATTTCCGATAAATCCTGTTTAATATTTGTATTCATGTTCCGTTTACGGTCACTGATCCCGCCGTTGATTTTCTCTTGACATTCCTCCCCGATAAAGGAGAAACTAACAGCAGCAACCGGATATTCTTAACTGTATATCCCGATGATCGGCATGGGGAATATTTATCGAATTAATGCAGGAATCCATCTGGATGGAGGTTCAGCAATGTCTGAGATAACTGTATGTGACGGGAGAGTGTGTATTATAAAACTCACCGAGCTGAGCGATGAAAATGAGAATTCAGACGTCCTGAAAAACACCCTTCTCGATTTTACCACCAGCACAAAATTCCATGAATGCGATCTCGATACGTTTCTCTTTGTAGACCTTTCTCCTTTTCATTCAATCAGCTCCAGTCTGATCGGGATCTTCGGCTCTATAATCATGAACAATAAAATTCAACTCCTTGGCCTTTGCAAAGCACGACCGGAGGTCCTGGAGATTCTAAAACGTTTTGGAGTGATTACGGATGACGGATTGGGAATGTCCTTTGCGAGTGAAAAAATCAAACAAAATATCCGCAAAGTCATTTCATTCGATTCTGTTGAGGATGGACTACTCTCACTTAATCCAAATTAGTGCTGTTCCTCTTTGTCCGGCTCTGGTTTTTGTGCATTGATTTGATCGTAGAGCACGACAGCCTGCTGCTGGCCTTGTTTCAGCTCAGAGGCATTGAGGACGGTCTCTATGTATTTGCTGGCGGCAGATGCATCCTGATGGCCATTTGCTGCAGCCAGACTCAACCAGGTATAGGCCTGAATCATGTCCGGTTTTTCAACTCCGTTTCCGGTATACCACATAATGCCGACGTTATACTGGGCGACAGCCAGACCTCCTTTGGCAGCTTTTTCAAACCACTTAAAGGAGGCAGTGAAATCCTGTTCAACACCTTTTCCGACATAATAGAGAAACGCTAATTCATTCTGGGCGTCATGATCCCCATTCTCAGAAGCTTTCTCATACCATTGAATTGACTTTGTATAATTCTGGGGCACTCCATTTCCCAGCAGAAAGGCCTGACCTAGAATTTTTTGTGACTGGGGGGTACTTTCACCGTTTACCGCTGCCTTGTAGAGCCATTTGAAGGCCTCTTTCGGGTTTTTTTCTGTCCCTACTCCTTTGAAATACATGCCTCCTACTATAAACTGGGCCTCCGTATCTCCTTTCTGCGCGGCCTGGAGATAGAGTGAAAATGACTTCGGCAAGTTCTGGCGGACTTCATTTCCCCAATAATATTTTTGCGCATTAAACTTCAGTGATTCGGTATAGGGATCTTTTTTAGCCTGGGCCGTGGAAATGAAAAGAACGGCCAGCCCAAGAAATACGGCCAGGCAACAAATAGAATTTCTCGTCTTCAACCTTTTCAAGATATTTCCGTGATAATGAGAACCAGGTTTAATTCTCTTTTTTGGGGGGTGTTGAGATCTTCTCAAGATACTCACGGGCAAAATTAATTGATGGATCAAGGGTCAGGGCCAGAGTAAAAAATTGTTTTGCCTCTTCCTTCCTTCCCAACTTGCTGTAATTTACACCAAGATTTGCATAATCCATTGCTGAGGACGGATTCAAATGTACCGCCCGTTCAAAATGTGAAATTGCCGTCTGATATTCTCCCTTTTTAAAATAGCATACACCAAGGAGGTTATGCAGATCCGGTCGTTCGTCGTCTTCATCCCTGCCTTGTTCAAGGACCTTTATCGCTTCACTATATCGCCCGAGTTCTTTCAGGCAACTGCCCTTGTACGAGTAAATGTAAGGGAGATCCTCCTTCTCAGGATGAAGATCCAAGGCCTTGTCAAAATGAATTATCGCCTTATCCGGCATGCCTGCAGTGAACAAATTCCGCCCTCGGTAAAACTCGAGATAATAGGCGTTCGGCAACAGGGCATGCATCTCCGCCAGCTTCTTTTCCAGGTCCGCCGTATCATGAACACGTTCAACCAGAAGCTTGGCTGCAAAAAGTCCTGCCGACTGAATCATCGAACGCTCTCGGAAATGGGCCCCTGGGACAATAGTATAGAGTGCCGGAATATCCAGGCGTGCATGGGTCGTGTTGATCATAAAGACCTCCATGCCGATTTTTTTCAAAGATTCCACACAGCGTTCCACTTCAACCTTGATATTGTTATCGGCAAGGTCTGTCATCTCCTGTACCGGTATCATCATCTCAGTTTGAGTCAGATAGGCAACCTCATCCATTGAAAGGGGTTTGGGAAGGCCGGAGGCCACGTAATTGGAATTGCTGTTAAAATCACCGGCCAGCTGAGCCACTTCCGTTACGGCCCTGATCAACGCTTTTTCGGCGCCGGGGGTTGTCCCTGCCGTATAGACGATCTCGCTTGATTCGGGAAAGGTGGATCGATCAAGGGCCAGTGCACCGACCGTGCAGATGCCGGTGTCCAGACTGAAATCGTTCAGATACAGTTCAATCCCGTTTGCGGCAAACTTATCCAGAAGATCCCGCGCCACCGGATCCCGCACAGACGCCGGATCGATCCCGGGTGTCGCCTTTTTTTGATGGCTGATAATGGAACAGACATGTCTCTCAACAATTTCACATATGCCCTGCAATGCCGCCTCTTCAAAGGTGTTGCCGGCGGAGGGTCCATTGAATTCATTTATCGCATAAAACCATGAAAACGGGAGGAGAACATCCTTGCCCCGAGTCATATTTGTCGCCCAGGTCCATTGCATCGGGATACCGGCCAGGAGCCTTTCAAGCAGTTCAGTACTGGAATTATCATCATGAACCGATTGCAGCAGGAAAGAAGTAGCAAGTACCGGATATCCCATCTGCCTGAGACTGGTATAATCCCCTTCCAGAAAGTTATCCGGATCGCTTTTAAAGGAAAAAAATGAAAATCGCTCTGCAAGCTCCATACATGCCGAGGCCTGTGCCTGCAGTGATGAGGCGCCTTTTCCCATCTGCTTTTTTGTACCGGTCAAGGCTGCAGCATCATCTCCGCAGACACTGAAGTAGACCGGGATGTCCAATCTTCCATTATCAATTCTTTTGATCTCACTGAGAATTTTCAGATCAAGCGTTGCTAATTTCTTTAAAAAAAGGTCGACGGTCTTATCCGGGCTGATTGCCTTATCCTGATCAGTCGTGAATGTTTTCAAACAATCCTGTAATATTATCGTTTTTCTTTGCATGATGATCTATAAAAAATATTGAGAAACCCCTTTAATCGAATCTGTCCTGGAAAAATGCACTTCCGGTTTACAGAACACCTGTATCTGAGGTTGCATGTTCGGAGAGAAGGACAAAACCCGTAAGGTAGCATACTAAGGAATTGGTGATTTGAAAACCAGCAGAAGAGGTTTTCGGCTATTTTAATCAAATACTGTCTGCCCAACCAAGTGCGTCGATATAGAATTGGATAACCTTTTCACCCGAAATACCGAATTTTTCCTGGGCTGATTCAAAGTCAGCCCAATTTCCGGATTCATAGGTCTCTACCAACCGCAGAAAAGGAAATAACACCCCTTTTCTCCGTATGAGGGCATCATTAATTTGATCAGTTAAAGGAAGTTTGCTTAACAGATATTCCATGGAATTGTCGAGCATTGCATCAAGCAATGAAAAAAGACCCAGCATGAAGAACTCACTGCCGGCCATTTTGACCTCCTGGCCGATATGTTCAAGAAAACGGGCCCTGATAATGGAAGTACGGATCAGTTCCTCAGGTTTATTGTCTGCAAGTCTGCTCGTTGCGATAAGGGAGACAAAAAGTCTGAAGCCACGCTCTCCCAGGAAGGCAATCGCCTGGCGGATTGATGAGATGGGCTGCAACCGACTAAAAAAGGAAGAGTTAAGATATGTGAGTAATTTAAAAGAGATTGATACGTCCTGATTAATCAGCTTTTCAAGGGCTGCAACATCAAAAACGGCAGTGTTGACATCTGCAATAAGTTGCAGAATTGCAAGTTTTGACGCGGGAATCTCCTTGTTTTTCAGGACCTCCGGCTTAGCAAAAAAATACCCCTGAAAATAAACAAATCCCATTGAAAGGGCCTTCTTAAACTCATCATACGTCTCGATCTTTTCAGCAAGAAGCTTGCAGGAGTACTTCGATAAATATTTGACCATTTTCTCGATCTCATCAAGAGGTGTCAAACGAAAATCCACTTTGATAATCTTGGAGAGTTCGATCAACGGCTCAAACTTCTGGGCATAGACGAAATCATCGAGAGCCAGGCTGTATCCTTTACTGCATAAGTCCTTGCAAACTTCAATTATTTTTTCGGTCGGTTGAACTGTTTCCAGGATTTCAACCATGATTTTGTTGTGCGGAAACAGGGTCGGAGTACCACGAAGCAGCAAGTCTTCGGTGAAATTGATAAAGGACTTTCGTCCTCCGGAAATTTTTTCTATACCTACTGTAAAAAAAGACGAGGAAAGCAGACTTGAAGTGGCTATGTTACCATCAAGACCGGGAAAGCCATTGGACATACCTGATCTGAACAAAAGTTCATAGGCATAGAGTTTTTTGTTTTTGTTGAAGATGGGCTGTCTGGCTACAAAAACATCCATATCATTTGACCGTTGTCAGTGTCAGTGTGCATAGTATTACATACTCTATACATCGATCAGTCTGATGCTCCATTTTTCAGGAACGTGTGTAAAACGTACAAAGCGTTCATTGCCCGCTTCAATCTTGATGTACAGTGCAAGTCTATCGACAGGAAGTATCTCTGCCGCCTTTTCGGACCATTCGATGACCGTCAGGCCCGACATATAAAAATATTCTTCAAGTCCAAGATCTTCGACCTCAACAGAACTATTAAGACGATAAAAATCCATGTGATACAGCGGAATTCTGCCTGGATATTCATGCAGAATCGAAAAAGAAGGGCTGGTGACATAACAGGACGGCGGCACGTCCAGCCCCTTTGCAATACCCTGTGTCAGTGTGGTCTTACCCGCGCCAAGTGCACCATCAAGACATATGACATCCCCGGGCATTGCCATGGAACCAAGTTGTATTCCAAAGTTTTTAATATCAGCAGAGGTTTTAAGTTTAATCACACTCTCAAACATATTTAACTAACCTCAAAAACCAAGCTCATGAATGAATATCTTCTTTTATGTTATAGCAGTCTTTTTCACAAAAAAAAACCCATTACATCAAGAAATGTAATGGGTTTTTTCAATATGATTTATTGTATTATTTTAATTTCTGCACATTCTCGGCTTGCAGTCCTTTGTCTGTTTTTGCTACAGAAAATTCGACCTGCTCTCCTTCTTCAAGACTCCGAAAACCATCACCCTGGATGGCGCTGAAATGAACGAACACATCGGCTTCTCCGTCTGGTCGCTCTAAAAACCCATACCCTTTACTTGCGTTAAACCATTTAACTTTTCCCTTCACACGATCTGACATGCTGCAAACCTCCAGTGTAATGACAAGATGTTCTCGTCAGAGAAAAACTGGGCCTGAACCCCCTTTCTGTCCTCAACCAGAACTTTGATAAATCCAACCGTATCAACAAGGTGTGTAAACAAACATTTACTTTCTGAATGGTTCTGAAGTGCTGGTCAAAGAAGAACCCTACCGCTGAGCTTATCAAAAATAAAAACAGTGCGTCAAGAAAAATAATTATTTATTTTCTTCAATAGAACAGGCAGTTAGAAAAATATTTATGGCTCTGCATACAACAAATCCCGACGAATACTGGGTATCCTATTGTTTTTATTGTTTTTTCCACCATGTCATTAATAAGTGAAAATGATCATAGTATTTCGGTAAGTTACCAGGTTGTGAAAATTTATCATAATATGCCAGCCGATATCCACTCATATACCAGTTTGGGATCAGGTAGTATTCATACCATAGGACCCTGTCGAGGGCTTTGCATGCTGCCGTGAGATCTTCTTGGGATTGAGCGTAAATAGTTTTTTCGACAAGAGCATCTACAACAGAGGAGTTAACGCCGGCCAGATTCTGGGATCCCTTGGTAGCGGCAGATTCAGAATGCCAGAAATTACGTTGTTCGTTCCCCGGAGAAAGCGACTGTCCATACACATGGACAATCATGTCAAAATCAAAATTCTGCAACCGTTCGGCATAGAGGGCGGGATCGATTGTCCTGTAGTCCGTTTGAATCCCTAATTTCTGAAGATTGTTAACAAATGGTGCGATAACACGTTCAAAGGCCTGGGAAACGAGAAGGATTTCGAAACGGAAAGGGTTTCCTGCATTATCCTTGAGAATACCATCTTTGACCTGCCATCCGGCCTCAGAGAGCAGTTTCCGGGCCTTTTGCAGATTTGTTCGTAAGCCACCGGGACCATTGGTATCGGGTGGCGTGAGCGGAGTTGTGAAAACCTCCTCCGGAAGATCCTTCCTGTATGCTTCAAGGTTGTGGAGTTCTTTCCCGGAGGGCAGACCAGTCGCTGCCAGATATGAATTGTTAAAAAATGAAGTTGCCCTGGTATACTGGTCAAAGAAGAGAGATTTATTGGTCCATTCAAAATCAAAGGCCATCCCGAGGGCCTGCCGGACCCGGCGATCGTGAAAGATCTTCTTCCGGGTATTCATCACGAATCCCTGCATACCGGCATCATTTCCGTGCGGGTATATCTTCTTTATTATTTCACCTTTGTCAAACTTGTCTCCTGTCAGATCTCTTGCCCATTGCTTGGCTATATTGACCAGCATAAAATCAAAATCGCCGGCCTTGAAGGCTTCAACCGCCACAACAGGATCTTTATAATAATCAACCTTTATGCTATCAAAATTGTACATCCCTTTTCGTGCAGGCAAATCCTTGGCCCAGTAGTTGTTGTTTCTCCTGTAGGTGATCGATTTCCCAGGATTTAAAGATTCAACGACATACGGTCCCGATCCAACCGGCGGGACCAGGATACTGTCGCCGTCGAAAGGATGATTTGTATAGAATTTCTTTGACATTACAGGAATTTCCGATGCAATCATCGGCAGTTCCCGGTTGACTTTGGCAAATTTCAGTCGAATTCTCAGTCTATCCAGAATCTCCGAACCCGTTATATCATGATAATAATAGGAATAGAGGGGGTAGACCTGGTCACTTTTCAGCATCGCCAGCGAAAAGGCTACATCTTCTGCGGTCACCGGAGTATTGTCTGAGAAGCGGGCGTTCTCGTTTAGGGTAAAGACCACGGACAATTTATCTGCTGCCACTTCGATATCCTTGGCGATCAGCCCGTATTTGGCCAGCGGTTCATCCAGGCTTGACTGGGCCAGCGGTTCAAAAACCAATTGATCGAGCCCCAGAGGTTCCGTCCCCTTCAATGTAAACGGGTTCATCTTGTCAAAACTGCCGATTGCATGCAGAACTATATTTCCTCCTTTCTTGGCCTCGCTGGAGGTATAATCAAATTGTTTAAAATCTTTTGGATACTTCAGGTTGCCGTCAATAGAAACGCCGTGGGCTGAAAATGCAGGTGCTGCCGAGACCTGAACCAACAGGGCTATAATGCCCAGACAGATGAGTTTATACATGGCTGTGAAGGGATCCTTGATGAGGCAAAGAGATTGAAGGACAGGAAGAATAACCGCCTGATGAAGAGTGTGATTCTCCCAGCCCTGAAAGGATATTTAACATAGCGACAATACCATTTTTCGAGTAGACTGTCACCCTTTGATATCGATATTGCAACATGGAACCGGACAGTTACCGGCAGCCGACATCTACCTATCCTCTTCTGAGAAGGCTGTTTTATTCATCTCTTTTCAAAACGTATTTCTGGAGTTTCGATATGGGGAAAACCATAGCACAAAAAATCTTTGCTGCACATCTTCGGAGTGCTCCGTCGCCCGAAAATATGGTGCTTGACCTCGACGTGGTCATGTGTCATGAAATCACCACACCGATCGCAATTCTCGATTTGATGGAGAAAGGAATGGATCGTGTTTTCGACCCTGCCAAAATAAAGGCCGTCATCGACCATGTAACTCCAGCCAAAGATTCAAAAACAGCCATGCAGGGCAAAATAATGCGGGACTGGGCAAAAAGACACAAGATAGTCGATTTTTTCGATATCGGAAAAAATGGTGTCTGTCATGCCCTTTTCCCGGAAAAGGGCTTCATCCGGCCGGGGTATACCGTCATCATGGGAGATTCTCATACCTGCACCCACGGTGCCTTCGGTGCTTTTGCGGCAGGAATCGGTACGACGGACCTGGAGGTCGGCATATTGAAAGGGGTCTGTTCCTTCAGGTCTCCGGAAACCATGAAAATCACCCTCACGGGTGCATTGGCAACGGGTGTCACCGCCAAGGATGTCATCCTTGCAGTTATCAAGAAAATCAGCGTCAACGGCGCGACAGACCGGATCATCGAGTTTGATGGCCCCCTGGTAAAATTGATGTCCATGGCCGCCCGGATGACTCTTTGCAACATGGCGGTTGAGGCCGGCGCCACCAGCGGTATCTGCCCTCCCGATCAGGTGACTGCCGAATACCTGTGGCCATTCATCAAAGGGGAATACCAGGATCTGCAGGCGGCGGTGCAGGACTTCGGGAAATGGCTCTCAGACCCTGATGCTGAATATATAGAGACTTTCGAAATTGACGTATCCGCACTTGTTCCGCAGGTGACATTCAATTACAAGCCTGATCAGGTAAAGGATATCACCGAGATGGAAGGAACCCCGGTGGATCAGGTCTATATCGGTTCGTGTACAAACGGCCGTATCGAAGACCTGCGGGATGCTGCAAAAATTTTAAAGAACCGGACCCTTGCAACCGGCGTTCGCGGAATTGTCACTCCGGCGACACCCTTGGTCTACAATATCGCACTTAATGAAGGTATCATCAAGATTTTCATGGATGCAGGTTTTTGCGTATTGAACCCCACCTGCGGCGCCTGTCTGGGAATGAGTTCAGGGGTCCTGGCCGAGGGAGAGGTCTGCGCGTCTACGACAAATCGTAATTTCAATGGACGGATGGGGAAAGGTGGAATGGTCCACCTGATGAGTCCATATTCCGCCGCCGCCGCTGCAGTTACCGGCGTTATCACCGATCCACGGAAATTTCTTTAGCATCGACAAGAGGAACGTATGAAAACATTTGGAGGTCCGGCAATTTTCCTGGACAGAGACGATATCAACACCGATGAGATCATCCCGGCAAAATATCTTACTGAAATCTCAAAGATGGCTCTGAAGCCTCATCTGCTGGAAGATCTTCTGCTGGACGGCAAGCCCTTTGCTTCCCGGTCGCTTGCGATGCAGAAGGCACAGGTGGTTATTGCGCGAGCCAATTTCGGGTGCGGTTCTTCCCGCGAGCATGCCGTCTGGGCGTTCGAGGTGAACGATATTACTGTTGTTATTGCCCAGAGTTTTGCCAGAATATTCAGACAGAATATGTTCAATTGCGGAATTCTGGCAATCGAATTGCCGGAAGAAGAGATTGTATCTCTGTTCGGTATGACCGGCAATATCACCGTCAAGGTGGATATTGCCGGAGGTGAAATGACGGCAGTTTCAGACGATCCGAAACAGTCCGGCCTTACCTTTTCCTTCACGCTGAATCTCTTTGATCGCGATCTGGTCAGTGCGGGTGGGTGGCTCGCCTTTGCCGATAAAAACTATTAGATTAGAAGAGAGGGAAGTCTGCGCCATGGAGACATCGATCAGAAAATCTCCATGGCTTCCCTCAAAAATTTTTCAATGCCTGCCTACAGTCCTGCCTCTTTAAGGCTCTTGATGATTTCCTCCTGTTCTTCCGTTATGGCAGATGGAACATCAATACCGATTCTTACATAAATATCGCCTCTTTCACCCATAAGTCCCCGGGGAAGTCCATGCCCTTTGACGCGCAGTTTGGCATCGCACCCGGTACCGGGAGGCACCTTGACCTTGAATTTCTTTCCTTCAAGACTGACAACTTCAACCTGGGTCCCCAAACAGGCGTCACTGAAGGGTATGCGGACAGTCATAACCAGATCATCCCCCTCGCGGGCATAACAGTCATGGGGAGTTATTTCAACTTTAAGATACAGATCACCGGGTACTCCTCCGGGCGGGGCCGGCCCCCCTTTGCCTTTCAGACGCAATTTCTTGCCCGCTTCTATCCCTTTTGGGATTTTCACGGAGACATTCTGCAAGGCCCCGTTCGTTCGCAGGGAGATGCTCTTATCCGCCCCGGCCATGACATCATCGAGGGTAACCGTCAATTGATAGGTCATGTCCTGACCTTTTGCCGGTTGACGGCAGCCCCCTCCTGCCCCGCAGCCTTGACCTGATTGCGCCTCTTGTCCAAAAAAAGACGTAAAAGGGCTGGCTCCCCCCCTCATATTGGTGTGAAAAAAGGTGGACTGGCCGCCACTGCCGTTAAAACCAAATTGTCTCAGGATATCATTGATGTCAAAATCGCGGAAAATATCTTCCTGTGAATAGCGCTTATGGAAGTTTGTTGAGCCGAAGGTATCATACTGGTTCTTCTTCTCCGGATCCGACAGGACTGCATAGGCCTCACTTATTTCCTTAAATTTTTCTTCAGACGCCTTATCACCGTTATTTCTATCCGGATGATATTTAAGGGCAAGTTTTCTATATGCTTTTTTGATTACTTCAGGTGATGCGTTTTTCGGTACGCCTAGTATTTCGTAGTATTCCATTTTGCTTGAGCCGGCGTTGCTAGTGTTCGAGTATTGAAAAAGAAGGTAAAAAAATGTCGAATACCAATTTCTTATGTCTGCACAATATGGATACTTTCAACCTGCGTCAAGGCCGGATCAGGAGGAGAAGTTATCAAACGACATTAAAAAGGAACATCTTCTCCGGTGCCACCAAATCCTGGAGGAGGCTCGGAATATTGCGGTTCCTGATACTCACCAGCCCCGCTCTGCTGACCGGTTGCCGCTCCACCTCTCGGACTCAACATTTTCATCTCGCGCGCAATAATCTCTGTCGTGTATTTATCGTTGCCGCTCTGGTCCTGCCATTTTCTGGTCTGAATCTTTCCTTCTATATAGACTTTGGAACCCTTGTTCAGATACTCGCCACAGATCTCTGCCAGTTTTTTATAGGCTACGATTCTGTGCCACTCCGTGCTTTCCTGCATCTGGCCATCCTGACCTTTCCAGCGTTCGGTTGTAGCAATCCTGAATGTTGCCACCTGGGTGCCGCTTTGTGTGTAGCGTATTTCAGGATCAGCTCCTAAGTTACCGATAAGAATAGCTTTATTTAACATAATGTCACATTTCTCCCATTATAAGCAATTGGTTGTCAGGTACAATCGAATGCCGATAAGTATACGGCAGAAATCCTAAAGAACAAGGTTAAATCTGTTTCGGTCCGCTAAAAAACCGCCCTGTCAAGCATAGCTGGTATCCCCCCTTTTTCTTCAGGGTTGTAACCAGTCACTTCCTTCCAGATCTCATCACTTTCCATACAAAAATAGATACAGGTATCCCCTGATGCCTTTTTCTTTAGTCGGTCATAAACGTATTTATACATCTCCGTACGATGCGGGCGAAAATATCTCGATTTACCGTCCAGTCCCTCAATAAACTCCTGGTAAAATATGCGCGAACCGGGAAAGCGTTCTGTGCCGATGGTCTTGAGTTGTGGTAGATAGCGAAGTGCGCCTAGCGAGATCCAGGCGATTGCATCCCTCGGGACAGCTGAAAAAAGGCGGTCGATCGTATCGCCGTAGCCCTCTTTCCAGCCGGGATGCTCTATGATCGGATCGAAATGGAATGCGAGTTTATATCCCCATTTGGCGCACTTTCTTGCTGCCGCAAGCCTTTGTGCAAGTGGTGCTGCGCGCAGTTCTTCCTTTTTCATTATGGCCGGTGCATTCAGCGACCATGAGACGATAATTCGACCGGCATGGGGTAATCCCTCAAGATTATCGATGCAGGCGCTTTTCGTCTTCAACTCGAGGACGATTTGCTTTTTTCCGGAGACATACCGGATCAATCTCGCGCTTAAACCTGTCAGTCTATCCAGGGCCAAAGAATCTGTAAACTCCCCTGTCCCGATCCGGAGCAGTCTTTCGGGATCAGACGCCAGGGTCTGATCCATTTCCAAGAACATATCCTCAATATTGACGAAATGGGAAAGCCAGGGCTTGTTCAAATAGGCCTGCAGAATACAATAGGTACAGTCCATCGGGCAGTTCATACCAATGTTCAGGATATGATAATCGCAACACCGATATACTCTGGTGCCGGGACAGGGTTTAAAAAACTGGCCGCGATTTTTGCAGAGAAACAGGTGTTTTTTGCCTTCTGTGAAATTGCTGGACGACTCTCCTGCTATTCCAAGATGTTCCTGTTTATCTTTAATAATATTAAAGGGTAATCCAGCACGCGCCAGTATTTCTCTGGTGTGTGCTATATCCAGACAACTCTCTTCAACATGGATGTGCTGGATATACTTTGACGGATCGACCCAAAAGTTTTGTCTTGACATAATGATAGCTTTTAATTCATCCGATGAAGAGATTACAACTGGCTTTTTACTGACCAAATACTGTATAGTCCTGTATTTATCAATATACTGCTTTCTATACTGCTTCACTCTCTGAAGTTTTAAGATATACACGATTTTCTAGTCTCTGATGACCACAGAAATACTTATCAATGCCAGATCGTACGAGGTAAGAGTTGCTCTTGTCGAAAACGGCAATCTCAGTGAATTCCATCTCCAGCGCCCGACTGAGAAAGGTTTGATAGGGAATATCTATCGCGGCAAGGTTGTCCGCGTTTTACCCGGTATGCAGGCCGCTTTTGTCGATATCGGTCTTGATCGTACAGGTTTTCTGTATGTGGACGACGTGTATATATCACAAAATGAGCTCGACAAACAGATGCTCATTAATGATTTTGGCCAGGAACAATATAATTTTGCCCCCGTTCTGCCGGAAGATGAGATGCGGCGGAGCCAGGGAATGAATATTGAAGACCTGTTGACGGAAGGTCAGGATATCCTTGTGCAGGTAAGCAAAGACCCGATTGGGACAAAAGGGGCCAGACTTACCTGCCATATAACCCTCCCGGGCCGTAACCTGGTCTTTATTCCCCTGACCGATCATATCGGGGTATCGAGAAAAATAGATGACGAAGGGATTCGGCAGGCATTGCGGGCAAAGATCGAGGCATTACGGCCGCAAGGCACGGGATTTATAGTCAGAACAGTTGCCGAGCATGCCGCCGAAGAAGAACTCGAGGCAGACATGGAGTTCCTCCTTCTGCTCTGGGATGAGATTAAAGACCTCGCCACCATTTCCAGCATCCCGTCACTTGTCTATGAAGATCTCGACATCACATTCCGTACGGTTCGTGATCTCTTTACCCATGATGTCAATGCCATGATCATTGACAACAAGGACACATATGACAAGCTGTTGCATTTCATTAAGACATTCGCCCCGCAATTACAAAACAAAATAACATATTATCAAGATGATACACCGATTTTTGAGGCCTATGGAATAGAACTTGAAATCGGTCGTGCCATCGAGAAGAAAGTATGGCTCCGTTCCGGAGGATATATAATAATTGAGAGCACCGAGGCCCTGTCGGTCATTGATGTCAATACCGGCCGCTTTGTCGGCAAAAACAATCTGAACGAGACAATTTTCAAGACCAATATGGAAGCTGCAAGAGAAATCGCCTACCAGCTGCGTCTCAGAAATATTGGTGGTATCATCATCATTGACTTTATCGATATGGAAGATGAAAATCATAGAGAAGAGCTTTTTGCCGAATTCAAGGATGCTGTCAAGAAAGACAAAAGCAGGATCAATATCTTAAAACTTTCCGAATTCGGCCTTGTGCAGATGACCCGGAAGAGAAGCAGCGAAAACCTGCATCAATTGATGTGCGAATCATGTCTGTACTGTGCCGGAGAAGGTGTGTTAAAATCAAGACGGACAATCTGTTATGACATTTTTCGAAAAATCAGCAGAAACGCGAGCAAGACCGGAGGCTTTACGATTACCCTCAGGGTACACCCGCGTATAGCCGATATGTTCCAGAAAGAAGAAAAAAACACGGCCGCACAACTTGAAAAAGACACCGGCAAGAAATTGCTCATTGTGCCGGTGAAAGATCTGCACATCGAAAAGTACGAAATCATCTATCAGCAATAATCACCAGGAAATTTTACGAGGAAGGAACACGTACCTATGGCAAGAGGGTCTCTAAATATCAGGAAAAATGCATCTCGATTGATTGTAACGTTCTTCCTGTTACTCGTTGTGGTTACAGCCGGCATCGCTGCAGCCCTTTTCTTCGAAGGCGAAAAGCCTCAGATCACCTTGAAGGACAATCCTGATTTTGTCGGCAGCAGTTTTGAAATCGGCTTTACCGCAACCGATCTCAAAAGCGGGTTGCGCTCAGTCAGGGCAGTTGTTAAACAGGATAAAAAAGAAAAGGAACTCTTTGCCTCCACCTATCCACGATCGGGATACACCGGGAAAATCGGCCCGGCGGAAGAAAAGAGAGCCATACTTTTCGAACCCCGGAAATCAGGTTTTATCGATGGACCGGCTGAGATTGTTATAGAAGCACATGATTATTCGCTCAGAGGTTTGTTTACGGGAAACGTGACAATTCTAACCAAAAGCATCACTATCGATACCCAACCACCTAAAATTGATCTTCTGCATAACGAACGGTCTATTAAACCGGGGGGATCGGGAATTGCAATCTACCGCCTTTCAGAGGATGCCGTCTCAAACGGTGTGCAGATCAATACATATTTTTTCCCCGGATTTCAAGTTGGAGCTGACAAAAAAGATATATATATCGCTTACTTTTCTTTACCATACGACGCCTCCGCCATCAATGTCGCTCAGATTGTCGCCAAAGACAGGGCCGGCAACCGGGCTGTCATTTCTTTTAATATTACACTGCTGAAGACTGCGCAAAAAAGTGATCAAATCACTGTTGATGATGGTTTCCTGAATGCGAAAATTCCGGAATTTCAACAGCATTATCCTGAAATGACTGGTGATTCTAAAGATAAGTACCTCTATGCGAACAATACCATTCGACAGGCAAATGATAGAAAAATTATTGCACTCTGTCAGACCCCCATTCCTGAACGTCTCTGGCAGGGCCGCTTTCTTCGCATGCCTGGAAGTCCGCGTGCAGGCTTTGCCGATCATCGGACCTATTTGTATAAAGGACAACCTATCGACACACAGGTCCATTTAGGGGTGGATATTGCCCAGACAGAAAGGGTGGAAGTCAAGGCAGCCAATAAAGGGAAGGTGATTTTTGCCGAATATCTGGGGATCTATGGCAACACAATCATTCTTGATCATGGCCAGGGTATTTTCAGTCTTTATGCACACTTAAGCGAATTTATCACCACAGTCGGGGAAACAGTTCCAGAAGGGAAGCCTATTGCCAAAACCGGTCATACAGGTATGGCGGGAGGAGACCATCTCCATTTCGCAATGCTTGTCCATGGAGTCTTTGTCACACCAATAGAGTGGTGGGATCCGCACTGGATCGAGGTCACTATCGATGGTCCTTTAAAGGAAGTAAAGGTGAAATAAGGTCAGGCAAGGAAGGAGACGTCCACTTATAAGAGCCCGACCGGAATTTTCCGGTTCGATTCAGGAAGGCGACTCTCAACGGAGAATATTCAGATCAGTCTTCGATCTCATAATCCGGATGACCGCAGATTGAACAACGAAGGGTTTGGTCGTGTTTTTCAAATATCCATTCCCACAGGTTCTGCTCTATTGTCTCCGCCTGTTCGTCTCGGCATGTAATACAGACCCATTTATCCCCTTCTTTTGTCTCAAATAAATGCATTCAAACCCTCCATAAAAAGTTTATCTGTCGCGCACGTTAATCTCTTCCAGTAATTTTCCACTATTGCCTGCAGTTCCTTCTATTCCCTTATGAATTACAAGAGTACGACCGATGGTAACTCCCTGATCAAATGTTTCTCGATAGATTTTTACCCTGCCCGTCGATCTCTGCGATAATCGAGGATATCTGCTCTGGATAAACCGTTGCAGTGCAGTGTCGGCAACAATAATCAGTTCACTGCTTGTAGATGATTTTGACTCCAGCGGATTAATTTTATCAGAGCGATAGGCAATGTCCTGACCCGATAGTTTATCACTGAATCCCTGGAGCATCCCAAGATAATAACTTTTTTTTGCAATTCGTCTATTTCCATTAAAGCTCGTACAATTCTGCTGCCATAATAAAGAGAGTTTCTGTTCTAGAAAATGATAACAATATTCAGCAATTTCCACATTCTCTTTTTTCCCGAAGATCTCGAATGTCTTATATGTTTCATCACTCAGCGGATCGTAAAGGCTGGCGCACAGGGCCTCAGTGTAGAAATATTTCTTTAATATCAAAATAATTTTCCGTTGATATGCGTCAATCCGTTTTCTTTTTCTGTTGATTATCGAATATACATAATTATTCTGTTTGTCTTCATCCATTTGCGAGATGTTATATCTCCTCAGTAATCTGCCCGCCATTTCCATAGCCAGTGCCGATTCATGTTCGTTGGATGACTCTGCTAAGGCCAGAAGTTTCCTGATCTTTTCTATAATGTTACGAGATAATGCAGTATCGCAGTCATCGCAATTTTTCCTTTCCATATGAGAAGGCAGATCCCCGGAAGCCTGCCGAAATCTCTCCGGCAGGCCAAGGAGTTCACAGGCCTTTATGAAATTCTCTCCGTGCCCGCCCTTCTGATCATGGTATATCTCCGTACATATCTGATGAGCGATTTCATGTTTCAAAACCTGTAAGGTGACATCCCAGGGGTAGTGGAGTATCAGATTGCTGCTTATTCTGATCTCTCTTATCCCCGGCTGCCAGCTTCCTAACTGCGTTTTTGATTCGGAAACTGCAAATACAGGTGGTTCCAAAAAAAGCGAGTATTGATAACAGATTGAGCGAAACTCACGTAAAAATTGCCTGTTCCATACAGAAAAATATTTGGCAATCGTTTCCAAAAACTCCTCCTTGAGATATGTTCTGCCTGGGCAATCACGTTATGAAAAAGAAAACATTCTCTATCATCGGCTAATTTCGAGCTTGTTACCGGACACTTTTTTCAGTAATATCATAATTCTTTTTAAGGTCGTGCCGTCACTATACTATTTTTCAGATCCCGGAGTGGACCATATGATTCCACTACCTGCAGGCCCTCAATATTCTATGAATTCTTTTACCCGACTTCCATTGCTCTTGTACAGTTACCTGGCCACAGAGATGCTGTCTCCTTTTTTCGCCAGTTTCCTGATCATGAACTGCGTCTTTTTTCTGGTTAAACTCATCCCCTTCCTCAATGCAGTACTGGAACTCAATATCGGATTTGCAGATTTTTTCCGTCTGTTCTCGTATCTTTTCCCCAACATGTTTCTGTACTCAATCCCTATGGCTGCAATGCTTGGAGTTATCATCAGTTTCACACGACTCTCAAACGACTCCGAGATATTAGCCTTTAAGGCCTGCGGCATCAGTATCTATCAGATTCTTCCCCCCGTTATTATTATTGCTGTCATGATCTCGCTTATCACCAGTTATTTTTCCATCAAGCTCATTCCTGCCGGGGATACGGCAATGAAACAGCTTATGTTCCAACTTGCAAAAGAAAAAATCGATAAGGGCATCAAAGAACACCAGTTTACCGAAGCCCTGGGAGATATGGTTGTCTATGCCGGAAAAATCGACAAAGAGACCGGCGACTGGCAGAATGTCTGGGTTTCAGATATGCGAGGCCAGGTAGTACCAACCATAACCATGGCAAAATCGGGTAAGATGTTCACAGAACTCGATAAAATGCAGGTTACCATTGAGCTTGCAAACGGCAGTCTTCACCGGTCATCCAACGACCAGTCCCAGATTATTACCTTCGATAAATATCGCCTCAACATACCGCTCCAGCCTCCAAACCCAGATTCCGACAAGGTATCGAGAGGCGCGATGTCAATGAACCAATTATTAAAAATGGCAAAACAAACAGGACTGAATACGCCATCCGGAAGGGAATACCTGGTCCACTATCATAAACGCCTTGTTCTTCCTGTGGGATGCCTGTTTTTAAGCCTCATCGGATTATGTCTCGGCCTGCAGTCAGGACCTGGAAAACCGGCCATAGGTGTACCTTTCGGGCTTGGTTTTTATATTATTTATTACGTGCTCTTCACTCTTGGAAAAAGGCTGGCCGAATCGACATCCCTGCCGGTTGAAATCGCCATGTGGAGTTCGGATTTCTTTTTCTTTCTGGTCATGTTGTATATGATTCGTCAAACTGCAAATGAGCGAACGTTCATACCTGAGACCTTGACGGCAAAATGCCGCTATCTATTTGCAAGGATCAAGACGGGATCCGGCCGATAAAAGCAGCTTTCTTTTGTTCTCCCCTGCTTGCCGGCCCTGTATTAAACAATTATACCCCTGGAATTAAACAAAAATCTGGCAGTGGTTGCAATAATACGTTAAAATACGGCAGAAAATTAACAAGATAAAACATCTCAGGCACCATCATTTCCATCCATCATCGATAACTATTGGCCTTTTTTCCAGGAGATCAATCTATGAAACTACCGAAAGCCCATGAAATGCAGATGCTTGACAGATGCGCGATAGAGGATTTTGGCATTCCCGGTATTGCTCTGATGGAAAATGCCGGATTAGGTACTGTGCTTATGATGGAGAAAGAACTCGGGCCGGCAAAAAATCATTTTGCGATTATTTTTATCGGCCCCGGAAATAACGGTGGCGATGGCTTGGTCATTGGCCGGCATCTCCACCAGCGCGGTTGCGAGGCCATATTTTTCTTCCTGGTTAATCCGGATGAATTAAAAGGAGATGCCGCAACGAATCTGAATATCATCCGACAACTAAAACTCCCCTTTCATGTTATCGACAGTGCAACCCGGGTCCAAACGATTCCGGTTCTTTTTAAGCAGATAGAATCACGGGGCAAACCTTGTTATGCCGTAATCGACGCTCTCTTTGGCACAGGCCTTTCCCGTGAGATTTCAGGCCATTTCGCTGCAGTTATCGACCTTATAAACCGCCCGGATTTTGCCCATAACGTTCCGATTGTGTCCGTTGATATCCCTTCCGGGATGGATTCCGACAGCGGCAGAATACTCGGAAAAAGCGTGAAAGCAAACCTGACAGCCACATTCGGGTGCGCAAAACCAGGTCAGATCATGTATGGCGGTTCCGAGTTAACGGGAAAACTGCATATCATCGATATCGGCATTCCCCCGGAAGCCTTTCGTAAAACCGCTATCCCCACCGAGCTTATCACGGAAGATATGGCCTCATCCTGGCTGGGACAACTGACACGAGAAAAATCCTCTCATAAGGGCAGCCACGGCCACCTTCTCATTCTGGCCGGTTCTGTTGGAAAAACGGGAGCTGCCATTCTCACGGCGAAAGGAGCGCTGAGAAGCGGTTGCGGACTGGTGAGTCTCTGTGTTCCGTATGATCTCAATGGAATTTTTGAAACAAACCTGGTTGAGGCTATGACCATCCCCTTGCCCACCTCTGCATCCATCATCAACATGAGTGACCTCCCGGTTATCAAAAGACATCTGGAAGATAAAAAGGCTGTTGTTCTTGGTCCGGGTCTCGGCACCGATAAAAGAACCGTTGATCTCGTGCTCCATCTCTATCATACCGTGACGCAACCAATTGTCGTGGACGCTGATGCCTTGAATATTCTCGCCGACCACAAAGCCCAACTAAAATCACCGGCCGGACCCAGAATTCTGACCCCTCATCCCGGTGAGTTGGCACGGCTTATTGACTTAACGACGGCAGAGATTCAAAACAACCGGCTACAGGCTGCCAGAACAGCTTCTTCGATATTCAATCAGGAAAAAAACGGCAATGTGATTATTGTCTTGAAAGGTGACGGAACAGTCATAGCATCCAGCGATGGAAATGCTATGATCAATACCAGTGGCAATCCAGGGATGGCAACAGGTGGTATGGGAGACGTTTTAAGTGGTGTAATAGGGGCTCTTATATGTCAGGGATTCACCTGCCTAGAGGCAGCTGGTGCCGGTGTATTTCTCCACGGAACCGCCGGTGACGGCCTCTTCCTGAAAACCGGCTATGGCTTCACTGCAACGGAATTGGCGGATAATATACCTTTTACACTTAAAAAATATATTCAGGAGACATCATGAAAACAGCTGCGGACATAATGACCACAACGGTCATCACCGTCACAACCGAAACCTCAGTGCAAGAACTTGCAAAAATACTCTCGGATAACAATATCAGCGGCGTACCGGTAGTGGATGATGCCGGGAATCTTCTCGGGGTCGTGACGGAAAACGATCTCATTGATCAGACGAAGAAACTTCATATCCCGACTGTCATTACTCTTCTCGACTCTGTTTTCTACCTTGAAAATCCCGACAGGATGGAAAAGGAGATGAAAAAAATGGCAGGGACGACAGTCCACGATATTTACTCATCCAAGCCGGTAATCGTTAATGAAAAAACAACGCTTGATGATATCGCGACAATTATGGCTGAAAAAAATATCCATACCCTGCCGGTTGTCCGCAATACTAAATTAATTGGGATTATCGGGAAAAAAGATATTATCAAAACCCTGATCTCCTGACCTGCACTCACTGAAAATGATCGCTGGACAGTACATCTACCAGACAACCGGATCATGCCCGTGTTCGACCAGATACTTGTTACATCTGACAAATATCCCGGACCCGAGAAAACCTCTGTGTGCAGAAAGCGGCGAGGGATGACTGGTTTCGAGAATCAGGTGTTTTTCCTGATCAATCATTCCCCTTTTCTTTTGCGCAAAGCTCCCCCAGAGCATAAAGACGACATGCTCCTTCTTCTTTGCTATGGTCTCGATAATATTATCAGTTAATTTCTGCCACCCAAGATGTGCGTGGGAGTTCGGGTTTTTTGCAATGACCGTCAGACTCGCATTGAGCAAAAGCACACCCTGCTTGGCCCATCTTGTCAGGTCGGTGACGCAACATGTCGTCTCACCGCCATATATACTGTCGTTTATCTCTTTGAAAATATTTCGTAAAGAGGGTGGAATAGGAACACCCTGCCGAACAGAAAAACACAAACCATGCGCTTCGGGCCCCAGGCCGGGATACTCGTTGAAGTACGGATCCTGACCAAGTATTACAACCCGTAAGGAATCGAAAGTGGTCAAGCGCATGGAGTTGAAAACCATTTCTCTTGGTGGAAAAACTTTTTTTCCGCCTGGGGCCTCTCCAAAGGCTTTCCTCACCAACTCCTTATGATATCCCTCCCGCATAAGCGGGACTTCTTCTTCCCAGAGCATGGAATTCTACTGTAAATAATAAATCTCACGGTTATGCGGTAAGAACAGTTTCTTTGGCCTTCAAATGCAAGCTTTCTATCTTCTTTACAATCCCGCTTTCATCTCGAATAATCACCGACGAGCATTTTTGATGAATATTCTCACCTAATTTCTTGCATAAACAGTTTCTTCCATCCAGAATGAAAGTTGAGCCATTACTTTTCTGAATGGCGCGGATACCCTCTTCGCCATCAGTTTCATTCCCGGAAAGGATGACTCCGGCGACATGATCTTTAAAAATCGAAGCAATGGAAGTCATTGCGGCATCAATCGGACTCAAGCCAGGGGAATAGTTTTCACTGCACCGCAATGTATAATGGACACTATATGGTTTTAAGGAGATGTTCTCGTTGCATGAAGCCACATAACAATTTCCGCCTTCGATAATCAAGCCATCCTGAATCCGAATAACGTTCATGTTGCTGATGGAATCCAGATACTCTGTAAATGCATCGACATGATCCGCCTGTGCATATATTTGCACAATAATTGAACCACTTATATCGGCATGAAGATTTGGAATAATATTGAGAAGATTTGAGTATCCCCCCTCCCCTGTACCAATAAATGTTATAAAGTTATTTCTTCTGTATTTATTTGCTGCATTCAATTCAATACGATCACCACATTGAGGACATCTGATCTCACTTATTTCCATACCATTTGTAATAGTGATGACCTCCCTGCAGCCGCATTCCTCGCAAAAAACAACCTTTGGGACGGTATTCGAGCATGGCGGGTAGGGCTTTTTACCGGGAAAGACCGGTTCCACACTTTTCACAGAAAGAGCACTTGCATTCAAAACCTTCTTGATAGTTGTTTCTTTCAGAGATTCAATAACTTGCCCCTGGAAAAATAAATCTTTACACACAAAGTCAACAGCACCATTTTTCAGTGCATCAAAAGATCTGGTAGTCCCTGCTTTAGTAAGACTGGAAAACACGATGGTCGGTGTCGGTGTATGGATCATGAGATGCTGTAAAGCTGTAATCCCATCCATAAGCGGCATTTCCATATCCATTATAATGACATCAGGCTTTAATTTAATCAATAATTCAAGACCTTGAATTCCATTAGCGGCCTCTCCGACAATGGTTATCCTTGGATGGTTGTCAAAAATCCCCCTCAGAACCCAACGAAAAGGCAGAGAGTCATCAACTACGAGCAATGAGATATGTGTACTGCTGCTTGAATTTTTAATTTTTCGAGTCATTTATGCAGTGGGCTTGATATATGTTTTTAAAAATATCCGGGTTGTTCAAATGAACTTAGTAAAACACAGGAAAAATACTATTTTATTTTTTTAAAAAATGCGAGCATGTTATTGATTTCTTCAATAATTACTGCCAGGGAACTTTCCCCTAGACTCTTCCTCGTTTAACCTATGAACGCTCTTGGAATCCGTATAGATTATTCTTCTTAATATAACCAATCACATCATCCGGGATAAGCCCTTGTAATGACATTTTTTCCTGTATCCTTTCTCTAACAGCTGACGAAGAGATATCGTCGGTTGCCGCAGGTAAAAAGATTATCTCTCTTTTTCCTGATGGATCGTGCCAGATATCCCCTTGGACGGTATAACCGAGAGATTGAGCAAATATTGCAACATACTCAGGAGAATATCCACTCCTTCCGGAAACGATAAAATTCGTCAGAGACAGAAGCTTCTGATAAGACTTCCAGGTGTTAATCTCCAAAAAGGCATCTTCGCCCAGGATAAAATAAAACTCTTCGTTAATCTTGCATTTCCGGACAAGAAACGTCAAAGTATCAATGGTATAGGAAGGCGCCGGCAGATCGGCTTCAAGAAGAGATAAGCTCAAGTCAGATTTTCCTGCAAGAGCTGTCCTGACCATATTGACTCTATGCTCGAAATCTGAAATTTTGTGAGAATTTTTATGTGGAGGGTTTGCAGCAGGAATAAATACTATCTGGCTGAGATTACATCTTTTCAAGGCAATCTCAGCCAGCTGCAGATGACCGAAATGTATAGGATCAAAAGTCCCCCCCAAAAGACCGATACGTCTTTTCAACTGCGAACCTGTCCTTGGCCGTAAACGATAAACTTTCTGGTAGTCAGCTCCTCCAGACCCATGGGACCATAGGCGTGCAGTTTGGTCGTGCTGATGCCGATTTCTGTGCCGAGCCCAAGCTCACCACCGTCATTGAATCGTGTCGATGCATTGATCATCACTGCCGACGCATCGATTTCATTGATAAAGCGTTGGGCTGTGCTGTAATTCTCGGTGAGAATAGATTCTGTATGACGCGAACCATAGTGCTCGATATATGATTTGGCCTCCTCAAATCCTGCAACTATTTTGACACAGAGAATCAGGTCGAGAAACTCTTTTCCCCAGTCAGTATCGGCGGCAGGCTGGATCTCTGGCACCAGATTTGCACATTGTTTGCACCCAAGCAGTTGCACTCCGGCCGACTGTAATTCTTTGGTGATAATCGGCAGAAAATTCCGGGCGATATCCTGATGAATCAGAAGCCCCTCCAGCGCATTGCAGACCCCGGGACGCTGGGTTTTGGCATTGAGAATGATAGGGATCGCCTTGTCGAGGTCCGCGTCCCGATCGACAAAGATATGACAGACCCCTTTATAGTGTTTCAATACCGGAATCTTAGAGTTCTCCATCACAAACCGGATCAGCCCCTCGCCTCCACGAGGAATGACCAGATCGATGGTGTCCTCCTGGGCAAGCATGATAGTGACGGCCTGCCTGTCGGTGACCGGAATGACTTGAATTGCATCCGGGTTAATCCCCTCGATATCCAGGGACTCCTGCAACACCCTGGCCAAGGCCATATTGGAATGAATTGCCTCTGATCCACCCCGCAACAGAATAGCATTTCCCGTTTTCAGGCATAAGGCCGCGGCATCGACAGTTACGTTGGGACGTGATTCGTAAATCATTGCAATAACACCCAAAGGGATGCGCATACGACCAACCAGCAATCCATTGGGTCTTCGTGTCATCTGGGTGATTTCACCAACAGGATCAGGCAATCGGGTGACCGCCTGCAAGCCTGCAATCATTGCCTGCATCACCTTTTCAGAGAGCTCCAGCCGGTCAAGCATTGCTGCGCTCAGCCCTTTCTCTCTTCCTGCCGCGAGGTCTTTTTGATTCTCCTGCTGGATATACCCCGTTTTCTCCTCGAGAAGCCCGGCCATACGAAGCAAGACAGTGTTTTTTTTCTCTGAAGACAAGGATGCCAGGGAACGTGATGCAATCCGGGCCTTTTTTGCCATGGAACAGATGGAGTCCTGCAATTCTGATGGAGTCATATTCTATCCTTTATGAGCACAAGGTTATCACGATGAACGACTTCATCGCTATCTTTAAAACCCAGTAGAGCAAAAATTTCAACGGAATGTGACTTCTTGATCTTTTCAATATCCTCGGAACAGTAATTCGTAAGCCCAACGGCGATACATTCGTTCTTCCTGTTCAGGCATCGAATAGATTCTCCAACACCGAAGGTCCCATGGACTTCCACTATCCCCGAAGGAAGCAGGCTCTTGCCCCGTTCGCTGATCGCAGTACATGCGCCATCATCGATGACCACCGCACCCTTGGACTTGAGCACATAGGCAATCCACTGTTTCCGGCTTTGAATTTTTTCGTTTCTGGGAAGAAAAAAAGTACCTATCATCTCCCCGCTGAAAAGTTGTTGAAGAATGAATTTTTCCCTTCCAGGGCCGATGAACGAACTTCCGCCGCCTGCTGATACCATCTTTGCAGCGCGAATTTTGCTCTGCATTCCTCCGGTCCCAAGAGCGCTCTTCACATTCCCGGCCATGGCCTCTACTTCCGGAGTGATTTCAGCAACCGTATAGATGGGTTTCGCATCAGAGTCCGTCTGGGGGTTCCCACTATAGAGGCCTACGACATCAGTGAGACAGATGAACATATCCGCTTCAATCAAATTTGTTATCAACGCGCCAAGCGTATCATTATCACCAAAACGCAACTCCTCCACGGAGACGGTATCATTTTCGTTGATGATCGGAATAACACCAAAACGAAAAAGCGTAAGAATAGTATTTCTCACGTTCAGATATCGATCTCGATTGGCCAGGTCGGAATGGGTAAGAAGAATCTGGGCAATGTTCTTCCCGTAAACAGCAAAGGAAGTGTCATATATCTGCATCAAGGTCGATTGCCCGACAGCCGCAAGAGCCTGTTTTTCCTTGAGGTCGATTTTCATAGTCTCGTCAACAGCAAGTTTTTTCCGACCCGCCGCAACCGCCCCTGAAGTAACGAGAATAACCTCCCGGCCACTATTGTGCAGGAAAGCGATTTCTCGGGCCAGGTTATCGATGACCTCCAGATTCATGCCCTTTTCACCTGTCAGTACCGCACTGCCGACTTTGACCACGACACGTTTGGCCTTATCAAACAAGGTTTGACGGAAATAGAGACCATCATCTTTATTTATTTGGAATGTCATACTGTATACGGAAGTTTTTAACTATCTGCTGGACCTATTTAATGGGCACATCGGACGATCAACAGGTATCGGCAAAGGATATCAGCTGCTATCCTTTTCACCAGATTCCCTCTCCCCGTGGTCACTCACAATCCGTTCATTCTCATTCGGATCCGTCCTGCGGGGTACTGCTCGATACTCCTCGAGTGTTTCAGCCAATAACACCTTCAGCCCTTCAATGCCATCACCATTAAGAGCAGATATTCTTACAGTTTTACATCCTGATAGAGCAAAATGCTTCTCCAGTTCCTTAAGTTTTTTACTGGGAACTTTATCAATTTTATTAAGGATCAGAAAATGAGTTTTACGGACAAGTTCTTCTTTGTATGACTGTAATTCATTTTCAAGAACCCTGTAGTCCTCTTCCACAGACTCGCTCTCGACATCAATAACGTGCAAAAGAATACGAGTACGTTCAATATGGCGAAGAAAGGTATGCCCCAGACCAACCCCCTTACTGGCACCTTGAATAAGCCCAGGGATATCGGCAATAATACAGGGTTCGTGATATTTAAACTGCAATACTCCCAGTTGGGGTTCAAGGGTTGTGAAAGGATAATCGGCAATTTTAGGATTTGCCGCCGACAGTTTCGACAGGAGTGTTGATTTGCCGGCATTGGGTAAACCGACAAGACCGACATCGGCAATCAGTTTGAGTTCAATCTTGAGCCATTTCTCCTCGCCTTCTTTCCCTTTCGTGGCTATCCGGGGCGTTCTATTGGTACCACTGGCAAAATGAGTGTTCCCCAGGCCTCCGTCCCCTCCCTGCACAGCTATAAACATATCACCATCGTTAAGGAGGTCTGCAAGAATTTGACCAGAGGCAGCATCTTTTATTACAGAACCGGTGGGAACATCCATATGACAATCCTTTCCGTTCCTGCCATGCATATCTTTGCCCTGCCCGTTCATTCCACTCCCTGCTTTGAAATGAGAACGATAACGGAAGTCTATCAGCGAGTGCAATTTTTTGGTGGCTCGGATGATAACACTGCCACCCTTCCCACCATCGCCACCATTAGGGCCGCCTTTAGGTACATATTTTTCACGCCTGAAACTGGCACATCCATTTCCACCATCTCCGGCCTTCACAAAAAATTTTGCTTCATCAACGAATGCCATTAGTCTCCTGCCTAAAGATATGATGTGCTCAGTCAGTTCTTGTCTCATACTATAAAAAAAACTCGACCGCCAATTGAATTGAGGTCGAGTTTATGTCCTGTTATCGAATCTGCCCTTTACCGGCAACAATTCCAGGTATTATAAAAGGAGTGCGGATCAGCCTGCAGGATACACACTTACCCGTTTTCTTTCTTTTCCAAAATCTTCGTACTTGACTACACCGTCAACTTTCGCAAACAGAGTATAATCTCGTCCACAACCAACATTCGTTCCGGGATGAATTTTCGTCCCGAGCTGGCGAATAAGGATGCTTCCAGCTGTTACGGTTTCGCCGCTGAAACGTTTAACACCTCTTCTCTGTCCTTGACTATCGCGACCGTTCCTCGAGCTGCCGCCCGCCTTTTTATGTGCCATTCCCTTACTCCTTCATTCAATCCAGTGGTCTGACTAAACCCTTCCACCCAATGTCTTTTCCGATATCTGAATAAATCAGAATCAAGCCGAAATCTCTTGTATCTTCAATGCAGTATAAGACTGCCTATGGCCGTTTTTCAGACGATAACCTTTCCTTCTTTTCTTTTTGAAGATGATCACCTTCTTTGCCCTGCCCTGCTCGGCAATCGTGGCTATAACCTTTGCATTCTGAACCAATGGTTGTCCAATGGTGACATTCCCATCGCCTGCAACCAGCAAAACGTCATTAAGCTCAATAGTGTCGCCAACATTCCCATTCAGTTTTTCAACACGTAATTGATCGCCACTGGTAACCTGGTACTGCTTTCCTCCAGTACGAACTATAGCATACATTATATGAACCTCTTTGTATGGAATCTTATTAATGCTTCATTAACTAAAAAAACTCAATCTTGGAACGGCATATAAGACACATTTATTAGGCAATTGTCAATGAGTTTCACCTGCATTTTATTCAAATTATCGAATCAGATAAAAAAAACGGAAATTCTAATGATCAGCGGTCATCCCACTCTGTCATCAAAATTTCCGTTCAGCGTTACAAGTCTGTCAAAAAAACAATCCCCCGCAACTGTCTTGTTGACATGACTCAAATCCAAACTTTATGCCATGATGTTACTAAACGGCATATCCCAGTCGAGCATTTTCTCTTTCACGGCGAATAGAACAGGCCTTAGAAAAAGCATTCTTTTTGCCATGCTTGGCAATGGATACAGAGGTCTTTCCTTGTTTCCCTTGATCGGTTACCCAGCTGACCTCGTATCGATTCAACCTTTCATTCAGGCGAACTCCGACAACACCGGTACCGGAATTGCTTACCGTTACCATATGCTTATTTGTACGGACCTTGCCCAATTTCTTCTCTGTCTTGTCTCTCCACGAGATTGCTGAAAGGAGACTGGAATATCTCCCGCCACATTTCCTGTCAGAAAAGAATTTCGAATGCGTTTTGCCTAAAAACCTCACCCTGACATACCAGCCGTGAGTCCTCTTTGTTTCTTGGTCAATTCTCGCAATGTCTTTGTGTTTTTCTAAAAGGAATTTTTGTTTTCTTTCGTCTTCCATCGTCAATCCTTCATTCTGGTTAATCTTAATTTCCCTTACTTCCTCAACAAGGAATCCACTGCGGTTTTCTTGTCTCACCACCTCCTGCAACTTCTTTCAGGTTAGAACTGACAAAACCAACATATGCTACTTATTTGGTCAGGTCATATATGTCAATATATTTTTTCATCTTCACTCCTCACGAAAAACATCTTGTCTTATTCACCTCTCTAACTCTAATACATATTCAGATAATTTCCAAATTTTTCTAACAAAGGAGGTTTTTTTATGCGAAATATGGAACAGGCATTCCGGAAACTCGTAGAAATCGTAAAAGAATTGCGAGGAAAAAACGGCTGTCCATGGGACAAAAAACAGACTATCGCTTCATTAACAAAATATTTACAGGAAGAATTTGATGAATTGATGCTGGCCATATCTAACAATGACCTAGCTAACCTCTGCGAAGAGGCGGGGGATATGATGTTCCTGCTGGTGATGGTAGCAGAAATCAATTCTGAGAATGCGTCCTTCGCTATAACTGATGTGCTGGATAACATAAATGAGAAATTGATTCGACGTCATCCCCATGTTTTTGCAGGAGTTCAGATTGATGATGAAGAGGCATTAAAAAAGCAGTGGCTGGCGATCAAGGCCGAAGAAAAACCAAAAAGAAATTGACAATTTCATAACAGATATGTAAGCTTCAATGTTCATTTGACAGGCAGGTCTGTTAGTTTGATGCACCAATACAGATCGGCTGTTTTTTTTGTTGTTCAATTTGGAACACACACCTCTTCGCTCTCTGCCGAACAGCAAAGCAAGCGAGGGCCGCAAACCATGGATGATCAATCCTACAAACATGAGTCCACGAGGAGGAACACATGCGCAGGTATGAAACGATCTATATCCTTCGCCCGACATTAGGCGAGGATCAGGTCAACACGCTCATCGACAATACAACGAAAATTATTCAATCGGATAACGGTCTGATCATTGAATCAGACAAATGGGGAATAAAAAAGCTTGCCTATCCGATCAAGAAAGAAACCCTCGGCTATTATGTACTCTGTGATTTTGCCGGAACTCCTGAAGCCGTAGCCGAGATTGAACGTAAATTCAGAATCGATGATTCCGTTCTTCGTTATCTGACTGTGAAGATATCAGATACGATCACCGCCGAAGAGGCAGAAACTGCAACCGCTGAACTCGCTACCCGTAAAGCTGCTGCACAACAGGCTTCCGAAACCGAACCGGAAGATGATCTCGACGATGAATCCGATGACGATTCTGATATCATTGAAGATTAATCAACGTTTCAAGGCAACGTACAACATTCAGGAGACAAACAATGGCCCAAAGACCACAGAAGAAATTATTCTCACGAAAAAAGGTCTGCAGATTCTGTTCAGATAAAGAGCAGAGTATCGATTATAAAGATGTAAAAACTCTTCGCAGTTTTGTTTCAGAACGGGGAAAAATCATTCCCCGGAGGATAGTCGGAACCTGCGCTACGCACCAAAGACAACTTTGTGAAGCGATTAAGAGAGCCCGTCACATTGCTCTCCTTCCCTATTCCGGTTCTCTCCAAGGTTGATAGAGACATCAGGGGTTGATGAAGTGGAGCAGGTTCTGAGAAAACCTGAAGGGATGAGAGTTTTTCAATATGTTTTCCTCCTTTCTTCGATTCTCATTCTGCCAGGCGTGCAATGGCCTCTATTAAGCTGGTTGAATGGATTTGTTCCGCTGGTTGTTTTTTTATTGTTGTATGGATTTGGCTGGAAACTGGGAAACAGAATAATACTGCAGGGAGTGATACTCGCTTGTCTGGTTGGCTTGTTTCTTCGATCTCTGCCTCTGATTCTTCTGTCTCTGACTGCGCTTCCACCGGGATATGTCATTGCCGATGCGGCAGGAAGATCAGAAGAACAAATGATTACCGGCATGAAGGGGATTTTGTGTCTAGGGATTTGCTGGCTGGTTTTCTGGGGTGGACTTATTGCCACCGATAATGCTTTTTCCTACTCCTCCTTGGTTCATTCGGTACAAGAGGGAGTGGATGCTTCGTTAAACGTATATAGGCAGAATAACTCCATCCCGGTTGAGAAATTGCTTTTAATTGATCAATTTCTCAACCAGGCGAAGGCCATTTTCCCCGTAATATTACCCGCAATAGCAGGTAATATTATTATCGTTACCATCTGGTTGACCATGGTTCTTGGAAACCGTCTGGCACTGCGATTTTGCAATAAATCTCCATGGCCGGAATATAAATATTGGAAATTACCTGAACGACTGATTTGGGCGGCAATTTTTTCGGCAGTGCTTGCCCTGATACCTCTACAACCGATCCAGCTCACGGGAATTAATCTCTTGCTTCTGGTGGGGGTATTTTATATTTTTCAGGGAGTTGCAATACTTGGATATTTTTTTGACAAATGGAATATGCCCATCGTCTTCCGTTTGCCTCTTTATACAATCGCTGTAATCCAGTCATCCGGAACATTTCTCCTCCTGGTTGTAGGGATGGCGGATATATGGCTGGATTTTCGTCGATTAAGCAAATAAACACTAAAAATGGAACAGCTCTCCGATCACCATTTGATTGGATTATTTACACCGTAGAAAATACTACAAGGAGTTAACATATGGAACTCATTCTTAAAGAAACAATAAACACCCTGGGGCAGGAAGGTGATGTTGTCACTGTCAAACCGGGCTATGGGCGAAATTATCTTTTACCGCAAGGCAAAGCCGTAACTGCAGATCCTGAGAATCTTGCCATACTCGCCCGCAATAGAGCCACAATTGAGACACGTATTGAACACCAGCGTCAGGAAGCAGAGCTATTATCCAAAAAGCTGGCTGGGGTGACCTTGGAAATCCAACAACTGGCCGGTGAAGATGAGCGACTTTTCGGCTCCGTCACTACCTCTGATATCTGTGAAAAGTTAGCCTCCTTGAATATCTCAGTGGATAAAAAAATGATCCTCCTGGCGGAGCCTATCAAAACACTTGGAGAAACGTCGATACCCGTCAAGGTTGGTTTTAATCTGACCACCAATATTATGGTCAGAGTGACAAACCGAAGTTCAGGGGAATAGATCGGCACATATTTTCAGACATTCATCAGGTTTTTCAGTAGAGGAAAAGAGCGGATACACCAGGTGTTCGCGTCTGCAGCCGATATTTTCATAAAAACACACCATGGGGACATTTTCTCAATGGTGTGTTTTTGTTTGATTAATTGTGTATTTACCCTCCAGGAACAATGACAGATACATCTCCGTTCTCAACGAAACACACTGCTCCAGGCGCAAGGATCCCACCTCAAAATCTGGAAGCGGAACAATCGGTACTTGGCTCAATTCTTTTAAAAGACAAGTCATTAAGCGCCGTTCTCGAGATCCTGGAACCGTCCGATTTTTACAGAAATTGTCACAAGTTAATCTTCGAGGCCATGATAGATCTTTTCGAAAAAAACGAGCCTCAGGATCTCATAACTCTAACCAATCTGCTCAAGGATAAAAACCAGCTCGATGAAATCGGTGGGCCCTCTTATCTGGCTACTTTGACCTCAATTGTCCCGGTTACTGTCAATATCGCTTCCTATGCAAGGATCATTCGCCAAAAGGCAATCCTCAGGAATCTCATCCACGTCAACACCGAAATTGCAACCAGATGTTATGATGAGCAAGGGGATATAGACATCCTTGTCGACGAAGCCGAACAGGCTATTTTTCAGATAGCCGGTCGCACAGGCGGACAAAGCTTTGTATCGCTCAAAAATATTATTCCATCCGCCTTCGATACAGTTGAAAAATTATTCAAACGGCAGGAGCTTATCACCGGAGTACCAACAGGATATTTTGAGATCGATAAAATGACTGCCGGATTGCAACCGTCGGATCTGATAATTCTCGCCGGCAGACCCTCCATGGGGAAAACCGCCTTGGCAATGAATATTGCCCAGCACGCTGCCCTCGTTGAAAAAATCGGAGTCGGCATCTTCAGCCTTGAGATGTCAAAAGAGCAACTGGCTATGCGCCTGCTCAGCTCTGTCGGCAGGATTGATTCTCATCGTATCCGAACCGGCAAGTTACACGCGGACGACTGGCCAAAATTGACCCGCGCTGTCGGAATGCTTTCCAATGCCCCCATTTACATTGACGACACTCCTGCCATTTCCGTTCTGGAAATGCGGGCAAAAATCAGAAGACTCGCGTCCCAATACGACATCGGCATGATCCTGGTCGATTACCTGCAACTCATGCGGGGACGAGGTCCTATTGAAAACCGGACCCAGGAAATCAGCGAAATCTCCCGCTCCCTGAAGGCCCTTGCCAAAGAACATAAGGTCCCAATTCTTGCACTTTCCCAATTGAATCGGGGGCTTGAAAGTAGGACAGACAAGCGTCCCATGATGTCCGATCTGCGCGAATCCGGGGCCATCGAACAGGACGCCGATGTCATCTGTTTTATCTATCGGGACGAGGTGTATAACAAATCGGAAGATAACCCGGAACGAGGAACTGCCGAGATTATTATCGGTAAACAGAGAAATGGCCCGACTGGGAGCGTCAAGTTGACATTCTTGAAAGAATTCACTATGTTTGAAAACATGAGCACCTATGATGAACCGGACAGATAATAATTGATCAATAACTGCATTATTGAAACAACCGATACGAAATCGGCCATCTTTCCCCAAAGGCCGATTTCTTTTTCACAGAGGCATTCAGCATGAGCGGCAAAACCACCAATGATAAATATGATTTCAAGTCTATAGAAGCCAGATGGCAAAGTCACTGGCTTGATCGAAACATCTATAGTGTTAGCGAAGAGAACGACAAAGAAAAATATTACGTCCTGGAAATGTTTCCGTATCCTTCAGGACGAATTCATATGGGTCATGTCCGCAATTACTCGATCGGGGATGTGATCGCGCGATACAAACGGCTTCGAGGCTTTAACGTCCTTCATCCCATGGGATGGGATGCCTTCGGGCTTCCGGCAGAAAATGCAGCATTGAAGAATAATACCCATCCGGCCAGATGGACCTATGATAACATCAATTATATGCGTAACCAGCTCCGTCGACTTGGGCTGTCATATGATTGGGGCCGGGAGATCGCCACCTGCAATGTAAAATACTATGCATGGGAGCAATTGCTTTTTTTGAAGATGTATGAAAAAGGGATGGCTTACAGAAAAGCGACCACCGTTAACTGGTGTAACTCATGCCTCACAGTTCTCGCCAACGAACAAGTCGAAGATGGCGTCTGCTGGCGTTGCAGTGAACCGGTTGTACCACGGAAAATGCATGGCTGGTTTTTAAAAATTACAGATTACGCCGAGGAACTGCTCACCGATCTCGAAAAATTGACCGGTTGGCCGGAAAAAGTCCGGACAATGCAGCGCAACTGGATCGGTAAATCCACCGGACTTGCCTGCAATTTCAAAATCGTCGGGATGGAGGGAAATATCTCCATATTTACTACCCGCCCTGATACTGTTTTCGGCGTAACCTTCCTGTCCATCGCCCCGGAGCATCCCCTGATTGACACCTTGGTCGCCGGCACCGACAGAGAAAACGAAGTCAAGGACTTCGCCACCCGTATTATCCACCAAAAGCAACGGCATATCCTGGAAGTCGAAGTTGAGAAGGAAGGTATTTTCACCGGCCGTTACTGTATCAACCCTTTTAATAATAAACATATTCCCATCTATATCGCCAATTTCGTCCTGATGGAATATGGCACCGGTGCGGTCATGGCCGTTCCTGCCCATGATCAACGGGACTTTGAATTTGCCAGAAAATATGCCCTGGATATTTGTCCGGTCGTCATTCCGGAGGGCGAAACGCTGCTAGCCGATACAATGACGGAAGCCTCAACAGTCCCCGGTGTCTTGATCAACTCCGGCCCCTTCACTTCCCTGGCATCCGAACCGGCCCAGAAGACCATTATCAAGCATGCGGAACAACAGGGATTCGGTGCGGCACACATTACCTACAGGCTGAGAGACTGGGGAATATCCAGACAACGCTACTGGGGCGCCCCTATTCCAATGATTTACTGTGACACCTGCGGAGTACAGTCGGTTCCTCCTGATCTACTGCCGGTCATCTTGCCCGAAGATTCTGAGTCCGGCCAGAACGAATGTGCTCCTCTGGAAAAAAGAGAATCATTCCTGGCAACCACCTGCCCTTCCTGCGGCGGTGCCGCCCGGCGTGAAACCGACACCATGGATACGTTTGTTGAATCCTCCTGGTATTTCGCCAGATTTACATGTCCCCGCCATACAGAAGCTCCTCTTGACAGGGAAAAAGCTTCTCAGTGGCTGCCTGTCGACCAGTATATCGGCGGTGTCGAGCATGCAATTCTGCACCTTCTCTATTCCCGCTTCTTCACCAAGGTTCTTAGGGATCTCGGTTACCTGGATATCGACGAACCTTTTACCAATCTGCTGACCCAGGGGATGGTCATCAAAGACGGGGCGAAGATGTCAAAGTCAAAAGGCAATGTCGTCGACCCGAATGACCTGATCAATGCCTATGGGGCAGACACGGTCCGCCTCTTCAGTCTCTTTGCCGCCCCACCGGAAAAGGACCTTGAATGGAGTTCTCAAGGTGTCGACGGAGCGTACCGTTTTTTAAACCGTGTTTACCGCTATATCGTACACAATAAGGAAATAATCCTTGCAGCCGGCGGAATGCCGGCAGTTTTAACTGATACCGGCCGGATTCTGCACAGGAAAACCCACCAGACTATCAGAAAAGTCACCCAGAATATTGAAAACAATTTCCATTTCAATACGGCAATCAGCTCCATCATGGAATTATTCAACACCCTTTCCTCCGCGAATGAGAACAGACAAAAAGAAAATACTGAAGCAGCAATAATCCGTGAGGCAATAAATACCATCATCCTTCTTCTCTCACCAATGGTCCCCCATTTCTGTGCGGAAATGTGGGAGTATTGTGGAAATATCCGCTCTGTCGAGCAAGAAAAATGGCCATCGTTTGATGAAGACGCAGCCAAAGAAGACATGCTGACCATTGTCATTCAAGTCAACGGCAAGGTGCGATCCCGCCTGCAGGTTCCCGCAGACATCCAGGACGAAATTCTTATAGATCAATCCTTGCATGATGAAAATATTATTAAATATATCGGAGCGAAACCGATCAGAAAAACTATCGTCGTCAAGAAGAAACTTGTGAATATTGTTGTTTAATACTAATATGCAATCCTGGGTATTCATTTCCCGGGACTGCATGTCGAGTAATCTCATCCATTCGAATAACTTTACTCTATCAGAGACCTGCATTGAAATCATTCAACCGCTCTTTACCCCTTTTAATTCTGCTTTTTTTTCTACCCGTTTCTTGTGGGTATCATAACCCCTATGTCTATACGGGACCTGAGGTATCTGTCTATATAACAACCTGGAAAAACAAAACAAACGAACTTCGTTTGGACAATATGGTCTACCAGTCTCTTGTTAAGTGGTACCAAAAAAGTAATCATATAACTATTAAAAAAGGGCAAGAAGGGGCTGATCTGATTCTTGCAGGGGAGATACTCTCAATTGATATTCCAAGTCTTTCATACGGGGTCAACAATATCACCACGGAAGTCAAGGTACGATTGAATGTCCGTTATATTCTCAAAAACTTAAAGACCGGGAAGGTTCTGGTGGAGGTTCCCGGCCAGTCTTTCTCGGAATCGTATCTGATCAACACCAGCATCGCCATTACAAAAGATAATGAATACAAAGCGCTGGAAAGAATCATTGATGACCTCTCCGAAAAGATCTATATGAAAACACTCAACGAATTGCAACACCCTTAATCCCCCGTTAGTCAGAAACCGGCCGGCATGCCCTCTGGACGGCCGATTGTATTTTCCGTTGTGTCATTCGACCATCCCCCTTATCCCCGATCCTCAGGATCTTAATTATCTTCAGGCGAAATTCGGCTGCCAATCATTGAAAAATCATGCTGCGCATTGCCGATATTCCAGTTGATCCACCATTCTTACTGGCACCTCTTGCCGGATACACCGATCTCCCGTTCCGTTTGCTCTGTCGTGAATATGGCGCTGGGTTATGCGTTTCCGAGATGATCAGCTGCCATGGCCTCGTCTATGGTCAACAAAAAACCCTGGCAATGCTGGTATCAGATCCCAAGGAACATCCGGTATCTTTTCAGCTGTTCGGAGCAGATCCTGAGATTATGGGCAAGGCGGCGGCAATTTTGGCCCGATTCCGGCCTGACTGTATTGATATCAATATGGGCTGCCCCGTTCCCAAGGTGACCAAGCGCGGCGCAGGCGCCGCCCTTATGCGCAATCCTGTACTTGCAGGCAAGATCATCGAGTGTGTACGGAAACAAAGTGCTTTGCCTGTCACGGTAAAAATCCGCTCAGGAATCGATTCTTCCCAGTTGACTGCCGCATCATTTGCACGGATGGCGGAAGGCGCCGGGGCTTCAGCCATTATTGTCCATGGGCGGACATGGGCTCAAGGATTTACCGGAAAGGCCGACTGGCAGGGTATCTCCCAGGTTAAAGAGGCAGTTTCCATTCCCGTCATCGGGAACGGGGATATCCAGACGTATCAGGATGGCATTTTGATGATGAAGCAGACAGGTTGTAATGGGGTAATGATAGGCAGAGGCGCCCTCGGCAACCCCTGGGTCTTCAAGGAATACGGAAGACCGGAGGATCTGCAATCACTGCTGCGGGGAGTACATCGACACCTGGAGCTTATCGAACACTGCCAGTTCCCGACAGATCGTCTGCTCGGTTCTATAAAAAATCACATTGGCCGGTATTTCAAGCTGATCTCTGGGAGCTCAAATCTCAGAAAACTGGTCTACGAAAGCCCAAACTATGCGGAACTGAAAAAGAATCTTGATTCTCTGACGGTCCGTATCTGATAGAAAAAATATTTTCATTATCGGCAGTTTGCCACCTCTCAGTAACTCTCTCAAAGACAAAGGTTCCGATTGAACCTGTCCTGGCTTGTTTGATCCTCTCTCTGTTCTACTTGCGTTTGCGGGCAGTAAGTTTGTAAATCGGCTGAAACCCTTGCTGGCACTGGGTTTGCGCCGGGCCGCGATTTTAGTCGTGTTACTACGGATTTTGAACCAGTTCGGACATGTGGATGACCCGCGCCGGTGGCTTTATCTTCAATGATTTAAGGATGTTTACTACTTCTTCAGTCACCTCGTTGCGCATGAGCACACGATATTTTAAATCAAAAAATTCTGTAACCTGGAGTGTCTCCAGAGCCCTCTTAATATGATACCACGACTT